>DCKD01000032.1 GCA_002320245.1 Lachnospiraceae bacterium UBA1683
ACAAAACAGCTTTTTGGAGAGTAACAGCATATTTTCTTGTCTCATCAGAACAGCTATTATCAATCAAGATTCTGCTGTCATATGAGATTTCATATTTCCCTTCATGAAGCTCCCATTCCTGTGGTTCTGGTATAATATACATAATTCTGTCCTCCGTAACTTAAATAAAATTGCAACTGTCTTTTGCCTATTTTAAACCAAATTCACTGTTAATCTGTTCCATTGGAATTTTTCTTATCCTGCATCTGGTCAGGCAACTGTGGTCCTCAAGACCTCCGGCGCAATATGCCAGCAGCATACTGTCTTTGTGAAAATGAATCGCACAGTAACAATATCCTCTGTCTTCCTCCGTTTCAAACGCAATTGGTTCGGTAAATGATGCGCCATTATCCTTACTGACCGCCATCACATAAGGGGTTCTTCCGCCGAGGAATATCCCCTCAATTTTATTTCTTCCATTATATTCGGGAATCGGATTCCAAACTGCATATATTGTACCTGCGCTGTCCTTTTTCATGCTCAATGGGCTTTTCGGTGCTGAAAACCTGGATGGCTGACACATTGTCCACGTTCTGCCGTTATCCATGGAAAATGTTTCGTATTGCCTGCCCAAGTCCGTCCTTGCCCAGCTCCAAATCTGTCCCTGCCTTAATTCCAGCACTCCCGGCTCCTGCAAGCCCGAATTACTGTTGTTCGTATATGGCAGGATACATCTTCCTTCCGACTGCCGCCATGTTTTTCCATCGTCCTCTGAAAAGAAATACCGCAACTGTGCATATTCTTCAAAAGAGGTTCCCTCCCCCCTGTGGCAGGCAGCCGGTATCAATATATCTCCATTTGCCAAACGTGTCACCCTGTCGTTATTCACCACTAGGACTCCATCCATCGGAGTACAGAGCACTCGTTTCCCCCATGTCATGCCGCCATCCGATGAACGTCTCAAGAACATCTGTAATTTTCTTTTATTCTCCCTCACCAAATAAAAGAGTCCGATATCGCCATTTTGCATATGCATCATAGAAGGCGACATAATATTTACCGCCCGCTCTTCCTCGCATGTGAGTATTGTCTTCCTATTTCCAAATGTATTTCCATCGTCATAGGAATATAATGCACAAATATCTGATGTTGCATCATCAGAAGGATCATCCCCCTTAAACCGGCTGAACGCAAAAATAATCGTTCCATTTTCCAGCGACAAAAATGCGCCCTCGCTGTTTCGTGGATTAGCCTGCTCCTGCCGAGGCGGCAAATCCAAAATTATCTTTCCCATATCACGCTCTCTCATGCTGTCCTCCATATTCCTTCCAATGCCAAATCATTCCAGTCCTTGATACGGCGAAAGGGCAGCTATGCAAATATAACCGGTATCCCTGCTCCGGGCTGCCCTCCCGCTTTCAGCCAGACAAACAACTATTGCTGTGCTTTCCATTCATCGTACTGTCTGGTTACTTCCTTAAGAACATCCTGATAACCAGCTTCGTCCAGTGCAGCCTGAAATTCTTCCAACGCGTCATCAACGTCTTCCGGCGCATATCCGCCATTTTCCAAAACAAACCCATAAGTGTCCAGAACATTAGTGCATGCTGCAAGCGGTGCCTCAATCGGTGTCTTATCAAGTCTGAATCCTGTTGCTATGGATTCTTTGGCATCGTTGTTAAATGCTTCATATAACTCAACTTTGTTTGCTGGTTCTCCCTCTTCCAAAGAAAGAGAACGGATGCTGCATGACTCCCATGCACTGTGGTTATAGCGGTCCCCTTTGTCCGTCACATAACCGTCCCCGTTACGTTTGTAGTCGGTTCCCTCAATACCAAATGTGAATAAATCCGCAACGGTTTTATCCGTGTTCAAAAGACCAAGGAAATCAATACATGCTTTTGCTTCGTCTTCTGTACTTGTCGCAGAAATTGCATAGCAGGAACCTAATGTTGAATTGGAATTGATCCAGTTACTGGTCATAGGAACCAGTTCAACGTCTTGTTTATAGCGTGTATTTGCTTCAGCATTGTTCGGTACATCTGTCCACCAGCTGATTCCCCAGTACTGAGAGGTCATGGCTGTACTTGGATTGCTCTTCGTTGCATCTCCTTCTTTGATATACCCTTTTGCAGCCCAGTCACACATTAATTTGCAGAATTCTTTGTATTCGTCTGTTCCCACAATGTTCACCACTTTATTGGTGTCTTTGTCAACTCCATACATGCTTGAGCCGCCAATCCAATCATACTTATCGAAAAAGTATTTGTATGCAAAACCAGTCGCCTGTGTAAGGAATGGCGCTTCCACTGTATCATCATTCACACAGTCTTCCAACATTGGTTCAATATCCTTCAAATTCTTAACAGAAGAAAGATCCCATCCATATTTGTCTACAAGATCCTTTCTGAACATAAGATCGTAACCCTCTGTAATTTCCTTGTAAACCGGAATGAAATAATCTTTTCCATCATATCTGGATGCCTCCCATACTTTCTCTGGTATAGATTTGTATAAGGTCGTACCCGGCAGGAGATCTGAGATATCATATACTGCATCCGCCTGATAAAGGCTGTCACAGCTGACTGCCCCCTGCCAGTTTGCTGTCCAAAGAAGGTTTATTTCATTGTTTGCCAGAGCAAGATTACATTTATCCGGATATTCACCACCTGCAATTTCCGTAATATCTACCTTTACATCAATTTTATCTGCAATGTAATCATTGATGGCATCTTCAACCTTCTGAACTTCTTCACCATCTGCAAGTGCAATATTGTTTGTACATCTTACAACTTTGATGACTGTCTTTCCATCTTCGACTACAGTCTTATCTTTTTTGCCTTCACCACTTCCCCCACAGGCTGTAAGTGAACCAACCATGGCAGTTGCGAGTAACAGAGACATTGCTTTTCCTATCGTTTTATTTTTCATAACATCATTCTCCTTGTACTATGAACATACTATGTTTCTTATTTTATGATAATCTATCTTTAGCCCTTCACTGATCCCATTGTGATTCCTTTTACAAAATATTTCTGGAAGAAAGGATAAGCAATCATAATAGGTCCGATTACAATTAATACCGTTGCCATTGTTGCTGAATTGGATGGGATACTTCCCTGCATCGCCGCCAATGCGGATGATGGCACATTTTTTGAATTCAGTAACGTATCAATGCTCTTTGAAATGTTAATTAGCAGAAGCTGCAATGGTTTTTTGCTATCACTGGTGATATACAGCAATGCACTCTGCCAATCATTCCAATAAGCAGTTGCCATCATGAATCCTACAGAAGCCAGACACGGTTTCATAAGTGGCAGTGTAATCTGGAAGAACGTACGCCATTCGCCAGCACCATCAATTCTTGCAGATTCCATCAATTCCTCCGGTACACTTCCCTTTATGTATGTTCGCATAATGATGATATTCATTGTTGAAACACATAACGGAAGAATCAGTATCAGGATATTATCCTTCATATGATATAAATTTGTATTAATAATGTAAGAAGCCAACTGACCACCACTGAACAACATCGGAATGGTGATAAATACAGTCATGAATCTCCTCAATGGAAAATCTTTTCTCGTAAGTGCATATGCAAACATGCTCATCAGTAATAGCCCCAATAACGTACCGCTCAGTGTTACACCGATTGTCACACCATAGGACACTGCAAGCTGCTTACCATATTTCAAAACTGCCATGAATCCATCTGTTGACCACCTCGAAGGAAAATAGGTAAAACCTTCTGAGGAAAAGCATGACTCGTCTGTAAATGCAGATACAAAAACCAAAAGAATCGGCAATGCACAGAATAGCGTATACAGGCTCAGGCAAAAAGTAAGGATATACTGTCCTTTTCCTATCTTTTTCCTTGTTTTATAAACCACTTTATCTTCCTTATTCTCTCTCATTTCTTCTTTCTCCTTTAGAACAATGCATTATCCGGTTCCAGTTTACGGACAACAAAATTCGATATGATAATCAATATCGTTCCTACCAAGGATTGGAACAATGCGGTTGCTGCAGTAAATCCAAAGTTCGAATTTTGGAAAATAGAATTCAGTACATAGGAGTCAATAACCTGTGTCGTATCATACAGTACACCACTGTTTCTTGTTACCTGATAGAACAGACCCGTATCGGACCTCATAATACCGCCGACACTAAGCAAAAGCATGATTGTAATCATCGGAATAAGTGACGGAATGGTGATACTTTTAATCTGCTGCCATTTATTCGCACCATCAATCTGTGCTGCTTCATACTGTTCCTGATCAATACCTGCAAGAACAGACATATACAATACGGAGCCGTATCCAACACTGCTCCACATCTTTACAATGGTCAATATCAACGGCCAGTACTGTGACTCTGTATACCATCTTGTAGAAGTTCCGAACAGATTATTGATTAAACCCGTATTTGAATTTAAGTACGCAAATACAATAAACTGTACTGCTGCATAAGAGATAAATACGGGAATAATCATGACACTCTGCAGGGTTTTTCCTAGTTTTTTGAATACCAGCTGATCAATCGCAATCGCAAGTACTATATTCAAAAATGTGCCTAAAAGTGTAAAAATCACATAATACATTAAAGTGTTACCTGTCATATTCAGGAAGGTTGATTTTGAAGCAACCAAAAATTTGAAATTGTCAAGACCAACCCATGGGCTCTTCCACATTCCAAGTGTATAATTGTACTTCTTAAATGCCAGAATAACACCGGACATTGGAATGTAAGAAAACATAATCATAAGTATCATAACAGGCAAAGTCATTATTACATGTGTTCTATGCTTCCACATGTTTTTCCCAAAACTTTTCATCCAACCTTTCCTCCTCAATCGATAACCCCCAATATGTTGCAGCATTTTTCTCCGGTTCCATCCCTCCCCATATTATATCGTAGTATTGTTTATTATCCCTCTCCAGAGACTGTGTGCTGTACTTCTGGATGCCCTGTAAATCAGCGCACAACGGTCTTCCGCTCAATGATTTTTAATCCTCTTATCCAACTTCCTCCTCATCTTTTACTAGTTTTAAGCTAGCATCCGTTGGAAAATAAAAAGCATCCATTGAGCATTTGAATACTTCTGATAACCTGACAAGCTGTGGAGCATCCGGATACGACTTGTAGTTCTCCCAATTCCCGTATGTAGTCCTGTTAACCCCAACTTCTTTTGCAGTCTCCTCCTGCGTCAGGTTTGCTGACACTCTCAGGACCTTTAAGGGCTTTTTTTCTATACTACTCATTACTATAATCACCTCCCTCTGTTGTGGCTGCTTGTCTCTCCGCTCCTTACATATCGTATTATACTAGCTTAAAGTTAGCGTGTCAACACTTTTTGCTAGCTTGTTTTCACCTCCCCATTGACTGTTGCTAGCCTTTAGTTTATACTTTAATTACTAAACCGGAGGAAATAATATGGACACAGACGACCTTAGAAAAGCATTTGCAGATAACCTCAATTACTGGTTATTGAGAAGAGGGAAAACTCAGGCAGATTTATATAAAAGAATGCATGTTTCGTCCGCTACTGCCTCTGATTGGTGCAATTCAAAGAAAATACCAAGAACTGACAAAATTGTTGAAATCGCCAGTTGGCTGATGATTGAGCTGACGGATTTGCTGACTGTAAAAGAGCATGGGGATGATATGGTGAATGATATTATCTTCAGACTTAATGATGATGTGCGGTTCAGGGAAGATATAATAAAAATATATTCATTAAATGAATCCGATTTAACCAAACTGGAAGACTATATAAATCTCCTGGTCAGCAGAAATTAAAAAATTCTGGTACAGTGGAGATATGGCAAAGGCAGTGCTATGAGATTTCCCTTTCTAGACTCATTCGGAGGACCATTGTCCCTTCTGACAATGGTCCTCCGAGTTTACCTGAGGCTCTGTATTTCCCTCCTTGCCAATCGGCAATGAACCAGAGAATTACTTCGTCAACAGCATCATAATCTCATTACTTCTCTGTACGAATGCGGTCATCTCCTCCGGACTGAGCGGTTTATGTGCCAGCATCGCCAAGTCGTACAACTGTTTACAGATGACGGATACATTTTCGCTGTCCTGATTCTCTGCTACGAATTTCACAAGCGGATGATTTGCATTCAGAATCAATGTCGCCTGTGTTCCGAACATCGATGGATCCATGCCATTCATGCCATACATCTTCATCATCTCTGCCATACGTCTTGATTCTTCGGAAAGAACTGCCATAGATGCCACATTGTCATCTTTGAGTTTCTCCACTTTAACTTCCAGCTTGTCGTTGCCAAGCTCCTTGCGGAATATCTCAACCAGACTGTCGGATGTCTTCTGGAAATCTTCTTTTTCGTTTTCTGCTACCTCGTCTTTCAGCGACTCGTGTACATCCGCGTCAATCCGCATGAACTTGATGTTGTCATGTTTCTGCTCCAAATAGGTCACAAACGCAGAATCAATATTATGTGTCAGGATAACCGCATCCTGTCCCTGCTCTTTGAACATCTTGATATACTGGCTCTGCTGCTGTTCGTCTGTCACATAGTAAATCGGCGTCTTTTCTTCTTCCTTCTTCCCATCGGAAGTATCTTCAGCGGACGTATCATCCGTATCAGTTTCTGGTGATTCTGCTTTTTCGGCAGATGTCTCTGCCGTATCCGTATTCTCTGTGCTTTCTTCTTTCTTCACATTTTCTGCAATGCAGTCTTCCAGTGTCAGATAGTTGTGCTCCAGATTCTTATAAAGGATAGAGCCCTGTACTTTTTCACCAAATTTCTCGTCCTTCAGGCAGCCAAACTTGACAAACGGGCTGATGTCGTCCCAGTATTTCTCATAGTTCTCTCTGTCTGTCTTGAACATTCCGTTCAGCTTGTCCGCCACTTTCTTGGAAATGTAATCTGCGACTTTTGTTACAAATCCATCGTTCTGCAATGCACTACGGGATACGTTCAGCGGTAAATCCGGGCAGTCGATAACTCCTTTCAATACCATTAAAAACTCAGGAATCACTTCTTTGATGTTGTCTGCGATAAATACCTGATTATTGTACAGCTTAATCTTTCCTTCGATGGAATCATACTCCGTATTAATCTTCGGGAAATATAAGATTCCTTTCAGATTGAACGGATAGTCCATGTTCAGATGAATCCAGAACAGCGGTTCTTTATAATCAATAAATACCTTACGGTAGAAGTCAATATAGTCCTCCTTCCCGCACTCGCTCGGATTCTTTGTCCAAAGCGGATGGATGTCACTCAGGGAAACCGGACGTTTTACAATTTTGGCTTTCTGTTTCGGTTCGCCTTCCTCGCCTTCTTTTGGCTCTTCCGTAATGTGCTCTACCACTTCGTCTGTGTCCAGTACATCCGCTTCGTCAATTGTCTCATACTCCGGCTCTGCATTCGCCTTGCTCAGGAAAATCTCTACCGGCATAAAGGAACAATATTTCTCCAGGACTTCTCTTACGCGGTATTCATTTGCAAATTCCAGGCAGTCTTCATTCAGGAACAATGTAATCTCTGTTCCGACGCCCTGCTTACTTCCTTCCTGCATCTCATACTCTGTTCCGCCATTGCTTACCCAGTGTACCGGAACTGCATCCTTCTGATAGGACAGGGAATCAATATGGACTTCGTCCGCTACCATGAATGCAGAATAGAATCCCAGGCCGAAGTGACCAATCATCTCATCTTCTGTTGTCTTGTCCTTATATTTTTCAAGGAACTGTGTTGCCCCGGAAAAGGCAATCTGTGTAATGTACTCTTCCACCTCATCCGCGGTCATGCCAAGACCGTTATCAATAAACTTTAGTGTCTTCTCTTCCGGATTCACAATAACCCTAATCTTTGCTTTATAATCATCCGGGAGCTCGTATTCGCCCATCATATCAAGTTTCTTCAGCTTTGTAATTGCATCGCATCCGTTGGACACAAGCTCTCTCACAAAAATGTCATGGTCAGAATATACCCATTTCTTAATAATCGGAAATATATTCTCGCTGTCGATTGATAAATTACCTTTTTTAATTGCCATGCTTAACACTCCTCTTTATAAAAATTGATTTTCAAATTTTTTCATCATCTAAGAGATATTTTAATACGACAATTTCCAAAAGTCAATATAAAATTAGCACTCTTTTTCGGTGAGTGCTAATAAAGTAACCTGCCATCTCATTCGCTTTTCCTGTCCTTGCCGATTTTATCAATGCTCTGTTCCAGCTCTTTCATGCTGACCGGCATATCCTCTGCCGGCCCTAACACACCCTTTGCGCAAAGCTTCCGGTAAATCCGGACCGCCATCGGTTCTTCCAGGTTGGTCTTCTCCAACGCATCTGTATCCCGGCAGACCTCTGCCGGAGTTCCCTGTTTCAGCACATTGCCATCATGCATCAGCACAATTTCATCCGCCCATGCGCAGGCGTAATCAATGTCATGTGTTGCCATCAGAATCGTGATTCCCTCTTGAGAAAGCTGATTCACAAGCTCATTGACAATCCGTGTGTGTTTCGGGTCCAGTGCGCTTGCAGGTTCATCCAGAATAATCACATCCGGGTGCATCACAAGGATGTCCGCGATGGACACCTGTTTCTTCTGGCCGCCGCTCAAAGCGTGTGTCGGTTTATCCCGAAACGGCGTGATTGTGAGACGTTCTATGACTCCGTCTACCTCCTCCTTCGCCCGCCCCTCCGGAACACCAAGATTCAGGATGCCAAATGAAATTTCCTGTGACACACTCGCCGAGAATAATTGATTATCCGGATCCTGAAATACGATTCCCACCCGTCTCCGTATATCCAGCAGCCCTTTTTTCGAATAATCGAACGGTTTCCCGTTGAGGTACAGTGTCCCGGAATCCGGTCTGTGAATCCCATTGAGGCAGAGGAAAAAGGTGGACTTTCCGGAACCGTTCGCACCCATAAACGCCACCTTACTGCCCCTTTTTATGCTTAAATTTACGTTGTCCAGAGCACGTCTGCCATCCTCTTCATAGGAAAAGCAAATGTTTTCCGCCTGCAAAATCATTTCACTCATATCTACTCCTCGTCTCTTGCTGATTGTAAGAGCTGCAACAGTTATGCCGGAAGGCAGAACTGTTATGCATCCTGCCATTTTAAATCGCCTATGGCGATGGGCAGGATGCATTCAGGTCAGAACGTTCATCCCCGTACCCTATCAGTATTATAATTGAGTGCTGACTGAACTGTTCCTAAGAGCTGTCTCACGGAAGTTGCAAAATGCAGCCCACAAGCAGCGCTATTTCAAATAAAACCACCAGCACAATTTCTTTTCTCTTCGGAGGATAGCTCTCCTGCAGTACCCGGATCCGTCCGTCATACCCGCGGGACTCCATCGCGTCATATAGTGCATTCGAGCGCTTCAATGCACGGATAAACAATACTGCTGCCATCTGCCCGAATGACCGGACTGATGTCTTAAAATCCTGATACCCAAGCCGTGACTTCTGGGACGTCTGGATAGCAGACGCCGTCTGAGTCAGCACAAAAATAAAGCGGTAAATCAACAGCATCAATTCCACCATCATCTGCGGACAGTGTATCTTTGCGAGCACCCCCAATATGTCTGTCATCGTTGTATTCAGTGATAGGAAATACAGACAGGACACCGCTGCAAATGCACTGAGAATCAGCCGCGCCGCAAACATAAGGGACGCCCGGCTTCCGGTCATATACCAGGAACCGATCGGAATCGCATACGCATCCAGCGGCGACTTTGAGACATTTACAATAACCGCACCTGTGCTCAGCAAGATGAAAGCCAGCGGAATCAACATCAGCCTCCGATAAACCACAAAGGGGATTCTGCCCTTTCCCACCGTCAGAATCCCATTTACCGTCAATACAATTGCTGCCATCACCAGCGACCGACTGATAACGCAAAACAATAGTGTCAATATTGCATAGGTAAATTTTACCTCTGCGTTTGTATATCGAAGCCTGGAACTATAACAAAGCTTGTCAATTACAATCATTTTATAACTCCTGCTCTTCTCCTGTCTTCTTCATCCATTTTTTGCGTTCAACCAGCCGTCCCATCACAAACGCAATGACGCCGACGCCAATTCCTGTCTGCACGCAGAATAACAGGCTCTCGACTTCTCCCGGAAGTTCCCCGCCGATA
Organism: Lachnospiraceae bacterium UBA1683; assembly: GCA_002320245.1. GTDB lineage: Bacteria > Bacillota > Clostridia > Lachnospirales > Lachnospiraceae > Schaedlerella. The sequence continues at coordinate 10,125 of DCKD01000032.1, forward strand.
ATCTCCTCCAGAACCGGAGTTGCCCACGGCTCATACTCTCCGTGAATCTCTTCCACCATCACGCTCCCGGCGTCATCGGAGCCGCCGAACTCTGCATCTCTCAGCGCAAACAGCGGTACAAATGCGATTAATACAGCTACCACCAACAAAATAATGACTGTCTTTGTATTCTTGCTCATCTTATTTCGCCTCCTTCAGAAATCCAACTGCTTTCAGTTCCGGACGCGCGTAAGTCTCCAGTGCGATGACAATAACTACTGTCAGAATTCCCTCAATGACCGCCAACGGCACCTGCGTCGGTGCGAATACGCCGAGGAATTTTACCGCAGATGCTGCCACGCCGCCTGACTCGGACGGATAAGCAAGGGCGAGCTGAATACTCGTCACACAATATGTAAATAAGTCACCCAGGAATGCAGCGAGGAATACAGAAATCCTCTTATTCACTTTGCATTTCCCACATAATTTATAAATTCCGTAGGATACAAGCGGACCTGCAATTGCCATGGAAAATGTATTTGCTCCCAATGTTGTCAGCCCTCCGTGCGCCAGCAGGACTGCCTGGAAAATCAATACGATAATCCCCAATACACTGACAGCCGCCGGTCCGAGCAAAATGGCTCCCAGCCCGGTTCCTGTCATATGGGAACAGCTTCCCGTAACAGACGGGATTTTCAGGGAAGAAATCACGAATACAAACGCACCGGACATAGCGACCAGTGTGATGACTCTGCGATTCTCCTGTAATTTCTTTTTCAGTGAAATGAACCCTGCTGCCAGAAACGGCAGACAAACAACACCCCATGCAACACAAAATGATACCGGAAGATATCCCTCCATGATATGCATCGCGTTTGCCACGGGGGCAACAGCAAACAGTACTGCAAACGCAATCACTGCCCGCATTACGATTTTTTCTCTCTTAGACATGTTTTTTCTCTCCTTCAGTTATTTTCCCGTAACTCTTCCAAATTTGCAACTGTTGAGAGCCATCTTAAAATCCTGTGGATTTTTTGATGTGGCGTATCCGCCATATGCATCTGCAACGGTTTATGCTTATGTATGCAAGCATCCAACACATAAAACCGTTGCAGATGCGCATGGCTCTGAACAGTTACCCAGATTCTATTAAAAGTGAATATTCTGACTCAGGCATCAAACATCCTGCTCCGCCTTCTCACAGGCTTGCGCCCGCAATGGCATCATGGAACAGCACTAGCCAATACAGCAACGGGTATTGTGCGGGATTCTCACCCGGCTTCCTCTGCCGCGTGCGGCAAATCTTTTAATCGGTCGCTGAATCTGGATTTGTATAAAATTCCGGCGTATGGAATTACGCCACGGATAAGTTTAGCACAAAATGGGAAAAAAGCTACCAATTGCAATCATTTTTTGCTGTAGTTCTTTCAAAGGGGACTGCCCCCTTAAAAATTTTATAAACTTTTCAACTGCTCCTGCACGACCTCCAATGCTTTATCCAACTGGTTATCCGCTGCCGCATCTTGTTCATTCGGCTCATACCCAACTTCTACATCCGGCGTCACGCCTTTTTTATTGATACAGCGTCCGTTTGGCGTGAAATATTCGGCAAGTGTTACTTTCATCGCCGTTCCGTCACTAAAGGGAATAATCTGCTGGACCACGCCCTTTCCGTATGTGGTCGTTCCGACAATCTTTCCGATTCCGTAGTCCTGGACCGCTCCGGAGAAAATCTCGGATGCACTTGCACTATACTGGTTCACAAGCACTGCCATCGGTTTTGTAAATTCATGGCTTCCATCAGACGTATATGTTTCTTCATTCCCGTTTTTATCTTTGACTGAAACAATGGTTCCCTTCGGAAGCAGTAATTTCAACATATCGGTTACTGTATCGACATTGCCTCCCGGATTGCTGCGCAAATCAATAACCAGCCCCTGCATTCCCTGTTCATCCAGAGCGTCCAAAGCCGTCTTAAACTGATTCAGCGTAACATCGTCAAATTCACTGACTGCAATATAACCAATCCGATTGTCTTTCATTTCATAAGATACCGTCGGCATCTCCAGCGATTTTCTCGTGGCAGTCAGCTCCAACTGTTCCCCGTCACGGTTTACATAAAGTGTAACTTTTGTTCCTTCCTCTCCACGGATCCAGCTTACAATTTCATCCAGCTCCTCGTCTGAAATGGTGTTGCCGTCAACCTTATATATGATGTCCCCCTCTTTCACGCCTGCCTCTTCTGCCGGAGTGCCCTCATATACTTTTGCCACAACCGCGCCGCCAGTCTCCGTATCCTTCATCAGCGACGCCCCGATACCGGAATATTTCCCACTGACACTCTCCATCAGCTTTTTTCGTTCTTCTGCTGTATAGTAAACCGTATACTGGTCTCCAAGTCCCGCAACATAACCGGAATAAATTCCGTCCTCCAATGCATCCTCGTCTACTTCGTCTTCATACAGATAGTACTTATCAATAACTTTTTGAATCTGTTTCAGTTTCTGTTGTACCTTTTTCTCCTGTTTTGATTCTGCAACCATCGTTTCACCTTTTACAACTGAAACGCCATAGCAAATCCCTGTACCCGCAATCAGCACTGCCAGCACGGCTATTACTCCGCAAAGCACGCCTTTCCAGAACTTTCTATTATCATTTGCGCTGTCTTCCATCTTTTCTGCTGCCTTATTCTCTATCTTATTTTCAAACTTTCCTTCCATATTGCCCTGCCTTAATTCATGATTCTGCATGATAGTCTTAATCCCATATTTTCCAGAAACGGCTCAGAAATACTCTCATAATGAAAAAGTATTTCTGAACCGTCTTCATCGTTTTATAAATAGTTCTGTGGATTCACCGCAACATTATTCAATTCTACCTGAAAATGCAAATGTGCACCAAATGAGTTACCAGTATTTCCGACATATCCTATCTGCTGTCCTTTTTGTACATACTGTCCCGCTGATACGGCAAGCGCCGAATGGTGCATATATTTTGTTACCAGTCCATTCCCATGATTGATAACGACCCAGTTACCGGCACTATCGCTCCACCCGGCTATAACAACTGTTCCGGCATCCGCCGCATAGGTAGGTGTTCCCACTGCCGCCGCAAGGTCCAATCCTTTATGAAATGCACCGTCAAAATCACGGTACCCAAATGTACTGGATATGTAAGCTCCCGGACACGGATTTGTAAACTGTCCGTTTCCACTTACCACATTCCCGGATGATGGGGGAACATAACTGCTGCTGCCGCCTCCACCGCCGCCGCTATTGTTATTTGCCGACTGCTGTGCTGCCGCCGCTGCCTGTTCCTGCTTGATCCGCTCCGCCTCTGCCTGTGCAATCAGGTTCTTCAGTGTCGTCGCATTTTCACCAATCTGCTGCTCCAGATCTGCAAGCTGCACATTGGTATTATCCAGCGTTGTCTGCACTTCATTCTGTTTGCTGATTAATTGATTCTGTAAGGACTCCAGCTCCGTATACTCTGTCTGTAATGCCGCCTCTTTCTTCTCGACATCCTTCACAACGCTCTGGAATTCTGTCAGCATATCTCTATCATATGAAGAAATCTGTGAAACATACTCAGCTTTGTTCAGAAAGTCTCCAATATCCTCACTGCTAATCAGGACTTCTATCATCTGCGAGCTTCCATTCTCATACATGAATTTAATTCGTTTTTTCATGCTCTGATACTGATTGTCTTCATTAATTTTTGCCTGAACCAGGTCTTCCTCTGCTTTCTGGATCTCTGTCTGCTTTGCAGTCAGCTTTTTCTCAGCGTTCTCCATATCTTTCACAATCGCATTTAACTGTGTCGTCAAAGAGTCCTTATTCGCCTGTGCAGAATCCTTCTGTGACTGCAGCTCGTCGGCTTTCTTCTGTGCATCTTCAATTGTTGTCGCATTGACATTGAGCACCATCCCCATACTCAGGGCCAATGCAGTTATCCCGCTTATTATACTCCTCTTTCTTCTGTTCATTTTACTCACCATGTCATCACTGTTTATGTAGTTCCATCAGACGTAACTATTCAGAACAGTACGCCAAAGACTCGTTCGCGTAAAACATCCACCGCCCATACAGTATCTGTTCTTAATAGCACATCAAACTTTCAAGTGCTTGCGCACTGTGGAATAGCTTCCGATAAATCCAATTCCCACTCCAAGCAGTAATCCGATTGGAAGTAAGTACCGGTATACCGTAGATACCGGAAGAAATTCAATGATATTATTCAGAATACTGAACTTTGTCAGAATATATGTAACCGCTTTTCCGTACAGTGCATATAGCAGTCCCAATGGAATCAATGCACCGATTATTCCCATAATCAAACCTTCGATTACGAACGGGGAACGGACAACAAAATCCTTCGCTCCGATATATTTCATAATGGCAATCTCTTCCTTCCGGACAGTAATCCCCATAGAAACCGTATTACTAATCAGGAAAATAGATACGCCAAACAAAATCAAAATGATTGCAACTGACACATAACCTACCAGTACATTCACACTGGAAAGCGTATTTGCAACAACATCAGACTTATTGACCTTACGGACGCCGTCCAGACTCTTTGCAAATTTTACCAAATCCTGCTGAGTTGACGCAAGTGATTTACTTTTGGCAATGATGTCCTTCCCGTTATCTTCTACAGTCTTCATATAGACTTCGTAATTATCGGAACCCGCCAGCGGATTGTCATTCTTGAATCCATCTGCCAGCTCTTCATTATCTTCAAAGTATTCACCCTTGAACTTATCCCATGCATCATCCGCAGACACATAATTAACTTCCTTCACATCATCTCTGCTCCGCAACTGCTCTCCGATGTCCTGTACCTGTTCATCTGTCACACCATCCTCAAAAAAAACAGTAATAGCCACACCTTCTTCTGCTGTCTTAATAATATACTGGAAATTCAGCAGAATAGCCGCAAATAAACCAAACAGGAAAATACAGGCTGACATCGTTGCGATAGCTGCAATCGAAAACATCTTATTTCTTCCGATGTTTTTGACACCCTGTTTCCCCACATATCCTAATGTACTAATTCTCATCTATATACCCACCTTTTTGTTCATCACTAACGATTACGCCTTGTTTCATCGTAATTACACGTTCGTTCATCTCGTTTACGATTTCCTGATTATGAGTAACAACAAGCACGGTTGTTCCCCTCTCGTTCGCCTCCTTCAGCAGACTCATGATTTCCCATGAGTTCGTCGGGTCCAGGTTACCGGTCGGCTCGTCTGCCAACAAAATTGCAGGTTCATTTACAATTGCTCTTGCAATTGCAACACGCTGCTGTTCTCCACCTGAAAGCTCTTTCGGATAAGACTTATACTTCTGTGCAAGCCCCACCAGAGACAGTGCAGCAGGTACTTTTCTTTTAATCACCCTCGTCGGTGTCTCAGTTACACGCAGTGCAAATGCAATATTTTCATAGATATTACGGTCTTTTAACAGACGGAAATCCTGGAATACAACTCCCAGTCCTCTTCTGTATTTTGCAACGTTTCTGTGTTTCATACGGTTCAGATTCTGACCGTTCACAATAATCGTACCGTTGGTAGGCTCCAGTTCTTTCATAATCAGGCGAATCAGTGTGGACTTCCCGGAACCACTGTCACCAACGATGAAAACGAACTCGCCGCGCTCAATCTTAACAGATACCCCGTTAAGAGCAGCATTTCCCTTTGAGTACTCTTTCGTTACGTTTTTTAATTCAATCATATGCTCCTCCTAATTATTTTTACTCCTTTGTAAAACTAATATTCCAATGTCTCCATATACTTCATGTACTTCACAACCATGAGCGCAATCTTGAATGTGATTGCATCCTCAAAGACGCGCAAATCCAGACCGGTACTCTTCTGGAGCTTGTCAAGCCGATATACTAAAGTATTTCTATGGATATACAACTGTCTGGATGTCTCTGATACATTCAGGCTATTCTCAAAGAACTTGTTAATAGTCGCCAATGTCTCCTCATCAAATTCATCCGGTGATTTCCCCTCGAAAATCTCTTTGATAAACATCTTGCAAAGCGGAAGCGGGAGCTGGTAAATCAAGCGCCCAATGCCGAGTGTGCTGTACGCAACAATATCCTTCTCATCAAAGAAAATCTTGCCGACATCCAACGCCATCTTCGCCTCTTTATAGGACTTGGACACCTCTTTGATATCGTTCACAACCGTACCATAGGAAATGTGGATGTGCTCGTCTCCGGTATCCTCCCTGAGAATGGACAGCATGTCTTTCGCCATCTTCTCCATCTCTTTGCTTCCATCCCGCTCAGACAGCTCCTTTACGACAATGATATTCTTCTCGTCTACCGCAGTGATAAAATCCTTGGATTTACCGCCGAGGAGATTTCTCACATTGTCCAATGCAACGCTGTCCTTTTCACGTGATGTCTCAATAATAAAGATAACACGTTTTACTTCTGTGTCAATACGTAATTTTTTGGCACGGTTATAAATATCCACTAAAAGCAGGTTGTCCAAGAGCAGATTTTTAATGAAATTATCCTTATCAAAACGCTCTTTGTAGGCAACTAACAGATTCTGTATCTGGAAGGCAGCAATCTTTCCCACCATATAAACATCTTCGCTCTCCCCGTCCGCCATCAGAATGTATTCCAACTGCTGCTCATCAAAAATTTTAAAGAACTGACAGCCCTGAATCACCTGGCTGTCCGCAGGAGATTCACCAAAGGACATCACTGCACCTTCATATTCCTGACCATTGTCAGATGTTCTGGCAAGTACCTTTCCCTCGGTATCAAACACACAGAAATCTATTCTGGAAATTCCCTTCAAGCCTTCAATTGTATTCAGAAGTATCTGATTCGTAATCATTCTTATCTCCTCCGCTCAACCTTTACTTCATGTACATTTTTCACAAACTTTTTTTATCTTTTTTCTCTTTCCATACGGATATAGTTTATATACTAATGCAAAACAGCAAAAAAATAAAGAGGAAATCCATTTTTTTTATGCATTTCCTCATATTTTTAACAAAAAATTCATTTTTTTATAATGTGCATAGTATACAACATTAAAACCGTTCTCATTTTTCACAGGCACTCTGACATCTTCGGTTCATCTTTTTGCTGCCTTTCCACCTGATACCGAAACAGTTTTTTCAAAAAAAAGTATTTCAGCCTGCCTCTGGCTTTCTCCTGCATCTCCTTCTGTCCAAGCAAGGGGCCGCATCCAAACCAGACACGCGCATTCAGCAGCGGCCGGCTTTCCTGAATGAATGTTTCCTGCCAGGGACATGGCAGTACGGATAGAATACAATCCGGCTCCACACCATTAATCGCGTTAATCACACTGTCCTCTTTTCCACTGTCGGACACAATTACCGCTTCTCCGGCGATAGAAATTCCTTTTCGATAAGAAAATACTTTTTCTTTCAGCCGTGAGATATCCTCTTCCTTCTCAGCAAGAAGGAACACACTTTTCCTGTTACGCTCCAGATACCGAAAAAATAACCGAAGAAATATATTATTTTCCAAATCCCGGATATCATTTCCCTCCTCAATCCCAACGCTTTCCAAAATCGTTTTATCAGAAGGGAGCAGCAAATCCATCTCTTCCATCATGGATTTCCACTCTGCATTATCCTGTCCCTGCATCAGCATCTCCAGAGTCACCATCTCAACTGTACTGACTGATTCGCCTTCCATATACTGCATCATCTGTTTCATCGCAGCCTTCGCAGTAAGTCTGTCAAGCTCTACACCTAAGATATTAATCTTATTGTCCATACTATATCCACCTGTCTTTTCACTCCCCAGTCGTACAATTGTACCAAATATGTGCGGTTATTTCAACTGTTTTATTTATTTTTCATGATTCAAGGCTGTTTTATTGCCCGTAACCGTATCCTCTTTCATCTCTTCCTGCTTTTTTCTTTTCGTTATCATACCTCCAATCCTGCCGGTTTCCTTTGAAGACAGAGACTTCCAGCCATGGTCCAGTACCCGGTCCAAAAGCCCCAGCTCCTCTGCAATTTCATATTTTATCTTCTCATCCGGCTCCAGATGGTTCAGATCAATGGGTTGGTCTTTCTTTTTTGTCATGGCAATTCCTCCTTCTGTGTCAGAGTATTGCCAATATCAGGAAAATGTATTCTGATTAAATAACCGTCTCATCCGGGATGATGATTGCCGCAATGAAGTATGCCAGCACTCCGGAACCAAAACTGCACGCCGCCACCAGCACCATCGCAAGCCTCACCAGTGTCGGGTCAATATTAAAATACTCTCCTACACCACCGCATACTCCACAAATCATTCTGTTTTCTTTTGACCGGTATAACTTTTTCTGTGTCATAATCTTCGTCTCCTTTTTACATTTCTTCACTAAATGTTACTGTTACCTTTCCCAGACCACATTCGATATCCATCTTTTTTTCTGCATCCGGATTCCGGATTGTCTTCTCCGATGAAATCCCACTATACGAATTACTGCCGACCTCCAGATTTCCAATTCCGCACTCTAAGTCGTAATTGTAATCGGATTCCTTTCCTGCCGCAGTGTAATTGACGGCTCCCATGCCGCACTCGATACTGATATCAGATGCACTTCCTGCAAGCTCCGCCTCTCCGGCTCCGCAATCCAGGTTTATCTTATCCGCTGTAAATGCATCTACAATTGCCTGCCCTGCTCCAACCTCAATATCCAGTTCCTTTGACTGAATATTATCAATATATAGAATTCCTGCTCCCACATTCAGTTCTGCCTTCTCCAGAGAGTTCTTCGGAACCCGGATATTCATACTCCCCTGATTTACACCGCGATTATTAAAAACTTGTTTCCATTTCCTATGATTTTTTAGCTCAATCTTTAATCCATCATTCTCAGAACGATAAGAGATGTCATCAAGCATATCCTGCGTGATTCCCGTTGTCTGTACCTTTACAGTATTCCCGTCATACTCGGACACATTCAGCTTTATATAGGCTACTTCCGCCTCAAGCCTTCGGATGTCCGGGTATTCTACTGTTTTTCCTTCTTCAGGCACGATCTGCCCACTCCCGGTCTGAACATGTGATGCATCTGCACTGTGATGTCCATCATCATTGTCATCCTCGTAGTCCTCACCATACCCATCATCATAGTCACCGCTGTAGTCCTCTTCATATGTGTCATCCCACCACTGTCCATATGGACGTGTTATGGCCGTTACACTCCCGCCAAGTGCCGCTCCCGCCGTGCAGAATACAATTCCAAGGACAGCCAGTACACCGCACACAATCCAAAAAATCTTCCATCCTTTTTTCATCTGTCAGACCACCGCCTTCCTTCCGTGAAATGGTATTCTGCAAATATTTACGATTATGCGGACCATCGCCGGATACATTACCATGCACAATTTTACCGTTGCAACTGTTGCAATTGCGCCAAGAGTAAACATCAAAAGCCCAATCCCGACTGTCATAAGGGCGGACGGCAGTCCGATGGATGCAATCATGCCGGCTATGACAACGGCAATCCCTGACACCGCTACCGCCACTGCCGCAATAACGAAAGCTGCAAACATGACAAATGCTGCCACAACCAGACCGAACACGACTGCTGCCACCCCAAGGATAACCGGAACCGCCACCGGGCTGACTACAAGGATGATTGCGACAATGAGAAGAACTTTCAACGTTTTACTTGTTCTTGGCTTTGCCTGACGGTCCGCCCCATTTTCATACCCGTAACTTCCGCTGTACCCCCTGTTCTGATTTTCTTCCTGATGAAAGGAGTAACGGTCTCCCCTCTTCGTATGGTCACCGCGCATTGCAGGGGTCTCTTTTTCTTCAAAACGCTCGTCGGTAAATCCATGTTCTGTAAACTCGCCGTTCTCTTCACTTCCCGGTTTTAAATCTGCGCCAATCATCGTGGCCACTTTTTCCGGGCTTCCGAGCTCCTGTATCACTTCCTCCTCATGTTCTGCCCCTGCGTCATCAAAATAATATTCGTAATACTGCAGTGCCTCTCTGCGTTCTTCCGCCGGAATGCTTCGTAATAATTGTTCTAATTTTGCCATAAAATCTTTCCGGTTCATGCAGTCACACCTCCCTCAAATATATCCTGTATCTTCTTCGAATAATTCTTCCATTCTATCTTATACAAATTTAGCTGCGCCATACCTTTTTCTGTCACTTTATAGTATCGTCTGTTCCTTCCGTCAAACTGCCTGTCATATACTTCCAGACACTCATCCTTCTGTAGCCTTCGAAGGACCGGATAGAGTGTAGATTCGGAAACATCAATCGCCCTTCGGACATCCTGTGTAATCTTATACCCATAAGTCCCCTCTGTCTCTCCTGATACAACCGCCAGAACAATCGCATCCAGCAATGCTGCACCTGTATTAAATACCATGTAATCACCTCTTCCTTTTATGACCATCCCCCGGAGGATATTATTTTGTTTTCTATATTATATTTCATATAGTATTATTTGTCAATAATTATCTGCTAAACCTGAATCTCCTCCCGCAGCGTGAAGGAGTAAATAATCTTTTCTTTTACCTGTTTTTGCAGCAACTGTTCCAGCGCCTTTGCATAATACTCCAACTGCGAGTGGTATTTTTCCCGTAAATCTTCTGCCCTCCGCACGTTGTCCGTCTTATAATCCAGCACCACCAACTCTCCGTTTTCTTCAAAATAGACATCAATGATTCCCTGTACAAGAACCGTTTCCGTGCTTTCTTCTCCCGGATACACCTCTTCCGCATCCACGCCGAGCACAAAGGGCTGTTCTTTCCATAACCGTGTCTGTTTTGCTGCCTCTTGCATCCGTCTGCCCGATTTGCAGTGTAAAAGACCAAGAATATCAGGAACCCGGATACATTCTGCCATTTCTTTAGAAAGTTTTCCTGCCGCCTGTAATCTGCCGATGGTCTCCCGCAGAGAATCCGCATCATATTCCTGTGAAAAGTCGAGAAGCTCCAGCAATTTATGGTATGCGCTGCCCCTCGATGCTCCCCGCAGCTCTCCCTCTTCCTGAAGGAATTTCGGCAATAGCGGTACTGTTTCCGGTTCTTCCATCGGCAGTTCCCCGCCTTCCTCTGCCAAATATGCCCGTTTTTTTAACTCAGATACAGTAAACTTTAGTTTCAGTTTCCCGGCATCCTCGTATGGATACCGATAAGAGAACTGTTCTTCCAGATGCTGTTTTACTTCCGGCTGATATACTTTTTTTGTATTCCAATGTTCCAGTATATCCTTTGCAAGCACCTCCGCATGCTCTGCCGCCGCGTCAGTCACGGCTGCATCCCAATAATCCCATACTATGATTCTGATTGGTGTATCTTGCCCTGCTGCCGCCGGAAGCACCCAATCGAGATAACTCCGGGCAGAAGCGAGCTGGTAAAACGGGAACGGCATGGGGGTCGTGTGACATCGGCACCGCTCCAGCGCTGTCTCCGCTTCCTTCAACTGCCCGGTCATAATTAGTTTTTCTTTCGCCCGCGTCATTGCCACATAGAGCACACGAAGTTCCTCCCCCAGATTTTCCAGAACGGTCTGCTGCTGGATTACCTTTTTCAAAAACGTCGGAATCTTTGTCCGCCGCTCCAAATCCACGCAGTCGATTCCAACGCCAAGCTCCGGATGGATGATTACACTGCCGGTCACATCCTGCATATTGAACCGCTTTCCCATACCTGCGACAAACACAATCGGAAACTCCAGTCCCTTACTCTTATGAATACTCATAATCCGGACCGTATTCGCCTGCTCGTCAGCAATATTCGCCTCGCCATAATCCACATCGTACTTTTTCAACTGGTCAATATACCGGACAAAATTGAAAAGTCCCTTATAACTTGTTCCCTCGAATGCGGACGCTTTCTCAACAAGCATTTCCACATTTGCCATGCGCTGCCCGCCCCCCGGCATCGCAGAAATATACAATCCATATCCGGTTTCTTCCAGAATCTTCCATATCAAATCATGGATTGCCGTATAGGGAACCATTTCCCGGAAGTGGGTGAGCTGTGCATAAAATTCCTGCAATTTTCGTTTTACTTCCGGACAGCGCTTGTTTTCCGGAACCTTGCCTTCTTCATTTCCACCGATATACCGCTGCGCAGCCTCATAAAACGGTTCTTCCGGTGCTGCAGTCCTGATTTCTGCAAGCTGTCCGGCATCCAGTCCTACAAATGGCGAAGTAAGAACTGCCGCTAACGGAATATCCTGCCGCTGATTGTCCAAAAGCTGCAAGTAATTCAACAGCACACTCACCTCATAGGTTTCGAAATATCCTTCCTGACTGCCCGCATACGCCGGGATGCCTTCTTCCGCCAGCACGGCTGCAAACACATCCGCCCACCCTCTGACACTTCGTGTCAGGATAACGATATCACGATACTCTGCCTGACGGTATGCTCCGGTCTCTTTGTCCCGCACCTTTGCAAACTGTACAAGCTCCCGAATCCGTTTTGCCACAACCAGTGCCTCCATCTGACGGGCATCGCCTTTTATAATAGAAGCCCCTTCCTGAATGGCGCCGGGCATTTCCGTCCCAGCCGGATCAATCAGCAGCAGTTCCGCCGTATTTGCCGATATGCCGTCTGCATTCAGTACCGGCTCATAGTCTGCTCCGAGGTAGAGCGCAGCCTGTTCATCATACGCAACGCCTCCAAGTTCCTTTCGCATAATCCGCTCAAACACGTAATTCGTACTATCCAGCACCTCCGCACGGCTGCGGAAGTTTTTGTGTAAATCAATCCGCTGGCAATCACTGTCCGACAGCGTGTATGTGTGGTACTTCTCCATAAACAGTTCCGGACGAGACAGACGGAACCGGTAAATGCTCTGTTTGACGTCTCCTACCATAAAAATGTTATTCCGCCCACGGCTCACAGTCGAAACACTGGTCAGAATCGCCTCCTGAATCAGATTACTGTCCTGATACTCGTCAATCATCACTTCACGGAACTGCTCCTGATACTCCCGCGCCACCATCGACGGCACAAGCCCACCGTCCTGTTCCTCAGTCAGAATCTGAAGCGCAAACTGTTCCATATCGTTAAAATCAATCAGATTGCGGCTTTTCTTTTTCTCTGCAAATGCATCGGCAAACCGTTGAACCAGTTCCGCAAATGCCTGCATCGTTCCATGTGCGTCCGCCATGTCTGCAAGCAGTTCTTTCGGTGTCTCATAGAAATATGCTTCCGTCAGATCTTTGATTTGCTTTTTCACCTGCTCACGCAGTGATTTCACCTGTTCTTTCTTTTCCTGCGATACTGTTTCATCTTTTTTCGTGGATAACCGTTTCCATTTCAGTGCCGTTATCTGTCCATATATCCGCCGGAAATTTCCTGATGCACACTCAGATTCACATTCTGTGTCCGGTCCTTTCCATACAGCGTTTTCTTCATATTCATGCCGGCACCCTGCAAGCCGGGAAATCATGGCGATATCCGCCTCCAGCATATCTGCATACATGTACGGTCCGTCCGGCTCTTCGCAGATTTTCAAGCCCCGGTCCAGCATACCAAGCATATCCTGCAAATATTGTCCTATCAACTGCTCCGCCTGATGAAAGATTGGATATTCACCGGTTTTGTCCTGCGGTTCATAGTTTTTCACACACTCATCCAGCCAACGCTCCGGCTGTGGATAACTTCGGGAATATTCATATAACTGCAATACCAGCTCTTCCAGTTTCCTATCCGTGCGCCCGGTTCCAAGTTTTTCAACCAGTCTCAGAAATTCTCCGGTTCCGTCCGCATAATAATTTTCCAGCAGCTCCTCCAGTACATCCTGCTTGAGCAGCTTTAACTCACCTTCTTCTGCGATACGGAATCCCGGATCTATATCAATGACATGAAAATGTTCCCGGATAACGGATAGGCAGAAACTGTGAATGGTCGTAATCGAAGCACTGTGAATCAGCGTTGCCTGCCGCTGCAAATGTACATTTTCCGGGCAGTTTTCCAACGCCTTTTCAATTGCATTCCGGATACGCTCCTTCATTTCTGCCGCCGCGGCCTCCGTAAAGGTCACAATCAGCAGCCGGTCAACATCTACCGGATGTTTCTCATCGGTCAGCATCTGGATAATGCGCTCTACCAGAACCGCGGTCTTACCGGAACCTGCCGCCGCCGAGACAAGAATATTCCGGTCGCGCAAGCCGATTACTTTTTGCTGTTCTTCTGTCCATTGCACTCCCATCTAAATCTCCTCCCTCTCTGTGTTGTCTTTCTCTGTGTTTCCCTCTTCTGCACTGTCCCTTTCTGCGCCGTTCTTTTCTGCACTGTCCTTTTCTGTGCCGTCCTTTTCTGCGCTGTCTCTTTCTGCGCTGCCCTTTTCTGCGCTGTCCTTTTCACAGACCTGATGAATTTTAACCAGCACTTCATCCTTCGGATACTTCTCCAACTGCCGGTATTCGCAGCCTTCAATCCGCGTATCGAATCCGCAGATGGATTGATAGCGGCAGTAATCACATCCGGTAGCCCCGCCAAGCTCATACGGTGCAACCGCGGCGTCTCCCTCTGCTATTTTCCTCTTCAATTCCTTTTCCAGTTTTTTTGTATATCGCAAAAATTCTGCAAATTCTTCCGGATATAACACTTTAGATGCACTGGTCAGGCTGCCGTCTTTCTTTCTTCCGACCGGAATCAGATTGGAAGTTCCACTTAAATTCTTCTCAAGATGCTCAATGACTGTCTCATCTGCATTTACAAGCCCATCCAGACGCAGTTCTTTTAACAACTTTCCTTCCAGTAACTCGTCGTCCTCTTCTTTTTCCACAATCGGATCCTGCATACGATAGTAAAAGATTCCAGCAGGAACGACTTTCTTTCCTTTGTGTTTTTTCTGTTCCAGACTCAATGCAGCATTCAGATACACCGGGAGCTGCATCTGTAAACCGTGATAAAATGCAGTAATGTCAAAACTCTTCATTCCTGTTTTATAATCTGTGACTTTGACGTATACCTTGTCATCATCCTCGCATGTATCAATACGGTCAATCTTTCCGCTGCCAAATTTCAGCTCATATCCGCTCGGGCGGAAATCGCCCTGCGCCATCTGTTTTGTCAACGCCCAGACGGACCTGCGAATTAACTTTTTGATTCGTGTAATCGTGTATTCATTTCTTGCGGTACTGTAAAGCACCGTATTTCCATAATCCAGAATGCTTTCTTCCACACTTTCCTCAATCAGTTCACTCCGCACGCTCTCGCCCATCTGCGTCCAGTCCACGTTTCTCTCATCTGCCTTTCTGGCAAACCGTTCCATCGACTGATGCGCAATATTTCCCAAGTCCATGGATGCAAACTGATATAATTCTCTATCGGAAAGGCGCAGACCATAGGTCAGGAAATGCGCATAAGCACAGGAGGCAAAACGTTCCAGCCGTGTAACGCTGACACGGTCCGGATTCCCATATAATTCCGCGGCAGCCGAAACCGACAATCGTTCCTGTTTCTTCTTATAAAAAGCAGCATCCAGAATTTGTTCTGTCTGATGCTTTTCTATTTTCCGATACCAGCTATACAGCTCCTTCCAGTCATCCCTAATCCCATGCTGACGGTTCTGCAATCCTTTTACGAGATATGCCGCTCCTTTTTCCACTGTCAGTTCCTGTTCCGCCAACGGTTCTTTCTCTTCATCCTGCACTGAAAGCGCCGGGTACAGCCGTTTCAAATCCTGAATCAGATATGCCGGGCGCAATGCCTTTCCGTCCGCGGACATCTTAGAAAAGGACAGATACAACTGTTCTGCCGGTTTCGTCAGGTTCATATATAAATAAAATTTCTGAACATATGTCTTTTCTTTTGCACCCGGAGACAGTGCAATCTTTTTCTCCGCAAAATATTCCCGGTCACGCTCCGAGAGCAGCCCCCCCTGTCCCAGATTTCCGGGAAGGAATACATCATTTGCCCCGACAAAAAACAACACTTTCAGATTATTGAGACGGGTCCGCTCCATATCTCCGATGACAACCTGATCCAAACTCGGCGGAATTACTCCTACTTTTGCCTCTTCGAGTCCCGCATCCAGCAGTTCATTGTATTCCCTCATGGAAATCGGCTCGTCACCAAGTAATTCCTCAAACTTGTCAAACAGATCAATTACAATCCGGTACACCTGTGAGTACTCTTTTGCAAGCGCCAGCTCCCCGTCCTCCTGAAAACGCTCTGCCATCCGCTGCACCTGCTCCTGAAGATGCTCCTGCCGGAAAAACTCATGCACCGCCATCGTAATATCCCGCACCGTCTTTTTCCTCTTTTTCAGAATCACAGTCAGTCCGTCTACCATTTCCACAAAACGTACACGCAGTCCATTCAAAGCCTCCAGCTCTTCCTCTCCCACAAGAGAAGTTCTGCGCACCCATGCGCTCTGCCATTTTTTATAGCCTTTTAAACCAAGCGCAAGAGCATAATTTTCCATACGGTCAATTTCCTCACGGGTAAACCCGGTCATTCCCGTGCGCAGGAAACGAAACACACTCTCATACGAAAAATTTTCTTCTTCCATTGTCAGAAGGCTTCGGATATATTCTACAAACGCGTTGAGCAAAATGCTTTTCTTATTATCCATGAACACCGGAATCCCATATTCCTTACAGGCTTTTTCCAAATGTACTGCGTAAGCATTCATATCACTGGCAATCACAGCCATATCCCGGTAACGAATGCGCTGTTCCCTCACCAGGCGGCGCATTCTGGCTGCCACAAAGACCGCCTCCTCCTTCGGGCTGCGCGCTCCATGAATGGAAATGGCAGACTGCTCCCCTTCAAAACGGCGTCCACGAAACCGGAATAATTCAGACTCGAGAAACGCCATCGCCGGATTATTTCTGAACCGATACACAGGCTTCCCATACAGATAAACCGGATTTTCCACCTCAATCTTCTGCTCCGATGCAATTTTCATCAGAGACGTCACCATCTGCTTACTGATAGCAAACAACTGGTATGGATGCGTATAAATAAACGGGTTCTCCCGCTCATCCATTTCCACTGTAATCATTACCTTACGGCAGACTTTCAGCAGTTCTCCAAGCAGTTTATTCTGTACCGGCGTGAATCCGGTAAATCCATCCAGCACAACCACACTGTCTCTGAGGATTGCAGACTCGGGCACCGCGTCGCTCAGTAAGTCCAGCAATTCCTCCTTCGTAATATATTTATCTGCAAGGTAATTTTCAAATCCTTCATACACTTTTCGGATGTCCCGTAACTTATAATACAGATAGCTTTCCCCGCCAAGTGTCTCCATAAATCCGTCCAGCTCATCAAATCCAATCCCATACTGCGTGAACTCGGAGATGACGGATTTTACTTCACTGATGTACCCTTGCTTCTTCAGATTTCCCTTTAGCACCCTCAGCTCGTCCTCATATTCTCCTGCAATCTTCCGCAGAATCAGATTCTTTCCTTCGTCATCGAGCACCCGCTTTGTCTCCTTCCCGGTTTCCTCGAATACACGATGGGACAACCGGATAAAACTTAAGACATCAATGTTCATAATACCATGCCGCGGATGCGCCATGCACAAGTCCTTCTGCGTCTGCATCGTAAACTGCTCCGGCACCAGTACGATATAACTGATATCCGGATGCCGCATGGACTCCTTCACAATATGTTCATATAAATAATGGGACTTGCCCGCCCCGGAATTTCCAAAAATAAACTGTAATGACATCTGTGCCCTCCTGTGTCCGATAATCAAATAATTTTTTGCATGGATAGATTATACCACATAGCAACAGGGCAGGTGAACATTTATATCCATCTGAAAACTTTTCCCTGATATTCCCATTGAAAGGAACATCAGGTATAATATAGGTAAACGACGAATTTAAAACGGGATGGTCAGGTGTTCATCGCAAAGGGGATTACAAAGGGGACTGTCCCTTTTGCGTTGGGGACTGTCCCCTTTGTAATACAGAAAACCTTTCTACGACATCTTCTTATCCTGCCCCTCTAACAGCCGTATATAATGGTTTGCCTCCCGCAGCACATGGTCCGCAAGCAACGGCAGGATAATAGATTCAATACCGCAGTTTAGGATTCCCTCCGTTCCCGCAGCTTTAAATTCCCTGTATTTTAAAGTCTCTTCCAATGATTTTTTTGTCAGTGCACTTTCTGCCCAGGAGTCCTGCATCCGTGCCATTTCCAAAAGTTCCCTGTATTCTCCTGCAAATTCATCGGCTGTTTTTATCAATTCTTCCTCGGTCGGGTCCAGCAGCCCCCGGATAAACAGTGCATGTTCCATCATAATCTGATTCCAGAACTCCTCTTTGGAGCGTATAATTTCGTAAGAAATTCTCTCGTTTTGTCTAAGTTCCTGCAAAATCGAACGGTATAACCTCGCCTCTCTCATAATATGTTCAATCAATAATGGATAATTGAACGTGAAGAGGGTACACTCTCTCACTTCTCTCAATATGTTTTGCTTGAATTCAATAAGTCCGTTCAAAAGGGTTATGCCTCTTTCATTCATATTCCGTACAGTTCTGCGAAGCTCTCTGCTATGCTCTTCCTCACAGCCCGACTGGAGATTTTGCTCCATCACGGTAATCCTGCTGTCAATTGGAATCCCGCTCAGACGATTCGTCGCCTTCTCCGCAGGCAGTGTAAACTCCGTAACGATTTCCTGCGACTCAATCACACTGCGACTGATGATTCCGTCACTGATTTCCACCGCCTGCCTCAAAAAATTCTCAAACTGTCTTCGAAACCACGCTGCTTTTTGTATCCATGCTTTTTCTTTTCCCGGAAATCCCGCCTCCAGAAAAAATGCATGTTCTTTCATAATCCGCGCAAAAAACAAATGTGTTTCTAATGAAAACACTACAAAATCTTCCATTGTTTCTCATTCCTTAATATTTGACTTCTATCTAAAATATGCAATATCAAAAAAATGGTACGTGAGACGCCAAAACAGTTTCATTGCGGATACTGCTTTCCTTATTTTCGGCTACTATGAAAATGCAGACGGCGCGGAGCTTTCCGCCGGAGAAACCGCCGTAAAAGAACATGATGCTCTTGCCGCACAGCGAGGTGATACCGTTAATCCCGGCCCGGACAGCAACTTCAGAATCTGGAGCGCCGGCGGTTATATCTTTGGATATGATGAAATTGACACAACAATGGAAACCGATGAGACACCGGAGGAACATGCAGCTACTATTGCATGGGAGACACGCCGGCTCGGCATTATGGACTGGATTACCAACGACGTGGACTGGATGACAGGTGAACATCATTCCGGCAGTAAACGGATTGCATGGCACGCATAATCATTATTGCGTTGATTAACAGCCGCATCAGAAACGATATACCGGCTGTTAACCAACGCAAGTACCCATTCAAAAATATCAGGTTATTCGATGTTGCTTATACTAAGCAAATCTGATTTTAATATACGCCTTGATTTCCTCGACACATTTCTGGAACCCCAGTTTCCCACTGTTCAGGCAGAGGTCATAATTTCTTGCGTCCGACCACTCGCGGCCGGTATGATATCGGTAAAAATCACCACGGAATGCGTCCGTCTTTTCAATATATTTCTGCATCTCCTTCTCGCTCATGCTGTGGCGTTCCATAGAACGTTCCAGACAGAACTTTTCATCCGCATGGATAAATACACTGACGAGATTGGGATAACCCCGGAGGACATAATCTGCACACCTTCCAATGATGACACAGGATTCCTGCCCTGCCAGTTCTTTAATTATCTTCGCCTGATAGTTAAACAGATTATCCTCAGAAACAAATTCCCGGTCTTCAGGCGGGAGAAGTTCTCCGTCATATGGGCGTTTCAATATACGAAACCATCCCGCACGTTTGATTTTTTCGTCAGACATACCAAACAGGCTCTCATTGATTCCGCTGTCCTCCGATGCCATTCTCAGGATTTCTCTGCTGTAACAGTTGATTCCAAGCTCTTTTGCAAGCATGGCGCCGATTGTTTTTCCTCCGCTTCCATACTGTCTGGAAATCGCGATTACTATATTTTCCATAAAAAGTCCCCCCTATTCACCCAGATATGCTTTCTTGATGGATGCATCCTCCAGCAGCTCTTTTGCTTTTCCTTCCAATACGATATTTCCTGTCTCAAGGACATATGCCCTGTCCGCAATGGAAAGTGCTTTCTTCGCATTCTGTTCTACAAGAAGAACGGTCGTTCCACTTTCGCTGACCGATTTAATAATATCGAAAATCTCGTTTACAAGAATCGGTGAAAGCCCCATAGACGGCTCATCCATCAGAATAATCTTTGGCTTTGACATCAGGGCGCGCCCCATCGCCAGCATCTGCTGCTCTCCTCCGCTCAATGTTCCTGCAAGCTGATTCCTTCTTTCCTTCAGGCGCGGAAATCTGTCATATACACTCTGCAGACTTTCTTCTATCTCATTTTTATCTTTCCTTGTATAAGCACCCATCTTCAGATTCTCATATACGCTCAGTTCCGCAAAAACTCTCCGACCTTCCGGTACGTGCGCCATCCCCATAGATACGATTTTATAAGCCGGGACTTTTGTGATTTCCTGTCCTTCAAATGTCACCGTGCCGTTTTTCGGAGCAATCAGACCGGTAATCGTATGCAGAATCGTTGTTTTACCCGCACCGTTGGCTCCAATCAGGGCGATAACCTCACCCTGATTTACCTGAAAGGATACACCCTTTATCGCCTGAATCACCCCATAATAAACTTCCAGATTTTTGACCTCAAGCATTGCCATAGCTGTTTCCTCCTATTCTCCCAGATATGCTGTAATGACTTTTGGATTGTTGAGCACTTTTGACGTTTCACCCTGGGCGAGTACCTCGCCAAAGTTCAGCACTGTCAGTTTCTCACAGATACCGCTCACAAGTTTCATGTCATGTTCAATGAGAAGGATTGTCATATGAAATTTTTCCCGGACAAACTGGATCATTTCCATCAGCGCCCCTGTCTCATTCGGATTCATTCCAGCCGCAGGCTCATCCAGCAGCAACAGTTTCGGATTCGTTGCAAGCGCTCTGGCAATCTCAAGCTTCCGCTGCTGACCATATGGAAGATTTGCGGCAAGATGATCTGCATAATCCTCCAAGTCAAACACCTTCAGCAATTCCATTGCCTTGTCATCCATCTCTTTTTCCACACGGCTGTACCGGGGGAGCCGAAGGATTCCTTCCACAGCAGTGTAATGATGCTGATTGTGAAGCCCGACTTTTACATTGTCCGCAACAGTTAACTGTCTGAACAGACGGATATTCTGAAATGTTCTTGCAACCCCGGCTTTGCTGATGTCCGTAACCTTTCTGCCGGTAATATCAACGCCATCCAGAATTACTTTTCCGCTGTCCGGCCGGTAGACTCCTGTCAGAAGGTTGAAAATTGTTGTCTTGCCCGCTCCGTTGGGTCCTATCAGACCATACAGTTCTTCTTTTTTTATAGAAATATCAAAGGCATTCACTGCCCGGAGCCCGCCAAAAGAGATACCCAGATTTTTAACGTCTAATAAAGTTTCCATTACTTCCCAGCCCCCCTCTTGTTTTTTCCGAAGTGAAAATATTTCTCTCTCCATGCAATTGCACCCGGCGCCCAGTTAAAAATCATCATGACAATCAGGACAACCGCATATATCAACATACGATAATCAGACAGACCTCTCAGCACTTCCGGCAACAGTGTCAGAACAACCGCCGCAATAACAGAACCACGGATACTTCCGATTCCACCTAATACAACAAATACAAGAATTGTAATCGACATATTGTATCCGAAGTTATTTGTATTGGCGGTCAGTGTGGACAGATTATGTGCATACAGCACACCGGCTGCCCCTGCCAGTGCTGCCGAAACTGTAAATGCCATCAATTTATATTTTGTGACGTTAATTCCCACGGACTCTGCCGCAATCCGGTTGTCACGAATCGCCATGATTGCACGTCCGTCCCTGGAATTTGTAAGGTTAATCACAATAAACAATGTCAACAGAATCAGAAGGAATCCGATAAAGAATGTCGCATCCTTCGGAGTGCCTGTAATTCCCTGCGGACCATTTACAATGACAGTTCCATCCGGAGCCATATCGAGTGCCATCACATCTTTCGTCGAAAAATGAAATCCTTCCGAATCTTTTCCAATATATAAAACATTTACTAGGTTCTTAATAATTTCCCCAAATGCCAATGTCACGATTGCCAGATAATCTCCCTTCAGACGGAGGACCGGAATGCCAATCAGCACACCAAATACCGCCGCCACTGCGATGCCGACCAGCATCGCAAGGAAAAAACGAAGGGGTGCGGCTGTAATTACATCTCTCATACATTTTGAGAAAAAAGCACTGGAGAATGCTCCCACGCACATAAATCCTGCGTGCCCCAGACTCAGCTCTCCGAGAATACCGACCACAAGGTTCAGGGAAACAGCCAGAACAATATAGGTACAAAGAGGAACCATCAATCCTTCCAGCAGACTGGAAACCGCACCTACGCTAATCAATAACTGCATAATAATAAATGCGGCAGTCACCATTGCGTATGTAATCAGATTGTTTTTTGTATTTTTCTTCATTTTCTTTAACATAACATCCACCTACACTTTCTCTTGAATCTTTTTCCCCAGAAGACCTGTAGGTTTCACAAGAAGTACGATAATCAATACGGCAAATACAATGGCATCTGCCATCTGTGATGAAATGTATGCCTTACTGATGATTTCGATAATTCCCAAAAGAATACCACCGATAAACGCTCCCGGTATGGAGCCGATTCCGCCAAATACAGCAGCTACAAAGGCTTTGATACCAGGCATCGCCCCTGTGTACGGAGTCAGGCTTGGATAAGTGGAGCACAACAGTACTCCCGCGATTGCCGCCAGCGCGGAACCGATTGCAAATGTCAATGCGATTGTTCCATTTACATTAATCCCCATCAACTGTGCGGCGCCACGGTCCTCTGAAACCGCGCGCATTGCCTGCCCTGATTTTGTCTTCTGTACAAATGTAATCAATGCAGCCATAATGATGAGACATACAGCAATTGTTACGATTGTCTCACCGGAGATATTCAGCCTGCCGCCTGCGAGCGATACCCCCTTCCACTGAATCACAGTCGGAAACGTCTGTGCATTCGCGCCAAAAATCAACAATGCCACATTCTGCAGCAAGTAACTGACACCAATTGCGGTAATCAATACAACCAGCGTTGACGATGCCTTACTAAGCGGTCTGTAGGCAATCCGTTCAATTGCCATCCCAAGTACGGTGCAGACAACCACCGCAATCAATATGGCAATCACAGGCGAAAGCCCTGCCTGTGTCATGGAAATCAGCGCGGCATAAGCCCCAATCATAATAACGTCTCCATGTGCAAAATTCAACATCTTCGCAATACCGTAAACCATCGTGTACCCAAGAGCAATAATCGCGTATACACTTCCAAGACTCAGCCCATTAATCAAATACGATATAAAACTCATACTCATTTCCTCTCATCTTTTTTCATTCTCTTACTGAAAAGGAGATACCTGCACAGAACCGTTCTGTTCGTGCCTGCATCTCCCATAACATCAGCATCTGTGCCTATATGAACATGTTTTACTCTTCTCCGAGAATCTTATATGCTCCGTTCTCTACTACAACAACTGTAGGCTGTTTGGAAGGCTCGCCATCTTCAGACCATGTAATCTGCTTTCCTGTCAAACCGTCAATCTGAATCTCCGTCATCGCTTTCTGCATTGCATCCGAAATTTCAGAAACGCTCATATCCGGAGTTACATTTTCCTTCTCTGCTGCCTCCTTAATTACATATACGCAGTCATATGCATCTGCCGCAAACTGAATCGGAGTATCGCCGAACTTTTCTTTATATGCCGCTACAAACTTCTGAGTAGCATCATCCTGTGCGTCTGCCGTAAATGGTGTCAGGAACATAACCCCCTCTGCAAGAGATGTATCAAATCCGTCCAGTGCAAGAAGTCCGTCCATACCGTCACATCCGAAGTACTTTGGAGTATAGCCCATCTTCTGTGCCTGTGCAAGAATCAGAGATGCTTCCTGATAATAAATTGGGAGGAAAACAAGTTCTGCACCTGCACTTTTCGCTTTCTGAATCTGTACGGAAAAATCGGTCTTACTGTCCGCGGTAAACGCTTCAGCCGCTACAACATTAAGTTTTCTTGCCTTTGCTTCCTCTGAAAACTTCTGGTAAATACCTGAAGAATATGTATCCGAACTGTTATAAATTACTGCGATATTTTTTGCAATTCCATTATCTGCAATATAGTCTGCCGAAGCTTTCCCCTGGTTCGGATCGGAGAAACACATACGGAATGCATTTTTATACTGGATACTGTCAACTGCAGTCGCTGATGGTGTAATCTGGAACATGTTGTCAGAATTCGTCTCTTCTACTACCGCTGTACAAGGTGTAGAAGTTGTTGTCCCTATCAGCATCTGCATCCCCCAGTCCTTCAACGTATTGTATGCATTGACAGACTTCTCTGAATCTGACTGGTCGTCCTCGAATTTGTACTCTATTTGTTTTCCGTTAATCCCGCCAGCCTCATTAATCTCATCTACCGCGAGCTGGATTCCGTTCTTAACCGCTGTTCCGTAAATTGCATTATCCCCGGTAGTTGGTCCGATGCCACCAATCTTAAATACATCTGAGTTTGTTTTCTTGTCGTTTCCGCCTGTGCACCCTGTAAGTGATGCAATCACCATAGCAGATGCCATAACAAGACTGACAGCACGTGTAAATTTTTTCATTTCCTTTACCTCCTTATAACTGATATCCGTTATATTACCTTCCCAAAAGTACTTTGTCAAGAGAAAAAACAGATTGCACTCTATTTTCTTCTGATTTCAGCATTTTTAATATGTGAAATATAAAAACCCAATAATTTTTAGTAAATTTGAATCAAAAAAACAGTACCGTCTCCGATACTGTTCTTTCATCCCATATTCAATAAGGCAACACTTAAACCCAATGTACCTTCAAAACTGCATACAAAGATTGTTTTATCATCCATCTTGTTCCTATCACCGTGCTCCGCACTTAACGGATTTTATCCATTAAGCGCTCTTTGGT
>DCKD01000023.1 GCA_002320245.1 Lachnospiraceae bacterium UBA1683
GATACGGGTAATTACCTACTTACGTTTATTGATTTTTACCCTGATATTTTCTGGCACAAAGGGTTCGTCTGTTTTTAGCTTCATGAGATACCTCCTGATGATCTTATATCAGAAGTGTACCACATTTGATAGATCTTTCCAAAATATCTTGACAGAAGCCAAAAGCATCCGTATAGTAAAGGTAGGTGGTCACGACAGCCACCTACCTTTCTCATTACCTATCATAGAAGATTTCAATTTACAGACTTTTTTTCATACCCTCGAAACGTCCGGAAAAGGCGCCTTCCCTTCTCAAAGGCAGTGTGGCAACACCATCCCTGGTGGCAGGCATCATGAACGCAAAGTAGCAGCCGCTTTATGAACTGACAGCCATGTTACTTTTTCTATCTCAAATAATTCTTCAAATAATCTGGGTTGTTTTTTTGAATATAGTAATAAATATACAATGTTCGCTCAGCCATATATTGCCGCATAGAACAAATAAATTTTTGATTTTCATCAACACTATTTATCACTTCAGCCAAGCATTTTCCACCACAAATATATCTGGCCCAGCAATCCGAACATTCATCTGATACGCCCCCTGTTTTTTCCATTTTCATATTTATATCTATCCCAGCATTTATATTCCCAATTTTATATTCATCATACATTAATACATCGCATGGATAAATAGAACCCTCAGGAGAAAAGGCATATAGACCATCTAATGCATTACATTTCCGTATTCTTGGTATTCTATTGTGAATTCTATTTATATCATCTGTAAATGGATGGCAACTTATCACCTTGTTTTTATCAATACATTCTATAATATACTCGGACAGTATATCAATCTGTCGCTTAATAAATCCGGCATCATTTTCCTCAAATCGGAATTCCGGCATCTCAGACTTCACAAAATCTAAGTGTACATGATAAAAACCCTCTTCATAAAAACAAATAGCTGTTTCCGCAAAA
Organism: Lachnospiraceae bacterium UBA1683; assembly: GCA_002320245.1. Classification (GTDB taxonomy): domain Bacteria; phylum Bacillota; class Clostridia; order Lachnospirales; family Lachnospiraceae; genus Schaedlerella. The sequence continues at coordinate 961 of DCKD01000023.1, forward strand.
TTCTTGTTTAAAGGCGTTATCGTAATATGTACGGCTCTCTTCTTCTGTTGTGCTAATAGTAACTGTTTCTTTTCCTGAAGTATATCATATTGAGATTCTTTATCATTTGCCATACATCGCAAATAATCATTAGTTCTTTTATCGCAACTGTCCTGGCTAATCATCGCCGCCACATTATAAGAATCTAATAACTGTAATTTCGATTTATCAAGTAAAGTTCCATTTGTTGTTGTAGCAAATCTAATACTAATATTTTTTTCCAGAGCCTTTTCCTCACAATAATGCAAAATATACTCAAACACAGGCATATTTAGCATGGGTTCTCCTCCAATTATAACAACGGATAGTTCATCCCCATTTACATGCTCAAAGACATAATCAATCACTGACTTTGCCTGCTTCTTTGTCATAACATTATTTTTATGATGACCTCCTCCATCTGCAAAGCAGTATTTACACCTCATATTACATGCATTTATCATATTAATTTGGATACTATTTATGAACTTCTCAGATGGCTTAAATTTTTCCAAATATTTTTTTGTATCTTTTTCGATATTAATTAATTGCTTTATATTTTCTTGAACATCTGCATTAGGATACTCAAAACCATATTTGATCATTTTTTCGATACCTGCATTACTTTCTAGTAAAACCATTGAAGCAGGCAAAAAGATAAATCTCTTTCCAAAGGTTTCTAATGTTTTGTAAAAATCTTTCATAACTTTTTACTCTTTCTTTCCGCTTTCTAATATATATTTATTGGTAACTGATTAATTACGGAAAAAGCATTCTTTTTATGCTTCAAAATTTGCTCATTTCCCATAATACAATAACAGTTCTGACTTATTATGTATTCTATTTGTCTAACAAAATCCAAAAAATCGTCCTCTGTTGCATCCATAATAATATGAATTTGCTCTTCTACATATTCCCATGTTACATTTTTCAAATATTTAATTGTTTTATTGTCAAACACGTTGTTTGTCACAAAGTCTATTATATATTTTTGAACCGCTACTTTCTTAATTTTATCCACATTCATTTTCTCAAATGTTAACGTATTCAGAAATGCAGGCAATTCATTGATTCTTTTCATTGATATTTCTAGACCAGGATCATTAATAGATTCAAAAATTAATGTTCCATCCGCATAATGGCGCATAAAAGAACTATATGCTCCTGTTTCTGATCGTACTCTTTTTCTAAAGTATTCAACATTTACTAAATATGAAAACAAAACTATCAGTCCTGTATTTCTATATCCTAAACACTTATAATTTCCACCCTTTGCTATATATTGATTCGAAAATGGAATATAAAATCCTTCATTCTTACCCATAGGTTTTAATATATTTATAGGCATATATGATAGTTCACAGTAATCTGTTTCTTTAATGAAACTCATTATTTCATTTTCTATTTTCAAATCCGTATACACACTTAATTCTGCTGGCAAAGAAAACGCATCCGACAATTCTTTAATTGCAATATCAATATAGTCAATAGAGACATCTTTTGTCTGATTACAAATATTCTCATACATAAATATTCCAGAAGTAGCTTCTTCTACAACTCCTGTTCTAGAACAACTTGCTTTAAATCTTCTTCTAAGCAAAACATCTGGATTAGAATATAAATTTTCTTCAAATATCCTTTGCTGCATTTCAAAAATATCTTGTACCACATTGTCAATATTTTTTTCAACCATAAACATGTTTTTTATAAAATCAAGAAGTATCCGCTCATTTCCACACATAATTTTCCCAATAATAAGAAGTTTTATCCTTACATTATTAGGGTTCAAATTATCTTCACAACATATAACATGTACATTGACTATGCCCTTTTTATTTTTAATATCAATATATTCTTTTTTCTCTATTGCATTTTCTAATATTGCTTTTGCAGCTAAATTCAAGTTTATTACATCAATATTTTTTTTGATCAAAGAATCAATATCGCAATAATAAAACAAATAAGTATATCCATCATGTTTATCATTAGAATATAATCTCACAGTCTTATTTTTATAATTTAATTCTATTTTTCTATCCGTCCATATTTTTCTTGCCTGCTCTATAACATCTTGATTATCAATATCAATACTATTATGTGGTACAATATTTACATATTTCACTTTATGCCGAGAAATTGCTGGAGCACTATTAAAATAATTACTTTTAGTAAGAGGTTGAGAAACAACATTTTTTCCCGGTCGAAGCAGTACAACACTATTTTTCATTTGTAACCACTTTGTCTCATCCTTTGATAATTCTACATTCTTCTCTTCTGTACTCTTTATAAATTTTTCTATATTCATATCATACACAAATACTTCAACAATCCATTTTTCCCATACTTCTATTGAGTATTCGTTATTAGACAAAAAGTTATTATCTAGAAATAATTGCAGTTCATCTTCATTACTAAATAATTTCATCAAATCATTACAAAAAGAAGAAACATCTTCTCTTCGACATAAAGGCAGCGCAAAGCCTATATATGGATATTCTATTCCTGTATTTAAAATAACTTTTCCCATTCCTGCATATTTTTTTAAAGCTTTGCAAGAAAATATGTACTTAAATTTATTATATAATAAATATTTTTGTACTTTATCCGGTTTGTCCAACAAAAAATTCACTGAACACACATATCTATTTTTTAAATTTTGTAAGGGAACTTCTAAAGTGTCCAAGCCCTGACATACATATTTTCTCTCACCAATTTCTAACCCTGGCTTTTCTTTTTTAAACTCCAAGTATTCCCTTCTTATCATCATGCAAAATTCCGAGATTATTCTTTCAATTTTTTCTAAATACACTTCTAAATCTTCATTCGCATAAATTACCAAATAACTATTCGATAGCTGGTAGTATTTTTTATGATAATTTAGAGTCTCTTCATACGTCAGTTTACTAATCCCCTCCGGAGTTCCACCAGAAATAAAGTCACATATTCCAAGTGAAAGTGGAATTATTCTCCTTAATAAAGAATTGGGACCATTCAGAGCCTGCCTCATCTCATTAAAAACAACACCGTTTACTTGTGCACTGCCATCAGGGTTGATTTTTTTTCTGCAAGCTTCTGTATAAAAAACATCAGATTCATCATATATACTCGGTTGGTAGACACACTGTAATGTACGTTCCAATAAGAAATCAAATATATTTTTATTTTTACAGAAACATTCATACACGGTCCTATCTAATAACGTATAAAATTTATAATTGCAAACCGAACTTTCAATATAATTCCATGCAATAGGATCACTTAAAATATCGTTGCCAACACAATGTTCTACTACGTGACTTATTCCTTTATTACTATATACAGGCGTTTTTATACTCAATGAAAAACCGTTCGATCTATCGAAGTCTTTTCGTTTTATATATAACACTTTCAAGCCATTTAAAGCATGTCTTACTTCATATACAGACTCATCCCTGGCACAACTTATTGTATTAACGATAGTCCATATCTTGCTCATTATTATCACCTCCATGCATTATACTGAGCAGGCTATAAAAATATCCTTTCTGTTCCATTAAATCATCAAATGAGCCATATTCTTTTAATTTTCCATCCTGCATAGCTAAAATAGAATCATATTTTTTCAAATTCTTTATAATTAATTTATGTGTTACAACAATAAGTGTTAAATCTGGTATATTTAAAAGCATATTTTCAATATTAAATGCATTTTCTGTATCTAAGGCAGATGTTGCTTCATCAAACAATATAATTTTTGTATTTTTTATGAGTGCTCTTGCGATTGCAATTCTCTGTTTTTCTCCACCTGAAAGAAATTCTCCATTCTCCCCTACTTTTCCGTCTAAACTTTTAGTATTTATTAACCTTTCTAATCCAACGGTCTTAATAACATTTTCAATATCTTCCTCGCCGACTCCTTCATCAAATAATGTGATATTGTTTTTTATAGTATCATCAAACAAAAATACATTTTGATAAATTATTGCCATTAATTTATTTAATGATTGTGGATCTATGGTATTCATTTCTTTTCCATCAATAGTTATGCTCCCCTGGATCTCTTCTAAACCTCCACTTATAAGTTGCAATAACGTAGATTTTCCCCCGCCACTAGTGCCAATAATTACATATTTTTTATTTTTTTCAAAATCAAAGTTTATTTTTTCCACTGCATTGTGTTTTCCGTCATAAGAATAGGTAACATTATTCAGACTAATCCTATCATAAAAGTCATTAATTACGTCTTCTCCTATTTGTTTCTTTAACATATCTACACTGGTTAATTTATTTATAATAAAAGCATTGCTTTTGATTTTATTAATATAAACTCCAATAGTATTAATAGGACTTATAATATAGTCCAACAACTGCATTGCTGCAATTGCAGCACCAATAGTCAAATTACCCTGGATAACTTGAATTCCAACTATTACTAAAATCAAACAGATCGTAAAGTAATTAACGGAGGAAGACATAGCAGACAAGTATGCATTGAATTTATATGTCCTATACTTTGATTCTTCAACTCCTATATTGGAATCATCAAATTCACTGGTAATTCTTTTTTCAAGATTATAGCTTTTTATAATTTCGACTCCTGATAGCATATCCTTAATCTTAATAGTAAATACAGCCAATTTTTTCGAATACTCTTCCTTAAGAATTGTTAATTTTTTCCCCAATAAGATGGGGACTATTAAAGCAAATAATCCTACTCCTATTGATATTAAAGCTAAACTTCTATTAAGAAAAGTAATACTAATACACCCTAGAATAAAATTATATATTATTGTGAGCAAGGAAAAGATGCTCTCTAAATATTCTCTTTCTATTATATTAGTATCATTAGTTATATTCGATATATATTCCGCAATATTTTTGCTTCTAAAGCTTTTGGCACTATTTGAAATAAATTCCATAAACACATCGTGTTTTAACTGTATCAAAATATTTCGTATGCACTTTCTCACAGCTATAGTATTGATGTACTTTACAACTGCAAACATTATCATGAAAAGTAAGCATCCAGTCCCAACACGTATTAGATTTTCAATATTTTCTTCAGTTGATGCATCTATTATAAATTGCAATACAAAAGCTACTCCCACATCTAAACAAGAAGAAATAAAAGTAACCATAATTGAAAGAAAAAATATTCCCTTATTTAAAACAAAATATCTTTTCACAGTACAATAATCCTTTCTCTAACATAACGTCAAATAAACGATAATCCCCTAACGTACTTTAAATTAATTACAGTAAGGCTAATTATCGTTTATTATATACTTCACATTTTTTTGATGCATGGTCCTTTCATCGGCTTATTATATACTTCGTCAAAAATATCTTTGCTACCAAGATAAAGTTTTGTATAAAGGTACATTGCCGCTTCTATCTGCACCTTCTTTTCCTCACAAGTCAAAGGATTTGCTACATCAATATCATTATTATATATCTGATTAGCATATGCGCAACCTCCGCCACAAATTCTTTTTGCCCAGCATGAGGAACATGCTACATTATCCATCAAATATTTTTTAGGCTTTGAAATAAATTTTTTCCATTGCACACCCGAATAAATATCACCCATACAAAAGTCTTTCATTCCAACCATCTTGCTACATTTATAGATTTCACCGTCCGGCGTAACATGAATGGTAAAAGGATTGAGAAATGAGCATTCATTCTTGACAAAATTATTATGCAGACGATATCCTATATCGACAAAATTTATCAATCTCCCTGGTCTCCCACATATCAAATTCTCATACATAAGTTCCGCCAAATCATATAATTGCTTTCTAAGTATATCAATATCCTGATGCGTAATTGCCAATTTCTTATCATTTGTTAAAGCAAAGATATACACTACATCTGTGAACCCAGCATCCCATAGATCACAAACAGATTCTTTTAATTTATCCGTATCTTCATGAATCAATGTAATCTTAGCAACTAGTCTGTCATAATAGCATCTCAATTTCTTGGCATTTTCACTAACCTTATCATATGAACCAAAGCCCATTTTAAGAGGTCTGTTTTTATCTTGTATAAATTTTCCTCCATCTATGCTTATATCAGGTTGCATTTTGAATTTTAAAAATGTACGAATCAGATCATCATTTACAAGAGTTCCATTTGTTGTAATTGCATATGTAGGAATAATTCCTGTGTCTTTCAATAACTCACTTATATATTCAAGTGAATATATAAAAACTTCACTATTTAACAAAGGCTCTCCACCAAAAAAAGTAATATTTGTCTTTTTCCTTGATTTATCTAAGTGGTTAAACCAATAATCAATGCTATCTTTTGCAACTCTTTTTGACATAATAGCTGCTTTGCCCTTAAAATGACCATGATCCGCAAAACAGTACTTACATTCCATGTTACATTCATGGCTTATATTCAGAATCAAATTTTCCAAAACATTTCCCTTGTCCCATTCCTCTTCCTGAATATCAGCGCAACGAACCACTGGGATTTTTTTATTATTAAATATAATTCCCTTTTTTTTAAGTTCGACTACTTCAGCAATCACGCTGTCAACTTGTGCGGAATTGTATTTCAACGACAAGTTTTTCTTTACATCTGCAATATTATCGTATTTGCAGAATGCGTTTATTGCATCATTGAATATACAAGATGTTTCTGACATAAAACCTGTAGTTCCATCATAGAAGAAATAATGACCATCATTTTCACACAGAAAAACATTATCCAACTGTTTTACTTCCAACGCATCCACCTCTTCTCATATGAAAATACGATGAAAATCTTTTTCATCTTCCGAGTACATTTTTGCATAGAATTTCAGGCTTTCCTCTGCCAACATCTTTGCTTCCTCACAAATCAAATCATAATGTTTGCTAACATCTCCCGTATAAATAGAATTTTCCTGTGCACATCCACCTCCGCAAATACGTTTTGCCCAACAATCTTTACATTCTGTTTCATCAATATACTTTCTGGTATTTTCCGAGAATTTTTCCCAGTCAATCCCCTTGGCTAAATTTCCAACACAATGATCTGGATTATCCATCATTCTATGGCACTTAAATATTTCTCCGGAAGGAGTAAACATTATTGTATAGGGACTCTGAAAGGAACATTCATTCTTCAGTTTATTACTATGTATGAAGCCTGCATACTTCAATGTATTTGTAAAGAACTTTCTTTTCTTATTTATAATGTTTTGGTATGTGATATCGTTCAATTCCTGAATTTGTTTTCTTAAACATTCCACATCTTGTTTCATAATGCTCAACTTTTCATCTGCAATAGTAACAAACTCATATACAACATCGGTAAAGCCAATATCCCATAAGTCCATTACAGCCTGTTTCAAATATGGAACATCATCGTGTGTTAATGTCATTCTGGCAGATACTTTGTCATAATGTTCTCTTAACTTAGCTACATTCTTTTTAATAATTTCAAAGCTACCTTTGCCTGAAGCGTATGGACGATTTCTGTCCTGTATTGCCTGACCTCCATCAATACTTATGGCGAATTGAACATCATTTTCCTTGAATAATTTAATAATATCATCATTAAAAATTGTTCCATTCGTGGTAATAATATATTGAACTTTAATATCGTATTCTTCCAGAAGCTTATTAACATAATTAATAGAAAATTTAATAACCTCTATATTCATAAGCGGCTCTCCGCCAAAAAAAGTAACTGTTGTCACATGTACCTTCTTATTCAAATATTTAAACCAATAGTCAATACTTTTTTTGGCTGTGTCTACACTCATCAACTCACGACTACCACCATAACTGCCGCCATGACCAAAACAGTAAATACACCTCAAATTGCAATCATGCGAAACATTGAGCCATAAATTAACTAATAAATTCCCGTCTTCCCAATCTTTTTGATATGCCGCAGGTGTTCTTATTACTGCTTTTCTATTTCTATCAAACAGTTTCTTCTGATCATACAACTTTTCAATTTCCTGTAAACAATAAAGTACGTTTTCTTTTCCATACTTTTCTCGCAAAGTGTCAACAATTTGACTTCTAGTAGAGCAAGGGATAAGTCTCACAACATCATCCAATAACCCTGTCGATTTTGTTAAAAAGCCTGTATCGCCATCATATAAAAAAGTATCATTTCCTACATTAACACTCTTAACGTTTATTCTAATTGGATATTCCATCATAAAACCCCTCCTAAAAAAATTGTCCTAATAATTACGGGGCAAAACTTTGCCCCGTAACCGAATGTACCAAAAACATTCTCTGGTTGTTGCCGCATTATCCCATGAAGCAAATACCATCACAGCTATCACATGTATCGCCTTTGCACTTAACAACACAAATCTGGATACCTGCATCGCTTGACTCCTCTACATCAACGTTGTTGATTGGTTTGATGTTCAGTTCATTCATGATAAGCGCCTCCTTTCCTTTTTGATATTAATCACTTGTAGCCTAACTATGTGATTAATAGAAATGTGCACTTGATTCTCTACACTCTTTCTGTGCTTTATGATATCAAAAAAAATCCTCGTTTTTTTTTATTGTAAAAAAATCGAGAATACATGTAACAATTTTCCTTTTCCCATTGCTATAGATTTTTCAATATAATCAATACCCTGTTATTTTATATTCTTGGTTCCATGTATAGTACCTTAATATTCCACAACAGGAAAATATTTTTGTGCGAAGCCAAAAGAAAAGATAACATACAAAAACTATTACAACTAGTTTTTCACCAATTAAAAGACCAATCTTGCCAAATAATCAGCAAAATTGGTCTTTTAGATCAAACTGATTATTCCGGACTTCCGGTGCACCCTGGTCGCAATTCAGCACACCCAGACCGCTCTTCAGCCCATTCCGCCTGATCCGCAGATTAGCTCGTGTAAGCCGCGCTTCAGCTCACCCGGTATTATAAGTGTCCCATCCGTCCGCCAGCCTTGGCAGTCTGCATCTGTGCGATGTCCCGTCCACGGCGACAGGAACTCAGAGATATCAACCGAACATTGATGTTAAAGGCCATACCCTTTACTCAACTTTTCGTTAGAATGACTTCAGGAGCAGAGCTCTGAATCTAACGAAAGGAGGCCAAAAGAATGGCCAGAAAAATCAATGTGAAGCTCATCCTGGAGCTTCGGGATGCAAGACTCTCAAGAAGTATGATTGCATCCACAAGACACATATCAAGGCATTCTGTCAGCGAAGTATTCAACATCGCCGATGGAAAGGGCATTTTTATGATGATGTCCGCGCACTTGAGGAACCGGAGGTCTATCGCCTTTTCTATCCGGAAAAGTTCGCGAACGAGACCATGTATGGCGACCCTGATTACGACCACGTACATCAGAAACTGAAGAAGGTTGGCGTGCCCCTCAAGCTGCTCCACGAGGAATACGCTGACCGCTGTGAGCGGAACGGCGAAATTCCCATGGGAAAGACGAAATTTAATGAGGGGGATGCCGAATACACGATTGCCAACCGGCTTACGAACCACCTGCTCCACAAACCCGGTGAGCGGGCAGAAGTAGACTGGTCCGGCCCCACCATGCACTACGTGGACATGGCCACAGGGGAAATCATTACCGTATGCCTGTTTGTCGGTACGCTTCCTTACAGCCAGTATTCATACGTGGAGCCTTGCCTGGATATGAAGATGGACACATTCATCCGGTGCCACATCCGCATGTACGAGTACTTTGGCGGTGTGCCGATCCGGACGGTATGTGACAACCTGAAGACCGGTGTGGTGTCCCATCCCAAAGAAGGCGAGATCATTCTGACGGATGATTATGCCGCTCTTGGCTCGCACTATCTGACTGCGACCATGCCCGCCGGTGTTAAAAAGCCGAAGCATTATCGGCGGAAAAATGTTATCGGCAATTCTATGAAAGTTTCTCGGAATACGCCGATAATACGATATATGTAGAGCTGTTTTTACTGATAATGTTTTCCTTTACACTCTCAATTGTTATCCTGATATTGACCACTGGATTCACCTGTGGCAGAAAGGAGCATTGAGATGAATCAATTAAAAGAAGTAGTAAATGCTGTCCTCGAACAGCAACAGTTACAGCTTGCCCCATCGACATATGATGCACGGAAAAATTACTTAAAACATCTGGTCGAGTATGGCGATTGTTTAGGTATTTCACTACCCTGTCAGGAACTATATGATGCTTATGTTATGCGTGCATCGACACCGGATCTCCGTTTTCAACTCTTGCATGCGGTTCGCCTAGTCGACAAAGAAGCCAGAACTAAAGCTCTTACACTGGAAAGGAAGCTCTATAACGAGCCGAAGATCCCTTCCTCCAGTGAAACAGAGGAGATTTTCAAAAATATATCCTTTCCGGTCAGTGATGGTAGGATTGATACAGGACATCTGATCCGCCGAGTAGAAAGAGAAATGGCCTATCTCCATCTTTCCGCATCTACCAGATGGCAGTACATGCAGGCATGGCGGGAGTTATATACTTTTCTCTATCTTTTCCGGAGTACCGTATTCACTCGGGAATCCTGTAATGCTTTTGTTGAAGATACCATCCAAAAGAATCAGGTTGGCTCTTTGAATGGATGGAAAAGGAAAATCCGACGCCGTTCTGTCTGTGTACTGCTTGAAGTGGCGGATACCGGCTGTTTTCAATGGAAACTGTTACTTTCCAAGAAAACATGTTGCTCTGATGATACCCTGGAAGCTCTCCGCCAACAGTATCTTACTTTTTTGCGAACCAGAAACTTTGAAAAGAAAACCGTTGCTCTTTATGACTATGCTTTTAGATCTTTCATCGAAGGAACCGGAGTCCCTGATGTTGATGGACTCAGAAAACTACAGCCCTCACAGATTCATTCTATGCTTGTCCTTCTGTCAGAACGGCTTTGCCTGAACAGCCGGGGAACTGTTTTTCCGATCCTACGGCAGATCCTGTCATATCTGTATGCAGTTGGGTTTATCCCTACAGATTTTTCAGGAATGGTCCTGACTCCCGCATATAAAAGCACACATTTAAGACCATACATAACTGCAGCAGATGAGAAAAAGCTTTTCTGCGCAATGGATGAGGCACCACTTCGTACAAAAGCAATGATGCGGCTTGGACTCCGGCTCGGATTGCGTGATATTGATATCTGCGGTCTCCGCTTCAGCCAGGTTGACTGGAAAAACGACCAGCTCATACTGGAACAGGAAAAAACCGGTGTGACCATATGCTTCTGTGGATCAGGAAGCACTGCCAACGAAAGACTCTGACGGTAACATCGTATCTTATCCAGAGAAGAAATGGAAAGGCAAAGAAGAATATCTGCTCCATTTCTGCGGGCCGGATTAAATAATTATCAGCAATCCAAGACAGCAATTCAGCCTGAAAATACGATTATAGTTCTTTTTCAGGCTGAGATTGCCGATAACATTTTTCCGCCGATAATCTTTGTTATCAGTAATTACTGATAACAAGGAAAAACCCTCTGTAGAGGGCACAGTGGGAAAGATTGCGACAGCCATCATTGCAAGATGCCGGAACGATGTGTATTACTCGTTTGTAGACCTGAAAAAAGGTGTGGCTGACAAGCTCGACAAGTTTAACCATGAGCCGTTCCAGAAGCGTGAAGGAAGCCGTTATGAGGTTCTTCTGGAAGAGCGTGAATACCTTCGTCCACTTCCGGATGCCCCCTACGAAATCGCCGAATGGGTGTATGGGAGGGCAGTCAACCTCGACTTTCATGTCGTGTACAAGAAGAACCGGTATTCTTGCCCTTACCAGTACGCGAAGAAAAGGTGGATCTGAAGGTCACTGACCGGCTGGTGGAGATCTACCATAAGGGCGGGCGCCTCACCACGCATAACCGCTTCCCGGACTACATGAAGAACAAGTACTCCACTCATCCGGAGGACATGCCTCCAGCTTTCCACTGGGCCAGCTCCATCGGGAAATCAACCAGACAGGTCATCGACCGCATTTTCGGGAGCGTGAGCATAAAAGAACAGGGCTATAATCCCTGTCTTGCCATTCTCCGCCTCAGCAGGACGTATACAGATGCCCGTCTGGAAACTGCCTGTGAGATTGCTATCAGCAGGGGGATTAAGGTGCCCCGTTACCATCACCTTAAAGCAATCCTGACTGCAAATCAAGACATTACTTACAGGGAACAGCGGGAAACAGGTACTCCGCCTGAGGATACTTCCATGGGATATCTCCGCGGGAGCGACTACTACAGGAAGGAGGGCCGCCAATGATGATGAATGAAGAAACCAGAAGAAAACTCCGGCTCATGAATATCGGAGAGTTCATCGATGCCATAGAGGTACAGCAACAGGATCCGCAGACCATTGCCTTGCCGTTTGGGGAACGTTTCCAGCAACTGACAGACAGCGTATACCAGCAGAAATACAACGACAAAGTTCATCGTCTGATCAAAGCTGCCATGCTCAGGCTGCCCAAGGCAGATGTTCATGACATCTTGTACACAGACAAGCGTCCGTTGAACCGCGGCACTATGGCTGAACTTTCCAGCTGCCGGTTTGTCGATGACTGCGGCAGCATCGTTCTTCAGGGCTATACCAGTTCAGGAAAGACCTTTTTGGGGTGTGCTCTGGCAAAGGAGGCCTGCCGTCAGCTTCACAGGGTTCGCTATATACGTCTCCCGGAACTGTTGTCCGAGTACGCCGATAAATCACTGGTTCCCGGCGGCAAAGGGAAGGTACTTAACAAGTATGCGGCTTTCAAGGTGCTCATCCTGGATGAATGGCTCATCCCGGATTTATCCAAAGAGGACATCGAGTTCATTTTTGAACTTTCAGAGCGCCGCTTTGATACGACATCCACGATCTTCTGCACGCTTTACAAGCAGGAAGACTGGGTGAAGCGCCTTGGCGGCGGTGCCTACGCAGAATCGATCGTTGAACGTTTCGCTTACAACGTCACATGGATCGAGACCGGCGATGTGAATATGCGCCAGATCTTTTCACATGCCTGACGGCATGGGCTGAACTGTGTTCGACATTTGCTAAACGGCGATTCCCCTGCGCTGGACGCGCTTCAGCGCAGGGGCTGATTGCTCGGAATAATCACAAACTATTTATTGTTGTGATTTAATGATGTCTACAATTGCCTTTTTACTAATTTGTTTGATAGGCAGCCTAATTGCGATTGCCGCCGATGCCAAACATAATAAAACGATCAACACCAAAGATGCCACCGGAACGCTCCATCCCGTTCCCCATTTATCGGCAATCAAAAACTGAAACATCATCTTATTCAATGGAAGCCCCAAAACACATCCAACCACACAGCCTAATACCGAATAGGTAAATGCTTCTGCAGCAATCATCTTATAAAGCTGTCTTGTCCCCATGCCAATAGACCTCATAATGCCGTACTGCTTTGTCCTGGAAGTCACGCTGGCATTCATACTGTTAAAAATATTAAATACCGTTATAAGAGCAATAATGGCAAGGAATCCATAAATGAATATCGCCCCCGTATAATAAGAACTCTGGGCCTCGGAATTTGTAAGACGCTTATCCGAAACTGCACTGTCAGATGGAAGCAGACTTCTTATTACAGAAACAGTATCATCATTTCCTTCCTTGGAAAATTGGACATCTATTGTTGTATATCCCAACTCTCCGACCAGTTCCATAAAGGTCTGTTCTGAACAGATTATATAGCCTTCACTTCCCGCCGCATTATTTGCATTGGTCGTTGCCAGTATTCCCGCTATTATCACCTGCGTATCGCCTGCAGACGTCTGCAATGTCAGTGTGTCTCCGATTTTCCAATCCATTCCATCCCGGTATGATACCAAAACATGGTTCGTATCCTTTTGGACAGAATCAACCGTTCCTTCATTCAATTCATCCTTTGCCCATTGAATTTGGTTTTCATCATAGGATACAAGCGTAACCGTTCCGATTTCGTCCTGCTGCAAAACTGTTAACCCTGTGGCTTCCATTCTGCCGAATGCTCTATCTACCCCATCGATTTTACCAATCTCCTGAACAAGAGACCGCTGAAACGATGTGCTTCCCATAGTCGCTGACACATCCGCAGCCGAAGGCGACAAGGCTGGCATTCCCTGGTTCAGGAATACCACCATCACCTGGAAAGATAAAAACATCATAATACTGATTGCAAAAGAGCAGGTCATCAGAAACACGTTCTTCTTTCCAGACAATGCATGGAAAATCCCCATACTGGTTTCTACATGAAACAGCTTTGTATTTGCAGCTTTTTTATTCTGCGTAAGCTGCGTATTTCCACTGATAGCCGTAACTGGAGACACCTTGGCGGCTTTTTTTGCAGGAGACAGCGATGCTAATAATACAATCAGAAAGCCTACAATTACCCCCGCTACCAGACCAATACAACTGAATTGAAACATCGGAATTTCGGAAAACCGTTCTCCACTGACTGTTTTCAACAACAGGCAGGCTCCCCATGTGATAACCTGTCCGATGACAAGGCCGATAGGAACCCCTTTCACGCTCTGGCGCAACCCCTGTAGTATGACAAAACGCTTTACCTGCTTTTTCGACGCCCCCAGACACCTCAACATTCCATAGAACTGTACCCGTTCCAGTACATTCGTATTGAAACTTGCGGCAATCATAACCGTACCAGCAATCAAGACCAGGAGAACCAGAAAGACCGCAACAAGATACAATGACTGCATGGTGCTGTTCTCGCTCTGCCCCATCAATCCAAGCAATACCGTATTCTCTGATATCTGACCATCATCTAATCCATACGACTCTTTTATCTGCTGGATTGCTTTTTGGATATCAACACCGTCTTTAAACTGAATACGGAACCTCGTTCCATCAACTGCATTTTCATCTGCAATTTCCCGAAACCCATCCTCACTTAACACCATTCCATAGACATCAGCTTTCAGCATACTGCCCATATCTTCAAGTATACCTGTAATATGATATACTCTTTGTGAACCGTCCGGAATGGTAACAGTGACCGTGTCGCCGATCGTCAGCCCTAGTTGCTTTAACGCAGATTCGTTTAGCAGCGCTTCATCCGTCTCTATAGGATAGTCACCTTCCTGCAGATTCATTTCACAAAGCTCCGTAAAGGCAGTTACATCTGCTCCCGCAAAGCTGACCGCCTTTTGTCCAATTTCGCCTGTACACCCCTGGTATATCCATCCACAGGAAGCAACATCAATCCTTGCACTAATTAGTTCTGCCGTCTGTTCGTCAATGCCAGTCAAGCCGATATGATATTCTCCATTCGTCTTGATAAAATAATTTTTCTGTGCCCGGATAGCCATATCAGCCATGCTAAAAATAGCCGTTACCAGTAAAACAGATAAGACGATGCACAGAATCGATATCCTATTATTTTTCCTGTGTACTTTTTCATATCGGGGAACCAAACTAAGATAGCTTCTCACTTCGATGTCACCCCCATATCTTTCAATACGCCGTCCGACATATGGAAAACCCTGTCTGCTGCTGTGGCATGGTTTTCATTGTGCGTAATCATTAAGATCGTCTGCCGGTATCTTTCCGACATAGACTGCAAAAGCGCAATGACTTCCTGGCTGTTTCTGCTGTCAAGATTCCCGGTCGGCTCATCGGCCATGATCAGCGCCGGTCTTGTAACCAACGCTCTCCCTATTGCCACTCTCTGCTGCTGGCCACCGGAAAGCTGCCCCGGCAAATGGTTACGGCGTTCTGTCAGTCCTAACACATTCAGCAGTTCATTTACATATCCCATATCTGGCTTCTTATAATCAAGCAGCAAGGGGAATGTGATATTCTGCTCCACATTCAACTCCGGGATCAAATTGAATGACTGGAAAATAAAACCAATATGCTGCCGCCGGAAAACAGTCAGTTTCTTTTCCGGCATGGAAAAAATGTCTTTCCCATCAATCAGCACCTTGCCAGAGGTCGCATTATCCAATGCGCCTACTACATTTAACAGCGTGCTTTTTCCAGATCCAGATTCACCAACGATTGCAATAAACTCCCCTTTCCGTACAGAAAAGGAAACATGGTCCAATGCCTGAACCTTCGCTTCACCTGTGCCATAAGTTTTGCACAGATTTTGAACTTCAAGAATATTCATAATCATTACCTGCCTTTCAGGCTTTATATTACCTCCCCTTGCTTACTTTCAAGTGAATTCTGTCTTACTTATTTGTAAGGTTGAAAAAATTCAGTGTAAATGTCGTTCCTACATCTGCTTTACTTGTCACAGAGATGGTTCCGCCATGGGTTTCCACTATCGTTTTTGTAAGAGGCAGTCCCAGTCCAACGCCATGCGTATCCTGTGAAAAACGGCTCCGGTAAAATCTTTTAAAGATATTGTATAAATCCTCTGGGTGTATACCTTTTCCATCATCTGCTATCACAATCTGCGTCATCAAAGGCGTCTGCTCCCACCTGATGGATATATGCCCGCCTTCTTTGGTATGTTCCAAGGCGTTCTTGACAATATTCCCGATGGCCTCTGACATCCACAGCGCATCGCAATAAAGCACAGTACCATTATCCCCCGATACCTTTATTGTCTTATTTTCACGCTCTGCCCAGACTTCAAACCTTTCAAGGATATCCTGCACCAAAACAGAAAGATTTTCCCTTTCTTTTTCCATCTGGATAATTCCCACATCCAACCTTGCCAGCTTCAGCAACGTATAGACGACATCCTCAATCCTCTTGATTTCCCGCAGTGACTTCTGCGAAAAATCACTTATAGTCTCCTGGCTGGTACTGCTGTTGCCAATAATCTCATGGTACATTTTCAATGCAGACAGAGGCGTTTTCAACTGATGCGATACATCCGATATAATATCCTGTAAAAACTCTTTTGTCTGTTTCTCATTCTCTGCGTGGGAAGAAAGGATTACAGAAAGTTCATTTATTTCATGAAACAGATTGTTCCATTCTCCTGCCTCCTCACATTCAATACGGCTCATTATATTTCCATCCACAAATTCACGGATAGAACTTTCCGCTCCCTTTATCGCCTTTCTCTGCCTCTTCAAATAGAAAAGCAACAAACCATATACAGACCCAAAAACAAACACCAACAATACAAAAAGGCTCACCATAATCCAGTCACGGTATCCTGCAACCGCAGTCAGCAATCCCATTGATATGTTGTCCTCATACCCTATGGAACGCAGCTCATTCTTCCCCTGCTCCATATCATCTTCGTCCTTTTCTGCGGTAAAAGCGGAAATTTCCAATTCGTCCGCATGGTTCAGAAGGTATCCTGCAACAGAATAATCATGCAACAGCAATTCTTTTTGAAATTCTTTCGCAAGCATAAAAGAAATTCCATATGACAGAACAAAGGAAAGGATGCAGACCACTGTTATCCCGCACAAAAGGAATTTCGTTTCTTTTCCCATCTTTTCCATAGTACATCCTCACTTTACAATCCACTTATAACCAAATCCACGCTCCGTCACCAAATGTTCCGGCATATTAGGGTTTTCCTCAACCTTGCTTCGCAGTCGGCGGATATAAACGGATAATGTATTATCATCCACATAATTTCCATTCCCATCCCACATATGGTCTAATATTACTTCCCTTGTCAGCAGATGGTTAGCATTTTTCATAAACAAACATAATAACTTATATTCTACTAATGTAAGCTCCGTCAATTCTCCCCTGATCCACACAAGCCGCTCCATCGTATCCACCCGGATACCATTCGCTTCCAAAGTCGAATCTGCTTTTATAAATTGTGTGGATCGCCGGAGTAATGCTTTAATTCTCGACAGCAGTTCATTTAACTTGAATGGTTTCGTTATGTAATCATCCCCTCCCATATCAAGTCCCCGGACAATGCTGATTTCTTCATCCGATGCTGTGAGAAAAATGATAGGAACCGTAGATTGTGATCGGACTTCCCGGCATACGTCAAACCCTGTTCCATCCGGCAACGTGACATCCAGTAACAACAGGCTATATTGATTTTGCCGAGAAAACGCCAACGCCTCTTTTACCGTCCTTGCAACATCTACTGCGTATCCATTGTTCATCAATGTATATTTCAGCCCGTCAATCAGGCTCAAATCATCTTCCACATAAAGAATCTTTTCCATTTTCTTTCTCCTCGTATAATAAGTTTGTAAGTAAGAAAAACAACTTACAGACTTATTTCTTTTTATCGTATAGAGGTAAGGACATCTAAGAGGAACTCCCCTCATCCTATTCCTATCTATACTGTTAATAGTTTCCGTTTCATAAGGTTAATCCTATGGTATGATATCAGCAGAGTCTGGTGTCCGAAGACACAGCTTTTCCTCCAGCCGTCTTTGTCCGAGACTGCTCATATAGCATGCGGCCTGGCACATATGACACATTCCGCTTACACAGAAGTTGCATCTCCGGCCGTTAGCACCAGCAAAATATGCTGACTGGATGAATGCTCATTACACGAGGCTGCGGTCATCATATGTGATACAGGATAAACCTTCTGCTATACATCTTCCATGTTAATAATGGTTGATTTTTAGCATGACTAATTCAGTTTTTAACCATTCATTCCAATTCCATTATAATTTGAGTATGCAAATAACGCAAGATTAGGATTCTTCTTCCATCAGCAAGAACCTCCTTCCGCGCCATAAAACGCGCTTGCTGGATACATCCACTTTCCTTCCATATATATCATCTTCCGAAAACTCCCCGGTAAACAAACTGTGGATTGCTCTTTCATTCCCATGGTAGACACAGGATTTCGCATTCCCAACAAAGGTATCCAGATCAGATTTATTATCCAACATAAATCCCAATATCTCTTCATCATATTTCAGAAGCTAATATTCCTTCGGATACAGCTCCCGAATCTCGGCAGACAGCTTCGGCGTGGAAAAGATACACATGGCACAGCTGCAGCGGTTCCATCCCGCACAGTAGCATGGATGCGAATTTACCCGGTAGTGCTTCAATACCTCCCAGACATCTTTTTCGGAATAGTCGAGCACTGGCCTCCACTGATGCACGATCCGGTGCAATTTCTTTTCCGCATTTGTCCAGTGTATCTCCATTTCATTGTATTTCGTCCTGCCGTAAGATTCTCCCTGGCACTCTCCAGACACGATTAAAAGCTTCACATCTAATTTTATTTTTTCCAGATTTGCAGTTGCCGTATCCTGCACTGCTGCTTTCAAATTTCCGCTGCACCAGCGTCTCTAATGGGTTCCGACTAATTCTTCCAGAAGCTACATACGTGTCAGGTTTGTAATCACACTATCCATCACCATGATCTTCAGATAAGTGCTGCACCGTTCTTTTACGATATGCTCCACATAATTGCCAGCGCAATGACTTAATGTATCACCTTACTATCTTAAATCCTGCACCTTCATGGAATCATAAAGATAACTTCGTTATCTTCCAGACTGTAGACAAAGTTGGTGCTGGAACTAGGTTCCAGCACCACTTTTCTTTTTGAATCAAATTTTTTTTGAGATTAAATCAGATATTTCTTTAAACAACGTAAACAGGCCGTTTTTATGTCTTTTAATGCCTGCATTCTTGCAAGTTTTTTCAGATTCATGCACGCAAAAGTTAACCCGACTTTCATTTCCATTCGGGCTTTTCCAATGTATTGAGTATATCGAAAACCATGCTGCTCTTTGGCAGTTCCAAAGATTCTTTCGATTGTTTCTTTCCGTTGTTGATAAATGGCTTTGTTTCCACGAGTGTATCGGATATCTTCGCTTGCTTCTAAATCATCCTCCCACACATGTCTTGTTACCAATTTTACATGATCTTTGCTAGCTGTACATTGATTTAAATATTGGCAGAATGCACAAGCATAACCACAGCTTTTGTATTCTCGATAGCCATCATATTCCTCCGTCCCATTCTTCTTTACTGTCCGATACAGCCAGTTAAATTTTTCTCTCTTACCACACGCTTCAAATAATCGGCTTTTATTATAGAAAGGCTTTTATTCTCTTTCAGAGCAAGATTCGCCTGCGTAACTCAAAACCCACTTCGTGGCTTTTGATTACCCGGCAATCTTGATGGGGATTCTGCTCTCCATACCCTCAGAAGGTGCACATTTTTGCAAATGTGCAGTTGGCTCCTATCAAAAATAGTCGCAGCGTAATTCCAAGTATCACGGAAAATCTCAAAATAATTTTTAATTTTGTTACCACTAAGCCGCTCCCAATCGGCTTATATATGAAAACATTTTTATTTTGAAAGGGATTTATTATATGGCAAGACCAAAGAAGGAAAAGGAACTACGGCATAACCATCAAATTATGCTCCGTCTCACAGATACGGAATATGAAATCGTTTCTACGAATGCGAAAAATGCAAATCTTCCGCTGGCGGAATATGCCCGGAAACAGGTAATGAACAAAAAAGTAATTGTAAAATATGAGCTTGTGGCCGATTTGCCGGAATTGAAAAAACTGATTGCCGAGTTTGGAAAGATCGGCAGTAACCTCAATCAGATTGCCCGCCACTTCAACAGCGGCGGCATCCATTCACAGGAAATACGAAAAGCAATCAAACAGGGGATTGCTGATATTTATGAAATGAAATACGAAGTGCTGAAGCTGGCGGGAAATTTTACGGCGTTTAACCAAAATCCGCAAAGCGCTTCCGGAGGGAATCTACATGGCAATACTGAAACACATAGCGAGTAAAAATGCAGATTATGGAGAAGCGCAGCGTTATCTTATGTTCCAGTACGATGAATATACAGGCAAACCAATCTTAGATGAAAACGGCAGGCTAATTCCCCGTGAAGAATATTACCTCGATGGGATAAACTGTGATTCGTTCAATTTTGATATGGAATGTAAAGAACTAAATGCACAGTATCACAAAAACCAGACATATGATGAAATCAAATCCCATCATTACATTCTTAGCTTCGATCCAAAGGACGCAGAAGGAAATGGATTAACCGGGGAACATGCGCAAAAGCTCGGACTAGAATATGCCAGAAAAAATTTCCCCGGCCATCAGGCTCTCGTCTGTACCCACATGGACGGAAATAATGAAAGCGGCAACATCCATGTACATATCGTCATTAACAGTCTGCGGAAATTTGATGTGGAGCAGGAGCCATTCATGGAGCGCCCATGCGATTCCCGTGCCGGGTACAAACACCATGTAACGAAAGATTACCTGATCCACTTAAAACAATCTGTCATGGATATGTGCCGCCGGGAGCATCTCCATCAAGTTGATTTACTGACTCCTGCAGAAAAGAAAATAACGGAACGTGAGTACCACGCCCGCCGCAGAGGACAACGGAACATGGAAAAACGCAACGAGAAGATGATTTCCGAAGGGATTACTCCACGCAAAACAAAGTTCCAGACACAGAAAGATTTTCTCCGTACAGCGGTTGAAGACGCTGCCGCTTCCGCCCACAGTCTGGAAGAATTTCAAGACCTGCTTATGGAGAAATACCATGTTACGCTGAAAATCAGCCGTGGCCGTTTCAGCTATCTTCATCCGGAACGAAACAAGCCGATTACCGGTAGAAACCTCGGCTCCCATTACGAAGAAAAATATCTGCTCCCATTGTTTGAAAAAAATGCAGAGCAGCAAATCCCTGGTACTATGCCAGAACCGTCATTGCCGGAAAATGACATTCTTTCCGCTATGCCTGCTTCAACGCCGGAGCAAACAGCAGATGCGGTGGCTTTCATTTTTATCAAATCTGATCTCCGGCTTGTAGTCGATCTGCAGCAGTGCGTGAAAGCGCAGCAAAGTCAGGCTTATGCGCAGCGGGTAAAACTGTCCAATCTACAGCAAATGGCAAAAACCGTCGCTTATGTTCAGGAGCATGGATATGATACACAGGATGATTTACGGTCTGCTTTCTCCGAAGCACAGTCACAGACCGCAGAGATCAGAAAAGCCCTGCGATCCACAGAGCAGAATTTAAAAGAAGTGAATGAACAGATTTACTACACCGGACAATATCTGGCAAATAAATCTGTTTACAGCCAGTTCCTGAAATCTAAAAACAAGAAGCTTTTCCGTCAGGAACACCAGACAGAGATTGCCCTTTATGAGACTGCCCGGAAAATTTTGCAGGAACGCTCCGATGGTAAGAAACTTCCTTCCATGAAAGCCTTAAAAGCAGAAAAAGATAAATTGGTCGCTTTGAAAAACAGCCAGTATGAAGCATACCGAAACCTTCGTGGGTATGAGAAAGAGTTGAGAACCGTCTGTGCAAATGTGGATGTGATTTTAGGGAAAGACCATTCCCGGCAGGCAGAAAAAAGCCAGGACATTTCCTAATGCAATAAAAAAATATGCTGGAGAAAATGGGTGCTTCCACATTCCTCCAACATATTTTTATTCAATTTCATAGTCCTCGCTGTCGTCAGCTTCTCCAGTCGTACAGGTAAAGCAAAGGTTTGTCCCTGTAATTGCGCTGCCCGCAGCCCAGATTGGTGCGCCGCAAACCATACATTTAGCGCCGTTCTTTTTTTCCTCCAAAGTATTACGGAGATCACGCAATAAATCTTTCTTCCGATACCCTTTGTTGTTTTCCATTACCATATCCGCAAATTTTTCCACAGAAATTGGATTTAACATAGCCTGCACCTCACCCTTTTCATTGTTCGTCCACTTCTCTCTGCATTTTCCTGTAACATCGTAATTTTTTTTCAAATAACTTCATCATAATATTCACAACCTCGCTTTCAAGTTATCGGGGGAATGGTATATGTATCCTTGCTCTTTTCATGCACGATCCGGCACATTTCTTCAAATTTGTGTTCCACATATTGCTTCATCCGTTCCTTTGCACCCTCATCCGGGGCAAAGGAATAATATTTCGGCTTTTCCCCATCACTGCGGAAAGGATATGGAACGATATATAGTTTTTCTGCTTCCGGCATATCCACAAATAGCTGGAAAATCTCATAGGGGAGGATTTCCCCGCATATCAGGAAAGTCCTGGTATCCGGATAGTAAATCTGCCCATGATATTCCGGCACTCCCATCTTGGAAAACTGTCTCAACGCATTCATCCTGATCTGCTCGATCTGCGTGTGGCGTCCCACACGCCATCTGGTCTGCGGTGCAAGTTTCCTGTAAATACTGACAGCGGTTTCGTCCCTGTCAATGGCCGGATTATACTCATATTCATAATTTTCAGCCTTGACCTGCCCATATAGAATGAGGCCGGAAAAGAGCGCAAGGGAATCCAGATCAATATATACGGTCTGATGCCCTCTGCCCTGATACGAACACAGGATTTCATCCAGTCTCTCCATAACCCGCCTTATTATTTCATCCCTTCTGTCAGTTTCTGCTCCCATTCCCTGTCTCCCCTGCTTGTATTTTTTTCTTTTTTCCAGCACAATCCCCCTCTACGGACACATGGATTTCTTCCACGCCCGGAGATTCCTTTTTTCTTTCCGCTTTTATTTGCGCCACTCTTTGGCAATCCACATAATGCGTGGCATAAGCCCTTTCGATTTCCAGACTCCCACTTTTACTGAACCGGAGCGGGATTGTCGTTTTATGTCCATGCTTCTTCTTAACACCCCACCGCTTATAATAGCAAAATGACGGCTTCAGATTCGATTTTTCCGCATATATGCGGATCTGCTTCATAATGAATGAAAGCCTTTTAAGATTGCAGGTACATACCTGCTCCAGATAAGCAACCCTTCCAAACCGCCAGTCCTCATATTTTTGTTTTGGCAGCACCCCTATATCCACCAGGACATCTGCCGGGGCTGCATATCCACGTTTCTGGCATTGATGGTAAATTGCGGAATGTATTTTCCCCGCCAGCTCCTGCTCTGTCACTCTTTTATCCTCCATATACTGAAAACAGTCCTCCAGGCTGTTTTCCCATATTCTTAACGGCAGAAATATCCCCGGCAGCCACAAAAACTTACCGGGGGACTCCTGAAAACACTATTTGTTCAGCTTGCTGGCATATCTGGCTTTCTCGTTTTCCGGCACCTTCAATGCTGCCATCGCCTGTTCTGCCGTCATCTTCAGGGTATCCATCAAATTCTCTATGGCTCTCAGCGTACCTATTTCCGTACCTATCTTTATTCCTCTTTCCTCTATGCCTTTACTCAGATTACACATGCTCAGCACCTCGCTCTCCAATGTTTTTGTCATCTCAATATCAAAATCTTCCTGCAGGATTTTCTTTTTTTCCTCCGGTTCCTTTTCGGAAGAAAGAAGGACATCCAGCAATTTCAGTATGCCGGTATATTTTTCATCCCCGGAATGCCCCAGACAGATCATGACCGCTGTAAGCAGGTCATAGTCGGATTTTTCTCCTTTACTTCTCCTATCAGGTTCTCTTCCTGTATCGTATATCGTGTAACTGTATTTTCCCGGTATTGCGGTGGGTTAGCACACACCCAAATGGAGTAGACTTTTTTAATCTTCTCAAAATGGGAACCGGTAAATTCTACCCCATATTGTGACGAAACCATGCGGCTGCAATAGTAGATGCCCCGCTTGATGATCGGATAGCCGGGATAAAAATCATTCTGGGCTTCCACGTTTATGATCAGCCTGATCATCTCGCCTGTCTGCGGGGCTACTGCATAAAACCGGATGTCATAAGTAACCGTCCCTTCCTTTATGGTACTGTCCTCTGTTTTTGCCCCTTTGATCTGCTCCCCGCCACCGTCCGTTTCTTCACCACGCAAGGATGATTTTATTGGCAAGCAGCCGTTTGCAGGCTGCGTCATAAGCCGCCTTATCCCCAGCCGCCGTAATATTTTTTGCAAGTGTATTTTCAATCTCCATCCGCCGCACATCCTCCCTGGCTTTCCTGTTTTCAAGTACATCATACCACAGATCTCCCGGATATTCCACAGCAACTTTTTCCGCAAAATCTAAACAATTTCTGAATCAGAAGAATACTGTCAAAATCACTTCCGGCAGTTTCCTTTTTCAAACATAAAAAAGCGGAGGGTACACACTTCAAAAATGTATATCCCCCGCCTTTTATCATTTCCGTCTACGCTCCATATCCTCTGCCATTGCCATCTGCTGCACAGGCTTTCCCCTGCGCTTTGCAATCTCCGCCTGTTTTAAATGCAGTCTGTCCAACACAGAAATCCGATTTCCCATTAATCTCGGTTTTGATGGGAGATTATTCATGCGTCCGTCAATCATATTATAGTTTTGTTCTTCCGTCATTTCCGCACTCCGCAGATACTCCCCGTTCTCATAGTATTTCTGCCAGTTCTCCATCGGCGGCTTCTGCTTTTCCGGTTCCGGCACAGATAGCGTGGGATTCAGATACTCTTTAATCTGTTTCTTTACCGTCCCGTCAAATCCATGATAAACCTGATCCACCACTACTTTCCCATCTTCGTCCAACACCACATTGGCGGCATCTTTCCCATAAGTGGTATGCTCCATCAGGAAGAACTCTTTCCCGCCTATGATAATGCTGTCATAGGCAAGCCAGCTCCCCTCTTTGCCCTCGATGTGGAAATTCGTAGTATCATAGGAAATCAAGGCTCCGGACGAACCATTGCGGATAAATCCGGCAATTACCGTGAAGCCTTCCTTTTCCGCATAATAGGCAGCCACTTCTCCATCCTGATTCAGTACCAATACATCGCTGACACTGATGGAATGCCCCTGGAACCTCCGGGGCGTCTGCCTGTGGAACCGTTCCCGGATGCTTCCCGGCGTGTCTCCCGGCAGCATCCGTCCGAGGTATTTCTGCTCATAGTTTTCATAGCGCACCTGGATTTGATTCTTCTGCAGCGTTTCATAGGAACGGAACCGGATATTTCGGTTTTCCGGCACATTCTTTAACTGATATATGGCAAATTGGTTGATCTCCATCACTCGTCCTCCATCGGCTCCTGCTCATATGGTTCCAGGTCTATCCCGGAAAATTCCTGATCCGAAATACACTCCATCTTTTCCAGTGTGCTGTTAATGAGCGAGAGCATCTCCGCATCATCCTTTACAAAAGGAATGACGCTGCGGATTTCCCTCATCGTCTGCCGGCGGTTTTCCATCTGGAACATTGCCATCATCATATATTCATTTTCTTCTAATCTTACCATCATAATTCCTGTTCTCCTTTCTTATGGCCCTGTGTTTTCTGCTCCGCATTTTTCTGTTCCTGCTCCTTCAGCTTTGCCTGCCGTTCCCGGAGGGCTTTCAAAACCGACTGTTTTCTTCCTGTTCCCTCTGCTATGGCATTGTCCTTTTCCGGTGTCGTTTCGGGTTGTTTTAGCGGTTCTGGAGCCGTTTCCCGCACCGTATCGGTCTTTTCCTTACCTGCCGGTAATGGCGGTTCCTGCACGCTTTCCCACGCTTTATCTTCCTGTTTTTCCTGCGGTTGTTCCGCAACCATCTCCTGCTGTCCGGCAGAAAGTAACTTTTCCAGATCGGTAATTGCCTGCTGTACCAATGGGCTTTCCCTGTAATGGGGGACAAGTTCAATCAAATCTTTTGATATGGTTCCTGCCGACATCAGCTCATAATCCCCGTCATACATACTCCCATCTTCCAGACGGAATCCAATTCCCTTCACTCCATTCATTCTGTCTGCCGGAATTTCATCATATTTCCGTATCGCTTCTTCCAGTGTCAGATTATCATGGTACTCCCCAAGTACCGGAAACTCCATGCACTCCGCCGCATAAAAACTGATTTTCGGTTCCTGCCGTGTAATGGCAGTTCTCTTTGAAGTCAGTTCCCGTGCTTCTTTCTGATCCAGATATTTCTCCGCATTTTCCATATATTCTTCCAGGCTGCAGGTTTTCTCCGCTGAAACCGGATTTATATCCAAAGGAAGCCCCGCCATTGTCATGCCGTCCCCATGCAGCGCATTGAAAAAAGCGTCCTCATGGATATTTCCGGTATAAGAAACCACAACATCCACATCAGAACTGTCCTGGTATAACCCTTCCCTTGTCCGGCTCCCGTAAACCCGTGCGCCGAGCAGCTTCACATCTTCTTCCAGCCCCATTTCCTCAAGCTGCGCCTGTGCGTAGCAAAGCGCCGTTTCCTCAACCTCCGCACGGCTCAGGCCGCCTAACGCTTTTTCCGGTTCCGTGATACCGGAAGTGAAAGACAGTTCTTCCTTTGTAACTTCAATCCCCATTTTTTCCAGAAGATCTTCAAAAACAGAAATTTCTCCTGCGGTCATTCCATAATCCTGATAGGAAGTCATTCCCTCATATAAATCCTGTATCCCTTCTTTCAGGGACAGTTTTTCATTCTCCTCCGGATCATAGACATAAGAATTATCATCGCCAACGGAAAACCAACAGTCCATACCGGACGCACGGGCAATCTTATCCAGCACATCCGCCTGCTCCCCGGTCAGTGTCAACGGTTTTTCCGTAAACTCCGCCGCTTTCTCCTGTAAATTCGACTGCGCAATTTCAGATACTTTGTCCAAAAATTCATCCCAGCTTACCGCATGGCAGCTCTCCAGATGTATCTGCTCCTCCTCCAGAAGTTCTTTCACTGCTTCCCGGATGGAAATATCCGGGTTTTCATAGCTGCCGCCATCCAGTTCTTTATACTCCCTGTCATAAAAAGTATAATCATAGTACCCTTCAGCGGTAGTCTGGATATAAAAATAGCCTTTTTTTAAGGGAAGTTCATAGACAATATCCGTATCCTTGTTGTCCAGATAAAACTGCGCCCGGTTATAAGCCTCCGTCACCTCGTCATTCAGCCATTTCCCGCTTAACGAATCAAACGCAATATCCTCCATATCCTCGATCCCGTTCCTGCAGCAGACCAGCGGCATCCGGGACGGCGGCTGCTCCGTGCTTTCCATACCAAGCTGCTTGTCCAGATGGTTCGGAAGCTCATGATACGCTGAAAGGGCATCCCTGATATTGTCAAAATACTGGTATTCCCTTTCTGCCTTTATCCCATAGGCATCATTTACTACATAATACTGTGCGATAAATGGCTCCGCCTTTTTCTGCTGCTCCATTTTCTCCAGTTCCGCAAACTTATCCCTGGCAAGCCCGATAAAACCATCCAGCACAGCCGGATGGCTGTCTATCACATAATCATTGTTCAAGTCCATACCCCTGCTGATATTTTCAGCGACAGGGATGCTTGCGGCCCATTCTTTTGTTCCTCTGGAAAACCGCCCATCCGATTCTTTATGCTGTACCGTACAGGCAAGGACATACGCAAGACGTTCCCGCCCATATTCATCCAGCACAGAATCTACTGCGTCATGGGCAAGGTGCAGCCCGCCAAAATGTGTACGGATCGCATTTTCTACCGCATTTTTACAGTCGATATTTAATTTTCTGGAATCCAGATACGCATCTGCGGCGGCGTGTTCCACCGCATAGGCGAGCGTGTGCGGATAAACCGGGGGATAGGGTTCCCGGCCTGGTACAGCTTCTTTGGAAAGTTCTGCCGATTCCATCTCCGCCACTGTTTTTTCCGGTTTCTCCATCCCGTCTGCTCCCCATTCTTTCCGTTCCTGCTCCCCCGGCTCCCATTCTATCCCCTTTTCCGAAAGGTACTCTTTGACGGCTTCCATCGCTCCCCGGTCAAACCCGTTTTCCAGTTCCTGCGCCGCAAGATTGCCTTCGGAATCGACAATCACGGCGGCAACGGAATCCCCATACTCATTGTGCTTCATCAGATAAAAGATCTCATCCTGTATCTCCCGCTTATCAACAGCGTGCCACAATCCCTCATGCTGCTCAATTTCCACCGCATCTGAATCCAGCGTCACAGGGGCAAACCACCGTTTCCTGTCCATTTTAGTTTCATGCAGGCGTTCCTGCACAAAATCCGGCAGCTCCTGGAACCCTAAGCTGTCTACATAGTAGGCTTTTGCCTCTCCTTCCCTCTGCAGCACAACCACATCGCTGACAGAAAGGGAATGCCCCTCATAGCCGTCTGGATGGCTGACATTGAATTTTTCATACAGACTGTCCAGCGTTTCTTCCCCGGATAAACGCCCGCCGTAAACATATCCATAATCCGCCGCATCCACTTTCATATCATGGGAAGCCACAAAGTCCAGCCCCATAAACCGATAATCCTTCCCTTTTGTCGCCCCGATAATCTGATAAACCGCATAGCGGTCCTCCTTTCCGGACAGGTACAATTCTTCATTTGCCCGCCCTATGGCGTTCTCCGCTTTTTCCTGCTCCACAGCGGTACTTCTGCCTGCCACCGTCTGCTGATACTCACGGATTGTCATATCCCCTCCGGTAAAATTCAGCTCATCGCCAATAAACAGCCACCCCTCCTCCGGCAGATTCAATGGAAATGCGGTCAGGATGGTTGCGGCATGGTTGACTGTCACATTTTCCTCCACACTGTACGGATAGCCGGGATCACTGTCCCTTCCCCGAAGCTCATAGCGGTATATCCCTTCCGGAAGTGTTTCCAGCCCCACACGCCCATTTGCAAACAGCGCCGGGACGTCAAAAAGCTCCACTTCCTGATACCGTTCCGTATTTTCCGCAGCTTTCCCCCTTTCCTCCGCCTGTTCTTTTTCCTGCCTCTCCCGCATGAGGCGCTGCATCACTTCTGTCATGCCGTCGATCATTTCCCCCGCCGTTTTCCGTATCGTATCCATCGAGGAGCGCAGTTCTTTCATATCCATGCTGCTGCTCCACCCGGCGATATACGGGAATGAATAATCGGAAGTGTCCAGGCCGAAATACTGGCAGACCGTATAGGCCACACTCTCCGCTTCCACTTCCCTTGTCATCTGGTTTTTCTTCTCTCCCAATTCTTCCATAATGTCCCGGTCATGGAGCTTCGCGTGGGTAGTTTCATGGACGCCTGTTTTCATGGTCTGGCTCTCGCTCATGCCCTGCTGGATCACGATTTCCTTATTCACATTGCTGTAATACCCCTTTGCGCCGCTGTCAATCTCATCAAAACGGATGGGCACGGGCGATACTTCCCGGATCGCCTGCATAAAGATTTCAAAATTCTCCACGCTGCCCATAAGCTCCAGCGTTTCCAGTCCCGGTAAAGGTTCCCCGTAAGTCTGCGATATATCAAAAACTGTAGTCAAACGGAACCGGGGAATGATATGTTCTATCTCCTCTGTCTCCGGCGTCCCATCTTGACGCAGGATCGGCTCATTTGTAACGGGATCGAATTTTTCCACTTCTTCTTTTTCCCGGATGGGAGCCGGGGCAATGATCTGAATCCCTTTTTCCCCACGCTTTACCTGCCGCTTAAATTTCTTCTGCCACGCCTGATACCCATATGCTTTGTTCATAGTTATCCTCCTTTAAGTCCACTAAAATATAAAAATCCGAGAAAACTGCTCGAGATTTCTCGGATAACTTTTTATACTATGAAAATGTTATGCTTGGTAATAATAAAATCCGCCACCTAACTTTAGGTAACGGATTTTAACATTAAATATCCGGACGGACAAATATTAAATCATTTAGGTCAACATCGTCACGGGCATAAAGCTGAGGAATATTTTCACCAGGAATGCCTTCCAATAGTAATTCAGCTATAGCTTGATTGAATGAAGTTTGCAGTGAACGCCCAAACCCTATAGATGAATACAACTGAGCAGCAAACGTGCAGGCGGTATCATCCCTGATAGAATCCGACATACCGATTGCAGCTTCAATATGTTCCACGACACTTTTAGCCTGTGTTTCCGAAAAGCAGGCATTAAAAACAACCAAACGTATTGTATCAGATGCAGTTGACATGGCCATTGTAATTGCTTCCTTTGTAACTGTCTTTGTACTTCCATCTGGATTCAATAAAGCAAGTTCCCCTGACGGGGCACCATGACCACTAAAATGAACGATTGTAGGGTTCGTTTCATTAATTGCCTGCAAAATGTCTGATGCACGGGTAGCCCACCGACTTTCAAAATGAACCGAATCACGATATTCCGACAGGCGGATTTTTTCTTGAATAGAACGTGCTTCTTCATCCAGAGAAAGTTGGGGAGTATCTTTAGGGTTTGCAGCGAGAAATAAAACTGTGATTTTTTCAGGTATTGCTTTTAAACGTTCAATTTCTAACTGCATATGTGATTGAACATTTCCGTATTCTTTTAGCGAACGTTCAAATGCAGCCGCTTGGCGGATTGCATCCTGCTGGCGTTTTTTCTCTGCCTCCATGTTCTTTTTGTTTACCTTAGCTTCTTCATTCCTGTAGTTTTTCTCCGCAGTAGACCGTTCCTTTTCTTTCTGGGCGATTTTTTTCTGGATATCGCCGCATTTTTTTTGAATATCAGAGATTGATTTTTCTGCCCGTTCAATCTCATTGAGTTTAGATTTTATGGTGGATTGGCTCTTCGTCCGGCTGATAGCACCCTTGGCTGATATGATTTTCTTCTGTAGAGGTGCTATTTTGGCCTGTTCTTTTGCCATATCCTGGTTTAGTTTTGATATGTCTTCCTGCTTTTTTAATAACGTATTTCTGTATGTATCGAGCTGAGACAAAAAATCACCTTCTTCCTATTTTTATTTTTATAATTATACAGTTCAATCTTCACCAAAGCAATAAAAATGTCGGTATTCTGCAAAAAAGAGCATATATATAGATGATATTGAAAATCCTTCCGGAAGTGCCCAGATGATTTTTAATGGTATAAAAATGGCAATGCCTGAGCTAAAGGCTTAGGTGCATCCTCTATATTTTTTTCCGGGATAGGTTTCCCTCGTTCATCAAGATATTTATTTGCCAGTTCAGGCGTTACCTGTGCGTAGACAGTTGTTGTTACAATACTGGCATGGCCCAGAAAGGCTTTTATGGTTACAAGCGAATCGCCAGCCTCAAGCATATGGACTGCTATCGAATGCCGGAATGAATGAGGGGAATATCCTTTTTCAGGAAATTTGTCCGGGTGTTCCTGTCTGCAGACAGCCAGATATTTTTTTACAATCCCTTCCACACACGATATGGACATATGCTCATTTGTGCGGCTTGAAAAAAGATGCCTGTTCTGTATGCCGGGATCATTAGAGCAGAAGCCCCGGCTTTTCATATAGCCTTTTAACAAAACCGCACAGTTTTGGGGGATGGTGACGATCCTTGACTTGTTCCCTTTTCCAGTGAGTTTTATTTTTGTCGGGGCAGAGAAGGAAATATCTTTTATTGTGATATCACAGAGTTCCTGCGCCCTGGCACCTGTTGCATAAAGCACGCTCAGCAGGGTTATATCCCTCTGTCCGGTCAATGTATTGGCACTTGGCGCAGAAAGGATGATAGACACTTCCTCTTTGGTAAAATATTTGATGGAAGCGTTTTTCGGTTCTTTCTTTTTCGGGTTTTTTACCATTGCCGTATAAAAAGGCATGGATGCCGTAAAGTCCTTGTCTGCCGCATATTTCGCAAATGCCATGAGCGCTGCCCTCCGCAGGTTCCGGGTCTTCACTGTACAATGCCGCTGCTCCTCCAGATACGCAAGGAAACTGTCAACAGCCCCGCCACCGAGTAGCTCAAAAGTCACTTTGTCCGGCTGGATGCCTTTTTCATCTGAGAAATATGTAAATAGGAGCCGGAATGCATACTGGTACGCTTCCAGGGTGTTGGTGCTGACCCCTTTGGAGGATGGGAGGTAGTCTGTGAAGAATCCCTCTAATAATGGCAGTATCGATCCTTTTTTCATTCGAAATCCACCTCCGGGAAAATATGTCCTATGGATTGTTCCATCCGCTCCTGTGAACCCTTATATAAAGTATAGTCTGTAGCAAGATACCTTTCCGTTTCCAAAAGCGACCTGTGCCCCAGGTATGCAGAAAGATATGGGACAAACTGCTCCAGAGTCCGCCCTTTTGATTCTGCCTGAAGGAAGGATTTATAAGTAAAATAGTGCCGCAGGGTATGTGGGGAGATTCCGCGATCATACTTTTCCTGCCGTTCATTGCTTATTCCCGCCTGTTCCATGACCGACAGGAACCAGTTACGGAAAGTCCATCCGAGGTAAGGTGTTCCGGGAACACGGTCGCTTTCAAAAACATAAACAGAATCCGGGTTTTCAGAAAGCCTGCGTTTTTTATACATTTCCAGCAGACTTGTCAGGGACGAATCCATCGGGACGTCACGCTCCTTATCATTTTTCGCTTTCCTGATGTGCAGGATTCCTGTCCCAAGATCTACATTTTCCCAACGGAGCGCAAGCGCTTCCCCAAGCCTCAGCCCGCATCCGTAAAGCATTCGCAGCAGCATAGGGAATGCCCGGGATGACTTTGTGCTTTCACGTCGATTTCCTAAAAATTCATCCGCCGCATGGATGATTGCAAGGAACTCTTCATCAGTAAAAGTGTAAGGTATAAAATCAGAATGTTCTCTCATGTACTCAGGCTCAAAAGCCGGGATTTCCAATGCTCTCAGGTATCTGGAGAATACCCGGATATGGGTTATCCGCCGGTTTTTTGACTGTGGCTTGCAGGACAGAGAATCCAGCCATCTGCCCACGGTTTCCTCTGCCAGCGCCTTCTCCTGTCCGGGAATTTCCGAGAGAAAGGTGTCAAGGGACTTAAATGTCGCCTCATATCCCCGTGTCTGCTGTCCGGCATCTCTGACCATGACCAGAAAACTTTTAAATTCCAATGCAAAAATGCTTTGAAATATATAAGCCATAAATTCATTCCTCCTTAAGGTAATCTGCAAATTTTCCAGTCGCTCCCGGCACCGGGAGTGCGCAGGAACGCAGGCTTTCCGTTGCCAGTACTACATAATGGGATACCGAT
Source organism: Lachnospiraceae bacterium UBA1683 (assembly GCA_002320245.1). Lineage (GTDB taxonomy): Bacteria > Bacillota > Clostridia > Lachnospirales > Lachnospiraceae > Schaedlerella. The sequence continues at coordinate 34,596 of DCKD01000023.1, forward strand.
GCTTTGTCCTCATGCCCAAGAAGTCTGCTGACAGCTTCAAAAGGCACGTTTTCGGCAACCAGTTCGCTTGCGAAAGTCATGCGCAGTGAATGTGAGCCATGATGGCGGTCTCCCGGATCAATCCCAGCCTGCTTGAAATATTTGTCAGCTATCAATGAAACGGCAGACCGTGACAGCTGCGTTTTTCTATAAGTAAGGAAAATGTATGGTTCATCCGTTTCCGGGCGCCCGTTTTCAATGTAATCCCGCACTGCTTCCTCTACTTCCGGAAGCAGTGAAAGGGTCTGTGGGACACTGGTTTTAAACTGGACATAAGAAATTTTCCTGTTTTTGAAATCGACATTCGGGAAGCAGAGCAGCCGGATATCGGAAGCCCTCATGCCCAGCCGGACTGCCAGCAGGAGGACTGCATAATCCCGTTTCCCCATTGGGGTGTTGCGATCCACGCATAACAGCAGTTTTTCTACTTCTTCATATGTGTAGACGGATGGCACCCTCTTTGGATAACGTACCGTAGGGAGTATGCCTGAATAATTGGCGGCTGTAATTCCCTGCTCCACAAGATAAGCAAAAAACTTTCTGGCATATGTAGCGAATATCGCTCTGTTTGCTGATTCCCCAAAAGCCTGCTGTACACATCCGGCATTGACATCTTTCCAGGAAGCAATGCCGTTTTCCGAAAAACAGCGGAGCATTTTTACAAGCTGTGTGCGGTATTGGCGTATGGTAATCTCTTTGTAGCCTTCATCACGGAGAGTCTGTAGAAAAGCCTCCAGTTCACTCTCAAAACATTCGGGGCATTGGTAAAAAATCCTGAGACGGGCAAACGTATAGTTCCTGCCGTTTATGTACTCATCCAGGCGGCGGATCACAGTAGCTTTAAAGCTGAGCACCTTGGGGTTCCATTCCCTCAGCCGGGCTTCGGACTCTAAAAAAGCCTGACCGATTTCAGGGGAGTATTCTGTATAACCCAATGCGTTGGCATAACGGATAAGAAAGTCAATCTGTCCCCTGTAATGTGTAAAGGATGACTTGCCATAGCCTTTTTCCCGTAAAAAATCTATAAAGCCATCCTTTAGCTGATACCAGTAACTATTTTTTTCGTTCATTTCGAACCTCCTATGAAATGGATTTGATCTTAATCAAAGACCATACATAGGATTATACCGCAGCAAAAAGTTATCCGAGAAGTCATGCGGTAACTGCCCGGATTTGATATAAAAACTACGATTAAGGAGGATAACTATGAACAAAGCATATGGATACTTATCCGATTAATCGGATAAGAACCCTGCTACCAGCGTTGCGTCCGGCCTTTGCATGGCAATCAGCATCGTATTGTTAAAGCTGTAATTGTGGAACTGCGACATCGTTTTCAGATATTCCGTATACCTTTCCGAAGTAAACAGTTCCTTCACGCCCTGCTCCAGACGTTCCGTGATCTCCTTCATCTGCTGTTCTCTTTTTCCTGCCATAATTTCCTCCAAAAAATCATCCCGCCATTAATCTGACGGGATGGTAAAATTTATAATTGCTGTTCCTGTTTTCTTGCCGGTTTCTGCCTGCTCTCCGCTTTTCCGGCGATCCTTTCCTGCGCCGCTTTCAGTTTTCCAAGCACGGATGGTTTATGCGCACTGTCCGCTGTTTTGGATGCTTCAGATACCCTGCCCGCATAGGTTACGGCTTTTCTCGGAAGGTCTGCCACTTCCGGTACGTCATCCATACCGAGCGTTTCCGCCGGCCCTTTCTCATCCATATTCAAAAGGGAATTTAACTCTGCCAGACGCTCCGTTTTCTCCGCCAGCTCCTGCTCCTTCGGGAACGGTTTTGCCACTTCTTCCTTCGCAGTGGCTAACTGCTGCTGTAAGGTTTCCAGCTTCTGCTCCGTATCCGTTACCTTCTTTTCAATTCCCAACAGCGCATTGCTGACACGCTGCAGGTTTCCCAAAGCGTCCTTGCCGACTTCGATCTTGTAGCTGCATTGGCGTTTTAGCGTCAGAATATACTTCTGGTTGAAGCTGTCAAATTCCGCCGTCATGGAAAAGCCGTGGAACTCCCCTACCTGCCCGGACGTATGGACTGCTTTTAACCCGGCGCAGGCGGCAATCAGCGCTGTCCCCGCTTCTTTCCGGTCTGTATAAACCTTTCCCCCGATAGTCATGGAGAAATTATCTTTATCATTTGCGTTCTCAAAAATGGGCTTTACTGCCGCCGCATCCGCACGCAGCCCCTCCAGACGTTCTTTCGCCGCCGTGATCTGCATCGGGTAATTCCTCGCAATATCCGTCTCCAGACGGTATTTCTGGCTGGTATGGTTTGCTTTCATCAGTTTCAGTTTGCTGACCTGGATATCCAGATCCATCTTCTCTTTTATGTAGGGATTTCCCGTTGCCAGCGCCTTAATCTCCGCATAGGACAGCGCCGTATCATCCACATCCTCACAGGCACGGACGGGGGATTTGCTCGTCATAATCTGCGAAATAAATTTTTGCTTATTCTCCAAAATCTGCCACATGTACGCATCGAACGTATTTTCGGTTACATACCGGTATATCTTCACTTTTGGGTTCTGGTTGCCCTGGCGGAGAATCCGGCCTTCCTGCTGCTCCAGATCGGACGGTTTCCAGGGCACATCGAGGTGGTGGAGGGCAATAAGCCTGTCCTGGATATTGGTTCCTGCCCCTAATTTGGGTGTGGAACCAAGCAGGATACGCACCTGCCCGGAACGTACCTTTGCAAACAGCTCTGCCTTTTTTGCTTCGGTTCCTGCTTCATGGATAAAAGCGATTTCTTCCCTCGGTATGCCTTTTGCCGTCAGTTTCTCCCTGACATCATCGTAAACATTAAAGGAACCGTCATTTTTTGGTGTGGACAAATCACAGAAAATAAGCTGTGTGGAGCGTTCCTGCGCTGTTTCCTGCCAGATGCCAAAAGCATTTTTCACACACAGGTTTACCTTGCTGTCCGGGCAGTCCGGCAGCATATCGTTGATCAGCCGCTGGTCTAAGGCACATTTGCGTCCATCGTTGGTTATTTTCAGCATGTTGTCCTCCGTCGGTTCCACTAACCCGGCACGGACAATCTCTGCCCTATCTGCAAAGGAACTGACCAGATCCGCCTGCTCGTCACTCGGCTGAAGCACTTCATTAATGTATTCCGCTTCCGGGACAGGCAGGTTTAGCATATCCGCCGTCTGGATATCCGCACTCTCCTTAAACAGTGCGATCAGCTCCGGAAGGTTAAAAAAGCGGGCGAACCGTGTTTTTGCACGGTAGCCCGTCCCTTCCGGCGATAGCTCAATCGCCGTCACTGTCTCTCCAAAAGCGGCTGCCCAGGAATCAAAATGTACCAATCCCATCTTCTGGAGCGTATCATACTGTAAATAGCGCATAATGGTGTAAAGCTCCACCATACTATTCGACACGGGAGTTCCTGTCGCAAAGGTTACGCCCTTTCCCCCGGTCAGTTCATCCAGATACTGGCATTTCATAAACATATCCGAACTTTTCTGTGCGTCCGTCTGTGAAATCCCGGCTACATTCCTCATTTTTGTGTAAAGGAAAAGGTTCTTATAATTATGGCTTTCGTCCACAAACAGCCTGTCAACGCCAAGCTGCTCAAATGTGACTACATCATCCTTCCTTGTCTGGTCATTGAGTTTTTCCAGCCTCGCCTCCAGAGATTTTCTGGTTTTTTCCATCTGCTTTACGGTGTAACGGGAGCCTTCTTCTGCCGCCTCCTCAATCGCCATCGTGATCTCGTCAATCTGCCGTTCAATGGCTGCCGCCTGCCGCTCCTTTGACAGCGGAATCCGTTCAAACTGGCTGTGCCCGATAATAATGGCGTCATAATCCCCGGTAGCAATCCTGGAACAGAATTTTTTCCGGTTTGCAGGCTCAAAATCCTTTTTTGTTGCCACAAGCACGTTTGCCCCCGGATACAGGCGCAGGAAATCGCTCCCCCACTGCTCCGTCAGATGGTTTGGAACCACATACAGATTCTTTTGTGACAGTCCGAGCCGTTTGCTTTCCATGCCTGCGGCGATCATCTGGAACGTCTTGCCAGCGCCTACACAATGGGCGAGCAGCGTATTATGCCCATAGAGAATATGCGCCACAGCATTTTTCTGGTGCTGCATCAATGTGATCTCCGGCGTCATGCCTGCAAACTGGATATGGCTGCCATCATACTCACGGGGACGGATACTGTTAAACAGTTCATTATATTTCCGGCATAAATCTTCCCTGCGGTCAATGTCCCGGAATATCCATTCCTTGAAGGCTTCCCGGATCAGCTCCTGCTTCTGCTGCGCAAGCATGGTTTCCTTTTTATTCAGGACACGCTTTTCCACCCCGTCCTCCGTAACTTTATCAAAGATTTTGGTGTCCCGAAGATTCAGGGCGTCCTCCAGGAGCCGGTAGGCATTTGCCCGCTGTGTGCCATAAGTAGCGGTAACAAGGGCGTTTCCCAAATCCGCATTTTTCCCGCTGATATTCCACTGCCCGTTGATCGGCGCATATTTTACGTTAATGTTTCTCCCAAGAGCATATTTCGGCGTTTTGAACAGTTCCCCCATAAAATCTGTGATATATTCCGGATCAATCCAGGTTGCCCCAAGCCGCACTTCAATCTCCGACGCTTCCAAATCCTTCGGCTGTACACGTTCAAGCGCTTGCACGTTAATTTCATATTCCGGATGGTTTTCGGCGAACTGCCTTGCCACAGCCAGTTTTTCCCGAACATTCCCGGATAAATATTCATCGGATGTTTCCCATATATCCGTCAATGGATTCTTAAAAATCACCCCGGTAAGTTCCTCCGTGACCTCATCCTCACGCTTTCCCGCTAACTGCGCCATAAAGGGGACGTCCACCTTTGCTCTCTCCCCAATGGAAATAGCAAGCGCTTCACTGGCCGTATCCACAGAGGTAACAGGCTCCGGCTTCCGGATTGTCCGCTTTGTAAAAATATCCGCCTTCCGCTTCAAATTTCCGTTCTCGTCCAGAAGTTCAAGGGAGGACAGCAGGCAATAACTGCTGTCCTGCGAAAATGCCCTTTTATTGGCGTTACTGCTGATCAGTCCGTACCTTGCCGTAAAGCGGTCATAAGACTGGTTCAGCTTCTGCTGGAGCAGCGTGATTTCCGCATCCGTCCCGTCCTCCATCTGGCACTGGATCAGTTCCTGTGTCAGATCACGCAGCGCAATCATCCCAAGCACACGCTCCGTTGTCATGGCGGGCAGCTCCATCAGGTTCATCCTGGAATTTTCCCGGTAATACACTTTTCCGTCCACATTGGCAAAACTGAAATTTTTAATGGACGGATCTGCCGGAATGGACGTATCTATTTCATCCAGTTCAGAATCTTCTATCTCAGCCTCCGTAATCGTTCCGTGAATATGCCCCACAGCTTCTTTTAACTGTTCAGAAAGGACGGCATCCCTGACAGGCTTTACAGTCACTTCCTGTTTCCCATACTGTGTGCTTTCCGTGGAAAATTCTCCAAGCACCATCTCCGGATGTTCCACAAAATAAGAGTTGACGGAATACCCCTCCGGCGTTGTCCCAAGTTCCACCCACTTCGGCTGCTCCAGGGATGCCCTGTCACGCTTCTGCAAAAATAATATATCCGCCACCACATTTGTATTGGCGTTTCTCTGGAACGCATTGTTCGGGAGCCGGATGGCTCCGAGCAGGTCGGCACGGTTCGCAATATATTTCCGGACACTGGGGTTCTGTTTATCCATCGTCCCACTGGACGTAACAACCGCCACCACGCCGCCCGGACGTACCAAATCCAGTGATTTTGCGATAAAGTAATCGTGGATCATAAAGTTATGGCGGTCATACTTGCGGTCTGCCACCTTATATGCCCCAAACGGTACGTTCCCAATCACACAGTCAAAAAAACTTTCCGGATAATCCGCCGTTTCAAATCCCTGTACGGCAATGGAATTTTTTTGGTAAAGCTGTTTTGCGATCCTGCCGGATACGCTGTCCAGCTCCACGCCATACATCTTCAGGCCGTCCATTTCTTCCGGCACCAGCCCCATAAAATTTCCGATACCGCAGGCCGGTTCCAGGACATTTCCGGATTTCAGCCCCATATTTCCTAATGCTTCGTACATTGCCTTAATCACTGTCGGGGAAGTGTAGAAAGCATTCAGTGTGGACGCCCTTGCCGCCAGGTATTCCTCCGGGGACAGCGCAGCTTTTACCTCGGCAAATTCCCCTGCCCATTCCCGGCTTTCTTCGTCAAATGCTTTCGGGATGCCGCCCCATCCCACATAGCGGGATAGGATTTCCTGCTCGTCAGGCGTCGCAAGCCGCCCCTCATTTTCCAATATTTTCAATGTATAGATCGCATCCATATTGGCTCGGAATTTCTGTTTCGGGCCGCCTGCGCCGAGATCATCGTCTGTGATATGGAAATTGCTGCGTCCCTCCTGATCCGGTATCCTTTTCCCTGTACGCTCTTTCTTTGCGGAAGGTTCCGCCTGCTGGCGTTCAATCTGCTGTTCCGGTGTGTCTTCCACCGTATGATCCACCGGCTCCAGAGGCAGATTGCGCTCCTTCCGTGCCGCATTGATTTCTTCCGTATCCATCACATGGCTGACAAGGGGATGGATTTCCTGCCCAAGCTCCGCCTTTTTCTCCACCGCCATGCGCTCCAGAACATCAGAGATAAGCTGCATCTGTTCCGGCGGGAACTTCGGGTTCAGCATAGGCGCAATATCCACGCCCCTTTCTGCGGACGCATAGACCACATCCATCTGCTCCGGGGAATATTCATCAAAGGAAGTCCCTGCTTTCTCCACAGCCTCCGAAACCTGTTCATCTATCTCCTCATAATGGACAGGCTCCGCCATATCTTTTTCCGTTCCTGTTTCCCGTGCGTCCGGGCGGTGGGCAAGTACAGCCTGCTTTGCGTCCTCCAGCGTATCAAATGGGCCTGCGCCCGCAGCTCCCATTCCCCGGTTTTCTTCATATCCATAATGGTTATAAAATTTCCCGTTTGGATAACGCAGGATTGCTATTTCTTCCACAAAACCGTCCTGCATCGCAGCCGTAGACTGATACCGGGCAACGATCTCATTCTCCTTCGCTTCTGCCTGTTCTGGTGCCGTTTCAAATGGAATCTCCTGCCCCCTGGCGTCGATCCAGCCGTCCTGATCTTCCCCGGTATTCTGCTCCTGCCCTGCGGTTTTTTCCTCTGTTTTCGGATTTTCTTCCGCTTTTTCTGTGTCTTTAGCCTGCTTATGTTCCGGCTTTCCTGCTGTTTGGGACGGTTCCGGCTCCATGCCCATAAAATCAAATAAGGACAACTGCCTTCCGCTGCCCTCAATCTGAACCTCTGTTTTCTTTTTCGGGAAAATCGTATAGGTTCCTTCCACATACCCATGAAGCTCTGAGAGAATCTGCACACGTTTTTCATAATCTTCAAAATCCAGCGGCAAAGCGGCAAGGGTATCGTCCATTTTAGAAGCCAACACCTCCGCTTTATCTGGATCTTCTAACAGCACAGGCAGCTCCTTCCTCGCCTTTTCATTAAGAAAATCCGTCTCAAAGGGACGCACGATTTCTTCCGGAAGGTGATAATAAAAGCTGATAATGCGCCCTGCCATCTGTTCCCGCTCATACGCAGGCATCCTTGAAAAATCGCCGCCCTTTAAATATTTATCGTTCTCAATCAAAAACTGGACACGCTTTGCCACCTTCGTCCATTTTAAACAGACTTCTGTTTCCGGTTCGCTGTAACTCCCCCTCCACAACCGGAGACCTTTTCCATTGTAATCCGCCTGCGAATCATCCGCCCCGGAAAGCGCATGGCTCTGTCCCCCGATCCCGTACCGTTCCTTTATAAAGTCTGTCTTTTCCTTATCGGACTTGTCCTGCACAAAAAACGCATAGGTGGCAAGCCGCCCGTCAGAATAAGGGCCTCCTCCGGCAAGAAACGCATCAATCTCATCCTGCGTAATAAAAATATCATGCTCCTGCCACTGGAACCCTTCCCTCGCTTGATACGGCACCGCCTCTTTTGCAAATTTCCTAAACTGCGCCAGTATCCTGTCCGGACGGTAATGGTTGAACCGCATGATACTTTTATCTTCCGCATAGGCTTCTGCCAGACCTTCCAGGCGTTCATTCAGATCCGCCAGATATTCCGGCTGTACGATCAGCTTTTCTATCTGGTCTGTTTTTTCCGGATAAACATATCCGAAATCATTTTCTTCCCCAAAAACAATCTCTGCCACGCCTTCCGCCATATCCCCGTGCATATACGCAAGCGCCTGTGCGTGTTCCTTTACGGCGTTCTCCCTTGCCGCATCCAGAACCACCTGCGGGGCATATTCCCCCTGCTTTAGAAGCTGATGGATCCGTCCGGTCACTTCCTCCCATGATAAAAATGCCTTATCCAGAATCCTGTCATTTACCGTATGTCCCACAGCGATCTGCATCCCAAGTTCATCATACCAGACAGAATATTCATTCCCTCCAATCGTAAGCCCGATACCGCCTGTGCCATATTCCCGGCGCACAAACTCCGTATATTCCTCCGGCGTCTGATCGATCATAAAATTGTAAATAATGCGGAGATGGCTGCGTTCCTTATTCCCGCCTTTTCTCAGTACCTCGTCCACTACTTCCGACGGTATGGCAATCTCCCCGGCATAAAGGGCCGCCTGCCGTTCCTCTATGGAACGTATCTGCTCCTTTACCGTAGGCAGATCAGGCAAAGATAAAGCAGAGGCTTCTTCCTCCTCTGCTTCACTCAAATCCTGTTCGGTTGTGTCCCCACTTAACTGTACACCAATTCCGTCAAGACGGTTTCCTCCGCCATCTCCGTCAGCATATTCATGTGCGCTGTCCACTTCATCTGATCCGCTTCTTTGTTCGGAGCCGGATATGCCGTAAGCAGCCCATCCATCAGGATTTCCATCCTCTCCTGCGCCGCCTTCTCTATCTCCATCAGATGCCTGTCCAGTTTCCCGCTCAGCAACATGCTCTGATACCAGTTCTTCCTGTTCTCCTTCAGAAATGTCCTCCGCAGCATCCCGTACTTCCCTATGGTCACTTCCTCGTTCTCTATGGTCAGGTTCGGAAACAGGTAATCCCCTTTGCGATGATATGTCAGTTCCATCCTCTTTTCCTCCTTCTATATTTTTACTTTCACGAATTAACGTGTTAAATTGATTATAACCGATGGCTGAAGAATTTTCAACCCTATTCTGCGCTTCATTTTGTATTTCTTCCAGTTCTATCCTCCGGACTGTCCGGCCAATGTCACGCAGTACCGGCTCCACCAACTGGCTTGTGGCATTTCCTAAAAAAGTCAGGACGGAAAGGGAATTGAAATCCGTGATCCCAAAGAAATCCGCTTCCTCCAGATATTCCATCGGATCAAGCCCGCAGCGGCTGGAAAGGGAATAGAACGCACTGTTCATTAACAGATTCCGGAATTCTACCCGGATTGTATCCGCATCCAATCCTTCTAAATATGTGCCGTCCAGCTCATATTCCAACCCTTCCATTGCTTCATTCAGATTTTCTTCCGCCATCTCTGCCGCAACTGCCAGTAAAGCGTTCTGCAGGTCTAAGGCATCATCCCCTTCCAGTCCATAGGTCTCCGCCAGATGGTCAAGAAGCCTGTCCTTTTGCTGTTCCTGCAGCTTCCAAAGATAAGGCGTCCTCCCGCCACTGACCATATGGGTATCGGAAATGTCAAATACATAACGCAGCCTTGTTCTCGGCCCTGTATCATCAATCAGGGCAATCCCCTTTGCGCCACGGTTTACCCACCGCAGCATCTTCTCATTCCAGACCTCCAGTTCCGCACAGGCAACCGCATCCGGGCGCTGTGCATGGATCAGGAGCGTGTCGGAAAAAGGATAACGGTACAGCCTTGACGCTGTATCCAGGTAACGCATCCAGTCCTGCGGCGATCCGGCAACTTCTTTCGCTTCATACCCGGCAAGCATCCGAATATCATTTAATTTTGCCATGATAAAACCTCCAATCTTTTCAAATTTATTAATCATTGTTATTTAAAAACTGCCTATACTATACAGGTACACAAATTTTTATCTTAAATAGCCGTCACTCCTTGACCATATAAAGAAATTTGTGTATAATTTCTTTATAAAGGAGGTGCTGATATGCCAACAATCCGTTCAAGCGCAGATTTGCGGAACAGCTACAATGAAATATCTACATTCTGCCATGATTACTCCGAACCCGTTTTCATTACCAAAAATGGAAAAGGCGATCTCGCCGTCATGAGTATTGAAGCCTATGAACAGCTCGTGGGGCGCTTTGAATTATACGGCCTGCTCCAAGAGGGTATGGAAGATGTTGCCGCAGGCAGGACACGCCCGTTTTCAGAAGCTATGGCGGATATAAGGAGCAAACGCAAATGATGAACTATAATCTTCACATCACACTGACTGCCGAAAAAGATATAACCCATGCGGCGGATTATATTGAATTTGTCCTGAAGAACCCACAGGCGGCAGACCATCTTCTGGATGAAACGGAGAGGGAAATCAGTGATTTGTCACAATTCCCCAAGCGGCATCCGCTCGTGGAAGATAAGATACTTGCCTCCTGGGGTGTCCGTTTTACCCAGGTGGGAAACTACCTCGCTTTCTATACCATTTCAGAGGATGACATGCAGATAAACATTATCCGGTTCCTGTATGCGAAAAGCGACTGGAACTCTATATTGAAACTCGGCTTTTCACTGATATAAGGCAGCACTCCCCGCAAGCAGCGGGGAGATTTTTATTTGTATTTCTTTTTGTTCCCTTTCTTTTTCGGAAATTCCAGTTTAAAGTTCGCACGGCCATCCTGCATCTCCAGAAGCAAATCTGCCGCAAACGTCTTTCCTTTTTTCTGCGAATACAGGTCATCCACATGGGTACGCCCTTGCCGCAGCAATTCCTCTGCCATGTGCTTATCTACCTGTTTCCTCATACCGGAAAGATAGCGGTTCTCTTTCCACAGGGAAAAGGAGCAGTCCCGGCTGGAACAATAAAAGTTTTTCTTCCCTTCATAAACCGGGCTGCCGCACAACGGGCACTTCCCGATTTCTTCCCTCGGATGGAAACGGTTCTGTTCCTCCCCGGTTATGGCGCTGCACTCCAAAAGCATCCGGTCAATCAAATCCGTGATTCCCTGTAGGAACCCTCTGCCTTCAAGCTGCCCTTTTTCCATCAGGAGCAGTTTGTTTTCCCACTCCGCTGTCATGGCTGCGGATTTCAAATATTCCGGCAGCACAGTGATCAGATCGATTCCATCTTTGGTAGGAAGGATCTGCTTGCCTTTCCGCACGGCATACCCGGAAGAAACCAGCTTTTCTATAATGCCTGCCCTCGTTGCCGGGGTGCCAAGCCCCTTCTTTTCCGTATTCTCGTCAAATTCCTTATTCCCGGCAGTCTCCATTGCAGACAAAAGCGTATCTTCGCTGTATGGTTTTTGCGGCGTCGTGAAATGCTCTGTCACTTCCGCTGTTACGCTGTCAATAACGGTTCCTTCCTCCACAAAAGGGATTGCCGTCGGTTCTTTATCCACAGCCTTATGGTTTTTCCCGCCCTGCGCCTGACAAAATGCTGCTTCAATAGCTTTCCAGCCGATTTCTTTGATTGCTTTGCCTTTTGCTGTAAACGTCTCCCCGGCACACGATACGGTAACTACAGATTCCACATAAAGATGCTTCCGTCCCGTTGCACAGAGCAAACGTGTAGAGATCAAAAGCAATATATCACGTTCACCTTTGGAAAGTTCCCCGATCTCGCAGGCTTCCAGCTCTGCCGTAGGGATAATGGCATGATGATCGGAGACTTTTTTATTGTCCATGACACGTTTTATATTTGGTTCTGACGGATATACGGACGGATCATAACCGAATTTCCCGCACACCATACGGATGGCCTGTTCCGCCGTCTGTCCCATATCCTCTGTCAGATACTGGCTGTCCGTCCTCGGATATGTAACCAGCTTTTTTTCATATAAACTCTGTGTAAAATCCAATGTCTCCTTCGCCGTATACCCATAATAACGGTTGCTTTCCCTTTGCAGTGTTGTCAGATCATATAATTTTGGTGGATTGACTGTTTTTTCTGTTGACACAGTTTTTTCCACCACAGCGGATGCCCCGTTACAGGCAGCCTTTAGTCTGTCTGCTTCTGCTTTATCAAAAATCTTTTCTTTTATCACTTCCAGGCCATTGCAATCCAAATGGACGTTATAATATGCTTCCTTCTGGAAATGATTGATCTGGCTGTCCCTTTCCACCAGCATTGCAAGCGTGGGTGTCTGTACACGCCCTACTACAAGACGTTTATAATATTTCGTAGTAAATGCCCTGGTAGCGTTCATGCCGATCAGCCAATCCGCCTTTGCCCTGCAAATGGACGCTTCACAGAGGTTTTTATACTCCGCACCGTCTTTCAAGTGGGCAAAACCTTCCCGGATGGCGGCATCCTCCATTGAACTGATCCACAGACGCTTGATTGGAAGATGGCTTCCGGACAAGTCATAGACTCTCTTAAAGATCAGCTCGCCTTCACGCCCTGCATCGCATCCATTGACTACATACTCCACATCATCACGGTTCAGCAGTTTTTTCAACACATGGAACTGTCCTTTTTTATCCTTTGCTATGGCAAGCCGCCATACCTCCGGGAAAATCGGAAGGTCAGAAAATTCCCATTTTTTATATTTCTCATCGTAAGCCTCCGGGGGAACATACTCCGCCAGATGCCCCAAACACCAGCTCACAAGCCATCCATTTCCCTCAAAATAGCCATCCTCCCGTTTCTTAGCGCCTAACACCTTTGCCAGCGCCTGTGCCACACTCGGCTTCTCACCTAATACTAAATACAAAACAATCTCCTTTCTTATCGGTTCCCTGCCTTAACACGGGAAAAGCAGCCTGAAAAATCCCGGCTGCCTTTCTACCATTTCGCTTTTTCCATATCCCGGCGAGCAGATCAATCCGTCCTGTTTTCCGGATTATTCTTCCCCGTCCCCGGAATCCTCCGGCTCATCTTCATTGATGCACTCTCCATCGTCAAACTCCAGATCCTCACTGTCCGCATCTTCCTCCGCTTTCTTCGGTTTTACCACCTTCAGATAGTAGAAGCCGCCGATTCCTCCGGCAAGGAGCAATACTGCCGCCAGCAAAGCGCCTGTGTTCATGCCCTCCGGCTGTTTCTCCGGTTCCGGCTCCAGCTCAGTTTCCTCCTGTACTTCCTCTGTCTCCGGAATCACCACCTGTGGTGTTTCCGTCTCCGGCTCGGCCACGGCAGGCGTCCCCTCGATAAACTCCGCGAGGTCATTTTCATCGATCATGGACAGCATATAGACGTTTTCCGTATTGCTGGAACGGTCTAACACAAGAAAAAATGTGTTCCCATTCTTCGTCTGGATCGTCAAAAACTGCTTCGTACCGTCATCCGTCTTATCATCCACAAGCTGCCCGTTGCCCGGAACCGAAAACGGCGTTGCCTCCGTCTGCGGCGTGCTTTCCGTTTCCTCCACCACTACGGGGGCTTCTGTCTCCGGAGCGGTTTCCGCCTGCGCCGCTTCGTCCGTAAAGGCAAAAGCAGTCGCCGGGACAGCCAAAACCACTCCCGCCGCCATAACAAACATTGCTAGCCACTTTTTAAATTTCTTCATATCCCTTATCCTCGCTTTCCGGCATCCCTTCCTGTGACGCCTGTTTATTTTCCGCTATTTCCGGTTGTTCCATTTCCCCACCTTCCACTATGCCGGGAAGGTTGCCCTCCCCGGCGTTTATGAGCGGGATCGTGCCATTCTGAATCCCTTCCAGGACGGCTAACATCTGCCGACCCTCCAGCTTCAAAGAATGGAAGCACTTCAAAATCTCCTGCTCCTCAAGCTGCTCCCGCAGGGTATTCAGCCCCCGCAGATGCTCCTGCCATACGGCAATCTTTTCCTCCGTTTTCTGAATGTCATTCAGGACACGGTTTAATTTTTTATTCACTGTTCCTCTGCCTCCGTTTCTAATGAATCCTTCCAAACGCCATGAAATGCTCCTGCCAGTAGGAGGACGCAATGCTGGTGTACTGGATCGGGCTGCCGCAGTGGATCATCATATTGTTGCCTACATAAATCCCCACATGGCTCGCCCCTGATGTATTGTAAGTTCCCTGAAAGAAAATCAGGTCTCCCGGTTTTGCCTCTGATGGGGATACATAAGCGCAGCATGACCGCAATCCATCCGCAGTCTGCCGTCCCACGTTCCAGCCATTTCCGCAATTATTGATTACCCAACTGACAAAACCGGAACAGTCAAAACTGGTAGAAGGGGATGCTCCGCCCCATACATAGGGATAACCAAGATATTTTTCCGCTTCCCGGATCATGTTCGCAAACTTCTGATCTGACAGCGCCTCTGCAGGAATGTCATACCCGAACCCTCCGGCTCCGCCGCCCGGCAGCGTATTGGTATCAAACAGATAGTTCCGGTTTCCAAACGTGGTATTGTAGTAGTCATAACGTTTTTCTTCATTTTCATCCATGCGGCTCCTAAGCACAGTGTCAAGGTTATGGTTCGTGAGCGTCACATCCAGGCGGTTCACTTCCCTCGTGCTGGTCACTTCCACTTCCTGGCTGCCGTTATCATCCGCAATATACGCCTCCCATGTCTGATGCCCGTGTGCAGACGCAGACGCATGATCGCCGTAATAAACGTCAAACTGTACGCCATATTGCGCAAAACCTCCCGTATCCTCTACCACATACTCCACGCCGTTCATCACAACCTTTGTCCCCATCGGCACAAACGGATTGTTTGCGTCTACCGCAATGGTATGGTTTGCTGTGGGATATACGCCGCTCGCTGTCGGGCCTCCTGCCCATACGCCGCAGCAGATTGCGCAGCTGCAATATCCGCTGGTTACAACCTGCCCCAGAGATTCGCCGACACGCACTATTTTTGTTTCTGTAACTGTCTCCCTTGTACTTTCCGTAGAAATGCCGTATTGCTGCCGGAAGATTTCTTCCACCTCATCTTTTACCTGCCCATAAGTAAACTCCCCGTATTTCGCCGTAAAATAAGAAATCAGATGGTACGGATTGTGTGAAATCTCGTCCACCTGATAACGGTATTCGTCATATCCCGGATGCCGGGATTCTATACTGTTAATCTGGCTGTTTAAGGCATCTTCTAACGCCGCATACGCATTTTCTACCGCATAAATATCCTCATCCGTACTGGCATAGGTTGTCCCCGCAATGCTGGAGGTGGCTCCCTGAAGGGATGCGCCGCAGCTTGACAGGCTTGTGGCAATCAGCATAAATAAGAGAACCATCGCCGCCAGCACACTGAAAATCCCTTTGTTCCTCCCGGCAACCGCCTGCGCCGCCCGTTTTACCTTCGCAAAGACGGTCTGCGTGATCCGCACCGTCTCCGCCGCC
Organism: Lachnospiraceae bacterium UBA1683; assembly: GCA_002320245.1. Classification (GTDB taxonomy): domain Bacteria; phylum Bacillota; class Clostridia; order Lachnospirales; family Lachnospiraceae; genus Schaedlerella. The sequence continues at coordinate 50,039 of DCKD01000023.1, forward strand.
GTCTGCTCCCCTTTCTGCGCCGCCTGATACGCTTTTTTATATCTCTGCTTCTGCCAGAAACGCCGGATAGCGCTCTTTTTTGCCTGCTCCATTTCTGCTGCCTGCCGTCCGGTACTTTTTGCGGCTTCCTGTGCCGCTTCAAACTGCAGCCGCCCTTTTGTCACAGCATCCGCAGGACTTTCCTGCCATCTGGAACTTCTTTTCCTGGCTCCCCGGTTCGTTCTGTTCATGGCATGGCGCAGAGCATTTTCTGCCATCAGTTCTGCCCTGTGGGAGCTTTCAACCGCAGCGTTATCTCCTTCCGCTTCATGCCCTTTTCCGTGAAGATAAACAGCGGCGGAACCTGCCGCTGCTGAAACTGCTTTTTTCGTAATACCCACGCCTGCGCCACGCACCATGCCGGTATCTTCATCACCAAACGCTAAACGGGAAACTTTCTTCCGCTGTTCCTTATGTAACTGCTCCCGCTTTGTTTTTTCCCTGATTTCTTCCCGATGCCCTTCCATAGACTGCTCCGCTGCCTGATGGTTCCTCTGGAAACGGGAATTTTCTTTTTCAGTCTCCCCTTCACGCTTCTGCGCTGCAGCCTGTTTTTCCCTTTGTTTCCGGGAATATGCCTGCACCTGCTTTTTCTTTCTGTCATGGCTGATTTCTGTTGCCGCTTTCACATAGGAGCTGCTGGACGGATGCCCCCGTATGCTTTCCATTCGTGAGGAATGTTCGGACACCCCTCTGGCCGAATCCACCCTTTCCACATCTTCGGAAACCTTTTGATCTGTTTCCAAATCAGCGGTTCGCTGCGGTGGCTTTTTTCGCTTACCGTTTTCCTCTGTTTCTCCACTGGAATCTATTCTGTCAGCGGACGAATCATACCGCCTACGGCGTTTTTCAACTCCCTGTTTTCCATCTTTCCCCTGATTACGGATATTCTGAAAATTAAAAGAATCCTCCGCCCGTGCAGGAAGTGTAATATCTTCCTTTTCTTTCCGGCAGATACTGGTCGTTTCACGGCTACGGAGATTTTCTTCCGTCAGCCCTTCACGGCTCATTTTCTTTACGGTTTTATCCCTTGCCTTATATTCATGCTCCTGCATAGTCAACAACCCCTCCGTCTCTTTGCATTACACCACAGGCTGCGCATAAGTCTCCCATTTTGCCAGCGTCTGGTCTGCCAGTTTTCTCACGGATTCCGGAAAACCATCAAATCCTTCCGGCAGGATGCCGCCCCTTAATTCAGCAATCTGCAGAAGATCACTCTGCAGATCAACCAATGCTGACAGATACAGCATATCGTCCATTAAGCAGCCAAAAACTTCCTCTCCATCGCCATCTTTCTCCATATCCAACATTTCTTTTATCTCTTTGGGTAAATCTTTTTCTCCGATATTCAACACATAAATCTCCATAATAAATTCCATCCTTTCCACTAATTTGTTTTAACCTGTTTTGCAACAACAACCATCCGTCCATTTTTCTGCGAATACTCACAGGTGGATAACGTCAGCAGCTTCTCCCCATATGCCGCCGCAATGCCTGTATCATAAAAAGACCGTTCCTTTACGGCATCTATGAAGAAATCATATTCCCTTTCGCTCTCCGCTTTGGTAAAAGTGTAATAAGCAAAATCATTCCCTGTATAAACAGGAGTGCTAAATGCCGCCATGACCTGATAGGTTTCTTTCCCATGCAGAGTATTAAAGATAATCAGCGGATGCTCCTCGCAAAATGCCTGCTGTTTATATCCTTCCAGTGCCGCAAACATCTTGCCGCTGTTCATGTGGTGCCCATAGATAATGAGATTGTCGCTGGTTTCCGGATCGCATTTCTCTGATAGAAACAAACAGCCATTTGCAGAATACTCCTCATTAAAATCCCGATGCAGGTAATAATTTTCTTCCTCCGGATGGTACATGACCGGATAATCAATCATGGTTCCTTCGATAGTCAGCCACCCAATACAATCCAGATTTTTTTCATGCAGGGCAACAATCCCCTCATCCACCACAAATGGCGCAGGTTCCCCGGAAGGTAATTCTCCCTCCGGTTCCTGCGCCCTGTCACCATCTTCATAAATTTCTTCCAAATGCTTCTGTAGTGAATCGTCTTTCTTCTCCTGAAGGAACATCCCCATCAACGAGTAAATACTGATGGAAAGCAGTACAATAGAGCAGATCAGTAGTAATCCCGCAAGCCATTTCTTCATGTTGCTTTTCCTTTCCCTTCAAATTTGCTGCCGCAGACGCTTTTCGATTATCTGGAAATATCCGGGATCAATTTCTGCCCCAAGATAATTTCTTCCAGTAAGCAATGCTGCCAGCGCCGTACTTCCGGTTCCCATAAACCCGTCAAATATCAATTCCCCAGGCAAAGAAGAAATCTGTATAAGCCAGGACAGACATTCCACGTTTTTTATCGTAGGATGGTATATCTGGTTCTTCTTCTGCCACATGGAATTATAGGTAGATTTGGGATATTCTTCTCCAAACCAACAGGCGTTAAACCTCGTTTTATATTTTTTACTGGGTTCACGCCCTCTATGGAATTGAGTGCCCTCCTTTTTCTTATTTTCAAGAAGCGTAGTACGGTTAAAAATCCGCCGCCCTTTCTGGCAAAAAATGATCCACTCTGCATTGTTCGCAAAACTGCCTTTTAAATCTCCAATGCCGCCGATAGTCCCCTTCTCAATAACCATGCAGTTTTTCACAGAGAATCCTGCCTGCTTCAAGCATTCATAATGGTTTGGATAACAATCGTAACGGGTAAAGAAATACGCATGGGAATTTGCCCTTAAAATACGGTAGCTCTCCCTTGCAAACCGTTCATACGGGATTCCGCCATCGCCCTCCAGCACCAGATGTCTCTGGTTGGTAAACTGATTTTGGTATGAAATCCCATAGGGCGGATCTGTAAGAATCATAGATACTGTTTCATCCGGCATCTGCTTCATCAGTTCAAGGCAATCCATCTGGTAAACCTGATTGATTAATCTTTCCGCTTCCATACTCATTTTCCCTGCCCGTTTTCCAAATCCGATAATTTGGTTGTCATCAGGCTATAGAGCCGCAGCGATTTATCAAACTTGTCTTTGAATGGGATGATTGTGCTTCCATAGAAAATAAGTCCCTCTCCTTCTCCGCTGTTCGTCACATAGGACAACTGATGCGGGGAAATATTAAGCTGTTTCGCCAGTATCTGCCGATCACCTGCAGCCTGATTCAGCATGTAAATAAAGTCCGAGTTTTCAAAAATGTTTTCAATCTCCCGGCTTGCCAGCAAATCCTTGATATTCTGCGTGATTCCTGTCGGAATACCACCCCATTTCCTGAACCGTTTCCAGATTTCCACCGAGTACGCTGCTGTCTGCTCCTCCTTTAAAAGCAAATGGAACTCGTCTATGTAATACCTGGTGGATTTATGGGCGGCACGGTTAATGGTTACACGGTTCCAGACCTGATCCTGCACAATCAGCATCCCAAGTTTTTTAAGCTGTTTCCCCAAATCCTTGATGTCAAAACAAACGATCCGGTTATTCAGTTCTACATTCGTCCGGTGGTTGAACACGTTCAGGGAGCCATTTACATAGATTTCCAACGCCGTAGCAATACGCTGCGCCTGTACCTCCTTCTGCTCGCGCAGGCGGGCATACAAATCTCCAAGCACAGGCATATTTTCCGGCACCGGATTCTCAAAATATTTCTGGTACACAAGCGGCAGGCAGCGGTCAATCACGGATTTTTCCTCCGCTTCTATCCCATTTCTGGAACCCATGATAAGCTCACACAGGGATAAAATAAAATCGCTCTTAAAGCCAAGCGGGTTATCATCATCCGAATAATCCAGGTTGATGTCCATCGGATTAATGTAATCATGGCTTGTCGGGGAGATATGGATTACCTGCCCGCCAAGCGCATTGACAAGGGGATAATACTCTCCTTCCGGATCTCCGATACTCACATCGTCCTGCGTGGAGAAGAACACATTCGTAATCTCACGCTTTGCTGAAAAAGATTTACCGGAACCCGGCGTACCTAAAATCAAACCGTTCGGATTTTTCAGTTTCTTCCGGTCTACCATGATCATGTTGTTGCTAAGGGCGTTCAATCCGTAATAAAGGGATTCTCCCGCCATGAAAAGCTCCTGCGTGGTAAACGGCACAAAAATAGCCGTAGATGTGGTAGTCAGCGCCCGTTTGATGGGGATTAGGTTAATCCCCAACGGAATGCTGCTCATCAATCCCGGCTCCTGCATATAATCCAGACGGCGCAACGAACAGTTATATTTCTGTGCAATGCCCGACGTCTGGAAAACCGCATTGTCCAGCTCCTGTTTTGTCTTTGCCGTATTCAAAAACAGCACGGTTACAAGGAACATCCTTTCATTCCTCGACTGCAGATCCTCTAAAAGCCGTTTCGCTTCGCCGCCGTAGGTATTTAAGTCTGACGGAATGATGTCCATATCATATCCGGAACGTACCGCTTTCTTCTGTTCCTCAATCTTCATACGGTTGATGTCCGTCACCTTACTCTTTACGAGCTTGATCGCCTTCATCTGGTCTAAGGACTGGATATGGAGGTTCACAATTAAATTTCTGTCCATATCCAGAAATTCCGCCAGCAACTTGTCTGTCAGCTCCGGAGCAAGTATCTGTAAATAAGAAACCGCACCGAGGGTATTTCCCATCATAAAATCCTTGCCATTCTTGAACACAAAACTGGTGGGAGCAATAAAATCCTTCGTTCCCATGCCGGTACGCAGCACCTGGTCATAGGAAAACTGGAACGGCACTTTTTCATCGGGATTGAATGTCTCGTACATAACCTGCAGACGTTCTTCGCCATTCAGAGGATAGGCGGACACCCCAAGAACCTTAAAATTATTCAAAATGTCCGCTTCGATACGCTCCAGCTTCGGTTTTGCTTCCCGGATGTTGTCGGCTTCAATCCCAAACGTGATATACTTTGTCCGCACCAGACCATTGTTGCCCTTCGCAAGCTGGTTTTTCAGCATCTGCGCATACTCCATACGCACATCATCAAAGGCGTCATTCTGCGGCCTGATCTGGATCACCGATTCATACTCCTTCATGCTGCTGTGATGGTTTACAAAGGAAAGCTGAAAATGGATGGTACTGTCAAAGTAATTCAGGAAATCACACCAATTCTCAAAAATAGCGTTCTTATCCTCATTCTGAGCCAGTTGGTAGTTAATATCATAAAACCGGATGGTTTTGGAATAATATTTCTCCTGCACCCGGCAGATACCGTCCTTCGCCATTTCCCGGTATGGAATCGACTTCTGTGCGGAGAGCCTTTTTTCCTTTGCTTTCTTCTCCTCCGCCTTTGACACAGGCTTTCTGTTTCCATTCCCCTTTACCGGAGATGTTTTTACCGTTCCACTCTTTATCGGAACATTTTTCGCAGAACCACGTTTATCAGAGGATTTTCTCTGCTTCGGTTTACGCTTAGATACTTTCCGCTCCTTGCGGGCAGCTCTTTTTTCCTCACGGGCAGCGATTTTCGCATTTTTCTTTGCCGCCTTTTTATCTGCTTTTTCCTGCTCCTTCCGCAGTTTTTCAGCCATCTTTTCCGCTTTTTTAATCGCTTTTTTCTCCCGCCTGGTTAATTTACGGGATGTCCTTCTGCCCCGGCTGCGCTCAAGCGCTTCATAACCGGATACATAAGGTTCCTGTGAATACCGGGGCGGCTGTCCTTTTACCCTGTCAAGCAGGGCATCCGCATCATAGTCCTCAAATTCTTCCTCATCCGGCTCATCCAGATAATAATCGTCTGGCGGCTCACGATAAGCCCTGTGGTTCCCATTCCGCGCAAATTCATCGTTTCTTTCCACGGCGTTTTCCCCCTTTCTTCTCCTTTGAAGCAGATTTCTGTTCCTGCATTTCATACAGGTTTTCCACTTCATACCTGCGGACAGCAGGATTTAAAATTTTCACGTTAATGATGTTCCAAAGTATCTTCTCCAACGGCAGCCCGTCCTTTTCATACATCGCAAACAGAAAAGCCGGGAGCATAAGCAGCACCATGCCCGTTGCCGCATTGCTTGTACCGATAGCCCCTCTTGTAAGAAAATAAAAAGGCAGCCCTATGGCTGCTGCAATCGTCAGGCAGATAATCTGCCGTTTTGTAAGGTTCAGTACAACCTTGTTCTTTACTTTTGTTAAATCCTTTGGCACCGATACGAATGCCATGATAAATCCCTCCTATTCCGTTACTTCCGGGGAAAGCGTGACGGAATTTTCCACTTCATTCCCCCACACATCCCATCCGGGCGTTTTCTGCCGCGCGAATAATTCGATCCTCGGCAAATCTCCCATCAGTCTCACAATACGTTCCCTTGCTTCATCCGGTTTTTTACTATGCTGTTCTACAGGGCTTATAATGACCTGATGTACCCCCGCACAGCGCCGCCTCGGTCTGCCTTTTGTAGCAAGGACACAAATCTCTGCATTGACTCTTGTCCAATAGCCCATTCCCCAAAACAGGCTCTGTGCTTTCTTATTCAGCTTTACCCATGTAAAAGCAACTGTTTTATATTGGAATCCCCACTTTTCAATCACTTCTAAAGCCTCCTTCAACGTAGGGAACGTGAGCCACATGAACAGCGCACAATCTTTTTCCGCAATCTCACTGACCGGGAGCCTGCCTATTTCTTCTATGCTCATGGTAGGGTAATGGTTTTCTGCTGAACGCCCTTTCCCTTTGCCGGAATATACCCTATATTGCCACGGTGGATCAGCATAAATAATATTGTATTTTTTCTGCTCCATGTTCCCTCCTAATGTGCGTTGAAAATTGACTTGCTTAAATTTCCTGTTTTCATCAGGCTGAAACACAGAATCACAGTATATGCCGCCACTCCGAAAAGTGCCGAGTGCATATTGTCGGAAATCTCGATAGTGGACACCAGCACCGCATAAATGCCGACGCACACCATCATAAAAAATCCCTGAAATCCCAAGGCTAAAAGCCCACGGAAATAATTATTTCCCACCTGCCCCCATTCCCTGTTGGACATCGTGGCAAATGGGATTGGCGCAACCGAGGTATAGAGGTAAATTTCAATCATACGTCCATAGAGGATGACCGTAATCAGCACGGACATGATCTTCATACACAGGCTGACCAGAAGTGTCTCCAGTGCCAGTATTACAAGTTCCCCTATCTCCATAGACTCCATCGCAGTTTCCATAGAATCAATCATGGAATCCACGTTGATAGCGGTCTGTGAATGAATGACGCCGCCCGCCGCATTGACAACGTGCTGCCCCACATCAAAGACCGCCATCGCTATGGTAAAGGTATTGGTCACAAGATACACCGCCACCCACATCTTGAAAAAATATTTGAAGAACATCCATGTGTCGATTTCGTGCATATTGTTCTTCTCGGTCAGCATGGTAATCAGCTCATAGCACAGAACAAATGTGATAATCATGCCTGCTATGGGCACGATCACTGAGTTTGACAGATTTTGTATCAGGCTGAATATGCTGCCGTTCCAGCCCTGCGGTGTCTGTCCAACCTGCGCAGCGATCTCCCCGGTCTTTTCATTGACATCGGTAAACATCGTTGTCAGGTTGGACGTAACCATCCCGGACAGAAGTTCCCTCATCCATTCCTCGATTGCTTCAAAAATGCCATCGAACATGAACGAATCCCCCTATCTTATCCGAATAGACCTCCAAGCAGGGGAATAAGCTGTGTCCCGATCAGAACTACGCCACCGCCCGCCATAAGCTGCTTGATCCCCTGTGATTTTGCCCCTGGGTTATCATTTCCGTAACCTTCCAAAAGGTTAATTACGCCCCACACGGCAAGGCCAGCGCCGATTGCCACCACAAGCGTCTGCAAAATGTTAATTGCTGAAGTAAAAAATGCCATAAATTATACCTGTTACCGGATTTTCCCGGTATCCTTTCTTTTTGATTTTTATGTTTCTACCTGTTTCTTCCATATAAAGAGCGGCGCAGGCTCCGCCCTGATCGGCGGACGTCCATTCCGCCGCACACTTCCCATGCCATCACAGGCTTATCCTCCTTCCCAAACTTTGCGCCATCGTGTCGCAAAGCTGCACTGATAAATGGCAACAAAAAAGAGCATTTTCCTATCCATGCCCTTACTGCCCGCCATCCATATCCTCATTGTCATCCCCATCCACTTCAAACAGGTCAAATTCTTCCTTCATCCTGAGTTTGAGCCGATGTTTCATGTACGCCTCCACATCAAAGGCGTTCTTCTTGTCGTAGTCTGACAGCTCCTTATACCGCTTGTGACGGGTAATATCGAACTTATCACTAAAAAACGGGCGCACCCCACGAAGCTGCAGGATACACTTATTCCCATCCATTACCGCAAGTTCATCCCGGCTCATAAGCTCTTTTCCCGTTTTTTGATAGTTTAGGCCGTAAGAGCGGCTCTGTCCACGGGTATCCGATGTGTTATAAAGGTCAATCGTCTCCTTTCCGAGCGTTTCCGAAATCTCCTTTAAGGTACTGCCTTCCTTGCCCCCAAGAAACAGCATGGTGTCGCAATTCCCCAGAATTGTCTCAGCGGCATCTTTATATATTGTTTTTAGCTGGCTCTGCGACTGCAAAATAATAGAAGCCGATATTTCACGGCTTCGGATGGTTGCAATCAGCTTGTCAAACTTCGGAATCTGCCCGATATTCGCAAATTCATCAAGCAAAAGCCTTACATGGTACGGGAGCCTGCCGCCATGCACATCGTCCGCCCGGTCACACAGCAGGTTGAATAGCTGCGTATACATGATTGCCACGATAAAATTGAATGTATCATCCGTATCGGAGATAATGACAAACATGGCTGTCCGCTGATCCCCCAACATATCCAATTCCATTTCATCGTAAGAAGTCAGCTCCCGCAGCTCTGCGATGTCAAATGGCGCTAACCTGGCTCCGCAGGAAATAAGAATCGACTTCGCTGTTTTGCCTGCCGCCAGCTTATATTTTTTATACTGGCGCACCGCAAAATGCTCCGGCTTCTCCCTCTCCAGTTCCTCAAACAGTTCATCCACCGCATTTTTAAATTCCTCATCGTCCTCCCTTGCTTCGGACGCATTGATAAATTCAAGCAGCGTGGAGAAATTCTGTTCTTCCTCCGGGGCTTCATAATAGATGTAGCCAATCAAGGCACAATACAGAAGCCTCTCGGCTTTTACCCAAAAATCCTCGGAAGATTTCTCCCCTTCCCCTTTGGTATTGGCGATGATGGTATTTACCAGCTTCAAAATATCCTTCTCGGAGCGGATATAGCGGAACGGATTATAGTGCATGGATTTTTTGAAATTGATGGTATTTAAGACTTTTATCTTATACGGTTCATAGACGATCTTCCCATTTTTGTCCCGTACAATCTTCCCATCTTTTATCTTCGGGGAACCCCGCCGCAGCATTTTCCCACATTCCACCAGGATTGTCCCTTTCGGATCAGTGACAACATAACTGACATTCGGTGTCATCTGCATAAGCTGTGGCTTCACATAGAACCGTGTTTTCCCAGATCCGGAACCGCCGATTACGATCACATTCTTGTTTCTGGCGTACTTTGGCTGTTTCGGACGGCTGTTCATGGTAAGCCGTTCCGTCTGTGTTAAAAGGATGTTATTCTCAAACACCGGATCAATAAAAGGGGCTATATCCTTCTCATTCCCCCAACGGGCAGAACCATACTCCACACCCTGCCGGTATTTCTTTGCGTTCTTCCCTTTCAGATAGACTGCCAGTTTTACAACGGCGGCTCCAGCCACTCCTGCGGCAAGGTCATACAAATGGAAACTCGGCAGCATATCCGTAAACGCTAACTGGAAGTTCAGGAACAATACTCCCAGCTTCTCCACAAAAGAAGCCCCGATACAGTGCCGGTACAGCCATGCCGCCTTATCCACCAGATAAAGCACAATCACATAAGGAATGTTCTGCATGAGCAGCCGTTTCTTATCAATGGGCGGCAGTCTGCCCCTGATACTGCCAGCCAGTTTTCCCATCTGTTCCGGGATGCCTGCCCGTTCCTGTTTCTTCTTCCTGCTCAATGCTCCGGCCCCCGATCCTTCTGTTTTGTTTTTTCCCGTTCCCTGTGCTTTGCCATACGTTCTTTCGCCAATGACAGTTTTTTACGGATAGAAGGCTTTTTGCCCTTAGTAAGCTGCTTCCCGGTATATTCCTTAAAAGCGGCAGTCATGACGTCCACATCCTTTGCCTTGAAAAACACAAAATACCGGGGCGGCGATACGGACGTATCTTTTTTCAGGCTGAAATCAATGCTGTACTTCCGGGCATATTTCTCAAAAGACTTGATGTTCCCATCCGTCACTTCAATATTGGAGAGCTGGCAGTTCTGCTTCATCAGCTTCTCCATGCTCTGTTTCCCATGATAAACCGCAGCGTCCTTTTCCTGCTTTTTCTCCGCCGTTTTCTGCTGTCCCTTTTTCTTCTCCTGCTCCATTTTCGCAAGTGCCTTTACCATCGCATTTTTTAAGATACGGGCAGTAACCTTGCCGCCGTTGATGCACAGCGACACCGTTTTCTCATTTACCTCATCCTGCATAGTGATCACCTTCTTTCTCTATTTGCAGCTCCCTTCTCCGGCGCATCTCCCGAAGGATTTTCTGCAGGCAATACCCAATACATGGGGAATCCCTGCCATACGGACAGCCGCCGCAATCCCCGACGCTTTCATCCGGCTCCTTTTCCGGGAGAAGATAATAATATCTCTCCTGTGTGCAGTTCTTTTCCCGGTTGTTCCAAAAATAGCAACAGGCGCAGTCCCCCGGCTTATCTTCCGCAAACCTCTGATTATCCGCTTTTCCTGCCATCCTGTCTGTCCTTCCACTCCATTTCTTCCAGCCATCTGTCCTCCTGCGCCCCTACCCGCACACAGCAATAAAGAAAAAATGACAGTAACAGGCTGACAATTACTGCGGCTCCAATCATGACTCCTTTCATTTTGTTCCACCTCTTTCTGAAAAATAAAAAACGGGCGCTCATGGAATGCAAAAGCAGACCACAAACGCCCGATTGTCAGTTACACGAATTTTACATTTTTATTTCTTCTTTTTGCGTAGCAGTACCACAGAGCCTGCCAATCCTGCAAATGCCAGCCCGCAAAGAATAATCCACAGTACCGCATGGGTATCATCGCCTGTTTTCGGTGTGTCCGAAGAAGTCTGCGGCGTCTCCAGCGTTTCCTCCGGCTTCGCTTCATCCTTCATCACAACCTTCTGGATTTCCCCGGTATCTTTTACCTCAAATTTCACATCCTCGGCTACCAGATACCCCTCCGGCGCAGATTCCTCACGTAGTGTATATTCTCCGATTGGCAGCATTTCTATATAATGCGGCTCCTCCGTGGATGTCCAGCTTTCCACCACATTGCCATCTTTGTCAAGAATGGTTAATTTTGCCCCCGGCAGTTCCTTACCGGAAATATCTGTCTTAGAGATTTCCACCTTTGTCACATCATCCTTCATCTCGATTTTCTGAACCTCGGCAGTATCTTCCACAGTGAAGGTAATACTTTCCGCTGTCACATAACCATCCGCAGGCAGGGTTTCTGTCATGGTATATTCCTTCCCCACAACCAGCTCCTTAATGATATGCGGCTCTTTCCCGGAAGTCCATTCTTCCACTACATTGCCATCTTCATCCGTAATCTGCAGTTTTGCCCCCTCTACTTCCTTTCCATCGGTCAAAGAGGTTTTTGTAAACTCGAATACTGTCGGCTCGTCCTCAAAGGTAAACTCATAAGGGATGGTCTCTTTCTCTGCGCCTTCATAATTAAAAGTAAACTCCTGCACTTCATCCGTTGTGGCAAATCCCGGAGCCGGGACGGTCTCTTTCACAGAATAGGAAAAGCCTATTGGAAGATCAGCCGTAAAGATAAGTTTCCCGTCTTTATCCGTTGCTTTCTCCTCAATAATGGTTCCTGCTTCCATGATAACCTTACCGTCCTTATTGGTAATATCCTCATTCGCAGCCAGGGCGAATACAGCCCCACTAAGTACACGGTCAGAATCCTTTTCCTTTTTCAGAACCGATACCTCCACCTTCTGCCGCAGATTCTGCCAGTCAGAAGAATAGGTAACAACTTCCGTATTCTGGTCACGGTAAGTCAGGTCAATCTCACGGGTTTCCCCATCCAGAACATACCCGTCGGCTGTCTCTTTTTCTTTCACATAATATTTGCCAAGCGGAAGATCCGAAAGCCTTGCTACTCCGGTATCATCTGTTGTAATCTCCGCAATCAGCTCATCCTTTTTGTAATAATCCTCACTTTCCCCGTCAGCAGCTTTAATATCCTCCAAAGCATACACTTCAAAGGTAACATCCTTCAGGGAACCGGATAGATACTCAAACAGGTACGCAATCCATCCGCCAACGGAATCCATCACAGACACATTTTCCAGAAATTCTCCCTTCTTGTTAATCAGAAGAAGCCCTGTCGGGACATCGTCCTTCATTTCTACTTTCTGGACCTCTGCGGTATCTTCCACCGTAAATGTGATTTCCTCCGCCTGCAGATAACCATACGGGGCCAGTTCCTCACGAAGCGTATAGGTCTCGCCCACAGTCAGACGTTCAATGATGTGTTCCTCACCTTTGACAGACTTCCATGTATCTACCACATTTCCATCTTTATCAAGGACAGTTAATGTTGCCCCGGAAAGCTCCGCTCCGGTAGTAAGGTCTGTTTTCTTTACCGAAATCCTTGTAGGCTCATTCTCAAACACGGACTCCAGTTCAACCACTTTTACATCCTGTCCCTGGTAAGCGGCGGCCAGTTCCAGTACCTGACCGGAAGACACATAACCAGCCGGAGCGGCCAGCTCTTTGATATAATAATTTCCAAACGGCACATCTAATGCGAAAACAGCTTTCCCATCATCCTCTGACAGCGCTTTTCCAAGCAGTGTATCCGCTTTTACAATGACTTCCCCATGAGACAGAATATCCTCTTTTGCATACAAACCAAAAACGGCTCCTGCAACTTCCGCCTTTGTCACGGCATCCTGCTTTATCACGGATACCTCCACCTTCTGGCGGTCATTTGTAAAGACTGCTTCCTGTTCCACCACAGGCGTATTCTGGCCTGCATAGGTAAAGGTAACAGTCTGCGCAGACTCATTTAATACAAATCCTTCCGGTGCGGCCACTTCCACAATCCGGTAGGAGCCAAGCGGAAGATCAGAAAGATACGCCTCTCCATTTTCATCCGTAGTCAGTGTTGCCACCAGCGCATCCGCAGCATACTCCAAAATCCGGTTCCCGTCGGAATCCTTCTGGAAATCAGCCGTATAAATATCCTCTGCGGCATATACTTCAAACACGGCCCCTTCCAGTGTTTCCTCTTTGTAAGTAAAATTCTTATCAAATCCATCCAGGACTTCGCCACGTTTTACAACCTTCAGTTCTCCCTTGACCGAATGGTTTTCGTAGATCACTTCAATGACAACATCCCCAGAAACGCTGTCCATCTGATAAGCCGTATTGGAATCCACAGCCACCTCATAATAATTTTCATTCAGCGTATAGCCATACGGGGCATTTACTTCTTCAATCCGGTAATGCCCGATTTTCAGATTCTGCGGCAGGATCAGATACCCCTGCCCATCCGTAAAGTAAGACTTATGGACAACGGTAGTCGGATAAGTTGTTACCTGCTCTACATACTGCTCATGATCAAGGTCATAAACCTTAAACTCCGTATTCTTTGCTAACACCGGCTTTTTGGTTTCATCATCCTGTTTTACGATTTTCAGTTTTGCTTCAAATTCATCATCCAGAAGCACCCGCCATACCTGCGGCGTGTTCGGATGATGCTCCGTAATACGGACAATAAAATCATCCACCGGCGTATAATTATGGGGCGTGGTTGTTTCACGGACAATATAGGTACCGTATGGGATTGCGATACTGCAGGCATAGCCTTTTTCATCTGTAAAGATTTCCGTAGCGCCATTCTCCCCGATCACCACTGGCGCTGCGGAATCAAAATCGTAACTGCCATCTTCTTTGACACTCAGGGAAGATACCAGATAAGCGGTAAATCCTGCGCCGGAAAGCAGGTCTGCGTCTGTCTTTCCATTATCCGCCGCTTTGATGATCTGGAAAGGCTGCTTCACTACCTGCTCCGGGGAAGTACATTCCCGTTCTACCGTAGCCGTCAGATCGCCCTCATAAGCACAGATCAGGTCATGCTCCGCTTCATCCACCAGATACCCAACTGGCGGGGTAATTTCTTTCACATAGTAGCTGCCAAGATACAGATTTTCCACGGATGCCTCGCCATGTTCATCCGTTGTCAGCGCTGCCACTTTTTCTCCCGCCTTATAGACCACACCCGTTGTCCCGTCCGGATGCACAATGTCCTCACGGGCATACAGGCCATAGACAGCATTTTCCAGTGTCGCATCCCCCTGCGGTGCTGCCTGGTTCGTCTCAGCGTCCTTTTTATGCAAGGAAATCTTTGCATTGACACGTTCATTCGTAAAGGTATGAGCAAAGGAAACTTCCGCTTCACTGTCGTTGGTATAAGAGGATGTAAAGGAATATACATCCTTCGTGTTCCTCAGATACCCTTCCGGAGCCTGCTCCTCTTTTACCTCATATCCGAATCCAATCGGAAGGTCTGCGGTAAACACAGCCGTACCATCTTCCCCGGTAGTGATTGTTTCAATCAAGGTTCCTTTCTTTACAAGCACTGTACCGTCAAAGGAACTAATATCGCTGCCCGCATACAGCCCGAAAACACCGCCGTCCAGCGGATTCTCCGTATCCTGGTCTTTCTTTGTAACCGTAACCTTTGCTTTCTGGCGGTCATTCGTAAAAGTTGTCTCGGAAAATACTACCTCAACATTCTGTCCGGCATAAGATAACGTCACAATCTTTTCTTCCCCGGCATTATAGAAATTCTCCGGGGCCTGCGTTTCCTTTACAACGTAAGTGCCAAGATGCAGATTCTTCAGGATTACCGCACCATTGGAATCCGTTGTCAGGTTTTCTTTCACAAGATCGCCTTTTTTATATACAACCGCACCATAGGCAGTCGCAATATCCTCCCCGGCATAGACATTGTAAATGGCTCCTGCCTGACGGTGGTTCTCATAACGGAATACAGTACCTGTTTCGCTTACATCCGCACCAACCAATACCTGCCCTTCCTTATAAACGGTCAATTCCCCAAGCTGCTCCACATCCGGTACGGTTGTTGTTACAGTCTTGTTTGCAACCAATGTTACATTATAGGAAGTCGTATTGATGCGGTATCCTGTCGGGGCTGTAATTTCTTTTAAGTACACGGTATCCTGCGTCTTTACGATCTCCACAGTGGACGCACCATTACTGTCCGTTGCCGGCATTTTTGTAATCAACTGCGTACAGTCTTTATCACTGTAAATGCCGAATACCGCACCGGATAATTTTGCGTCCTGATGGTTAGAATCCACTTTCACTACCTGGACTTTTGCAAGCTCCAGCCATTTCACGGAGAAGTCCACATATTTTTCATCATCAACACCTTCGCCAAACACGAGTGCCAAATCCTGTGTGCCGCTTCCTGTTGTAATCTTATAAGCCGAGTAATCTTTTGTGATACTACCTTTCATGGTGGCAGACCAGGAACCGGATACATCAGCTGTCTGCGTCAGCGGAGCTGAAAGATAAAACTTCGTGCCTCCCGCTACTTCTACGGACGCGCCTGCCTTACTTGTCTTTCCCGTCGTTATGTTATGGAATTTCACGCCATCCGGTAAATTCATAGTAATCGTCTGTAAGGTATCAGCGTGAAAGGTAATTTCCTCTGTACGCTGCTCATTCCCATCCACATAGGCAGTTACACTGGCGTTTGAAAACGACATTGCCACATCCGGAATATCCGGCTGGCTGACACAATAGTTATACAGTTCCATCGCAAGCGCCTGGCCGGTACTGTTCGTTCCTTCAAACGCATCGCTGCTCCCGTTTGCATATGCAGCCGCAAGATGCGTAATGATAAAACGTTTTCCGGCTGAAAAATCAAGATATTTCTCCTCGAAAAATCCCTCGTCTCCGGACGCTTTCGTGCCATAGTAGCATACCTTCGCCAGCGCCTTCCCATCTGACAGCTTTTCAATCGTATAGGTTCCATCATCCGGTCCCGGTTTTGACGGCTGTACACAATATGCTGTTGCCGTAACACTTCCAAATGTGACCGTATATGGGCAGGTCAGATAGGAGCCAAGACCATAATCCGCATAATAATACCATGAACCTCTGGTTACGGTTACATTCTGCGTTGCCCTCGCCGCATAGAGCATGGGAGCCGCCGCAGTAAATTCCACCGTTTCCCTTTCCTCCATCTCCAGAAGGTCAACGTCCTGTTCTATTGCCTGCAGCATGACATTCCCAAGCGTCAGCCCGGTTTCCCCGTCCACAGTATCCTGATCCTGTGCTGCTTCTAACGCCTCATCCAGTTCCGATTCTGATAACCGCCCGGATGCAGTTTCTGTTTCCTCTGTCTGATTGCTTTCTTCCTGCACGGTTTCCATCTGCGCTGATTCTAATTCTGTTTCTTTGATTGCAGCGGCAACTTCTGTCCCTTCCGCTGCAATCTCTGAGTGAGTTTCGGATTCCCCATCGCCGCTTTCCGATTCCTCCGATTTTCCGGTTTCGCCGCCAGATGCGGAAGATTCTCCCGCCTTTGATTCCACTGAAGGTTCCTTCACAATGATTTTCCGGACTACATGATAAGAGGGATTTCCGCTAACCGGCTCTACAAAATATACTGCCTTATAGGTGCCTGCACGGTTCCTGTCAAAGTCCTTCCCCTCCTCGTCCTTCGCTTCATGGAACTTTACTTTGACTTTATCCCCGTTGATCTCCATACCGGAAAAATCCGACTCCACATCAAAACTGTCTCCAGCTTCCAGTTCATAATCCTCTACGGTAACAATCTCATCCTCCGAAAGCTCCGCCTCTACCTTCTCCAGAGCCGGATACTCCGCTTCATACGCCGCAGGCTCCGGTTCCGCCGCAAAGGTTGTGACCGGCTGCACGACGGAAGTGAGGATCGTCATTACTGAAAGCATACCGGAAAGAACCCTTTTTGCTTTTCCTTTCATTCTGTTTTACCTCGCTTTTTCCATTCTCTGTTTCTATACACTCTGTTACACTTTAAATTTGCTATGTTTTCATGGCAGGTTCCCCCCTTCCGTACATTTCTGCGCTGCCCTCCATAACAGCACATGAGTACAGGGAAGATATTTTACTTCCCTGCACGGTATCTGCTGTTATGTTCGTCTTATTTATTGAATGTATTTGAGCGTTTTGCCTGTGTTCTTCCCGAACCCGTTCCAGCCCCGGCTTTCCAGTTCCGCAGCGTTTCCTCCGACACGGTGCGCAGGATGCACACTCCTATGCCGGGTATCAATCCGGGCAGGCGATGTAATTGTCAAGGTACGATGAAAGGGGGAATTTTCGATTTGAATGTAAGAAATATTTGCCCCTCCACTAATCGCAGGTTTCAAGGGGCAAAAAATACCCTGTCAGAAAAATATTATTTGAAGATTTTCCATATCCCGGCAGAAAAGATGTAATATAATCAATTATATATTTTCAGAAAAGGCAGCCATAAGAACAGACTGGATGGGAACAGCTTTATAAGGAGGGACCACAATCATGGGAGCCAGCAATAAGACCTGCCCACGCTGCGGCAGGAAGATGAAACAGCAGTTTATCGGATTGCAGCATTGTAAATGCGGCATGAGCTGGAAAAAAGACCAGGGATATTTTGAACGGACTTCGGATATGGTTTTCTGCCTGCAGCGCAGGACAGTAAACGGCAAGACAAGGCAATACCCGGTTATCCGATTTAAAGGAGAAGCTTAACCCCTGCATACCATATGCCGCCGCTTTGCGCCATCATGTCCGAAAGCGACGGCGTTTCATTTCACACGTTCTTTTGGGAATTTCAGAAGCATCCCCCTGTGATTCCCATTTCCCGCATTTTTTCGTTTAGTTCCTTTAAAATCCTCTTGCGGCGGTTTTCAACCGTTCTCCGGCTGCATCCGCAGATCTGCGCCGCCTCTTTTGCGGATAATTCCTCAAAAAATAGAAGATACAGCAGATGGGCGTCCTCCTGCGGCAGGCCATCCATCACTTCCCGAAGCTTATCCACGCACATTTTTTTGATTGCGTTTTCCTCAAGGCTGTCTGTTACGGATATGACGGCTGCGCCTTCTCCTTCCAGAGCTTCAAGACTGTATACGCCATATTTTTGTTTCTGTTCCTGCTGATACCGCTCCCTGCGCCGGGACTGATACCATTCCAGGTAAACCTCCCTTGTCACTTCCACGAGCGTGCCGCCATCCATACGCAGGATATAGCATTTTCTCTCTTTCGGTTTTTTACCACGCATGGGCATCCCCTCCTTTTTCCCTCTGTACAAAACCGGCGGCGTCACTCTCTGGAATGTCCGGATATTTTTTCCGTATCTGCCGGATAGAATTAGAAATGGTTTTCGATATAATGGGGGCAGCTACGCCAAGCTCCGTTGCGATCTCTTTCTGCGTTTTCTGGCAGAAGAAAAACTGCCTGACAATGAATCGCTGTCGTTCTGTCAAAAGCCCCATGATCTCCCCGACACTCTCTTTTTCAATGATCTGGTCTAAAAGAGGCTGCCCCACATCTGCCAGCAAACGCCAGTCCTCCGATACCGCACTGTATGAGATACGTCTTTCCTGCTCCTGTGATTCACGGTTGCGGCTTACCCTGTCCTCGCCTTCCAGAACCAGACGCACATACCACTCCTGGCAGTCAAAAAAGGATTCTGTGATACACAGCATTTCCCCGCACAACGGATACAGATAATCGCCGCAGGCATGAACCGGAAATACCGTTGCGTATTTCCCGATCCGGTACACGGCATATCCGCACTGGTACACCATAATCTCCGCTTCTGTCCCCATACTCCTGCTGGCAACCACAGTTCCTATGTCCCGCAAGCGCTTCGCTGTCGGCAGGTCTCTCCTTTCCCCCGGATTCTCCACTGCCTGCTTGATTTCCCACAATGTCAGCATATAAAGCCACCTTTCCGCCCGAAGGCTCCGGGCGGCCAGAAAACAGGGGCATTACAGGAATCAAAAAGGCAGTAAAAAATGGCTCCCGGCCCGCCCGTTTTTTTTAACGGGAGCCTGAAACTCCTTTTACTGCCTGTGACAGATACCACTTATGAAACAGCCTGAATGTTTTGTTTCCCTACACGATAAAGCGGCTGCTATCTTACCTGCTTTACCGGATTTTCCGGCAGGGAAACCCCGGATTTTCCGGTTTCCCCGTTTTTCTTGTCCTTTTCAAAAAATACTGAAAAATCGCCCATCGCATCATAAGGGCATCCCCTCCGGTATGCCAGGTTTTCTTCCTTCGTCACGTTCCATCCCTCCTTCCATTCCTGCACACATCCTGTTTCCTGCTGAACTTAGCGTAACATCCGGGCGTCCCTTTTTCTTTATCATGGATTGGGAAATCCGCCCACAATCCTATGGGAATCCTTTATTCCTCACGGCAGTGGATAGCGTCAATCAGTGCGTCCACCGTCCGCAGCACCACCTCCTTATCTCCCCGCTTCAGATGCCGCACCCGGTATAACAGCCGCTGCACCTGCCCGTCCCCTTCCAGGAACTCCACGTCCCCAAGCAGTTCACTGGCGCTCATGCCAAGCGCCTGTGCCAGCCGTTTGAACACCTCTATGGACATATCGCTCTGCCCGCCTTCCACCCGGCTCACTGTATTCAGGCTGACATCCGCCATCTCCGCCAGTTTTTCCTGCGGCCAACGAAGCTCCTGCCTCCGTTTCCGGATGCGCTCCCCTATCTCAATCAATCCCTGCGACAATGCACGGCTGCCCAATACAGCGCCTCCTTCCCTCTCTTTGAATTTCCCGGAACTTTACGACATCGTGGCGCAAAGTTCCCCAAAGCAGAAAAAACAGCCAAACCGAAATTTAGCTGTTTCAGGAACCTCTATTCACTTTTCTGTCCTCTCCGCCTTTCATCACTCCGCTTATTTTGCTATACACTTTCTGGCTAACTTCAACACCACTGTCCCAAAGCACCAAACCAGATAATATCCTGCCAGAACCAACTGCCAGATTAAAATAACGCCGCCGATCACACCGCCAATAAGCAGGTTCATCGCCAACACACCCACTGTGCCGCCAAGATCCAACCCTTTCGGGACTACCCACACAAACATCCGGTGTATGCCAAAGGGAATCCCTGCCAGTATCCACAGTTTCAGGTAATCGCACATGCCGTTTTCCACACACAGCGGATAAAACAAAGCTGCCAGAAACACCGCTGCGCCTACCGGAATTACCACTTTTCTTAAAAATTTACCTGCACTCATGTTATCCGCCTCCGTACATATCATGGTTTACTTCCGCCTGATAATAATGGTCTATCGTCAACGCAGAGTTATAGAGCGTTGTCAGCAGATAAGACTTGATATTCCCGACCTTTGTCGTGTTCCGCTGCAGGCAGAAGCGGACATACTCAATATGTGAGTGCGTGAGTTTCATAAACCGGCTCTTGACTACCGGCACAGGCTTGTCCTCCCCGGCAATCCGCACCCTTCCGCTGTCCGGCATTACCATAACCTCCACCATCAGCTCAACCAGCTCGTCCACTTCCTCCTTTGTATGTGGCGTTTCATACTGGAAGCACCCGTAAGAAATATTTTCCCGTATCACTTCCCTGTAAGCCGCCATCTGTCCCATCACATCCATCGTCCCCACTGTTTCCGCCTGATTAATGGGATTCGATTGGATAGGCTCCGTCCCACTTATATCAGTTTCGTTATATTCTGTCTCACTGTAATCAGTCTCATTTATTTCAGTCTTGTTAATATCAGTCTTATTAGATTGTGATTTTGGAAATTCTTGAATTGTGGTTTCCACTATTCCAGAAATATGATTTTCACAATCCTTGAATTGTGGTTTTGGAAATTCTGGATTTGTGGTTTTCACAATTCCTGAATTGTGGTTTTCATCATTCTTGAATTGTGATTCTGGAAATTCCTGAATTGTGGTTTCCACAACTCTTGAATTGTGATTTTCACTATTCTGTGTATCTGCGGGCTTTCCCGGCTGTTTTTCCGCCTGTCCCCCATCCGGGACATCCCGGATCATAAAATTTTTTACATAAATCACATTCGGTTTGCCCAATCCCAGACGCTTCTTTTCAATCAATCCAATCCCTTTATCCGTATCCAGTTCCTTCAGCAATTTGACCGCTTTCTGTGTGCCGCAGTTTAAAAGCTCCGCTATTTCCTCTACCGTAAACACAATATACACCCTGTCTTTTTCATCAAACAAGCGGTTTTTAATGCTAAGGCTCATACGGTCTAATAAAATACCGTATAAAACCTTTGCTTCGCAGGAAAGGGATTTGAAGCACTCTGCCGTAAACAGCACCTTCGGAACCCGGTAAAAGCTGTACTGCTCCGCCTCCATGCCACGGAAATACTCAAACTGTATTTTCTGCATCTTCTCTTTCCTCCTCCCCGTAGTTCTGTTTCCATTCTTCCAGAAGTGAATAGATCACCTCCTCAATCTGGCTCTTTGTGTATGCTGGCGGGAAATAGCTGTGGATCTTCTTTGCAGAGATCGTCACGCCGCCGTTACCGCCCTCTTTCCTGACAAGGGCCGCATAGACCATGCCCTCTGTCAATTCTCCCATTCTGCTGCTTTCCTTTAACTTCTCCGCCTGTGCTTTGGACGGGAATATGCCGCTGTTCTGAACCGCATCCACAAGCCATCTCTGTTCTTCCGGTTTCAGATAGGACAATATCTCCCCGGCCACCATCGGGATTTTCTTTGCATCCACATAGTCCAGCAATTCCTCTACAAGCTCCGCCAACCGTATGTACCTCTGAACCGTCCTGCCACTGTCCCCGGCGGCTTCCCCCACCGTATCAGCGGTAAACTTATCCCCTTTGCTCCCCTGATGCTTCATGGCTTCGTATTTCATCTTATAGGCTTTTGCCTTTTCAGAAGGAAGCACGTCCTCCCTCTGGATATTGGCGTCCACCATGATCACTGTGGCGGCATCATCATCCAGTTCCCGGATAATGACCGGCATTTCCATTATCCCCGCAAGTTCACAGGCCCTCCGGCGGCGGTGTCCCGATATGACTTCATATCCCCCTTCCGGGCGGGTACGGACAATCCCCGGCACCAATACCCCATGCTGCTTTACACTCTCCACCGTCTCCTGCATTTTTTCATCATCAGCCACCCGGAACGGATGGCCTTTGAATGGATGGAGCTGGCTGACCGGGACAGACGTGACCGTTTCGCCGGATTGTGCTTCACTGGTTCCGAACAGATCGTCGTAGGAAGTCAGTTTTACCTTCTGTGCGCTTTTACTCTTCATTATCCAGCACCTCCCCTGTCAGGGAACGGTATCCCTCCGCAACAATCCCTTTTGGATCATGCAGGTAAATACTCTTTCCTTCCGCTGTAGTCTCTGCCGCCCTTACCGAAAGCGGGATGCAGTTCTCAAAAATATGTATCTTATCCCCGTAAACCTCCCGGATCTGCCCGGAAATATCCTTTGCAAAATTTGTCCTCCGGTCAACCTTTGTCAGCAGGATTCCCATAATGGAAAGATTATGGTTCAACTTTCTATGTACCCGTCCGATGGTCTTAATCAACTGCTGTAACCCTTTTACCGGGAGATACGCCGCTTCTACGGGGATCAGTACACTATCCGCTGCTACGAGAGCATTTATCGTAATCATTCCTAATGAGGGCATACAGTCAATCAGAATATAGTCATACTGCCCTTTCAGCGTGTATAAATACTGGCGCAGCACCATCTCACGGCTCATAACATTCACAAGGGATGTTTCCAGTCCCGCCAGTTCGATATTAGCCGGGATAAAATCAATCCCTTCCTCATGGTGGATGATCCCCTCGCCCGGCTCCAAATCTTCATCATTGATCACCTTTTCCATGATATTCACAAGCGTCACATCCAGCTCGTCCGGCTCAGCGATTCCCAAACTAACCGCCATGCTGCCCTGTGCGTCTGCCTCCACCAGAAGCACTTTTTTTCCTTCCCTTGCCAGTCCGATCCCTAAATTTACACAGGTGGTGGTCTTGCCGACTCCACCTTTCTGGTTTGCGATTGCGATTACTCTGCACATACTTCGTACCTACCTTTCTTTTTTCTCTATCTCTGAATAAATACGAAAATACTTATTCGTTCCTTTGTTTGTAAATGGTTCCGATGTCCGCAGAACTTCAATTTCCTCATGCTGCTCCAAGAGCTTTCTGAACCATCGAATATCTCCCAATGTTCCCTGTAACCTAACCTTCAGCATACATATCCTCCCAATCCACGTAGTAGCAATATTCCGGATAACGGATTTTAATCGCTTCCCCAAAATATCTTGCATACCCACAGCAGAATAATTCCTCCACCGTATAACAACTGATTTCCCTTAACTGACCGTCCGTATCCGAATCGTCATACTCATAAACGCTCGGCGTACCATTGCAGTACAGGTTAAATGCCATCCGGACAATCTTTACACTTCCGCTGGTCTGCCAGCCTTCATGCAGGCACTCAGGTTTCACATTCCCTGTCCTGAAATCATATATCCGGTCTACATGTTCTCTTGTATCCCAATCAATCCCAAGACAATAAACCAACGCCTTGTGATACACATCCTGATAACGGCATTTGGGAAGGTATTTTTTATAAAAATCTTCATGTGCCTGATTCTTGAAAGTAATTGTGCGAGTAACCTTTTCTTTGTCTGCACTTGTCGCTGTGTTTGCCATTTTATTTTCCTCCTTAATCTCCGCTTTCTTGCCTTTTCTAAATCATAATAAGTTTCATAAAAGTTAAATCTAAGATAATAAGCGGGCAAACATTTAATAACTCCACGTATCGCCCACTGATTTTTCCGTAAAGTTTTTTGAAGATTCATACCATCAAAAAATTTTTGATGGTATGAATTTACTTCCAGTTCCGGAACTTTCATGTTATACTTTTCGTAACGTTACTTCACATACTTTCAGGTGTTGAAAACCTGCTGAAATGAAAAATGGACTAAGCAGAATCCCCTGTTTTTCAAGGTTTTCTAACTTAGTCCTATTATATCAGCATCATACAGGTAAGCATCATTGCCATTCACAATTCCCCACTCCATCAGCAGTGCCGAGCTTCCGGTCACGAACGGCGTTGCAAAAGAGGTTCCCGTCATTTCAGCATACCCGCCGCCCGGCTGCACGGCAGTCACCGCCACTCCGGGCGCCACAATATCCGGTTTGAATGCCGCCGTACCTTCCTGTGCATTCAGCGCTCCCCTGCCGGAAAAATCCGCATAACTGAATGTCCGTGAATCATAAGCCCCCACCGTAACCACACGGGCTGCTGTAGAAGGAATCGTTATGGTATTGGCACTGTTCGGAAGCAGAAATGCCGTTCCGACATTCAGGGCGCTCTGGCTTGGCAGCCACAACTGGTACTCACCGGAAACAATCTGCCTCGGTGTCAGTACAATTCTCCATACTCCCGCATCTACATAAGTCTGTCTCGGCAGGAAATCGAGATAAATTTCCTGCCGCACGCTGTAGGGACTCGGTTCTCCATAATACAGCAGAATTTCCGTTCCGCCCATAACAAACCGCTGTGCCCCCAAAATCTCCTGAATCGGTCCCACCCGAACACCGGACGGGCTCACGATTGAAATATCAACCGCATCCACATAGGATTTCCATATCTGTACATTCAGCCCCGTCTCCCGCATCTGCACTCCAAGCTGAATCTCATCTTCCCGCTCTTCCTCCAGCCGCCCCGCCGTATGCCCTGCCGTTGCTCCTTCATTGCCACTGCCGACACAGATAACACTCTTCCAGTAATTGGATATATCATCCAGAAAACGTTCCACAAGAGAAGTCCCGTCATGTGCACCATATGTATTCCCAAAGCTGAGATTCAAAGCTACCGGCATCCGGTACTCCAACGCCTTCCTTATCACATAGTCAACGCCCTGCATCAGCTCCGTGGTCCGTGGAAACCCTTCCGCTCTGGGGCTGCCCATTTTCACAACAATCAGCTCGCTCTCCGGAGCGACTCCCACATTCCTGATTGCCCCTCCTTCCATTTCCGGACCCCCACTGCCTGCCGCAATACCCGCCACGGCAGTTCCATGCCCGGATATGTCTGTGCTTGGCACAATCTGCATCCTCTCCGCAGCCGTACCGGCTGATAGTGCCTCATCAATCTGTTCCCGTGTATATTCAGTCCCGACCGCATACCCCTGCGGCGGATTCCCCGGTATCGTCTGATCCCAGAGATTCCGGATTCTTGTTGTTCCGTCTGCATTCCGAAAATCCCTCAGCGTGTAATCAATTCCACTGTCCACAATTCCAATCAATATACCTTCTCCACGCAAAGAAAAAGGAGTTTGCTGCACCGGACTGATGCAGGAAACTCTCTTTCCATTTTCCACCTGAAAAAATAATCTCTTTGGTTTTTCCACATATTCAATTTCCGGAAAACTTGCCAGTTCTGGAATCCGCGATTCCGAAATTGTCACAATCGCGTATTCATTTGCAAGCTCCGTCACAGAAGCTGCAATCCCACGGACAACATCCAGGGAACCGGAATATTTCACAATCAAATCCCATTCCCGCTCAATTGGATTATATCCCACATCAAGCTCCAATGACCGCTCCCGCTCATCAGGCGACGCATCCAATGCGAGATTCAACAGATTTTCCAGTTTCTGACTCATACGCTGACATCCCCTCTATATGGCGCAAAACTATACGGCAAAAAATATCCCTGATCATGTCTGCAGACCGGGCACACCTTCGGCGCCAGCTTGCCTTCATGAATATATCCACAATTCGTACATATCCATTTGCCCGGTTCTTCGCTTGCAAAATATGCATTGTTCTTCAACAATTCCGCAACTTCGGCAAATCTTTTTTGATGTATATGCTCAATCTGCGCAATCTGGAAAAACGCAGATGCTGCCTCAAGAAATCCCTCTTCCTGCGCGATTTTCCCGAATTGCGGATACACACTCTCATATTCTTCCCGCTCATTGTGCTCTGCCGCCTCCAAAAGCCCAACCAGACTATCCTGCCAGTCTACCGGATAACCGCCGTCAATGACGATTGTACTGCCTGATGCCTCTTTCAGCAGCTCGTAAAACCGCTCCGCATGCGCCCGCTCCTGCTCAGCCGTGTATATCAATATATCGGCAACCGTATACATCCCCATCTCCCGCGCTCTTTCGGCCGCAATCGTATAACGGTTGCGCGCCTGGCTCTCTCCCGCAAACGCGCGCATCAGATTTTCCTTTGTCTTACTTTCCATAAAATGTTCAGCCATCACACATACCTCTTTTCTTTATTACTAGTAGTATGCTTGATGGCTGACAAAATATTCATTTATATTAAGTTTAATTAAATCCAATCAGTCTTCTGGCAACACTATATGCCATAGAAGATACCTTCCTTCCGGAACGCCCCGGCAGATTCATCGTCTGTCCGAGAATACCATACCGTATTTTCATATATGCGCCGTAATCTTTTTTCTTCAGATAACGCCACAACTCCTGTTTTTTCTTCAGATTCTCCTCCTTCTTGGAGCGGATACATAAAATAGAAGAAACAGTCATCATAATTGCAAGATAATTTATCATATATTTCCGCAATTTCCTGCTCTGAACCATCCGCAATTCATACATGTCAATCATCGTCTTTGTCACGAAAATCTGCTGGTCAACACGGCCAATCATCACTTTTTCATTGACCGACTGGTCTTCCCTTCCGATAAAATAGCGGTAGAAATCCACATCCATATAGTACAATGTGCGCACATGCGGCAGCGGATAGTAAACATAAATATTATCTACATAAAATGTATGCTTTGGCAGCTTCAACTGGCAAAGTTTCAACATCTCTGTACGATAGATAACAGAATGCATCAATATGTACTGGTCCAGATGAAACATCCCCATATCATCCCATCGGAATATTTTGTCCTGCGGCAGCACATTGGTATAGCGAATCACTTTCTTATGCTCCATGCCCACCTTTTCGTAAACATAGTTGGCAATAATCATATCGACCTCAGACTCATGCCGGACAAAACCTTTCGCAACTTCCAGAATCTTCATAAGGGACTCTTCGTCCACCCAGTCATCGCTGTCCACTACTTTAAAGTATTTTCCGGTTGCCTGTGACAAGCCTGCATTAACAGCATCCCCATGACCACCGTTTTCTTTATTGATTACCTTTACAATTGCCGGATACTTTTCTGCGTACTTCTTTCCAATCTTCTTCGTATTGTCTGTGGAACCATCGTTCACAATCAGAATCTCTACATCCTCCCCGCCCGGCAGGATGGAATTGATTGCCTTTTCCATATAAGCCTCCGAATTGTAACATGGAATTGCAAATGATATATACTTCATAATTTTTACCTCTTCTGTTTTAATAGCTGCCTTATGCGCAGGTATAATAGCTATCGCTATTATTCCACGTCCGCTGCCGGACTGATCCCTCCGGGGGATGCGCAGCAGCTTTCTGCGGCCCCGCAGAAACTGCCTTATGCGCGAGTATAATAGCTATCGCTATTATACCTTACATTTCTATATTTTCCAACAAATTTCTTGCAAAATTGCGGCTCTGCCTTGTCAGCCTTCTATGGAAATGTTAAGATTAGTCCGTAAAATGTTTCTGTTTTTAACACATGATATCCCGGATGCGCACATTGCAGCAGGAACACCGGAATGTCCTTGTAATACAGAAACAATGATTTGGAGGATATACACATGAAGAAGAATGTAATTGTCGGTCAGTCCGGCGGTCCGACTGCGGTTATCAATGCCAGCCTGTACGGAGTTGTATATGAGGCGCTGAACCGCGAAGATACCTGCGGTACCGTATACGGCATGATTAACGGAATTGAAGGATTCTTAAACGACCGGCTTATGGATATGAAACCCCTGGACTGCTCCGGAGAACTTGAACTGATTAAGACCACCCCCGGTTCTTATCTCGGCTCCTGCCGCTATAAACTGCCGGAAGATTTGAATGATTCCGTTTACCCGGAACTGTTTGAAAAGTTTGAAAAATATCACATCGGCTACTTTTTTTACATCGGCGGAAATGATTCAATGGATACAGTCAGCAAACTTTCCCGCTATGCCGAAAAAATTGGCAGCGATATCCGGTTTACAGGAATCCCGAAAACAATAGATAACGACCTTGTATGTACCGACCATACACCAGGATTCGGAAGCGCCGCCAAATATGTTGCATCCACGGTCCGCGAGATTGCCGCAGATGCATCTGTCTACGATAACAAGCAGTCTGTCACCATTGTAGAAATCATGGGACGCCATGCCGGCTGGCTGACTGCTGCCAGCGCCCTTGCCAGAAAATTTAAGGGTGACAACCCGGTTCTGATTTATCTGCCGGAAGTCGCTTTTGACCAGGAAGCATTTATCCGAAAAGTAAAGAATGCCCTTGAAACAACCCCTAATCTGGTTGTCTGCATTTCCGAAGGAATCAACGACGGCAGCGGTACATTTATCTGCGAGCTTGCCAGTGATGTAGGTGTAGACACATTTGGTCACAAGATGCTCACCGGATCTGGTAAATATCTGGAAAATCTGGTCAAGGAACGCCTCGGTGTCAAGGTCCGCTCGATTGAGCTAAATGTATGCCAGCGCTGCTCCAGCGTCATGCTCGCCGGAACTGACCAGAAAGAGGCAATTGCATCCGGTGCTTACGGCGTCAAAAGTGCTATTGAAGGCGCCACGGGAAAAATGGTCGCATTCAGACGCGCATCTGAAATTGCGCCTGATGCCGATTATGTTCTGGATTATACACTGGAAGACGTCAGCAAGATTTGTAATAAGGAAAAAACGGTTCCGTTGGATTGGATTTGCAGCCAGGGCTCCGATGTGACTCAGGACTTCATTGCCTATGCCCGTCCGCTGATTCAGGGCGCGGTAAAAATCCCGACAGAAGGCGGTCTTCCAAAATTTTCCTACCGGAAATAATTTCTTGCAACAGAGAAAACACTGAAAAAGGAAGAAAGGCATCCATTTCACCCCTCCCTTTCTTCCTGCATATCTTAATAAAAAGCATAAGGATTCCACTATGAATAACTGCTCAAATCTCTATTTTCTTTCCACAATTGCGTGCAAACTCTCGGAGTGTCTGTCCGATGATGAGCTCGCCGTACTCTCCGCCGACCTGATGACTCTCGGAGATATGCTTGCAAGCATACTTGCCCGGAGGGCTATGTGCAAAAACGAGGATTCCGATGACTCTCCTGTAAAATTTGATTCACCTTCACAAACCTGATTCACTTCTTTCTTACACATCACTGTACTCATTCCGGTAATGCTGCGGAACTGGATTCCTTTCCCCGGTTCTTCAAAATCATCTCTTGTTGCAATCTCCCACACAAACAGCATCTTATCTGCCCTGCCGGATGAGTATTTATTTGCTTTCCCTATTTCTTCACGTTTCCTATTTTTCCACATACACTATATCAAACCTGAAAACTAGGAGTAATCTATATGAGCATGCCAAAAATAGAATGCACAAATATTGATAAATGCTGCGCTGCCGCTTCTCTTATACAATCCATTGCACTGGAGGAGGCCGCTATCTCTCACATTCTAAATGCCGAAGGCGAAAAAATACAGAAGGCTTTATCCTTGAGCTGCAATACAAAAGAGCTGATTGAGGTCAATAAATCCGTAGAGGATGTGGTAGATAAGATTACCGCTTTAGAAGTTATCTTAAAATCCAAACTAGATTTAATCATACCTGTCTTGGATGACTGCCATAAGAAACCACCAAAATCCGAGTGCTAACTGTAGGGCATTTTGCCCTACTTACATAGATTTCTGCCCCATTTTTTATTATAATAGCGAAAAAGCACCGGAAACCGCCGTGTTTACGGTATCCGATGCTCTTCGTTCAATGCGGATGACAGGATACTATAATATGCAAAATAAGATGACATCTGAAAACATTGTCGATATTTATGCTCGTTTTACATGTTTGCGAAGATTTTATTGTGACACATTGTAACAACGTTTGCCCCTTTTTTGCCCCTTTTTTGCCACTAAAAAGATGATACAATATTCCCCGGAACTACACTGTTCCGGGGACTTTTTCTGATGGTATGCAACACGGAATCTTAATCTTATGTACCTTTTTCTGACAAGAGAAAAGCCCCGCAACCAGACGTCTGTATGTCTAGCATTAATCATATATTTTGCGTTTTTGTGAAAATTGGTATGCCCTGCGATATTGGCTCATTTTCTCTACTGGCAGCGTAAAGTATGATTTCACCTGTTTCTCACTCAATCCCGCTTCCATTCCCAGCAATATTTCATTCAACTGTGGTTCTGAAAGCTTATCTGCATAGCGCAGGGTGCATTCATTTAACGTGCCAGACAAATCCCACTCTTGTTTCTGCAACACCTTTGCCAATTCATTTCCTTTCCTACCATTTGTACCTGATTGTCCCTTTTTGTTGCCACAGCCTCTTTTGCCCTACTTGTGGTAACTGCTTTGTGTGTATGGATATGAAGTTGTCAAACTGGAGTTTGTTCTTCATCATGCTTATTTCACTCTTTAGAGATTGCATTATCATTTATTATTTCTAAGCAGAATAACTCCGTTGTAAATGACAAAAGGAATGGAACCAATTACCCCAGCAAGTGTATAAAGGGGAAAAGTAATAAATTCGATTATCGATAGGCGTTAGCCATTTTTTAGCTATACTACTATAAAAAATCAATCCCGTAGGTATTCCAGAAAAAAGCATTCCAAATGAAATAATACTTTTTGCAAATCCTAACGGCTCTGGAACAGGCATATTTTTACTAGTCCAAAACGCAATATATTCTGGGGCGATAAGTTGATTTACTTGAGTAACTGCTACGAAATAACCGAGAACACAACCAATAATCACAAATACATAAATAATCTATTTTTTCAAAGTTTTTTCACTTCTTATATATGATGTGTTTTATTACTTAGCTGTCAGCATACTATAATAGTTCTTTTATCTCCGGAA
>DCKD01000087.1 GCA_002320245.1 Lachnospiraceae bacterium UBA1683
GACTTCTTGTCGCACCTCTCGCTCAGGGTCGATGATGATAATATCCGCATCTGAAGAAAGCACCTGATTGATGATTTCTCCCTTTGCCGCAAATGACTTACCGCCACCAGATACACCGAGAATAAAGGAGTTACCATTCAAAAGCTGCTTACGGTCTGCGATAATCATATTTTTGCTGATAACATTCTGACCGTAATAGATACCGTTCTCGTGGAAAATATCCTGCACCCTGAATGGGATAAATACCGAAAGGCTCTCTGTTGTAAGTGTTCTGAACGCATCAATCTTTCTTGTTCCAAACGGCATTACCGTGTTGAGTCCATCTACCTGCTGAAATCTCAGTGTTGCAAACTGGCAAAGATGTTTTCTTGCTGTGGTAAGCAATGCTTCCGTATCATTCTCAAGCTGTTCCTTACTGTCTGCCGTAATAACCATTGTGATAACAGCGAATATCATTCTCTGGTCACGGGTCGTAAGGTCATCGAGGAACTCTTTCATTTCTTTCTTCTGCTGCTCCATATCATACGGAACAGTTGCAGAGAAGTTATTATTGGCATTCTGCCTACGCTGCCAGTTTGTAATATTGGTTTCCACCCCAAGCAGACGGTTCTCTGCTTCCTTTACTGCTTCATCAGTCGGAACGGGAACAATATCAATGGACATCATCAGATTTCTGTTCATATCCGTAAGTTCCGCTACCATACTGTCTTTGATATAGGACGCATATTCACGAAGAAAAAGGACTCTTCCATAACGGTTTCCCATCTTGAAATAGTCCTTTTCAAATTCCATTGTGTCGGGGCAGATATAATCCTTAAAATCGTGTCCCTTTTTTCTTGTTTCCTTAATATCAAAATGGAAAGAGCTTTCCTCTCCCACACGGTAAAAGTCGTGGAAAATACGAAGTCTTTCGTCTGTTTCCAGTTCCACGCACTTACTTCCAAGCCTGCCGAAGTGAGCAATCAAATCTGCACCGACACGGGCAAAATATGTTCTTGCGTCCTCCACGCTCTTTTTATTGATGGAAATGGTAATATACTTATCCTGAACAATGGAGTTTGCACCCGTTGCCTTATCAAGAAGCATTTTGTTGTATTCCTCTCGATACTCGTCCAGATTATCTCCGGTTGTCGGAATAAGGATTGTCTGCTCAAAATCCAGTCTGTTGAGCCGACGATTATTGATTGTGATTTTTGTCGTTGCACCACTGTCAAGAGAGTTCAGAAGTTCGGAATATTCAAGGAACATCGCTTCCTTATCCTCACGGCTCGCCACTGCATAGTTAATATCCGTAAAGCGGTAGGTCTTTGAATATTTATCCTTTCCCACTTTGAAAATGCCATCATCAAAGATAGCTGCTACGGGAATCACGTCCTGCACCCCTTTCGGTACAACAAATTTTTCTTTATCCTGCTTAAACAGGTTCGTAAGAGTCTTAATCATTTGACTTCAATACCTCCTTCTGTTTCTGTTCAATGCTTGACTTCATCAGTTCGTAATACACATTGGTGGAGTGAAACACCAGCTTCTTCGGCATCAAAAACTCCGATTTTATCCACGCATAGATTGCTTTTTCTGCGGTCATACCGTTGTACTTCACAAAGCCAAGTGCTGCAAACGGGGCAGCACCCAAAATGCACACCCACGATACGGTTTCCGTGCCAACATACGGTCTGAGCAAGAAATACAGTCCTACTGCAACGCCACAAGCGAGAACAGAAAAAATGAACTGTCTGAGCGACAGTCCAAAAAACATTGACTCTGTATAATTTCTGATTTCTCGGTTAATTTTTACTTCCATATCTGTTTCCTTTCCTGCGGTTTCGGTCTTTCTCCCTCACGCATTTATCATTCAGGCAAAAGACTTTGCCTTTCCGTTTACCGCCATAGTAAACACATTTCTTACAATCTCTTTGGTTCATCTCAAAATCTCTCCTTAAAGTCCCATCATCTCTCGGATAATACGGTCAGACATTTTCACTGCACCGACAAGAACGAGCATATTAAATACCAATTCCCCGATATATGCCCACACCTGCGTAACTGCTGCTGCGTCAGGATTCACTACTGGTGGCGATGAAGCAAATACGGAGAAAATAATACAAGCAAGTACGATGACTGCTCCCTCAAGCAGAACGGCACAATAGCTCTTGATAAAACTCTTGCCGACATTCTGTGTTGGTTCTCCTGCAAATGTGGAAAGCGGTATCGGTGCAAGTGCTGTGTACATATACAACTTGAAAAATCTTCCGTACACCGTCATTATCAGAATGAACGACAGCACCGTGATAAATAATCCTCCGATAAGCGTTACCGCCCACAAGGGAATACTCTCGAAAAATCCGCAGTCCTCTATGGTCGTTACCATCTCTGCGGGCAAGGTCGTCTGTTCCGGAGTTCCAAATCCGGCAGCATTCATAATGGTTGAAATTGTCCCTTGCACGATATTAAATAGTGCAAGCATAAGCTCCATTCCGTATGTGATAACACCTTTCGCCAGTGCAAAACGAACAAAGAGTTTCAGTGCGTGTTCCGGTTTCTTCACATCTGTAAAACTTCCGCAGGTCTTTACCATACCTATCACAAAAAACAATACAAGTAAGGCAAGCCCGATAGCCTGAACCGCACCATTGATGTCAACGATAACCTTCCAGATATTCCCGCCCTTAAAGTTCTGCGGTGTAGTTGTGATGAGTGTCCATATTTCCGACAGTTTTTCATTCCAAGTTTCAAGGGCATTTTCAAGATTTTGAACTACCCAGCTATCACTCATTCAAAGCACCTCCTTACAATTAAGGGGTGTACCTTAACTTGGCACACCCCTCGATAACTGTGTAACTCTTATCTTAGCCTGTGATAAGAGTAAGGATTTCTTTCGCAAAAGTGATAATGACACCACCCGCAAGAGTCAGGAAGCCATTGGCTCTCTGAGAAGGGTCGTGAGATTTGAGTGAAAGACCGACCTGCACGATACCAAAGCCAAGTAAAATCATACCGATGGCACGGATAAGTCCGAAGATAAAATCGGACAGATTATTGACTACGGTAAGCGGGTCATTCGCTGCAAATGCAGTCGTTGTCATTCCAAGTGCCAACGCACCGATAATGACCATTGTGCAGTAAGCACGGAAGCCTTTCTTAACCTTTCCGGTCATAGTCAGTTTCTTTGTTTCCTGAATGTCAGTTGCTTTTTTCTTAAAAATAGTCATAGTTGAATACCTCCAAAATTTAATTTGTTTGATTGTTTATGAACAGAGCTTCCATCTCCTCATCGGAAAGAAGTTCCCAGTTCGTTTCTTCCATTTCCTTTTCAGGAAGTGTTGCAGGGTCAATGTCCCAAATGGCAATCGAAGCAATATCTTTTGTGACTTCTCCGTGCTTATAAGGACTCGCCTTTCCGTCTGTGGTAAGTGCCACATTCGGGTGTTTCATAATGTCATATTTGAAATCCATAATGGGTCTTTCCCCACGGATAAACAAAATAGCGTACTGATTATCGAGCATACGCACCTCATCAGGGGTAAGTAACTCTCTGCCGCTAATCTGATAGTTGGTGGAATAGTTACCGCTTCTTCCGGTACTCTTTCCGAACGTGTTGGTATCAATGGTTTCCTTGCCCAACAGCTCCGACACATATTTATGGGTTGACTGCTCATTTCCACCGAGGTAAAGAAATTCATCATGAGGTAAGGTTCAGCTTGTCCTTTACAGGACTTGCATCCCCTCCCTCCCAAACCGCACGTACACCTCTCGATGTATACGGCTTTCCGCTTATTATATTTGCGGTATTAAGAATGAATCAGTTTATGACATTCGGGGCATACCACAAGAGTTTTCCGTCTCCTTTTGCGCATAAGGAGTACCCACTCCGCATTGCCCTTTAAGTCTTTTAGTTTCTTTACTTGATGGATTTCCAGATTTCTGCAATCCTTTCCACAAAGTTCACAGGTATGGCGTTCCACTCTCTGTTTCAGAGTGTTGGTTTTAGCGTATTTTGAGAACTGCGGAAGTTCGCTCACATTGTCAAACTTCGTAGCTGATTCTTTTCGCTTAAACCCGTCTCTGTAAAAGGTTGTAGTTTTCCTTCCTGCTCTGGTATCGTATGCGATTGTAAACAGTCCTCCAACACAATATCTGCGCTTGATTTCGTGAACATTTGTTTTATACTTACAGGCAAATGTCTTGTACATACTGTACTTCATAAGATTGGCGAATCTGCCTATCTTAAAGGAATCATTTGCTATGGCATAGTAGTTATAAAGTCCACGAACTTCCGCATTATATCTTGCCAGAATCTCTATATCGCTTTGGTTTACCAGTTTTCCCCTGTGTAGGGCTACAAATCTTTCTTTTCCATTTTCGTTAATCTTGATTTTGATTGCATGATATTCCAGTAACTTTCCCACCCATTTTTCTCTGGGTACAAGTAGTTTCACCACTCCTGCATTGCTCCTGATTTTGTATCCTCCTGCGGATTTCTTTAAATCCTGACTTCTGGATACCGTAATGTCGTAGCCTAAAAATCTGGCTCTGTCTCCTGTATGTGTAACCTTCGTTTTGGTTTCGGACATTTCCAAATCCAGTTCTTCCCTGAGGAATCTGCCGACATCAGCTTTTATCTGTTCTGCGTCCGCTTTGCTCCCAATTACTCCAATAATAAAATCATCAGCGTAACGGGTGTACTGAATCCGTTTATACGTCTCATCTAAAGGTTCGGTAGGAGTTAGTTGTCGTGCTTGCTTTTCAAGCGTTTTCAAATGCTTATTGCGTTCCCATCGTTCTTCTGGAGATAAATCCGCCCACTTCTTTTTGCCCATACATCTGTAATAGGATGCCTTTTTGACAACTTTATTGTAGTCGGAGTTCATTTGTTTCTTCTTTCCTCGGTTATATTTCTGTGCGTATTCTTCCATAAATTTGTCTAATTCATGGAGATACACGTTCGCAAGCACTGGACTGACACCAGACCCCTGCGGTACACCGCTATATGTCCGATTGTACGTCCATTGCTCCATATATCCTGCTTTTAGGAATTTCCAGATAAGTTGTAGGAACATTTCATCATCAATGCGTTTTCTCAACAATCTGATGATTGTGTGGTGATTAAAACTGTCGAAGCAGGCGTGTATATCACCCTCAACAAACCAGTTCGTTCCCGTAAAGGTTTTCTGAATCTGGTATAATGCTGTCTGACAGCTTTTGTTTGGTCTGAACCCATGAGATGTTTTCTTAAACACAGGCTCATAAATGCTTTCTAAAATCATTTTCACTACTTCCTGCACCAGTTTGTCATTGCCCGACTGGATTCCCAACGGGCGCTTTTTATTGCTGTTTTTCTTAGCAATATATTCCCTACGTGCAGGTTTTGGCAGGTAACTTTTATCTCGCATGGATTCAATAATCCTTTGGATTCTTTCGTCACTCATGCCATCAATGGTAGTTCCATCTGCACCGGCAGTCATACTGCCTGTGTTTGCATATATGTTTTTATATGCAAGCCAGTAGAACTCTGGATTGTACAGATTCCGATATAATCTCTGAAACCTGTAAGATTCATTCTTTGACTTTTCCGTCAAACTACTTAATACTTGGATTGGATTTCTCAATGCCTCTCGCACCGTCCTTTCATATCGTATTAGTAAATAAGCTACTCCCCTTCGCCATGTGAACGTCATTAACGTCTCGGACTACTATGGGAGCTGTGTGACCATGCCCGTTACCGGGTTTAGGTCATCCCCAGTTAGTATTCATAGAATTAGCGTTTCGTGTTGTCGGCACCGACTTTTGCCATTTACCCGCTGTCTTGCGGTTGTCCTTCCATGAGTATCGCTTGCTTTCATAACTGCGAAATGAAACCAACATGGAATAGCATACGTTTCAATCCTTTTCGTATGCGGAGTGCGGATTCCCCCACTTTGGCTATCGTTCAGGCAGTTTAGCTTTGTACCTCATACACGAATTTTTATTCTTGAATTTTCAGATACACAGGATTAGTACCTTATCATTCAGGCTCTCGTCTATTGACAAGAGCGACAACATGCTACACTCCCCTTCGGGTTTCCCCTCTCGGATAAGTTGTAGAATAATAGGTTGTGATTTTTCATCACTTGATACTTTTACCTACTGCTTGCTAAAGGCAGTATTCCATAAATACCACGCCGCCGAATTTATAATGCGCTGGCGACTTCTGGGCGCACGCAGTTACCCACAATGCTCTCCCACTGTTTTTCAAACAAGGCTTTAAGCTGTGCCAAGTTCTGTAAGATGATGCTTACCGATACACCACGGGAACGCATAACCGACAGTATCTTGTCGAAGTCGTCCGGCAGTGAAACATTGGCAAATTCGTCCATCATAAAATGAACAGGCATCGGCAAACAGCCGCCGTGGATATGGTCGGCTGCATAAAACAACTGCTGAAAGAGCTGTGTGTAAAGAATGGATACCAAGAAGTTGAAACTTGAGTCGTTATCCGGTATCAGTGCAAACAGAGCCACCTTTTTCTCTCCGAGTGACTGCAAATCCAGTTCATCGGCAGAAGTAAGAGCAGCAAGACTTTCCAAGTTAAACTTTTCAAGCCTTGCTGCAAGGGTTATCTGTATGGATTTTAATGTTTTGGAAGAGCCGGAATGATAAGAGTGGTAATACTTCAAAGCAATGTGGTCAGGATTATCTATCATCAAATCTGAAAACAGATTATCAAGCGGAGAAGGACTTGGGTCGTCCTCGTCCTCAATTGCCCCGGCTCTGAGCATTTCCATTACCATTGCAAAATTCTGTTCTTCCGGCGGTGCTTCATAATGCAGATAAAATACAAGTGCAAGCAGAAGCATTGACGCTGCCGTATCCCAAAACGGGTCATTGCTCTGTGAACCTTTCGGAGTGGTACTCTTGAAAAGATTGGTTACGAGCTTCTGCACATCATTGTCGTTCTGCAAATATACAAACGGATTGTAACAATGGCTTTTCTCCATTGAAATCAAATCAAGCACACGCACTTCGTAACCTTTCTTCTCAAGAAGATGTCCCGTATCTCGCAGGATTTCCCCTTTCGGGTCTAATATCACATAGCTGTTTCTGGCAGCATTCATAATATTAGGCTTTGCATAAAACCTCGTCTTACCTGCACCGGAGCCACCGCACACAAGCGTATTCAGATTTCGTCTGTGCTTCTTGGCATTGAGTCCAATGCACACATTCTGAGTCATCAGCTTATTTTCTGACAGCGGTTTTTGTCGGTATTTCTTATCAATGGCTCTGACATTGCCCCATTTAGCAGAACCGTGTTCCTCTCGTCTTCGGTAATTCTTTCTTGTCGAGAAATAAATCCCGATACCCATTCCATAGCACAAAAGCAAAATGAGGACAGTTTTCAGGCTGTCCCCACATAATTTTATGGAAAATGGATTATCAAAAAGTGTCGCAAGATTGGCTGCTATCTCCGGCAGTCCTCCGCTTATGGAAGGTGCAATCAGAAGTGCCAGCCATATGACCGGAACGATACCGACAATGGATAAAATAATGGCAGTCTGCCTGTCATTATCTCGCTTCATCTGAGCGTTTCCTTTCAATCACTTTGAACTTTTTCAATGGGGCATTTCCGACTTTTACAAGCAGGTCGTCTACTGCATCTGCGGACTTGCCTTCCTCCATCAACTTTGTTTTCTCATCGTTTAAGGAGCGAATGACAACACCGTGTTCGTAATCGTCCAAAGCAATGTGGTAGAGTTTTTCTTTTTCCATATCTGCCCTCCATTATCTCTCATAGTCCTTTGAACGCTCCTGCTTCTTGCGGAACATTTCATCAGAGATATGACTGTGAATTTCTGCCATTGCATTTCGGGTCTTGGAAAGCTCCGCACGGATTTCTTTCGGCTCTTTGGAAGCCAGTCCCTCCGGAATACGGTTAATTGCAAAATTCTGTGTATCTACTCCATACTTCTTGCAAAGCATATATCCGATACACACTGCCTGAAAGCCCATATCCCTGCGGCTGTAACTTTCACTGTTGATAGAAAGCTGTGCGTGTCCGAGTTCCTGAGCGACACACTGGGCAACTGCTACGCTGTCGCCCACATTACGCTTCACATACAAGGTCTGCTTTTCATTATTATAGAAAGCTGCCATATTCGGATACGGAAGTTCATCGGTTGCCGCAACCTCCACCGGAGATACATCAAGCATTGTCGTGATAAGTGCTTTCGGGTCACGGTTTGCTGATACTGCCGGAGCTTTTCTTCCATTTGTCTGCGTAACATCAAATACCTTTTTGACATTGTAGGAAATACCCGGAGAACCATCTGCTCTTGTGTATTCCACTGGTTCAAGGATAGAAATACTCTTTGCCCCTTTGGTAATCTTCACATTGTCCTTACCCCAATCATCAAAATCTTTAAGCTGTGTCGCCTGCGGATACTGACTGTAAATAAGGAGAGCATTTGCTGCGGAATATCTGTCCATTCGACTCTGCGTATCAAGAAAGTTCTTGAACTTCTCAGGGTCACTC
Source organism: Lachnospiraceae bacterium UBA1683 (assembly GCA_002320245.1). Lineage (GTDB taxonomy): Bacteria > Bacillota > Clostridia > Lachnospirales > Lachnospiraceae > Schaedlerella. The sequence continues at coordinate 8,507 of DCKD01000087.1, forward strand.
ACAATCTCACGGGCAGCATCATCAATCATCTGATAGACTTTTTCTTTTTCTGCTCGCTTCTTTTCTGCATACTCCTCTTTGGATAATCTTGGCTGATTACCGCCAGCCTTTGCGGGTTTGAAATCATTTGTCATAGTGAATTACCTCTCTTTTGTTTTGGGTTTCTTCTTCGGCTGACGGTGTACCGTCTGACCGTTTTTCTGCTGCGGATTCTTGCCGTCTTTCTTAACCTCCGGCTCTTTACGCTCTGCTTCTTTTTGCTGTTTTGCCTGTGCCTTGTAACGGTCAAGTTTCTCTTTGACCGATGACTTTTCCACTGGCTTTGCAACACCCTTATCAGATTGCGTTTCTACCGGCTCTGAGTTTTGCCTTGACAGAGGGCTTTTGTCTGTTTTGGCGACTGAGGGGTTTACGTTTGCTCGCTCCTCTTTCTGCATTGGATTTCTGACTGCTTCTTCCATAATGATTTCACTCTTGGATTTTGTCGGCTTTTCTTTTTCAACCGCTTCACGGTCTGCGATAGCCTTCTCTGCTTCACTGACAATCGAAGCCTTATCCACCTTGCCAAGTTCAAATCTTTCAACGATACGTTGAATTTTAGAAGCGTCCTCTGCTCTTGCAATAATATCTACCGGAGCATTCTCTCCCTTTGTGTTCTTATCTCTGAGGACACAATAAAGAACGCCATAGCGTTTTGCCTGTTCGGTAAACTTCTTCAAATCCTTTTGCGGAATAGAAAAGACTTTCAGCTCCTTGCCTGACTTAATCATATTGGTAAGCCTTGCTTTGCCCTTCGTCTTTTGTTCCTGCTTCAGAACCGATACCAAAAGCAATGCGATATTCTTCGCCGCCGAACCGCTTAATCTTGCAGCAACTTCAAATCCTTCAAGCGAAAGCCTAACGACCTGCTCTGCTGCGTCACCACCGTTGTTCATAGCGTGATTTCTCCTTTCTCTGCTGTTTTTGTTCCTCTGTTTCGATATGCTCAAGGTTTTCTTCCATAACCTTTGACCTCTCCGCAATATCCTCGCAGAGTTTTACTTCCCGTCGGAGTTTTTTTAATTCTCCGTTGATAGAAGCGATTTCATCTTTTGCCGCCTGAAGCTGACCATCATCAATATTTGTTCTTATCTTTTTTCGGAGATGTGTTCTTCCGGCAATCAGATTTTTCATCTGCTCCTCTAAGGAAGTCTTATATGAAAAAAGCTGTTCGTCCGTGAAAATATTTTCTCGTCCGAGCAGCCTTACTTCATCAGTAATCTTATCGAGCTTCATCAAATCATCTTTCAAAAAATAATGAAGCCTTGCGTTATTCTGTTTCTTATACTTTGGCAGATAACCGAGTCTGTAACAGTAATACAGATACAGCCCATAAAGTCCGCCTTTCTTTTTCAGCTTCTGTCCTCTGGTCTGCATACGGTACTGTCTTGGTTTATAGGTCGCCCTCTGGAACGGCTCAATCTCTGCCCATCTGTCACGATTTTCTTTGATACGCTCTACAATCCGGTCATTGGTATAATCTGTTCCGAGATTTTTCAGTCGTATCGGCTTATCGTATCCCTTTGGAATGACCGTCCAGTATTTTCGGCTTGGACTCAGGTTATAGGCATATCCCATTTCCTTGAGAGCAAACTGAAATTCTTTCAGGGTCTTGCTGTGGTCGATAGCATAATCAATGGCTTCTTTTGCAACCGAATAGCGTGTCGGCATACCTGCCTTTTCTTTCATCGTCAGATAATCCGACTGCTTACTGCGGTTCGGATTCGGGTCATAGTAAAGTCCGTACTTCTCACAAATTCTGTCTGCAACTTTTCGGAATTTGAACCACGCTTTTTCCTCTCCCCACAAATGTTTGCCATCGACAAAAGAAATAGAGTTGATGACAAAATGGCAGTGCAGGTGCTTTGTATTCAGATGGGTTGTCACAACAACCTGAAATCTTTTACCCCACACTTCATTTGCAAATTCCATTCCGATTTTCTGTGCCATCTCAGGAGATATATCTGTTTCCTTGAAACTCAAATATCCGTGATAGGCTTGGATACCGTCTGTCTTTTGGTACTGTTCCTTAACCGTTATGAACTGGTCACGGGCAATCGCCTCATTACAGTTGACACCCTCAACATAAAATTCTCGCTCTGTTTTTTCTTCATCCTTTGCATAAGCAATAACATCAGCAAGAGCCTGATACTGTTCCGGTGAAAACTCCCTTTTGATATTTGCAGAAGTCTTTTCGGGATTGGTTGCATAGTCAATGACCTGACCGAGCCTTTCTGTTACCGACCACAACTTTGTTACTGCCATTTCATTTCGCTCTGATTTGGACGAAGATATGTCCTCTCAATCTCTGACTGGAACTTATTCCACTTTGCAGCTTCATTCTTCAGCATAGGTGCATCAATGAAACCAAGTGTATTCGCTTTGGCAGCAAGCTGATTGATGTTATTACCGATAGAGGAAAGTTCCCTCATCACATCATAGAAACGGTCATCGGGTTTCTCTTTCGGTTCGTAACCTCTGATAAGTAAACGGATAAGTCCTGCTTCGGAAAGACAAGCCTTCTTTGCCTTTGCTGCCAAATCCTGTGCTTCCTTGCGATTAAAGCGTACAATCTTCTGAATATTTCTCTTTCTCATAATCGGTATCTTCCTTTCTCTTTACTCTGCAATCTTTGTTAATCTGGAATAAGCACATCATCGTAACGCCAAGACAACTGCCGAGCAGTGTTCCGGCGGCAATAAGTAATAACTCTCTCAAATCAAGTTCTCCTTTCTCACGGGGTATTAGGGGCAACCCCTAACGAGCCTTTTACCGTTTGGGAAACTGTGTTTATCCAAATGGTCTGCTCGCTAAGAATAAACATCTCCTCCGGGTTGCCCCGTTCTCAGTCTACTATCTCTCATAATCCTTTGATTTCGGCTTAAAAGGTTCAGCCACGATATTGCCGCCCACTTCCTTAGAAAAGCGTTCGGGATACTTGAACTGTTCCTTGTATTTCTTCATCATATCGTCCGGCAAGCTCTGAAAACTCTCACTCTCAGGCGGTGCATAACAGATAAAGAACTTGCCGCAGATAATATCAACCATCTCTTTCTTATCGCTGTCCTGCACATAAACTGCACGGTTAAGTGGAAGTCCTCTCATCTTTCCTTCCTCATTACAGATGATTGCAACGTCATCGTCATAGGGCATATATTCCTCAATATCCCCTCCGACAACCTCCTGCATTGCTTCTAGACTGTCGTCGATTACAATTTCCTTCGGGTACTTTTCCGGTTCTACCAAGAGAACTTTAATCTTAGAATCATTCATCGTTCTTCATTCCTTTCGTGTGTTTTTTTATTGTAAATTCCCATCCGCATACAAAGAAAATCGTTGAAGTCCTTACCTGCTTTTGGTGGCTCATCAACGATTTCATACTTATCCGGCAGAATAGTTTTTAAGGTCTGTGCTGCCTTTCTGCCCGCTATATCATTGTCAAAATGGATACGGATTTTCCTGACAGATGGGTTACTGCCAAGATACTTTTCCAGTGCAATCGGCACTTTACTGTCCTCAATTTTCTTTGCCGGAGAATACACCCCGGACAGCGAAACAAAGCTCATTTCTTTCCAATCCTGCCCGTTCAGCTTCGCAAGCGTGGCATAGGATAACAGGTCTATGGCACACTCAAAGAGGTGTACTTCCTCCAAGTTTTCCTTACCAAGCCGAAAAGAATAATCTTTTTTACTGCCACTGCAATCGCCCATAATCCTACGCTTATTCGTGGAACGGTAGGCTGCATATTTCGGCTCTTTCTTCTCGTCATAGCCTACAAACACAACATTGTGATACGGCAGGCTCTCAAAGATAAGGTCATTAGAGATACAGTAATTGATGATTTCAAAATCTATTCCTCTCCCGAAAAGATACTCTGTAATCACTCTGTTGGAAGCACATTTTTCAGGGAGAAGAAGCGGTTTATTTTCCTCTTTTGGCTGTGGCTTTTCATAGACCGGAGCCTGAATCGCTGTGTGTCCGATAATGGTTTCCACCGCTTCAAGGAAATTGTAACCTTTGACCTTAATCAGATAATCCAAAGCACTCCTGCCACCGATACCTCTCGACCACCATATCCATTTCCCGTTTGAAATCTTCAAACTATCGTGGGTTCTGGTGCAATAGGTGTTACCTGAAAACTTAACCAGCTCATACGGTTCATAATTTCTCAGGTAGGTTAATAAGTCCATCTGCTTCGCCTGAATGATTAACTCAGGTGCGATAAATGGCATATCGACCACCGCCTTCCTGTTTATCTCTCATACGATTTCTCCTTTCTGCCGCCGACTGCTTCGCCCTCATCAGGCTCTCCGCCGACAATCTCATTTTCCTTTTTATCCATATTGAGCAGGATATTCAGCTCATCAAGTCGAGCATTTTTTGCCCTCAATTCGTCCTCCTTTGCAAATGGCTTTTCGATTTCCTGCTTCGCTGTTTCAAACTGCTTCTCCGTATTTTCAAGGCTGTTTTTCGTATCAGCAAGTGCTTCCTCAAAGCGTTCTATGCCGTTATCTATTCTCACGATATTACCATGAGCATCATCGCCAAGCGGTACATCTCTGCTTGTTTCGCCTTTTAATTTCACAACATAATTACGCTGCACCGTATCAAAATACAGTTCCATTTGAAAGCCACGGTACTCGCCAAGTGGTATCGCATCGGGACTGTTCATTGACTTGCAGGCATTGATGATTGCCTGACCTGCTTCGGCTTTTTCGGAATAAGAAACACCCGATACCATCATTCCAAGCGGCTGCTCGTCTATCGGTTTCGGGTGTAATTTTGCTGTTTCAACATCTTTTGTAAGTCCCTCTACACGGGATTTCAAGTAAGCAATCTGTTGTGGGTAGAACTTGATGACCTTATCCTCCAGTCCGTATTTCTCTGATAAGAAATTGGATTTTAACATCTTCAGCTTCTGTACTTGAATGTCTAAGTCCATCTTTTCTTTGATATATGGATTACCTGTTGCAAGCATTTTTATCTCTGCATAGGACAGTGCGGTTTCATCAATATCCTCTGCCGACCTAACCGGAGATTTGCTCGTCATAATCTGACTTGCGAACTTCTGCTTACCTTCCACAAGCTGATAGAGGTATGCATCAAAGGTCTGCTCTGTTACATAGCGGTAAATATCTACCTGCGGATTTTCATTGCCCTGACGGACAATTCTACCGGAACGCTGCTCCAAATCTGAAGGTCGCCACGGACAATCCACATCGTGAAGTGCGATAAGTTTATCCTATAGTGATAGGTAATCCTTTGATGTTATCTCCAGATTTTCCCCCACTTCACACCGGACGTGAGAGTTTCCCCTCATCCGGCGTTCCATCATCAGTAACTTCTACTTTTTAACATCGTAACTAACAGTTCCTTATCAAGTGCTTTTACGTCTATTTCCTCTAATCCTGCATTTTTTCTTATGGTATTTACTTTCCGTCTTTGATTACTTTCCAGTTTGTATTTGTTTAGAATACGCTTGATTTCTTTGCTGTCCTGACTTTTTATCAGCCTTTCCATCTCTTTATGCACAATAATCAGATTATTATATTTATCATCACCGCCACAAGATTTTGGTATTTTACGGACACACCGCATATTTTCCAAAGTTAGAGGCAGCTTGCAAATTGCACATTTTCCTCTTTGTGCCACAAACAGTGAAACGCAGTTATCATTAAATTCTACAGTTTCATTACTGATAGGGTTTCTCATAAGTTCATGCACCCTCTCTATATCTACAGTTTCTAATTGTTTGTGTATTTCTTTTCTTCCCTCAGCTGTATATTTATTTACTACAGCCTTTTTGTGGAGAGGAACACGATGTTGCACATATCCTATTGGGACTAATGGCACACCGTTTATAAATCGCAGTTCTTTACTTTTTCCATATCTTTCTGAAAGATATGGTGTTAATGCTTCGTTAGTTCTGCGTTTCACTCTTGTATTTAATCTGATTTTTATGCTTGTCTTGATTTCGTAGGCTAAAGTCTGTATATCTGGATTTACGCACGTTGCCATGCTGTAATAATTCTGTATTCCCATGACAAAGCTATTATAATCCCGAATTGCATACTCACCGGCTCTGCTTCCATTCGTTTTCTGTATTGCTATGATTCTCTCTTTTGCGTTGGTTTTTATTTTCTTCAAAGCCTTTTCTGAGATATGTGATTTTACTACATACTTATCGACTGGCGGTTTACATTTTGTGTCCTTGCCTTTCTTATGCACTTTTATCCTAAATCCTAAAAATTCCGAATAACTGTGTTTTAGATTGACAATTTTTGATTTTTCTGGACTAATATCCAGTCCTAACCTTGTTTTGAGCCATTGTTTTGTGGCTTCAAACATTACAACCGCATCTTTGTGTTTCCTGCAAAAGATTTTAAAATCATCAGCGTACCTTACGATGAAGCACTCTTTTAATGTGCTGTTCCGCAAAGCCCTGTACTTCTTTGATTTCGATTGAGTTCCATTCGCCTTTATTGCTTCTTTATAGACGTGTCTTGTAGGCATAAATTCCCACTGGCTGGCAATCCACCAGTCAAGTTCATTCAACACCACATTCGATAACAATGGTGAGATAATCGACCCTTGAGCTGTGCCTTTCTCTGGAAAACCGATTTCTGCAATTTCTCCTTTTAACATGGCTGAAATAATACTAATGAGCTTTTTATCCTGTATTCCTATCGTCCACAACTGTTTTAATAGTTTTCCGTGGCTGACATTATCGAAAAATCCTTTAATGTCAATATCCACCACGATATACAGTTTGTTGCTCTGTATAAGTTTCTCTGCCTGTGCAAGTGCATTTTCCACACCTCTATTTGGGCGGAATCCATTGCTTCTATCGTGAAATTTTGCTTCACATATCGGCTCTAACACTTGCAGAATACATTGCTGTATCAGCCTGTCTTCAATCGAAGCAATCCCAAGTGGTCTTTTCTTTCCATTACCTTTGTCAATCTCCACTCGTCTGATGGCTTTCGGCGTGTACCATTCCAGTTTGTTACGGACAAGTTCGATGACCTCTTTTTCAGTCATTTTGGCTAAATGCTCTATCGTTTTTCCATCAACCCCCGGCGTGGTACTTCCATCATTCTTTTTCATGTTTCGATAGGCGAGTTTGATATTTTCTTCCATCAAAATCAATTCCATCAGGTTTTTAAATTTTCTGTTTTCTAAACTTTTCTGGTATAGTTCGTCAAATATCTCCTGCAATCCATAATACTCAATGTTTCTTAGAGTCTGACGTTTCAGCACTTTCTTCGGCACTGCCAAAGTCGGCTGTCCGCCTTTCTTAGTCTTACTCGAACCTTTGATTCATTACGAATTAAATTTCGATTCTTACTGATTGACTGGAGCCTATCCCTCCACGGCTTATTATCACCGCTTCATTGGTACTGTGGCTCCACTTTCAGTCAGATAAAAGCAGGTTATACTAATGTCAATCGCTTTCCCTGCTAACACTTCATTGCGTGTAAACACTCCGTGTTCTGACCTTCCCTTGTTCCGATATTCCTATCTGTTCATGCCGCCCTTAGGTGCTGCCTATAAGCCTGTATGCTTGCCAGTGCCTGTAACACTGTAAGGTATTTCATAACGTCCATTTTTACTTTACCTCACATACCCCGTAGATTTACGGTTATGACATTTCTGCCATATCACGCTTTAGACTCGTACACTCGGCTGTTCGTCTGCTGTTTTACCAGCTATCCTCACCATAGGCAGTTTATAGACCTCCGGCATATAGGACACACCATCCACCTCTGGACAGCTTTCGACAACTTAATGTTTCGGTGTCTCTCTGCCGACTTCAACGAGCTTCGCACATACAGCGTTTTACACCGCCTTTGCACGTCGTAGTATCAAGGGGAGCGTTTCAGGGCGTTACCCCATCATTCCACTCCTCGGAATATCAGTTAGCTGAATAGATTCAGCCGTCGATTTTAGTTCTAATACAGGTTTTATCCCACATTAGAGTTTGTACGACAACAAGTCGCACGCACATTTGTTCCTGCTCCCATCTTCTGAGTAGAGCCGAGAAGCACCCTGACTTCTCCCTTGCGGGTCTTTTGGAACAGTTCTTTTTTCTTCATATCCGTGTCGGCTTCGTGTATGAACTTCACTTCACTTTCAGGAATACCTCTCTCAATCAGCTTCTTTCTGATGTCGTTATAGACGGAAAATGTGCCGTCATTCTTCGGCGTGGAAAGGTCACAAAACACAAGCTGTGCCGATTTCTTGTCGGCATTTTCTTTCCATATCCGATAGATGTTATCGACGCAGGCATTGATTTTACTGCCCTCAAAATCAGGCAGCATATCGTTTAGCATACGCTGGTCAAGAGCCAGTTTTCTTCCGTCATTCGTGATTTTCAGCATATTATCTACGCTTGAATCCACACCGCCGCCACGCACCTGCTCGGCTCTCTCTGCAAGGGAAGCAACCATTTCTTTCTGCATTTCTGACGGCTTTACTGCAATGTTATGGTACTTTGCTTCCGGTACTGGCAGGTTCAACATATCTGCTGTTTTAATATCCGCTATCTCCTTGAACATCGCCATTAGTTCAGGCAAGTTATAGAATTTTGCGAACCTTGTCTTTGCTCTGTATCCTGTTCCTTCCGGTGTAAGTTCCACTGCCGTAATGGTTTCTCCGAAAGTGGAAGCCCAGGCATCAAAGTGCTGCAACCCATTTTTCACAAGCGTGCTGTACTGCAAATATCGCTGTATCGTATAAAGTTCCACCATACTGTTTGAGATAGGTGTACCCGTTGCGAACACGGTTCCTCGCCCTCCGGTAATCTCGTCAAGGTAACGACACTTCATAAAGAGGTCGGAAGATTTCTGTGCTTCCGTATGTGCGATACCGCCCACATTACGCATTTTTGTATAAAGATAAAGGTTCTTGTAATAATGGCTTTCATCAACAAAAAGCCTGTCTACACCAAGTTCCTCAAAGGTTACAACATCATCTTTTTTCGTCTGGTCATTGAGTTTATCAAGTTTCTGCCTGATAGATTTCTTTGACTTTTCAAGCTGCTTTATGGAGAAGTTTTCCCCTCGGTTTCGCTTGAGTTCCGCAATTCCTCCGGTTATCTCCTCAAGCTGCTGTTCTAAGATTGCCCTCTGTCTTTCAATGGACATTGGGATTTTCTCAAACTGTGAATGTCCGATGATAACGGCGTCATAATCTCCAGTTGCAATCCTGCCGCAGAACTTTTTACGGTTCTTGGTTTCAAAATCTTTCTTTGTTGCGACAAGAATATTCGCCGCCGGATAGAGCTGCAAATACTCAGCCGCCCATTGTTCGGTCAAGTGATTTGGTACAACAAACAGTGACTTGTTACAAAGCCCAAGCCTTTTCGACTCCTGTGCTGCCGCCACCATTTCAAAAGTTTTTCCTGCTCCGACTGCGTGTGCAAGAAGCGTATTTCCTCCGTAAAGGATATGAGCAACCGCATTTTTCTGATGTTCCCTGAGTTCAATTTCAGGATTCATACCATTGAAAATAATATGACTTCCATCATACTCACGAGGTCTGACGCTATTGAATTTCTCATTGTAGGATTTGCAAAGCCTTTCCCTTCGTTCAGGGTCAGACCATATCCAGTCCTGAAATTCCTGCTTAATCATTTCCTGCTTCGACTGAGCAATCGCTGTTTCCTTTTTATTCAGGACAGCCTTTTTCCTGCCCTCATCATCTTCGATATAATCAAAGATACGCACATCTTTTAAGTTCAGCGTTTCCTCGATAATCTTATAGGCATTGATGCGGGAAGTTCCGTAAGTGTTATATGCCCTTACATTTCCTTTGTCGTAAGATTTGCCCTCAATATTCCACTCACTCGTAAATGGAGAGAAGTGAACTTTGATATTCCACTGTGCATAGCGTGGTGTTTCAAGCAAATGAAAGATAAACTCCTGCACATCGTCCGGTGGCAGCCAAGTTGCACCAAGTCGCACGGAAATTTCACTTGCAGTCAGGTCTTTCGGCTGCACCTTTTGAAGTGCTTCCACGTTGACCTTATAATCTTCCGGATAGAGTTCTGCCGAGTTCTTTGCAATTCTCAGCTTCTCCCTGACATTACCCGAAAGGTATTCATCAGCCATCAGATACTTCGATTCGTAAGCATTACCATACTCATAAAGCGGATTTAAGAAGATAACACCCTTTAAGTCCTCAAAGATTTCATTCTCCGATTTACCGGAAAGCTCCATCATATAGTCCATATCAATCATAGCTTTTTCTCCAAGAGATACCGCCAATGCTTCGCTTGCCGTATCAACAGAAGTAACCGGAGTATGCGGCTTAATTGTCCTCTTAGAAAACATATCAGCCTTACGTTCCAGTTCTCCGTCCTCTCCGATTATCTCCAATGCGGAAAGCAAAGAGAATGAACTGTCCTGCGAAAAAGCAGAAGTATTTGCACGGCTGTTAATGAGTCCGTACTTACCTGAAAAGGTATCATAAAGTCTGTTTAATCGCTCCTGCTCCGCTTTGATTTCGCTGTCAGGGTAATCTTCTGTCTGCAATTCAATCAGCGTTCTGACGGAATTTCTAATAGCAATCATACCCTTAATTCGGTTCTCTGCGGTTGCCGACACTTCCACCGGAGTCATACGGGAATTTTCACGATAATAGATTTTATTGTCCACCACCGTATAGGAAAAGTTTCTCACTGTCGGGTCTGCCGGAATAGAATTATCTTCCTCCTCCAGTTCTTCCTCGGTTTCATATTCCGTGATTTCTCCGTGAATATTTGCTACTGCATCATCAAGCTGTGCTGCAAGGTCTGCATTTTCATACGGCACACAAGTTGCTTCCATACCGAAACGCCCCGATACCATCTTCATTTCTCCAAGTATCATTTCGGGGTGCTGCACAAAATAAGAGTTCATCTTAATTCCGTTCTCATCGGTATCAAGATGAACCCAATCCGGCTCAATATCTATCAGTCTGTCACGCTTTTGCAGGATAAGAATATCCGAAACGACTTCCGTTCCTGCATTACCCTTAAAGGTGTTATTTGGCAATCGGATTGCTCCAAGAAGCTCTGCCCTCTGTGCAATATATTTTCGTACCGCCGAGTTTTCCTTATCCATTGTGCCTTTGCTCGTTACAAGAGCCATTACACCGCCGGGTCTTAACTTATCAAGGGACTTGGCAAAAAAGTAATCGTGTATCAGGAACTTATGCTTGTCGTATCTTTTATCCGATACCTTAAAATCTCCAAAAGGCACATTGCCAACCACTCCATCAAAGAAGCTGTCCGGCAGATTTGTTTCTTCAAATCCTTGTGCCGCAATGGTTGTTTTCTGATAAAGCTGCTGTGCAATCCCTGCGGAAATCGTATCAAGTTCCACACCGTAAATCTTACTGTCCTGCATTGTGTCCGGCAGCATACCGATGAAATTACCGATACCGCAGGACGGCTCTAACAAGTTGCCCTCCTTAAAGCCCATCTGCTCCATTGCCTTATAAATGGCTGTGATAACTTCGGGCGGCGTGTAGAACGCAGTCAATGTGCTTTCTCTTGCCGAAGCATATTCCTCCGGTGTTAATACCGAAGAAAGTTCCAGATATTCCGTTGCCCACGCTGAATTATTTTCATCAAAGGCTTCTGAAAGCCCACCCCAACCAACGTACTTTGATAAGATAATCTGTTCTTCAGGAGTGGCAAATCTGTTTTCTTCCTGACATTTTTTAAGAAGTTGTATCGCCATAATATTTCTGCGGAAGCGTTCCTTTTTACCAACCGTTTCAACCTCATTTTCTCTAAGATTAAAGGTGTGACGGTCTGCCATAGGCACATCAGGGTGCAAGTCAAAGCCTTTGACTTTTTTCTTCTGCTCCCAAGCGGGAACTAACGGCTCAGGCTCTTTTTCATTTCTTTCTTCGGCAGGTTCTTCCTTTACAATCAAATGCTCATTCATCGGATTCTCTCGCACTTTTCTGTCAAACTCTGTGCGTGAAAATTCCTTATTGAACAGTGGCACATCATAGTCATAGAGCATTACTCTCTCATCATCAACAGATAAGATTTCGTACTCAGAAGCACCGATATACACCTTATCGCCAAGATGATATTCATATTTCACATCTTGCGATATTTCCGCTTCTTCAGGTTCTTTTTCGGCTAGTTCGACCTCCTGCTCCGGTGGTGCATTAGAGAGTATCTCACGATTTCTTTTCGTTTCCTCGATTTTGACTCTGCGTTCCTCTTGACTTTCAAGCCACTGAGGATAGCGTTCTTTTTCCTTTGGATTTAAGTATCTGTCCATTCGGATAAGTTCCCCGATACGCTTCTCCACCTGCGACCACGAAAGCGTGATATGTGGATTTTCTTTACCGATGCCTTTCGTAATCGTAATACCTTTTCCGTCGTGACTCTCATCAATGCCTGCCCCGATTATGACGGGATAAGAACCGCCCCAACCGTATTCATTTTTCAAGAAGTCGGCATTTTCTTTTGCAGAAAGGCTTTTTTCAAACTGCTCATAGATACGCATTTTTCCCTCAGAAAATCCGCTTCCATTCGCAAGAACAGCGTCGATAATCTCCTGAGAAAAAGTAAAGGCAGAGGTTTTCTTTTCCTCTGCCCGACCGTCTAATATGAATGTCATCTGACCGTCCATTGACGGTAATGGTTTTATGCTGTCACTTAATTCTCCCAGTAATCGCATAGCTTCAAAATGTCGGGCAATAACAGCCCAATCATAAAAGCTCTGTGCGGTTCTGCTGTCGTATTTGCCCTCCCACAAATGCAAAACGTTTTCAAAGGTCTTGTACCCTACTGTCCTGCCGTCCTCTAAAGTAAGCTCAGTATAATCATTATTGAAAATACTCTTTATATACTCTGTGCGGTCTTTGTTATCTGGATTGCGTTCATAATAATCTTTGATTTCTTCCAGACTTGCTGACAAATGTGGTGTCGTTCTGAGAATTTCATTGATTACTTCATCACGTCCAAAGAACGGAAGGCTTTTATCCTCGTGCGTTCTGTCGTAATACTCTAAGCGAATATCACTTCCGCTTTCACGATTTCCTGTGCCGAGCTGCGAAGGGAGTTCATCAGACGAACCCATTTCATCATATCCTCCGCTTTCATCTGTTCGGTCACTCCCTCTTTCTGTGCCATCTGGCTCAGGATTGTTTCCTCCATCTTGCTGGCTCTCTGTTCCACTTCCGCCAAGTGCTGTGTCAGTTCGCCCCTCGTCAGTAGATTGTAGTAAAGGACTCTGTGATGTTCCTTCAGAAACTCTCTCCTCATCTGAGCGTATCTGCCCAAAGTCACTTCCGGCTGCTGTGGAAGTTTCAGGTTCGGAAGGCTGTAATCGCCCACCATCGTGTAGGTCAGTTCGTTCATTGTCCAAACTCCTTTCGTCGTTATTTTCAACCTTATTGTATTCATTTCTGTCCTGACCGACAATTATGCGATTTTGACGGTTGAGTGCGGTAATTGTTTTAGATACTTCCGTCAATCCCATTTCTGCAATATCACTGGTAGCAAATCCAAGTGCATTGAGTGTTTCCTGCGTATTGAAATTGGTAACATCTCTAAAATCATCAAGTTCAAAATAACCATCCGTATCGATGCCAAGCCTTGACATCATCATATATGCCACACTGTTTGCCACGACATTTTTATAAATGAAAGCCACAATATCCTCTTCCACTTCCTCGAAGGAACTGCCCTCGGTTGCATAGTAAAGGTCTTGCAGATAATCAGGGATATTATCCTCTGCCGCATTTCTTGCTGCTCCCATAATTGCTTCGGCAAGACTGCTCTTATTCTCAATCTCTCCGAAAGTGCTTTCCAATGTTTCAATCACATCAGCTTCGTATTCCTGACGCATATCCCAAATCGGGACTGTTCTTGAATATCTGCTTTCGTGAGTATCTGAAATGTCAAAGTAATGTGTCAGTCTTTGCCGTGAACGGTTTTCATCAGCAAAAACAGCAATACCTCTTGCACCTCGGTTGACCCATCTGCCAAAAATTTTGTTCCACTGCTCTATCTCGAGAACCGCTGTTGCATCAGGTCGCTGTGCATATACAAGAAGCTGCTCGTCATAGCGTAACTTATAATTTCGGCAAGCCGAAGCCAAGAATGCCTGCCAGTTCTGAGGATTTGATACAACCGTTTTGCAGGTGCGATTGTAAAGCTCAGAAATAAGGTCATATTTTCGTGCCATTACTCTTGCACCTCCTTATCGCTGTTTTTCTCTGTTTCTGGTCTTGTTTTTTGACGGTTCGGATTGATTGATAGGTTCAACTTTGCTTCCATTAAGCTCCATTTTTTCAGCAAACTCGCATATATGATAGCAGCAATTTCCGACATACAAATGGTAGTCATCAATATACTTGCACACTCTGTCTGCTGTGTGTCCATCACGAAAAGTAATCCTGATTTTTCCACCATCGGGAATATAGAATTTTAAGTTGTAATGACTGTCTATAAATCGAATTTGCTTTTCCTGCGGCTCTGCTCTATTCTCCTGTTGCTTCATTTTCCTTACCTCTCATTTTTGTTGCTTCATCAGAACCGCCGCCTAAATACGAAAAGAGTTTACCGGACTTTGTATTCTTCTGAAGCTCCATAATCACACCCATATCAGGAATCGTGATATTCGGGATTTTCAGGATTGCTTCCATATCAAGCTGCTGCAACTTTTTCTCCGTATCACAACCGGAGTCAAAGAGTTTATTCAGCACCTTGACCTTATTCTGAAAAGTTGCTTTGTCTTTCACGAAAACACCTCCTTAGCTAATGTTGATTACAATAGAAATACTACCGTTCTGTTCTTCTTTCTGCGGATTACGTGAATACTCAGGAAAAAGGGACTGTACTCTCTGTCTTGCCCTGCGTATGGTTTCAAAACAAGGAAGTCCGTATGCTCGGTAATTAAATACAATATCCTCAAGCGGAAGATTTCCGGCAGGTATATATCCGTACCGATTGTAATAATGCAGAATAAGAAGCATATCATCATACCTCGACATCGGGCATTCCTTTAAGATTTCAAGCACTCGGCTCTCCACCGTTTTCTGTTGTTTCATAATGTTCCTCCAAAAATTAAAGGGACAGAGTTTTTTACGCTCTGCCCTGACTGGTTAATGTTCGCTTGTTACTTACTTCTTACGGTTTTTAACCTGAAGAAAGATAAAGCCGCCGACAATAACGGCGACTAATGCGATAGCGATAATTGTCTTTGCTTCCATTACTCGTTACCCTCCTTTTTCTTCTTTTTGTGTGCAACAACAGAAGTTACGGCGATACCGACAGCAGAAAGTCCGGCAAGGACATACCAAAGTTTCATATTGGTATCATCTCCTGTCTTTGGAGTATCCCTCAACTCATTGTGCATTTTTACAACGGCTGTTTCATCAAGTTTGATAGTAACATTCTGGTCGGCAGGTGTGATATATGCGGCAGAGGCATTGTTTGCCACTTCGGATACGGTATATTCGCCAATACGAAGTCCCTTAATCACGATTTCGCCGTTCTTATCTGTTTCAAATGTCATATCATAGCCGTTTGCTCCGGTTACTCTGAACACAAAACCTTTGACCTTACCGTCTGAAGATGTCTTAACGATTTTCAGTGTTCCACGCATAGCTTCATTGATAAATCCAACACCTGCCTTATTCTCAACGGAATAAGTTGTTTCGTCTTTCTCAATGAAAACAGAGTATTCTCCCTTATCAAGCAGGAAGCCCTCCGGTGCTTTTGTTTCACGGACAATATATTTTCCGTAAAGCAGTTCTTTCATCTCATAAATTCCGGTTTCAGTTTCTTCAAGATTTCCGATAAGTTCATCGCCATCATCAATCTTTCCGTTCTCATTGGTGTCCTTATATACCTCGAAGGTTGCACCCGTAAGCTTGTTATCCGGATATTCAGCGTCCACCTTCGTGAGTCTGATATTGCCGTGAACATACTCATTGACAATCTCAATTTCAACTACCTGCTCGACTTTGCTGATATTGACCTCATACGCTTTTTCATCAAGAACAAATCCCTTTGGCTGCTCAATTTCTCTTACAATCCATTTGCCATAAGGAACTTTTGCAAAAGAAAAACTACCGTCTTTTGCAGAGGTAGTCGTCATAAGTGCAGTATCCTTTGTAAATTCTGTTTCTTCGGCTTTGAAGATACCGATAACAGCACCCTCAAGTGCTTCTCCATTCTCGTCAATCTTCTTACCTGATACAGAACCATAGATAAGTTCATTCTTGATTTCTTTTCCGTCATTCACTTTGATTTCAACCGTTGCGGTATCCTGACCTGCGTATTCAAATACAACCGGATACTTCGTATCAGAGAGAATATAATGCTCATCGGTTGCAATCTCTTTGACATAGTATTTGCCAAACGGAAGGTCTGACTTCATAACAGCAGTTCCATTTTCATTTACGCTGACAATCTCAATCAGTCCATCAGCCGGAATAACTGTACCGCTTGCAGATGCAATATCTTCTGCGGCATAAAGACCAAAGCTGATGTTTTTGATTTCTCCGTTGTCGCCAATACCAAATGTCTTATCCTTTTCAATGGCTTTTGCAAGGCTTACCTGCACTTTCTGTCTTTCGTTATAGAACGATGTGGAAGTTTCGGTAACAGAGATATTCTGACCTGCGTAAGTAAGCTCAACCGTATGTGTTTCGCCACTGATTACCATTCCATAAGGTGCGGTAATTTCCTTGACTTCGTATTTTCCGAGATAAAATTCTTTGCTCTTAACAAATCCATCGGAGCTTGTTGTGATAGTATCTACCACTTCGCCCTTTGAATAGCGGAGTGTACCGTCCGGTGTGCTAATATCTTCCGCAGCACGGACTTCATAAACTGCACCCTCAAGTCCTGACACTTCATAAACAGGCTGATAGATAACATCACTGTCCTCAGAACCACTTACATTGACACCACTAAATACTTCTCCGGTCTTTTCAACCGTGATAGTACCTTTCTGTGCCATATTCGCTTTATTGACTTTCACAACAGTTACGCCGCCTTCCTCTGTGGAATTTTCTTCGGTAATATCAAAATATACCGGAGTATCATCAAGCACATAGCCGTATGGAGCTTGTACCTCTACGATGGAATATCCCTTGCCGTAATCCAGTTTCTCAGGTGTTACAAGGGAACCATTTGCGTCGGTATAGAACACATCAATCGTGGTCGGTGTCGGATAAGTAAAGGTCATTTTGACCTGATTGCCCTGCGGGTCGTAAATCTTAAATCCTGCTCCTGCATACGGAATACTCTTTCCGCTTTCTGCGTCCACCTTGACTACATTGACAAAGCTCTCAAAGTTACGGTTATTGATAAGATAACGGTAGGTCTGTGCGTTCTGTGAAATGAACACATCAAAATCGTCCATCATCTCTCTGCCTTCCCAACCGGAAGTCTGGTGTACGGTATAAATACCATACGGCATATCTTTTGTCTGACCGAAGCCATTTTCATCGCATACGATAGTATCTCTCTCGTCTTTATTGGCTGCGTCATAGCTTCCGGCAGATTTCAGGTAAATCTCAAAGGAAGCACCCTTTTCAGGAGTTTCAATCTTTGTTTCTCCATCATCAGTGTGTTTAATGATAGCCACGTTACCTTTGATTACCTGCTCGGTTACATCATTGGAAGTAAGGTTGTGTTCCACCTCATAAAGTTTCGGGTCTGCACCTACCTTGTGAATGGTCTTATCAAGGAGATAGCCTTCACTCGGTGTAATTTCTCGGATTGTCCAGTCGGTATCACAAACATATTCTTTAGTAGTGAACTGACCGTTTTCATCAGTAACATACTTATCTACAAGCGTTTCGCCCTTATAGATACCGTAAACTGCTCCCGAAAGTTTGGCATTGCCCTGTGCTTCGCCTTTCTCAGCGTCGCTCTTTGTTACTGTTACAGTAAACTTCTTCAAAATATTGTTGAAGTTTCTTGTGGTTACTTCTTTCCACTTCACTGGTGCAGTCTGATTTTTTGGCACAACATAACGGATAGCCGTGTCTACTTCTTCAAGGGTATATGGTTCAGAACCACTGATAAGCACATCTTTGAAAGTTGCCACACCGTTATTGTCTGTAACTGCATACCGGTCAACAGCATCACCGGAAAGAGAAGTACCGTAAAGATGGAACTTCACACCTTCAACAAGGTTATCTTCTGAGGACTTCACTACCTGAAGGTCGCCACGCTTCAATTTGTTATTGAAAGTGACCTTTGCAACCTGCCCTGCCACAACAGTAACTCTATGTGTTTCCTGCGGCTCGTACTTATCGTATGCCTGCTCGGTTACGGTATAGATACCCGGCATAAGGTTATCAATCTGGAACTTACCGCCATTGGCTGTTGTAACCGTCTGATTGATACCGTTTCCGGTAATCGTGAAGTTAATACCGTCAACTTTACCGTCCTCACTGGTCTTTACAATCTGACAAGAACCATAGCTGACTTTCATCTTCACATAACCGTTGATACTGTCGCTTACTTCCTGAGCATAGCTGACAACATCCTGCACACTGGAGTTTTGACCGTGTTTGCCCTCTGACCATACAACCACACCTCTGCGGATTGCATTTTTCTTCGTTGCGGTAATGATAAATTCCTTACTCGGTGCAGTATCCATAGAAACAGTAAGTTTGTTACCATTCACTGAAAAACTCACCCCACTGATACTTGCCTTGAAATTATATTTGGACAGCACATTATTGGAATCTGTCAGAGTAGTTGTGTACTTGCTTCCGTTCCACTCAAGTTCTATTGTCTTTGCCGAACCGGATGATTTATTACAAAAACTCGGTATGGTCGCATGGTTCTGTACACTCTGCACCATACTGTTGTAATAACTGAAAATCTTATTGCGGAGCGGATGCTTTGCATTGATGACATCTTTCACATTGCTGCAACCACTGGCTGCTACATGATTGAAGTTCACATCACGCTCTCCGATAACAGTTTCCCAGATAAGAAGCTGTGTGGCATAAGCCTGTGCAATGCTGTTTGCTGCTGCTTCATTCTGTGACCTCCAAGATGTCGAGATTGTCCCACGATAGCCATACTGTAAAATACGACCAACGAAAAGACGGATTTCATCTCCGGAAATAACCCCGTTGGATGCAAGGTTGTTAAAATAATTTTCGTCATACTTATTCATTGTCTGACCGACCTTGAGCGAAATTCCCGGCTCAATACAATAAGCAACATTGCCTGAGTATGAACCAATAGCCTTAAGATTGGTAAAATTGGAACGTCCGGTATGCCAACCATTTTTCAAGGTCAAATTGCTGTGTCCCCATACCCCATCGTAATTAGCATCGCCATCACGAGGGAAATCGACCATATAGACATCAGCTTTTTCTCCCGAAGCAGCATATGCTGTTGTCGAGCCAATGCCTGCAAAAGTGGTCACACACATAAGGGTCGCCAAGAAAAGCGACGTGACTCTTTTGAATTTTGACTTTATCATTGCGTTTCCTCCTGTAAAAATTGAAAACACACCGTATCTCTACGATGTGCCTTTGTGGATTTTCTCTTACGACAGAATTTACCTGCCGAAAAACAAATGCGGATTTTTCGTTAATTTTTCATTTTACCATACACCTCCAGTCCGTTCATACTGTGCGATTGCCCCTTAGAGATAGACATATACTTTGAGATAGTTATATTCAAATGAGATAGTATATATCATTTTCGGTAGGTAAAAGTATAACTAAGGGGTTAGAGTGTGAGAAAGGGGAACTGTAAATCAGGCTATCTGCTGTCACGTTCTGCACGGTTACGCAAGAACTTGTTGTAATGCTCCAATGCTTTGCAGACAAAATCCTCCGTCTGACTGACGGGAATGTTTTTTGGGATAAGCTGTCTTACTCTGTCGCCCCTCAACACGATTTTTTCCTTTTGGTTCGGTTTTTCCTCAGACATAACAGCGTGGATTGCTTCGGTTGTAAGGTTGCCCTCGTTGAATAACTTTCGCATACGGATTGTCTGGTCATGTGACGGGGTTGCGTCATTCAGGTCGATTTCGTCAACCACATCACGCTGGCAATCTTCATCAAGATAGGAAAGCTCTACGGCAGGACGCATTTTAATACGCCCCTCATCAACAAATTCAAGCAGTTCAGGAACAAGGTTTGTCAGACGCACATATCGGTGTATCTGATTTCTGCTGTCCCCTGTTTCCTGTGCAATTTGTTCATCGGTTCGTAAATTCGTCCCCACTGGGGACACATTTTCTTTTCTTGGTCTGCCTGCTTGTCTTTTCATTGCTTCCAAACGCATTTTATACGCAAAGGCTTTTTCACTCGGCAATATCTCTGACCTCTGAAAATTGCTCTCAACCATTAAAATGGTCGCTTCATCTCTGCTTAGGTCTACAATCTCACTTCTCAGTGTTTCAAATCCTGCCAGCTCACAAGCTCGCTTTCTTCTGTGTCCTGAAACAAGTTCATATCTGCCGTCCTCTTTCTGCCTTACCGTTGCCGGAGTAATCACTCCTCTTTCCTTGACACTCTCCACAAGCTGCATCATATCTTCATCGTCCCTGACCTTAAACGGGTGGTCGGGAAAATCATCAATCAGCTCCAATGGAATATCTCGGATTTTTGAAAGCTGTTCTTCATCTCTCTGTGCCTGCGTGGTAAATAAATCATCGAGCTTCGTGAGAGTGAAGTCGCTCTTTCTTCCTGCCATCGGCTAACACCTCCTTTGTAAATTCAGCGTATGCCTTAGACACTGTGCTGTTTGGCTCATAAGCATAAATGCTCTTGCCTTTGGAAGAAGTTTCAGCGGCTTTTACGGCAATCGGAATTTGTGTTCGATACATTCTTATCTGATTACCGAAATTCGCCCTGAGTGCTTCTACCGTACTCTTTGCAAGGTTTGTTCGGCTATCCACCAAAGTAAGCAGCATACCGTCTATCTTAATATCCGGATTGATATACTTCTTTACTTTTGAAATGGTCTGCACAAGCTGTGTCATACCCTTTGCAGGCAAATACTGAGCCTGAACCGGAATGATAACACTGTCTGCCGCCGATAAAGCATTGAGAGTAACCATACCAAGTGAAGGCATACAGTCTATAATTACATAATCATATCTGTTCTTCACTTGACTCAGATAGTTCTTGAGTGTAGTTTCTCTGCTCATTGCGTTCATAAGGTTAAATTCCATTGCTGAAAGCTCAAGGTTTGCCGGAACAAGGTCAACACCTTCTTCGTGGTGCAGGATACCAACCATAGGGTCTGTCATCGTTTCATTGATTACATCTGTGAGTTTCGTTGCAAGCGTGATACCCAAGCCGTCTGTATCCTGCCACCCAAGACAAGTCGTTAAATCTCCCTGCGGGTCTGCGTCAATAAGCAATACTTTCTTGCCCTGCATTGCAAGCCCGACTCCGAGATTAACTGTTGTGGTGGTTTTTCCGACTCCGCCTTTCTGGTTACATACGGAAATCGTTTTGCAGTTTGACACTTCTTTTTGCCCTCCTTTCTGAAAATTCATAGCCACCGCATTATGGCTATGTACCTGACCGACTCATTTCCTAATCGGTCATAGCAATATTTGTTCTCAACACCCCTTGCCAAGCAAAATGCTTATGGGAAGTCACTAAGGAACAGACTGCTTATCTGTATCATAGGATTCTAACCTCTGCCGGGTACTCCGCCAGCTCCGTAGAGAAGTATCATTATCATTCTGACTGTCATCGCCATATCAGGAGCAACCTGATACTCATAACCGGAGTTCTCGCTATTCTGAAATACAGAAATCACGGCGTACCTGCTAAAGTGGCTATCATCAGAAATAAAGTCTTAGTGAATGACTTATTCAATTTTCAAGCGAAAAGGCTTCCGTTTTTGCTATCCGGAATGAACCCCTTCACTCATTTGGACAAAGGGGTATGAAATGCACACCCAAAATCTCCGCTTTTCCAAAAATTTTTTAAAAAATTTTTGAAATAAAAAAGCCGCCTGCTCCAGTTAAGAAACAGACGGCAAAACACGTTCTAAATGTATTCAATTTTCAATTTCTTTTTCTTTGCTCCAAGCACTTTGCAGAGGACATCATCTACTGCGTCTGTGTATCGTCCCTGGGCTGCTAAATTGTTCTTCAGTGCAATGAGTGATTGTATCACTTGGCTTCGCTCTTCTTCATTTAAGTATAGATGATAAGTTTTCTCTCTCATTGGCTGTCCCTCCATCTTTCAAATGTATTTTTGATTATCTCCACATCTTCCTCTGTATCGGAAGAAATAAATATATGTACGCTCTGAAAAGCTTTCTTTAAATTATTGGCATAATCCAGTTCTGTGCCTTTCATCGGCAACTTAATCAGCCTTATTCCTCTTTGCTTGCACATATATGCTTTCATTATTTCTATATTCTCGTCAGCACTTTCTGACTCAATAGCCAACTTCTCTGAAGCTATGTATGTTTCAAGCGGAACTCCAAGCAATCGGTCAGAACCAAGTTCTGCTTTCAAACCTTTCCTATTAGAATAATAGCTGACCGCCAAAGCAGGAAATAATGACAAATACTCCTGCTCACAAAATCGACAGCCTTTATTCAATATCGTTCTTTCATTTATCTTCATACTCCACGAATGACCGTGCCTGCATTTCCACCACGCTCTCTTTGCCGAAGTTCGTGATACCTCTGTAGGTTTCAGTTTATTCTGTTCATAATCCCATTCGCTAAGAAGCTGACTGTCTGTTGTCGCCAAATCATTATATCCGGCAAGGACTTCTCTCTCTGCACAAACGGGGCATACCGTACCTTTCACACGGGCATTGATAACAGATTTCCACTCGTTACCGCATTTACTGCATCTCCACCAGACATTTTTCCTCGACTTTGCATTTACTTCATCAGGCTTCAATGGCAAGTTCTTCTCCGACCACTCCGAAGCAATTTCAGGGTGTGTTGTCTGCAAATCATTAAACCCTTTCGAGAATATGTACCCACTGCAATACGGGCATTTACTGCCACCAGAACGGGTAGAAATAAGGGTGTTCCACTCTCTGCCGCAATCCTTACATTTCCACCAAGCCTTACGATTGGCAAAGACCGTAACCTGAGTTGGAAGTAATGGATAATTTCTGTCCGACCACTCGGCTGCTATATCCGGCAGAAGTGTTGCAAAGTCATTAAATCCTGCCAACACTTTATTATGGGAGCAATACGGGCAACCAGTTTTATTTATTGTCCTGCTCTTAACAGCAGCTTCCCACTCGTGTCCTTTCTCACATCTCCAAATCACTTTCTTATGAGAACCAATAGAAACCTCTGTCGGTTTTATCTTATTCTTTTTCGACCACTGCTTTACCAGTAATGGCTCTAATGTCGCCAAATCGTTAATACCTGCAATCACTCTCGCACCAGAACATATCGGGCATTTTTCTCCATTGGAACGAGCCTTAACGCTTGCCTGCCATTCGTGACCGCAAGTACCTTTCCACCATACTTTTTTATTTGAACCGAAAGTAATGCCATCAGGTGTAAGCAGTAAATTCTTCTCTGACCACTCCGAAACAAGCTCCGGGTGTACTTCTGCTAAACTGTTGTTCATAGCCAAACCTCAACCTCCTTGTGCTTAGAGTATATGAAGTTTTGGCTTTATCTTGTAGTTTGCGAATATCCGTATAAATAGAAAAAGCCCTTTGAGAAAAGGATTTCTCCTCTCCCAAAGGGTAGTTTAACTTTTACTTAGAATTATCTTTTTTAATAACTAAGTTATAATTGCTATCATAATACAGTCCAAGTTCTCTACACATTCTATCGTTCACATTATCTAACGCTTTCTTATATTCTGCATACGTTGGAGACAGAACCATTAAATTAGGAATGAATATATCGTTATATCCTTTATTTTGTAACTCTTTCTGCATTTTTCTCTGTGCAATAAATGCTGGATGGTATTTCATTATACCGTTTTTCATTTTAGCACCTTTCCATACTTTTTCTTTTAGTCTTTCATATTCACTTTCACTCATATCACGATAATAGGCTATCATCTCATCTGCGGTTCTGGTTTCTTGTGCAATCCCACCCATCATCTTCGCACCTATTCCCATAATAAAAGGAACTTTCAATGTCGTTTCATCGCAATATTCTAATATATTCTGTAGTGCCTGCTTCTGTTCCAGAGTCTTCAACCTTACATTAAGAAATGGTTTGAAATGACTTTTAAAATAATCTCCCCATTCTTTTCCCGGTAGCAAAGACTCAATTGCATTTTCAACGGTTTGATAATCAAGTGCCTCATTTGCTTTGTCTGCGTCACCATCATCTATAAATTGCTTCAAAGCTTCAAGTTCTGAGTCTTTTAAAACTTTTTCCTGCACTTTTTCTTGATAAATACGAAGAAGAATACTTTTGTCGCCAGTTTCCAAAAGGCTCTGTATGTCTTTAATACTAATACCGAGTTTTCTATATACTGAAATCTTTTTTAAAGTTTCAACATCTTGTGCAGTATAGTTACGATAACCATTGTTATCTTTATCCACTGACAGCAATCCTTTTTCTTCATAATACTTAACTGCACGCTTTGTCATTCCAACCTCATTTATAATTTCATTTAATAACATCAGATGCACCTCCTTATGATTTATGTTGATAGTATAAGCGTATACGCTGCGTGCAGGTCAAGAGTTTTTCGTCTTTCTTCTAAAAATGGGCAATCCCGATTTCAGGACTGCCCATTCATTCTGCTAATTATGCGATTTTTTCTTGCTTGCACCGATTTCTGCATCAATTGATGTAAGTTTGATGTAAATCGCTGTTTTTTCAGTTTTTTATCAAATGAAGTACGTCCCGTCTATTTGGTGAAACGGTACATCTTTACATCATCTTAATAGAGCTTTGCACCTGCCGGAATGTGGTCATCAACCATCAGAAGATGAAGCTTTTCTTCGCCTTCTTCTTCATGAATAGCACTGAGGAGCATACCGCAAGAGTCAATGCCCATCATAGCTCTCGGTGGAAGATTTGTGATAGCAATAAGAGTCTTTCCAACCAGTTCTTCCGGCTCATAAAAGCTATGAATACCGCTTAAAATGGTTCTGTCTGTGCCTGTTCCGTCATCAAGAGTAAACTGTAACAGTTTCTTTGACTTCGGTACTGCAACACACTCTTTAACCTTTACTGCACGGAAATCTGACTTGCTGAATGTATCAAAATCAACAAATTCCTCAAATAAAGGCTCTACCTTTACCTTAGAAAAATCAATCTTTTCAGACTCAGTTTTTACATTTTTTTCACGTGCTTCAGAAGCTGTATTATTTACATCATTTTTCTTATTTACACCATCTAAGGACTTCATTGTCGGGATTTTAAGTCAGTTTAATTTAAAATGACTTATTTCCCTTTATTTAGCCGCTTTTCGGTATCTCTACCACAGCAATATAACGCTGTTTCATTGATTAAAGCTCTTGAATTTGTCGTACTCTTGTCGTATGGCACACAATTTGTCGTACTCACTGTCAGTCCTAGCCGGACTCTTTCCTAAAATACATCTAATTTGTGTGCTAAATTTTGAATTGCTTCTTGTTTCTTTGCATCGGTGACCTCTGCATAAATGTCCATCGTGGTTTCAATATTAGCGTGCCCCATAATAGACTGAATCACCTTTAAATTTGTTTCATTCTCGCAAAACCTCGAACAAAAGGTATGCCTCAAATGATGACATGAGAAATGTGGTATTAGCACAGGCTCCCGGCGTTGCTTGGAAGCATTAACCACTTCTTCTGCATTGTACGATTCGTATATACGCTTAATCGCCCTGTTGATAGCCTGCGGATTATGGACATTACCAAAACGGTTCATAAAGATAAAACCTTTCATTCCGTCAATTTCCGTTTCGTTAAATCCATTCTCCTTCTGATCTGCAAGCTCTGTCTGGAGTGCATCGTAAACTGCATCCATCATCGGAATAATGCGTATACCTGCTTCTGTTTTTGGAAGTGATATAGAAAACGTACACATAGGGTGTTCTTTAAATTCCCTACTGTAATAAACAAGGCTATGGTTGATACTGATTATCCGCTTTTCAAAATCTACATCTTCCCACCTTATCCCAATCGCTTCCCCTATCCTACACCCCGTTCCTAACAGGAACTTGAATAAAGGTGTCCAACGGTAAAATTGGGGATTGTTTTCTATATAGTTTATAAAGGCTCTCTGCTGTTCCAGAGTTAAGGCGTGTCTTACACCATGATTTCTCCCCGGCTGTTTCTTTACCTGCGCCATAACCCCGTCACTCGGATTATTACGGATAATGTCATCCCGCACTGCCAACTGGAATGTTGGGTGAAGCACCGTATGGATTGTTTCTAATGTGTTGATCTGCATTTCCTTATCTTTCAGTAAATGCTGGTAGAATTGTAGTACATCAGAAAACTTTATCGTTGCGATTTTCTTCTTCCCGAACCCATTCCGGATAAAACGGTCATACATATATTTGTAGTTCCTCATGGTTGTTCCCCTGAGTTCTGACTTTGTAGATATATACCTGTCAAAAACAAAATTGACCGTTGCACTGCCAGCTACATAGGTATCCAATCCATCTAACTGGTCTTTAATCAGCTTTTCTTCCCTCTCACGCAGCTCCATAATATCCTTAGAATAGATGCTCCGGCGTTTCCCTTCCGGATCAGTATAAGTATATACATACTTGCCATCGCAACTGCGTTGAGTTTCGCCTTTTCTTAAAACTCTCCCTTTATTATCCTTTCTTGATTTTGCCATCTCTGCTCCTTTCTCAAGGAAAGAGATTTCGTACTAGCTACTTATGGTTTCTTCCATTGCATATTGCAAATCAATACCCTTTTGTAGCACCTGCGTTATGGTCATGTCATGATTGGACGCATATTCCCTAAGTTTTGCGGCTTCTTCCTCTGTCAGCTTCAATCCGATAAGGTTTTTCTTTGGATTGTCTGACTTTGGTCTGCCTGTCCTAGCCACAATATACACCTCCATCCATTTCATAATCATTATACTTTCAGTTAAACCAAAAGTCAACACCTATTTTCTGTTATACGAAAAATCTTTCTTGACTAACATATCAGCCCCCTATTTCACACGAAATGATTCAAGATATTCGTCAAATACATCCAAATCAACCAATACCATTCTGTCAATCTTCAAGATAGCACCTGCATCTTTCGCCAAAGACTGGAACTTATTCATTCCCATGCTGTACATTTCTGCGCCTTCCTTATATCTGACTAACCTCTTTTTGTTAATTGCTTTCGGTATTCTCTGCATTAAAATAGTCCTCCTTTTTTGCACAGCCTTATCTGCTAATAAATAAGCAGAATACACTTCTCCCCATTTATTAGCAGATAAAAACTGCATTACAGGTGGCAGCTCATTACACTGCCCACATCGGTCTTGCACCGTCATTTAATTGACCGGATCACAAATCTCTCTGCAATCCGGAAGTATCATTATCATAGATATGCTTCATCGCCCCATGTAACTGCTACATATTTTGCCTGATCCAACTCGCTCCTTACCTTTGTTTCAATGCAATCTTTCAGCATTTCCTCACATTCACTCTGCCATAAGGCAGAGCAGGTACATCATGGCGCATCTGCTTAGTGGCTCCACATATCCTCACGTCCTGTATGCAATACAGTATTCAGTTGTCAAGGTACATCTGTGCATACTCCGGTCAGCCAGCGGAAAGGGACACCGCCGACCTTCTGTTATGCAACTTCAAAAGCCAATATCTTTGTGATCAGCTTTGTTTCTAATCTGCGACGTAAAGTTTCGTCAACACAGTAATGCGGATTGCCGCATTCGTCATAGAGCTTTCTCGTAGCCAGAGCTGCAATATAACCCTCATAATGTTTCAGAACCTTATTGATTGCTTCCACATCGCCGGAAGCCGCTGCCGCTATGATATGGTAGGGCAGCAATTTTGAACACTTACTTGATTTCTCCATTTCTGATACCTTCCATAATCTTTTTTAATGCTTGAAGTGAGCTGACACGATGATGATGAATGGTACTCCTGACCAGATTCATGTGCTTTGCAATTTCCGTATCTGACATATCCATGAAAAAAGACAGCAGTATGACATTCCGCTTTTTCTCCGGCAGATACTTCAATGCTTCGCCAATAAGCTCGTCCTTTACCTCGATGTCATAATCAAGGACACGAAACATTTCTGATTCCACTATGTACTCGTCATCAGTTTTCAACTGCTCTAGCTCCCCTTCTGTTAATTCCGAGAAAGAAACTTCATGCTTCAGCCGATAGCTCCTTGCCCGTTCATAGTCAATCATTTCATTCTTCAGTATGGTCTTGCAGAAACTGTCAAACTGCTTTCTTATTCTTATCTGCTTTTCGGAAGAAGATTGCTCCATAAGAGTTCACCTCCTTCCGTACCCATCTGAACAGAGTGAAATATCTCCCTTTCACTCCATAGCACGAATGGAAATTGTCCGAGCGTTCATGGAACGTCGATTTTCTAAAAAATTTTAGAAATATATAAAAAACGCCCAAACAGGTGCAAAACCTGTGGACGTCTTTTATCTCACAATATAAACATCTAGCTACATCTTTGTAATCTCTAACACTACCTTCAAGGGTGTTTCCGGCAATCTCATTTACAATGATTTTTTTGACCGTTCAATACCTATATCCCTTTTTAGTTGTAGCTGTTGCATGGTACTCTCCACGCAATCGCAAAACAAAAAGCACTTGAAAAAAGCCTTTTGCGGATTGCGTTTTTTTTACAATCCCAAAGGATTTCAAGTGCTTTTGTAGTGTTACGCACTACTCATTTTTAATCTTTAACACTTTTCACTTTTTACAGGTATCGTTATACACTACTTAAAAGAAGTCACAGGAGGTGAAAAAGTGTCAAATATGACTCCCACTTTAGGGCAAATAATGAAGAAAGCCCGACTTGAGCAAAGACTTACACAAGAAGAAATTGCAGAACGCATTGGCTGCCATCCACAATATTACAAAAATCTTGAAAATGATAAGGGTACACCAAGTATTCAGCTTTTTTGTACTATCATGCGTACATTAAACATATCTGCTGATTCATACGTTTACCCAAACCGCAACGCAAATGATCCTTGCTATCAAAAGATTACTCAGTTACTCGGACAATGCAACCAGTATCAGCTCTCCGTTCTTCTTGCAACAGCAGAAGCTCTAGTCCGGGATAATCCCACAAAAAATAATAATACATAGAAAACATAGATTTTCTTATGCAACAATGTAACCATTTCTAATTCTTTTATAGTTCTTTTATAGAATTTCTCATGCCTTTATAGAATAGTATATGTTATATCCAACAATGGCTCACATTATTAGGAATGAGCCATTGTTTCATTTTAACTTTTATATTGCCTATCTAATTTTGCGTTCTTTGCCCCTTTACATAATAATAGAGCGCATATTGCCTTAAATCTTACACCGTTTTCTCAGAATGAATATGTGTTTCTGCCACTGCCAATTCTCCATGAAGCTGTAATGCCATAAAAATTGTAATAATGGCTGAAATTACGTCAGCAATCGGCTGTGCATAAAGTATTCCATTTATTCCACAAACTTTCGGGAGAAACAAAATGACTGGAACAAAACAAATCCCTTGTCTGCAAGCCCCAAGTATAAACCCCTTTGTCCCTTTGCCAAGCGCAAGAAATAAAGAGGAATATACAGTGTAAAAGCCAAACAGAAAAAATGAAATTCCATTTGCCAAAAGAGATTTTTGACCCACTTCTATCATTGCCATATTACCATTTGCAAACTGAGAGATAATCTGCGCAGAAAACAGAGCCATCAGCAAGCCTGCCACCACACAGAAAATTGTTGACCACAAAATTGATGTTTTAATCGCCTCTCTCAAACGTTGAAACTTCTTTGCCCCATAGCTGAATCCAGCAATCGGTTGAAATCCTTTTAGAAAACCAAATACTACTAAAGTCCCCATAGATGTAACCCTTGTAACTGCCCCCATTCCAGCAATGACAGCATCGCCATATCCATTTGCAGCTCGGTTGATTAATGCAATGGAAAGGCTGGTAAGAAGTTGGAAGGTAAGTGTTGGAACACCAATTTTCAAAATTTCCATATATATCTGCTTAGAGGGTTTAAACTCCTTGACACTGAATGAAAACGCACTCTTTTTGCAAAGTGCATAGATTAAATACACAAGTGTGGAAACAAATTGTGAAATGGCGGTTGCAATCGCAGCACCCTTAACCCCCATATCAAGTGCATAAATGAAAACCGGATCTAAGCCAATATTCAATACAGCTCCTAATAATAAGGCACACATGGTTGTTTTTGCTCCCCCTTCGCTTGCAACGATATTATTCATTGTCACATTAAACACATTGAAAATACAGGAAACCACATAAATCCTTGCATAAGTCAGGGCATAAGGCATAATAGTAGCTGTTGCTCCAAGCATGGTTAAAATCGGTTTAAGGAAAATGGTAACTGAAATAATAATAATTGCTCCAATAATAACACTGCTATATACTGCTGTACTTGCCACCTTATTTGCAGTATCTCTATCCCCACGTCCTAACAGCCTTGAAAGATAGGACGCTGCACCGTTGCCAAACATTAACCCTAATCCTACTACTACTTGTCCCAATGGAAATACAACAGAAATTGCACCCATCGGGCTTTCTCCTAACCCTCCCACAAAATAAGCATCTACCAGATTATAAAGGGCATTGATCAACATACCAATCATAATCGGGATTCCAAGAGCCATTAGTGCTGTCGAGATTGGCGCACTCCCTAATAGTTCCATTTTGTTGTTACGTTCATTCATTTCAAAATACTCCTTTCTCAGCGGTTGCTACTCATATTTATAGTAGTATAATTTATAGTATGTGTTGCAAAAAGAAATATACTCTAATTTATAGTAGTTGTCAAGAGAGTGCTATAATATTTTTCTCTTTCTTGACATAAGCTATAAAATCAAATACTATAAATTAGAGCATGAAAACATTATAAATTCAGTAAGAAAGGCTGGTCATAATGGCTACAATTGATTTAATTGTATTGGGAATGTTAAAAAAAGAATCTATGAGTGCTTATGATATTCAAAAACTGGTTGAATACCGCAATATATCCAAATGGGTAAAAATAAGCACCCCATCTATCTACAAAAAAGCTCTTCAGTTGGAGGAAAAGGGATTTATCAAAGGGGATATTGTAAAAGAAGGAAAAATGCCTGAAAAGGCGGTCTATTCTCTTACAGATGCAGGAAAAAAGGAATTTGAAAGGCTTATGCTAGAAATTGCTGCCAAGCCTATCCATATTTTTTTAGATTTTAATGCTGTGATTGTAAACTTAGACAGCCTACCACCTGAAATCCAGCAATCTTGTGTGACGGATATTGAAAGAAATATTAAAACATTGAAAACTTATTTAGAGGAAAACATCCATGAAAAAGAAAATATTCCTGAAATTCCCGAAACAGGTATGGCTGTTTTGCAACAACAATATGTTTTAGTGGAAGCAATCGAAAAGTGGATTGCTTCTCTTAAAAAGAACTTTTCGCCAAATGATAAATAAATACTCTTTAATACAAAATGAGCAGATATTACCATTTTTCCTGTAACATCTGCTCACTTTGTTCTTTCATTAAATTTATAACCCACTCCCCATACAGTAATAATATATCTTGGGTGTGCCGGATCAGGCTCTATCTTTCTTCTGATTTTATTTATATATGCTGTCATATTCCGTTCATCAAAAATATATTCATTATTCCAAACAGCATCATAAATCTGCTCCTTACTGAAAACACGCCCTCTGTTCTGTGCCAATAGCATAAGAATTTCAAATTCTTTTCCCGTAAGCGCAATTTCCTTTCCATTGCGAAACACCTGATAATTTTCTGGTATAAGTTGTAAACCATCAAAAGAAAGTGACGTATCTTTCTCTAAATCTATAGGCAATTGGTATCCATATTCATTCATTAAATGCTGAAGCTTAGATAAAAAAACCTCATCAACATTTTTCATCTGAATAAGCATTATGTCATTGATTTACACCGCCCCCTATCATTTATCTTAATATTTGATTACCAAAACCTTATCCGGTCTTTATCTGTAGGAATACCGTTTTCTATTATTTGCCACTCATTATCCTGAAATATCTCATACTGTTCAAAAGCACAAGGCACTCCATTTGCCACAGTTATATCACTGCTGTCCATAAGCTGAAAATGTAAGTGTGGAGCAAAGGAATTTCCAGAATGACCTACTCTGCCAATAACTTCACCTTTTTTTATCATTTGACCTACTGAAACCTGAATAGAGCCTGTTTGAAGATGACAAAGTGCAGCATATACATTTTCACTATATTTAATAATCACATAGTTTCCTGCAACTGATTGAATATCGTCCTTTTCCGGATCAAAATAATGGGCATTTTTATATGCGTTAGACATATCCGCCAGCAGATTTGTTTTTTCGTTTTCAGCATAACCGTCTTCAGCGACAACAACAATACCGTCACAAGGAGAATATACTTCTTGTCCCCAACAATAGTAATCGCTCAATTTAACACCCGAAAAAAGATATTGCATTACACCAACACGATAAGCAGGAGTGCCCATTCGATTCCAGTCCACTTGGATAAAATCGTATGCATATCTTGTTCCTAATTGATTTGTACCATGACTGGGTACTTTTGTCCCCGGTGTATTAGGAGAAAGCCATTCTCCCCGTAATGGAAACTGAACAATAATCGGCTCATACATTTCAAGCATAGCGTTCCTCCTATCAATCCATTTCTTTACGGAATTAGAAAAAATCAGTACAATCACCAAAATACATATTGTTATTTTTTTGTTTTTAAAAATGCGTTTTTTAAGCATTGTGATAATACCTTTATATCTCCCGTTCATTGCCAACTCCATAAAAGATTTTCTTTAATTCATCAAAATACCTGTCAAGCTTTTTCCTCAGAACATCAGAATTTACATTCATTTCATTACTGCGAATTTCATGCAATAGTTGATTTGTAAATCCGATATTAGTCCAAAGGATAATTTGCTTGCACATTTCTATATCCACCCCTTTTCTAAATTTAGTGGTATCTATTTCATCAAACAATTTCGGATAACAATCTGAATGTTTTTTTCTTTTTTCAAGTTCATTATTGATCTCGTCTGAACTGGTAATGCATGAAAGTTTATTAAGCTCCGTTATCCAAGGATATTTTTGTATCAATGCAATCTGCAAAACATATGATTGATGTAACTTATCAAAAATATCTCTTTCCTCATAGTTCATCAACTCGAAATACTCCTGTTTCATCAAATCTGAAAAAAAGTCATATACCATAAAAAAAAGTTCTTGCTTACTACTCACATAATGAAACATAAGAGCTTTTGAAATCCCCGCTTCCTTTGCAATAACATTTGTTGAAGCATTGTCATATCCCCGTACTACAAATTCTTTTAAAGCAGCATTAAGGATAGCGTCTCGTCTTTGGGTATCTAACTCTAATAGCTTTGTCAATGCCTGTTCCCCTTCCTATTATCAACATTTACCTAAAAGGTCAATACCATTATACATCCATTTACCTAAAAGGTCAATACCGATACTTAATATATTTGGATTGCTTAAAGTCTTGTTATACCGACACACCCTTCAGGAGTGTCGTGGGTAGAATAGCAAGCACTGCCTATGTCCGGACACATAGGCGAAATTCCCCATACTTCCCTCCCGTCCGTATGATGAATTTTCCATAGGGAAGTATCCCTAACCCTCTTTGGCTTTCTTTCCGTTTTTTCTCTGCAAAACCTTGACCTATATCCGCAGATTTGCTACAATAGCACATGGATAATTCTATCCAAAAACAACTGAACAGACACGAAACCGAACTGTTGTAAATCGAACATTTTACAGCAGTTTTTTTGTACCCAAAATCAGGAAAGGAAGTATCAGAAATGGCAAACAGGACACGCACCAACCGGAACGAGTTTCACTTAAATGACAACGAACAGTATATCCTTGATGAGAAGTTCAAATTATCCGGAATGAAAAGCAAGTCGGCTTTCCTCCGGAAGCTCATTCTCTACGGATATGTCTATGATGTGGATTACAGTTTCCTCCGGGAATACAATACAGAGCTTGGACGGATCAGTTCCAGTCTGAACCAGATTGCAAAAAGAATTAACAGCACGAACCATGTCTATCAGGAAGATATGGACGAAGTAAAGGAGTTGATGAAACAGGTATGGCATACACAAAAATCCATGCTATCACAGCAACCGTTGATAAAGCGGTAGCCTATATATGCAACCCTGAAAAAACGGACGAAAGCATCTACATTTCCTCTTATGCCTGTGCGCCGGAAACCGCAGCGATTGACTTCAAATATACCTTAGACCACTGCCGGGAAAACAGCCCGAATAAAGCCTATCATCTGATACAGGCTTTTGCCCCCGGAGAGGTCAGTTTTGAGGAAGCGCACCAGATAGGGAAAGAACTTGCCGACAAAATTTTAGAGGGAAAATATTCTTATGTTGTTACCACACATATTGATAAAGGTCACGTCCATAACCACATCATTTTCTGCGCTGCCGACAACATAGAACATAACAAATACCATGACTGTAAACAGACCTATTACCGTATCAGAAAATTAAGCGACGAGCTGTGCAATGAGCATAACCTTTCTGTCATTATCCCTGGTGGGGAACGTGGAAAAAAATACAACGAATGGCAGGCAGACAAGAATGGAACTTCATGGAAACCGCAGCTAAGAAAGGACATCAATACAGCCATACAAGCATCGTCCACCTATGAGGAATTTCTGCTCCTGATGCGGGCAAAAGGCTATGAGATAAAAGGCGAAACTTTTGGGGAAGATGCACCCAAATTTATCTCGTTCCGTCCACTCGGCAAAGACCGCTTTGTGCGTGGCAGCGTGAAATCACTCGGCAAAGAATATACGAAGGAACGCATCAAAGAACGCATTGAAATGAAACGGGAACGGAAGGCTGTTATCCCAAAAAAAGATTACGCCAACAGGAAGCTGGTTGACACCACTGATGAAAAATTCCAGAACAGTCCGGGACTGCAAAGGTGGGCAGCGATTGAAAATTTAAAGATTGCTGCGCAGGCTTACAATGAAGCTGGCTCTATTAAGGAACTGGAACAGAAAATTGCTTCCACTGCCGCCACAGGAAAGGAAGCAAAGCAGACCGTCCGCAAGCTGGAGAACCACATCAAAGACCTTGCAGAAATCATAAAATATGCGGAACAGTACAAAGCAAATAAGGCATATAATATCGCCTACAAAAAAGCCAAAAACCCTGACGCATATTTTCGGAAGCATGAGAGCCAGATCATTCTTTATGGCGGCGCAAGGCGTATGTTGGAACAAGCGGGCATCAGCTTAAAAGGCTTGAACATCGACAAGCTGAAAGCGGAATACCAAGAGCTGACCGCACAGAAAAATGAGCTGACCGCCACTTATAAAAACTGTGATAAAGAAGTTAAATCTCTGAACCGGAAATTAGAAAACCTGAACCAATACTTAGGACGGACAGAAGCACAGAAAGACAGAGGGCGTAAATTTTTTTGTGTCTTTAAAATTGGAAGTTCCATTCAGTTGGAATTAGATATGTAGCAATTTTTGGAACTTTTTGTCACTTTTTCCGGATGTTCCATCTCCTTACTTTTAGTATTGCCAGAAAGTCTGGTTCTATACATTTTTAGGCACATCAATCAGGCATTTATAGTATTTTAAGTTCGTGGGCTCTGCCCACACCCGGCCTCTGGAATAAGCTGGGATTTTCTGGCAATACTATAAATGCCGACGGAATAAGCTCGGAACGGTTTTCGTCTTTGGAGATTTGGGCCGTTCCGGCTTTTTCTTTTACAGATACTGCGTTAGGCGTTCCCCGTACAGCAGGATGAGCTGGCCAATCACCTGATCCCAGCCACGGTACCGCTGCGTCCACTTTTTCATTACGTTCTGGCTTGCCAGGTACAGCATTTTTGCCAGTGAGGCATCATTCGGGAATACACTTTTGTTCTTTGTTGCTTTCCGGTACTGGCGGTTTACTGTTTTTTGTCAAGCACTTTTCCCTAAAAAAAGCGTCAGAATTCCCTTTTTTCAGCAAGGGAATTTCCCTGCTTTCGGCGGGCATTGATTATGCGTCCCGGCGCATGAGGGCATGTTCCATCCGGTAGCTCTTTCCTTCAAATATCAGGAGATGTCCATGATGGACAAGGCGGTCGATCATGGCTGCGGCCATCTGGTCATCCGTAAAGATACCGCCCCATTTCGAGAACTCCAGATTTGTGGTAAGAATCATGCTTTTACTTTCGTAACTGTCGGATATAACCCTGAATAGCAGCTGTGAACCATCCTTATCAACTGGAACATAGCCCCATTCGTCAAGGATGAGCAGATCCAACCCCTGTAAATCCCTCAGCAACCGTTCCAATGTACCATTTTTACGCGCTTCTGCCAGTTTCAGGACAAGTTCTGTCACGGTATAAAACTTCGTCTTATAGCCCAGATTACAGGCCTTTACGCCGGCGGCTATCGCCATATGGGTTTTTCCAACTCCTACCGGACCATAGAGTACAAGATTTTTCTGGCCGGGGACGAAATCCAGTGATTCCAGTTCCTCCCTGCTGAAAGCAGGGGGAAACTTTACATTCTGATAGCCATAGCCCTCAAATGTTTTGTAAGTTGGGAAACTGGCGCGCTTGATGAGACGTTTGCGGCGGTTTTCATCCCGCAGGGCCAGTTCCTCATTCATGAGTTCCAGAATAAACTCCAGCTGTTTCTGTGTCCCTTTTTCATGGCACAGTTCGGAAATCCTGGCGGAAAGGAACAGCTGCCTGCTTGCATCCAGTATCTGCGTACAGAGATCTTCCTTCATCTTTGGGGTCATCATGACACGCTGCCTCCTTTCTTCAGGAATGCTTCGTCATATGCGGCTAACGACGGTCCTGTTTCCGGCGGCGTGTAAATACCGTAGCCGGTAATACGCGCTGCAAGCACAGAGGCATCACAGATGTTGATATTTCCTCTGGAGGATGCCATCTCCATGGCAGTGACAGCTGCCTTAAATCCATACTGGCCGGTCAGCTCATTCATAATACGCAGACAGTCCTTAAGCTTTTCTTTGGGCTGGGCATCCATGTAGGTACGCAGGCTGTCCGGTGTTTCACGGCGCAGGCCGCTGTTTTCCCATGCACCGGAATTCTTCAAAAGGACGGAAAGAGTTGTACTGTAATCACTGATGTCCGTGCGGCCTTCACCAAAGGCACGACGGTGTGTTGTTATGATCTGGCCGCTGTCACTCAGAATCTCCACCGTATGGGCATGGATTCCAACCAGTACTTTTTGGCCTGCATTTTCCGGCCGTGTGGAATAAAAATGTTTCCCATCCATGCACACTTTCCCATAACCGTCTGCCTTCAGCCATTCGTACCTGCAGACATTGAAGCGTTTCGGGGGAAGGAGCAGGAACGCCCTTCTGTCCTCTTCAAACAGCTCCCTGATGGGGACCTGCTTTTTATAATGAAGTTCACCTGCTTTCTTTTCGTGCCGCAGAAGAAGTTTTTCATTGAACTTTTCAATCTCCGAGAAATGAGGAACCGGGACAAACAGGTTTGCGCGGTTGAAATCAACTTTCCGTTCCACGTTGCCTTTCTCCCAGCCAGAGTATGGATTGCAGAAACGTACCCGGAAATGGTAATGGGCACGGAACCGTGAAAAAAGCTCCGATTCATGGATGGCATCGCCAACCCTCCGGCCAACGCCGGCTGCATTGTCAAAGACCAGCAGGGGCGGCACACCGCCGATAAATTCAAAGATATCCTGGAGCCCCTGGCAGACACATTCCGCCGTTTCACCGCCGAATACCTGGCTGTAACCGTCATTACTGTAAGGGAACGAAACGGTAAGGTATTTCTTTCGGATAAGTGTTCCCGTTTCGTAGAAATCAGCCTCGCCAAAATCCACCTGGGCCGGACCCGGGTCCCAGACAAGCTCCAGATTCGCTTTTTCAACCCGCTGGGAACGGCATTTTTTCAGATAGCGCTGGACGATGCTGTAACTGCCGGTATAGCTGTGTTCTTCTGTCAGACGTTCATAGATGCGCTGTGCTGTGTGGTGCTGTTTGCGCCAGTGTTTTTTATCTTCTTCCAGCCACTCCTGAATGACAGGCTTAAATGGATCAAGTTTTGAAGGATTCTCCTGTGCAATCGGTGGAACAGGGGAGAAATCATCCTGTGAGAGGTATTTGCGTATTGTTTTGGGATCCGAGCCGGTTTTTTCGGAAATTTCACTGATTCGGTATCCACAACTGCTCAAATCTTTGATATGATTGATTTGGGACATAGTGAGCATCTTCCTTTCCTCCTTTATCTTTGGTCGTGCTTAGATAAAGGATAAGCGTTAGTTAAAGGGGATTCAATATGTCCCGCCTTTTTTAGGGAATTTCCCTTGCTCTTTTCAGGGAATTCTGACGCTTTTTTTCGGTAATTCTAGTGTATCATAAACAGGTTTACCCCCTCAATGATGTTTGTGGTATACATAATCTTTCTCAGTTCGCCAGAAAACTGATAGAACGAACTTAAATCTTCCCAATTGTCCTCCCAGCTGCGTATGGCATAGGGGTATTTCTTTCCCCAGGTTCCTTTCAATGTTTCCAGTTCCAACTTTCCCATTTCTTCTGTTGAGGCATTGTAGACCGCTTTGAAATCGGAGGCGAATTTCTTCAAGTCGCTATAATTGACATATTTAAAGGAATTGCGCAGCATATGGATGATGCACCGCTGGATCTGCGCCTGCGGGAACACAGTCTGGATGGCATCCCGGAAGCCCGGCAGGCCGTCCACACAGAAAAACAGGACATCCTGTACGCCCCGGTTCTTCAGGTCATTCAGCATTCCCAGCCAGAACTTGGAGGATTCGTTTGCACCTACTGTGATGCTTAGGATGTCTTTATAGCCCTCTGTTGTAACCCCGAGGACGATATACGCGGCTTTGCTGACAATGCGTCCCTCATCGCGCACCTTATAGTGGATCGCATCCATGAACACAAACGGGTACAGGGAATTCAGGGGCCGTGACTGCCATTCTTTTACCTCCGGGAGGATGCGGTCCGTGATCTTGCTGACCATCTCGGCCGACATTTCAATTCCATACAGGTCCTGGATCTGGTCATGGATATCCCTTGTGCTCATGCCCCGTGCGTAAAGGGCGATTACTTTTTCTTCGATGCCGGAAACATCCCTCTGGTGTTTGGGAACAAGCTTTGGCTCAAACTCCCCGTTGCGGTCCCTGGGGATATCAAGCGGGAACTCTCCAAACTGGCTTTTGATAGTTTTCTGAGAATACCCATTGCGTTTGTTGTCTGTGTCCAGCCCAGCCTTGTGGTTTTTGCTGTAACCAAGGGAGGCATCCATCTCTGCTTCGAGGAGTTCCTGAAGAATATCTTTGAAACTATCGCGGAGGAGGGAGTAGACATCTGCCACGCTGGAGATGTTGTTTTCTGAAATAATCTGTCGAATTTGCTCCTTTGCTACTGCCATAAAAAGACTCCTTTCGAGTAAGAATTTCCATATCTGAATTCTTGCCCGAAAGGAGCCATTTTTTTCCAAAGACACAAACTATTTTACACTACCGAAAGACACACAGGAACAGCCGGACAGAAACAACAACCCCGTCCGATGATGTTAAGGAAAAGGCAGCTTCCAAAAACAAAAAAGCATTGTGGAAATGTGCATAACTCCCCATTCCGCTATGGACAACGCCATTCACAGCATATGGAAAAGCAAAGGCAGCTTTCCCACATCCTGCAAACAGCGTTGCCCACAGCTCCATAAGACAGGGAGTTATACACATTACACACAATGCCGACGACTGCGGAATCCCACTCCTTCCTTCTTTCCTTTTTATATAAGTCAGAAAAAATTCTTGCAGACAAGACCGTTTTCAGGTAAGATAATCTAAAAATCAGCAAAAAAATAGGAGTGCCGAAACACCCCTATTCTCCTAAACCCTCTTGCAAAATCCGCAGTGTTGGTTTATAATCATCATAGAAGCCGAAGGATATTGCACGTCCGACGGTTGTTCAATCGGAAACTTATAAAGCGTAAAAATTACGGATTACAAGGCTATCCTCTATTGCAGTAGAAGATAGTCTTTTCCGTTACTTGCGGTTGTGTTTATTGTCTATGTATGTTAATGCTGCGAAAATGACCAACAGCAGTGTAAGTATCTCAAGTGTATCCATACCGACCTCCTTTCCGTTTCCAGAAAGGACAACCGCAGACTATCCCTACTTGCTCTAATCTGACTAAAAAGAATTATAGCACGTTCTGTCGAATAATGCTATAAAAGTTTTGCGCTGATCACTCTGCCGCTTCCAGTGCGACCTCTGCAAATTCTTCATCACTCATGGCTTCCAGCTTCTCCAAAACCTGTTTTGAAAGCTCCACCATATCACTGTCCTGTATGTGCGGAATCACGTTCTTTATATCGGCAATCATGCCGGTTCTGTCCTGCCCCTCAAACACGCACATTAAATTGATTTCTTCCACTGTAAACTTATCCATACGCTTATATCTCCCTCTCTGATTTTTTCTCTGTTATCTTTTCCGGAACTTCTTTTCCAGCCTTGTCCCTCTGCTCGATGACCGCCTTTTTCTCCGCCAGCTTTTCCTTTATGGAAATTCTGCCTGTCTGCTTCTCCTTTTCCTCTTTCGGCTTTTCATTGTTCAGGACATTATCAATCATGTTATAGTTACATTCCTCCAGTTCCTCAACCTTTGCAAGCGGCTTGTATTCTGCAAGGCTGTCTAAAAGCTCCTTTGCCTTTCGTGCGGTCTGTACGCCCTCACTGTCATCAAGCTCTGCTCCTTTCCCGAAAATATCCGTTATCCCTTCCCTGATGCTGTCTGAAATAATGGCATTGAGGAAATCATTCAGGTATTCCGTATTCCCGTTCCTGATGTCCTCTGCGATGTTCTCCACCTGTGCGTCCCTATCCTCCACTGTATCC
The DNA here is from genome assembly GCA_002320245.1 of Lachnospiraceae bacterium UBA1683. Lineage (GTDB taxonomy): Bacteria > Bacillota > Clostridia > Lachnospirales > Lachnospiraceae > Schaedlerella. The sequence continues at coordinate 49,583 of DCKD01000087.1, forward strand.
CTATACTGGACGGTATCATAATCGTAGGAAAGCTGGTCTATTTGTGCTGCTAAAAGGGCGGCTTTGTCTGCATCCGGCTCCGGTTCGCTGCGCTGCATATCCACAGACAGCCACTTATCCAAAGAACCCCTTACCTCCGCATCAGGGAATTTGCTGATAAGCTCCGAAATGACCGCCAGTGCCTTTTGGTTTCCGGTAATCTCCGGATAATATTCAAGCATCTCCAGATCAATGACCTTGCCGGACACAATATCCATCTGTGCGTCCTCATAAGGCTCTGTCCCTTCCGTATGGATATTGATGCCGATGCTTGGGATACCGTTCCTTCTCTCCGGCGGTATGCTGTTGAAGATAGCCGCCGCTTCTTCCACGCCCGCTATATCCTCATGGTACTCTCCGAGGTTGTGGAACTCCCCGCACTCCGCAACGGTCAGCGTTATCTTAACATCTTTCTCCGCCTGATCCGGATAAACTGTTTCACGCAATCCTTTGTATTCAAAATTCTCCCCGTCAAATATGGTAATCTCGTCAGTTTCATCATTAAATTCTACGGAAAATGCCAAGCGGTCACTCTGCTGTATGGCTGCAAACTCCCCTATGTCAATCCACCTGCCATACTGCCCCATTTCCACAAAGGGAAGCTCACACTCCCCATAGGCTTTGCACAGGGCATCGGCATCAAGGCTGCTTGTATTCTCAAAAAATCGTTCTTCATCATTCATGCGGATACTGAAAATGCTTCTTGGCTCCTGTTCCCTTGCTTCCCTGACGCCTTCAAGGTAGGCTTCCACTCCCGGAAGGTACTCTGCAAGTGTCCCGGTCTTTCCCTCTGTAATGGGATTGATGTCTACTTTGACACCGCCAATCATAAAACCGTCCTCATTAAAGGCATTGAACAGGTCATCTTCCCTTTCCCTTCCCTTGTACTCCACGACCACATCGAGGTCAGAACCTGCTTTTTCCAGTCCCCTGCACCGGCTTCCTGATACCACTACATCTACAAGCTCAATATCTATCTCATACTCGTCTATCTTGGACTGTAAATAGGCATATACATCAAGCTCTATGTCCTCCTGTGTATGCCCGTTGATGCCATTGAATAATTCCTCTGTCTTGGCTTTAAAATCGGCTATAACCTTGCTTTGCGCTGCTTCCGGCACTTCATTTTTGATGCGCTCCCCAAGATGCTCTTTTTCTGCCTGTTCTGCCTTTTCCATCAATCCATCATAATCAATCGGTATCAGTTCATCATCAGCCTGTATGCTGCCCTCCAGCTCGCCCCGGTGCGTCGGCTCTTTCAGTTCTGCAACAATCTCATCAAGCGCCTGTCTGATAGTAATGTCCGGATTGTCATACACGCCACCGTCCAGCTCCCGGTAATCCATGTCATAGATTGTATAATCATAACCGTCGCTGACTTCCTGAATACTGATATAACGGTCTGCCAACTGGAAAGCAAGCTCTGTTTCTTCCTTCTCCGTATTTATATGTGAATTCCCCTGTTCATCGGACGCTATGATTATCGGAACTCGCCGCTGCTCCTCCGTCGGCATGAGGTGATCCATTTTTCCCTGTTCATAGAGTGTGTCGAACCTCTCCATATAGAGGGAAACATCATCAATGCCGCTGCCCTTTAACTGTGACTCAAACCTTTCTTTTACCAGCGCCTTTACTTCCTCCGGCATCATTTCCCTGTAATCCTCTGCTTTTTCAGAACCAGCCATTTCATTGTCCATAGCAGAAACTTTTTCCTCACTGATTTCCGCTGATAATGCAGTTTCCTTTGTGAACTCCAGCACTTCCCTGTAACCGACAGCATCTACATAATGGCTTGTATTCTCCCCGTCCTGATGCAGCACCACCACATCACTGACCGAAAGGGAATGCCCGGTAAAGTCTGCCGGGCGGTCTATATTGAACTTTGTATAAATATCTTCAAGGCTCATGCCCTCCTTCAGCTCCCCGGTGTATACCAGCTCATAGTTCTCTTTTGAAACCGGAACGCCTTTCATTTCAAGGTAATCCATCGCCATAAAACGAATGTCCCTTGTTGCTTCCGTATCTTTAAGCTGGTAGATACCAAACTGGCTCTCATCTCCATATAGAAGCCGATTTTCCCTACTTAGTATGTATTCCTCTAATTCCCGTTCCAGATAAGCGCTCCAATCGTCCTTTTCCACGCCAAACAGACCGTCATGCCTATACAGTGCGCCCCACTCCTCAATAACCGCTTCCGAACCGTCTGAATGAAGCAGATATACCTCCATACCTTCCTCAAACAGCTCTGATGCCCTGTCCTTAGTCAGCGGGAGCATCTCATTCCATGAATAACCGTATTCGTGCATCTCCGATAATCCCACCATACCGTCCGGAAGGAAGTCTATCTCTGCCTGTGCCATGTCTTTCGTTTCCGAAAGCAGCGGCAAATCGTCCTTCTGCTCCGCTATGGAATGGGCAAGGGAAATGGTTTTCTCCATATCGTCCAGCTTATAGGCATGGTTCATAATCAGGTTGCGCTCGTCACTGTCATATACCGACCTGTGAAATTCCATACGGTTAATAAGCTGCTCTGCCTGCAGCATTGCTGGAAGCTCCGAAGCGTCATGGATTTCCTTTTCCGTCATATCCACATCAAAATCATAGAACTGCGGATAACCGTCATTTACCCCTCCGCTTCTCATGATTGGCACAAATTCAAAGCCTTTTTCTGCCAGATAATCCGTAACGCTTCCATTCCACTCATTATCTTCAATAAATGGCAGATCATATAAAGCGTTCTGTACTTCCGGCTGCATATTTGTGATTTTAATGGTTTCATATTCCCCGCTGTCAGGCGTGGATATTCTCACAACCACATCAGCGTACTCAATCGGTTTGCTGGCTCTCTCCCTTTCTTCCTGCAGCGCCTTAAAATCGGTTATCTCATGGGTATCTGTATTGTAGGCATAGTCTAAATGGTATTCCTCCACTTCCTCACTCCGTTCATTGCCGAGAAGCGTTGTCCATGCCCCGGCTCTTTCAAGGTAGGCTTCCACGCTCTGCCTGTCATCGTCTTTCATTGCAGACAGGGAATTTAACAGCTCATTTTTCTCCATTCCCCTGACACTCAAAAGTTCGTATTCTGAACGGTCAGAATTTGCCACTAACAGTATGATGTCCTCCTGTGCCTGTTCTGCCGCTTTTTCCTTTTCAATCTCAAGAATCTGTGTTTCAATCCCCTTTATCAGCTCTGATGAAGTTTTCCGGATTGTGTCAAGGGAAGATTTTAATTCCGGCATTTCCTTCCCACTGCTCCATCCGGCAATATACCCGAAAGAATAATCTGATGTGTCAATCCCGAAATGCTGGCATACGGTGTAGGCAATACTTTCGGCTTCCACTTCCATTGTTTCCCGGTCTTTGTATGCTGCCCTTTCCGTATCCTGCCCGATTTCCTTTGCATGGAGTTTTGCGTGTGCGACCTCATGGACGCCTGTTTTGGCGGTCTGTGCTTCGCTCATGCCCTCTTTAATGCCGATAGGGTGGTTCAGGTCAAGAAAATATCCTTTCCTCTCCCCCTCCATTTCCTCATAACTGATTGGCACAGGGGAAACCCTTTTAAGCGCTTCCATAAAATCCTGATAATTTTCCACATTCCCATGCAGCTCATTCACACCCAAGCCGGGAAGCTCTTTTCCGTCTGTCTGTGCATAATCAAACACTGTGACAACACGAAATGCGGGTATCTTTATCTCCACTTCCTCCACGACGGGCATCCCGTCCTCATCAAGCATCGGCTCTTTCGTTACGGGATCAATCTTTTCCTGTTCCTCTTTTATCTTATAGGGTGCTGGCGCAAGGATACGGATACCTTTCTCCCCTTTGTTTACATGGCGCTCAAAATTCTTCTGCCATGCCTTGTACCCGGCAACAAATGTCGCATCCGGACGCTGCATCGCTATGAGCTGGATATTGTTTGCGCTGTAATTATGGAATTTTGACATGGTACTCAGATAGCTTTTGTACTTCTCACTCTCAAAAAGCTCTTTCAAGCCTTCCTCTAATCTGTCGGTTATCTCCTTTACTTTCTGTTTCTCGGTCATGGAAACTGTGTTTACATTTGCATCTGCCATATGGTTATTTACTCCTTTTCCTCCATAAAAGCAGAAAACAGATAAGTTTCCTTATCTGTCCCTGCTTTGGATATTTTTATTTGCTGTTATTTTATAAACATTCTTCTTTGCCTTTTCCCTTTGCCTTGTCCGGCTCCGGCGCTTTCTTCTGCTGGTCTGCTTTTGCTTTCATTTCTGACAGTTTCTCTTTTACAGACACCCGCCCTTTCTCTGCTTCCTTCCCGGCATCCAGACGGTCAGAGAGCCGATCCAGCTTCTCAAACGCCCTGTCAGCCGCATCAATATTCTTCCGTAGATTTTCCACCGTCTTTTTTATAGGCTTATTGATTAACCTTGTCAGAGCAACACCCGGTTTTTCATCAGATACTTCTTTCGTGCCTTTTCCGGATAACAGTCTGCCCACATTGGAAACGCTGTTCCCGATCTGCTTTAATTCATCTCCGATGCTGTCTATCTGATTTGCTGTCTTTTCATAATCTGTCATCACATCAACCAGACGCTCCCGGTAATCTGAAAGCACCGACTTCACACCGGAAATGCCTTTCTGAAGAACCTTGCACATCTCCGCTTTCCCTTTTTCCTTAAAGGCATTGACCGCCTGTGCCGCTGTTTCCACCAAATGGTCTTTTACTGCCAAAAGGCGCTCCGATAAATTTGTGATTTTCTCCTGAAGGTGCGCCACCCTGTCCATAAGGTTGTCTTTGACCGATTTCGGCTGGTTTTCCTGCAACTGTGAAAGCTGCTGTCTGACACCCTGTAACTCGTCCACCATCACAGCAAGCTGCAACTGCATACCCGCCGCATACTTAAAAAGCTCCATAAAGTCCTGTGACTGCTCTCCCATGTTCTGCTGGTTAAGCAGCTCCATAAACTGCTTTAACACATCATTTTCTTCCATGAACTGTTTTGTATTCTGTTCTGCTGTTTCCATTTTCCTAATACCTCCATTTGAATTTGTGCATGATAAAAGCAGCCATTTCTGGCTACTCTCCACATACTGTCCTTATTTACTTTTTACTTATGAGTGAATATTACTGCTCTTATTCGTTTCGATTTCTGCAATTTACTCCTATCTCCCTTCTGCCTTTATCGCTGTAAATAACAAAAAAGACAACTAAGTTTTCCTAATTGCCTTTTTCTAATCCATATATCCTATTTTGAATATTATGATTATTTACTGATTTCCTCTAAGTCGTCATATTCATAATCAATTGCTACAATCTCTGCCGTTGATATTAGTGGCGCTCCCCTTTGTGTGGTACGACCTTGTTCTGAAAAAAGATATAAATTTTCCTTTGCTCGTGAACAAACAACATACAATAGCTTTTTTGTTTCAACTTCCCGATAAAATGGCTTATTTATTATAATATCCCAATGTGGAATATAGCCCTCTAATATTCCAAACGCAATAACTGTAGTATATTCTTCTCCTTTTACACCATGAAATGTATTGATAACCACACCCTCTTTTTCCTTAAAACATTGTTTAAACACATCAACGTCTGTAGATAAATGGTTATTTTTCACTCTATCCTTAACCCTTGCAATAAAATCCTCATATGCCTTGTTCAGATACGCTTCTATACTTAAATCAATTCCAATTCTTATCAAAAATTTTGTTATTGCTTCCTGTAAATAGACAATTCCATTTTCATCAGTTGGGGATATAGAGTTAATAACTTTTAGCACCTTGTACGAATCAATTTTTTCAGATAATCCTATCTTATATTCTTCTGTCAAAATTTCGATTATCTCATTTGCAACCCTCTTTCTTAACTTAATCCTTTGCCCGGATTCTGTAAAAAGTAATTTTGAAATGAGATAAAAAACATTCATAGGATCATACTTTATTGGTGTAATATCGGGCGCATCAAATTTTACATCTGGCAATAATTCCTTCATCCTTTTAGACAACGGAAAAAGCAACCACCACTGAGGCGCAATAATGCATATTTCATTATCTGGAACTCCTTTTAAAAGTTCATCTTTTACAATATAGGCGATTTTTTCAAACAATTCAGATTTACTTATAGTATTATCATAAACTAAGCAACCCATTTTATCCCTTATATCTGATACTGCCTGTATCTTCATACTTTTTAATTGGAAGTTCGAATAATAGTCTACTATCCGTTGTGTTGTACGATAACAGCCATCTAATTCTCTTTCTTGAAACTTTATTCCAAACTCTTTTTGTAATTCATTACACGACTTCGCAACGCCTCCAAGTCCTCCATATATTGCCTGATCTGTATCCCCTACAAAAGTTACTTGTATCTTCTTATCAGCCATTACAATACTACTCAAAATCTTATATTGAAGCTCATTTGTATCTTGGTATTCATCTACAAGAATCGTTCTGATTATTCCAGAAATATTCTCTGCAATAAATTTTTTATCACTTACCAAATCAAATGATATACTTAAAATATCATCAAAATCTATTTCCTTTTCATCTAACAATTTTTTTTGATACTTTTCTAATATTTCCGGGTATTCAAAAGGTTTATTATATCCAATATCAATTCCAAGCTCTTCTATAATTTCTTCAATATATTGCTTGGTAACGTATTCATCTATAATATGATATCCTTTTCGCAAACGCTCATGATACATTGTATACGGTCTGATAACAAATTCCAGACAAAACTGATGTATAGTACCTACCCAAACCTTATCCTCTGGAATCTCAATTTTTTCCAGCCTTTCTTTAATTTCATCAGCAGCCCTATTTGTATATGTTATTGCAATATTGAGTTTTTTCGAATCAATATATTTTTCCACTAAATATGCTAATTTATAAGTCAATGTCCTTGTTTTTCCGCTTCCCGGACAAGCTTTAAGCAATATATTATTTTCATCAATACAAACTTGTCTTTGCTGCGTGTTTAATTCATTCAAAAAAGGCATATCATCCATTAATCACACCATCCCAAACAATACCAATCAACTTCTTCTAAAAATTTTGTTACCACATTATCCTTACATTCTTCTCTAAATTTTTTGATAGAATCCTTTTTCTCCTCCTGTGTTTTAGCCTTTTTAATTTCTTTTTTCAAATCTAACATTTCTTTTTCGCCATAGCCACTCAATGAATATTCTATCATTTTAAAAACAATATCTATTGAAATCACTTCTCTGCTCGCAAATGCAATCGCTTCCAAAATATATTGTGGAACACTAACTCCAATATCAATATAATTTGAAAGAGTAGTAGCATACCACCCCTTACCCATATCTCTGGCTAATGTTAAAACCGTTTTCGCACACGCCGCATCTGTTCCTTTTTTTAAATTATCATTATGTTTCTTAATAGTAGCCGAATCAACATAATTTAAGTCTATTATTTCGCTAATATAATCACTATTCGCCCTCTCATCAGTCAGGGCAAAATCAACCTCTAAAGTATGTGGCGCATAAAATGATTCTACCCAAGGATTCCCGTCATATAAAGTTTCCAACTTTTCCTTTCTACTCTTTCCTCTCTTCTCTGCTTCTGCCTTATAGAATTTGCTATCTCTTTCCACAATCTGCACATCTTCATCCGTAACAATAGCACATGATCTCTGAATTCTTTCTTCACTAAATAAACTGGCAATATACTCAAATGAAACACTTCCTACATTAACCAAACCAATCCCCAGCTCGTCCAAAGATACCCCTAGTGCAGTCTTAATAATATTGGGTATCAATATTTCTTCTCCATCACCCTCTACCAATACTACACCCTTTGAAAACAGCAACACAGAACGTTTGGAGTCCAAATAACGTTCAACACAGTCAGATAATGTTAAATTTTTTAATTGCAAATTATTTTTCCCAAATTCATCAAGTCCTTGACTTGGTTGCATTGAAATACTCTTACTTCCAATTGACTTAAGGATATTTACATTTCTTATCTCCGATACTTCTGCCAAATGTGTAGAATGTGTAGTCGTTATAATTTGTGTATAATCTTTTGTTACTTTTAATTTATCAAATAAAGTTCTCTGAATATGCGTGTGTATATGTGCCTCTGGTTCTTCAATTATCATAATATTTATCAATTCTCGTGTCCTATTCACCTCATATTCCACAATTTTTAAAGCCATATAAATCATATTTAAATGACCTAATCCTAAAGAGTTAATATCATTCTGTTTTGACGGCTTCATAAATAAATATCGTGACAAAGAATTTATATCATCCTTCAATCCAGACTCTAAAATTATCTCTGGCGAATATACCATACCTATCATATCAAGTAGCTTCTCATTGATTTTTTTCCCTACAAATTTAACCTGATCGACTTCTGAAATAGATTTATTTAGCTTTATAATTTCAGATTTAATTGCATCTATTTCGGATTCCTTTATCAATGATTCCACTGATTCTATAATCCTTCTAATTGGATTTTTCGGTTTTCCTAATTCATTTTCTACATCACGCAATGCGTCAATAAATACTACTGAGATATGATCTTGCACATCAGCAATATTCAATTTGCAGCCTAAAACTTCATCATCATCCTCATCTGGATCAGAACATTCCCCATTGTCCAAATCTCCCACAATATTCTTATAAATATTTTTGTCTGTAAAATCAGTCTGTGACCTACTTGTATAATAAAATTCGTAGTCCGATAATTTTATCTTATTTCTCTCTTTTTCAAACTCTACAATATCTGTAATTTCACTTAATTTTTTCCGCACTTGTTTTTGTGGACGAATAAAAAGAGTAATTACACCAATATTATCTGTTCCACTCTTGATATAAGACTTTAAAAAATCTTCATTTTCTTTTTCTGGTACAATCCCAGCGCAGACTTCTGTTTCTTTATCTTCAGAAGTAATCTTGCCAAATATAGCTGAAAGAATAATCCAATGTCCCTTCCAATTACTTAACAAATCAGAAAAATCATTTTCCTTTAACCTTTTAGTATTATAATAATATGTATCATCCAGTAAAATTCTCAATGCTGTCATTGCATTAGATTTTCCCGAATCATTTTCGCCAATAACTGTATTCACACCTTCAGTAAAAGAAAAACGTGTCGAACTAAGATTTTTATAATTCACTATTTGTAAATAATTTAAAAACACAGCTAATTCCCCCTTATGGCGATTTTCTACAAAAATATTTAATATTATACCATAAAATACACCATTTGAATATTATAACTTCTTTTTTAGATAGGGAGGGTTGCCCCTCCCTAATACTACAAACTTTCCTCCTTCCCTTTACCCTTTGAAATATCCGGCTTTTCCGGTGTTTTCTGCCCATATGCCTTGTCCTTGCCAAGTTTGGCAGTCATCTCGGCAAGTTTCTCTTTTATAGAAATGCGCCCTCTTGGACTGTCTGCTAACATTCTCTCCTTCCCATGCTCTGCAACCTTTTCTGATACTGCCCGGTTGAATGTTGGCTTGAATGATTCGTCTGCCACAGCTTCCACACTGTCCTGCATTTCCTCTATGTCGATTTCCTGTTGTTCCCCGCTGTCTGTTTCCGGCTCATCGTCCATATCAATCCCATCGCTGCCTTTTTCGTCCATATTCAGAAGTGCATTTAACTCTGTAAGGCGTTCTAACTTCTCCGCAAGCTCCGCTTCCTGTGCAAACGGTTTTGTGACCTCCACTTTTGCTGTTTCAAGCTGATGCTCCACGTTTTCAAGTTTCTGCGCCACCGCTTCCATTTTAGCGGTCATACCTTCTAAGGCATTGCTTAACCTCTGCAAATTTCCCAACGGATCAGTGCCGATTTCCACCTCATGGCTGATGCTGCCCTTTAAATTGACTGTAAATTTGGAAAAGAACGAATCAAAAGAAACACTCATTTTAAAACCCTGATATTCCCCGATTGTGACTGCCATGTTTGGCTGTTTTGCACTCCGGCACATATCAATCAGTGCGGTTCCGGCTTCCTTTTTGTCTGTATATACCCTGTTACCAATTTTTATGGAAAAGGTGTCCTTATCCGGGAATTTATTCTGCTGGTAGGTCTGTATGTCGGCTCGATACCCTTCAAGCCTTTCCTTCATGGTGGCTATCTGCGCCGGGTAATTCTTCACGATATTGTCCTCCAGACGGTACTTTTGGCTTGTATGGTTTGCCTTTAACAGTTTTAACTTGGATACCTGAATATCCAAGTCCATTTTTTCCTTGATATACGGATTGCCTGTTGCCAATGCTTTCACTTCCGCATAGGTTAATGCAGCTTCATCAATGTCCTCACAGGAACGTACCGGGGATTTGCTCGTCATAATCTGCCCGATGAATTTCTGCTTGTTTTCAATGAGCTGCCAACTGTACGAATCGAATGTGCCTTCCGTCACATACCGGAATATCTTAACCTTTGGATTAAGGTTGCCCTGTCTTAAAATACGCCCCTCCTGCTGTTCGATGTCCGAGGGACGCCAAGGCACATCAAGGTGGTGTAGGGCAATAAGCCGATCCTGTACGTTTGTCCCGGCTCCCATCTTTGCGGTTGAACCCAATAAAAAACGAACCTGCCCGCTTCTTACTTTTGCAAACAGCTCCGCTTTCCTTGTTTCCGTATTGGCATCATGGATAAAGGCTATCTCCTGTTCCGGCACTCCCTTTGCCATGAGCTTATCCCTGATGTCCTCATAAACATTAAATGTACCATCTCCTTTCGGTGTTGATAGATCACAGAAGATAAGCTGCGCCGACTTCTGTTCTTTTGTCTGCTCCCATATCTCAAATGCTTTCTCCACACAGGTTGTGGCTTTGGAATTTTCCTCATCGAGAAGCATATCATTGATTAAACGCTGGTCTAACGCTAACTTTCGCCCGTCATTCGTGATTTTCAGCATATTGTCAACCGTTGCGTCCACCTTGCGGTCACGCACCGCTTCCGCCCTCTCTGCAAGGGACTGTACCATTTCCTTCTGGTGTTCACTTGGCTTCAGTACGATATTCTCATAATCCGCTTCTGGAACAGGAAGTTTCAGCATATCCGGTGTCTGAATGTCTGCGCTCTCCTTGAATAATGCGATCAGCTCCGGCAGGTTGAAGAACTTGGCAAACCTTGTCTTTGCCCTGTAACCCGTACCCTCCGGCGCAAGCTCTATGGCGGTCTGTATTTCCCCGAAAGATGCTGCCCAACTGTCGAAATGCCCCAACCCTAAACGCTGCAAGGTATTGTACTGGAGATAGCGCATATTCGTATATAATTCCGTCATGCTGTTGCTGATCGGTGTACCCGTTGCGAATGTGATGCCCTTCCCGCCTGTCAGCTCGTCCATATACTGGCACTTTGCAAACATATCAGAAGATTTCTGTGCTTCCGTCTGTGCAATGCCTGCAACATTCCTCATTTTTGTGTATAAAAAGAGGTTCTTATAGTTGTGGCTCTCGTCCACGAACAGCCTGTCCACGCCTAACTGCTCAAAGGTAACAACATTGTCTTTCCGGCTTGCATCGTTTAAGCGGCTCAATCTCGCATTCAGCGATTTCTTTGTCTTTTCCATCTGCTTAATAGTGTAGCGCTCGCCCTTTTCCGCTTTGGTGGCTTCGATTGCCATTTCAATCTCCGCTATCTGCCTTTCAATCATTGCTGCCTGTCTTTCAGTAGAAAGCGGTATCTTCTCAAATTGACTGTGCCCGATAATGACTGCATCATAATCGCCTGTTGCTATCCTTGAACAGAATTTTTTCCGGTTTGCCGGTTCAAAATCTTTCTTGGTGGCAGCTAAGATGTTAGCGCCCGGATAAAGGCGTAAAAAGTCGCTTGCCCACTGCTCCGTCAAATGGTTTGGCACGACAAATAAACTCTTTTGGCATAACCCTAACCGCTTATTCTCCATTGCTGCGGCAATCATCTCAAACGTCTTTCCTGCACCCACGCAATGTGCAAGCAGCGTATTATCCCCATAGAGCTGATGCGCCACTGCGTTAAGCTGGTGCGGTCTTAATTCAATGTCCGGTGTCATGCCGGGGAATTTTAAATGCGAACCGTCATATTCCCTCGGTCTGCTGGAATTAAACAGCTCATTGTATTTTGCACATAACGCCTGCCTTCTCTCCGGCTCCTGAAATATCCAGTCCTTAAAGGCTTCCCGGATTGTTTCCTGTTTCTGGCTTGCAAGCATAGTTTCCTTTTTATTAAGGACTCTTTTCTCCTTACCGTCCTCAGTAATGACATCAAAGATACGGGTGTCACGAAGGTTCAGGGAATCCTCTAAAATCTTATAGGCGTTTGCCCTGCTCGTTCCATAGGTCATACCAACAAGTGAATTGCCCCTGTCCGCATTTTTACCCTTTACATTCCACTGTCCCGTCACATCGGAATACTGTACCCCCATTAAATTACGGTCAAACAGATACTCCGGTGTTTCAAAAGTTTCACGCATGAAGTCCTCGATATACTTGGTGTCGATCCACGTTGCGCCGATACGCACCTCAATCTCCGAAGCGTCAAGTTCTTTCGGCTGTACGCCCTCCAGTGAGGTTACGTTAATGGCAAATTCCGGGTGGTTCTCTGCAAATACTTTTGCAACTGCCAGTTTTTCCCGCACGTTCCCGCTTAAATATTCGTCTGCTGTTTCCCATTTCTCCGTAACAGGATTTTGGAAGATAACCCCGGCAAGCTCTTTTGTGATTTCTTCCTCACTCTTATTTGCAAGCTGTGACATATAGGGCAGATCTACCCCTGCTTTTTCGCCAAGAGAAACCGACAGTGCTTCACTTGCGGTATCCACGCTCGTCACGACTTCCTGTTTCTTTATGGTGCGTTTTGAGAACATATCCGCCTTGCCGATGAAGTTCCCCTCATCGTCCAGCTTTTCAAGGGAACATAAAAGACAGTAACTCGAATCCTGATTGAACGCCCTCTTATTGGTCTGTGAACTGATAAGACCGAATTTCTTGGAAAAATCATCATATAACTGGTTTAATTCCGTCTGCTTGTTTTTAATCATATCCTCCGGGTATTCACTCAACTGGAAGTCAATCAGCTCCTGTGTACAGTCCCGGATTGCCACCATGCCCTTGATGCGCTGCTCTGCCTTTTCTGACACATCAACAGGCTTCATAATGGAATTTTCCCGGTAGTACACTTTTTCATCTACTACGGTATAGCTGTAATTCTTCACGTCCGGATCGGCGGGGATATTCTCCCTTGCAGGCTCATCATCAATCTCATTAAAATCTGCCTGTTCGATGCTGCCCTCCACATGGGAAAGTACATTTTTAAGCTGCGCTGACAGCGGAAGGGAATTGTCCGGCAGACAGGCGGATTCCATGCCATGCGCACCCGAAACCATTTCCATTTTTCCAAGCACCATCTCCGGGTGGTCTGCAAAATACTGGTTCATTACAATACCGTCTTTTTCCGTCAGATGCACCCAATCCGGTTCAATATCTAATACCCGGTCACGTTTCTTCAAAAACAGAATATCCGATGTAACCTCTGTACCCGCATTTTCCTTAAAGGCTGTGTTCGGAAGCCTGACCGCCCCCAAAAGCTCCGCCCGCTGTGCAAGGTATTTTCTTACTTCCGGGCTTTTCTTGTCCATAGTTCCCTTTGAAGTGACAAAGGCAACCACACCGCCCGGTCTGACCTTATCCAGCGTTTTTGCAAAGAAATAATCATGGATAAGGAAGTTATGTTTGTCGTAGGCTTTGTCAGCCACTTTGTACTGTCCGAATGGCACATTTCCCACCGCAACATCAAAAAAATCATTGGGATAACTGGTATTTTCAAAGCCTGTGATTTTAATGTCCGCATGGGGATAGAGCTGCTTTGCAATCCGTCCGGTAAGTCCGTCAAGTTCTGCCCCGTACAGTCTGCTCCCCTGCATTTCCTCCGGCAGACAGCCATAGAAATTTCCAATCCCAGCGGCGGGATCTAACACATTCCCTTTGGTAAAACCCATTTTCCCCACTGCATCGTAGATTGCCTGAATGATAACAGGGCTTGTATAGTGGGCATTTAAGGTGCTTTCCCTTGCGGAAGCGTATTCTTCCGGGGATAACAGGCTTTTCAATTCCTGATATTCATTCGCCCAATTCGCTTTTGTTTCGTCAAAAGCGTCAGCAAGACCGCCCCAACCTACATATTTCGCTAATACTTCCTGTTCTTCCGGTGTGGCAATGCGGTGTTCGCCCTCAATCTTTTCAAGGGTGCGTATGGCTTCCACATTCTGACGGAATTTCTCTTTCGGCGCAAAGCCTTTTCCAGTAGTTTCCGCTTCATTGAAAGTAATATGGTAATTGGCTGCGCCTGACTTGTTTATCTCCGGTTCTTTCCCTGATACTTTTTCCGGCTCTATATCCGTTTCCCCTGTCAGCATTTCCACATCACGCATGACCTGCTGGATAAACGGATCATTCTCTAAGGCGTTTTCATCTACAAGCTGCCCGTCCACAATCCCGGCTTTTGCAAGTCTTTCCCGGACTGCATCTGTATCAATATCAGAAAAATCATCTTCTGTATCAATAATATTTTCAATTTCCGGCAGTTCTGTTTTCTCTGATTCAGTTTCCTCTACTGGCTCAATACTTTCCGTTTCCGCCTGTTCTTCCTTCGTCAACTGCCCTGTTACAGCTTCCTTTTCTCCTGAAATATCTTCATTGATGCGGTCAGCATACGCATCTGCTTCCTCCTGTGTAGCAAACGTCGGTACTGTGCCATCGCCCGCCACATAGTAATCCTGCTTTTCGTTGTCCCATACCGCAAAAGGCTCTGTAAAGGCATCAGTTGTTTCCGTAACCAAAAAGCGCCCTGTTATTTCCTGTTCTGGTTCTTCTTTTGGAACTTCCTCCGCAGCGTTTTCTTGCCTCTGCTGTTCGGGTTCGTCATAACGTGCCGCATAACTTTGTGCTTCTTTCAGCAGACGATCCATTTCTACTGCTTTTTCCGTATTCCCACTGATTGACTGCATGAGGACATAATCGGCAGCTTCTAAAAACAAAGCGTCATAGACTGCCTTCCCCTCTAACCGCCTTTCATCGGTCTGAATAGCAACCTCCCCTGTGTCCTCATTCCAGCCGACCACATCTTTCATGGACAGCGCACCGCAGATTTTAACCACAACGGACATTTCCGCAAGCCTTTCCATAAGCGCCCTGTCACTGCCGCTTATGTTATTTTCTGCTTCTGACTTTTGGACATTTTGTCCAGAAGTTTCTTTTTCCGGTTCCGGTATATCCGCCTTATCCGGTTCCCTGTCACGCTCTATGTAACGCCTTGCCTGATTGGTAAAACCGTCCAGCACAGCCGGGTGGGAAGTGACGATATAATCCCTTGTCTGCCAGTCCGCATCGGATACAAGTATTTTTGCCCATTCCTTGTTATTTGGAGAAAAACGCCCGTCATTGGATAAGTGCATGATTGTATTGGCAAGGACATTCTCAACACGTTCCTTTCCAAACTGCTTTATGACACCCTCTGCGGTATCCCTCGGAAGTGTATAACCGTCAAACTTCTCTGCAATCGCCTTTTCTATTGCTTCTTTGCACTCAATCCTGACACCATGCTCCAGCTTTTCCTGTTCCCTGCGCATGGCTTCCTCTGCCTGCTCTTTTTTGTACTGTGCATAGGCTTCCTTGCCCTCCGGTGTAAGGTATTTATCCTCTTTTACAAGCTCCCTGATACGCTTTTCCACCACGTTCCACTTTAAAAGCACTTTTGCGTATGGGCTGCCATAGCTGCCTTTTTCCAGACGGATACCTTTTGCATCATGATCCTCATGCCCGGTATCGCTCCCCACAAGTGCGTGGGAACTGCCGCCTGTACCGTATTCATTTTTAAGAAAAGCAATATTTTCTTTCTTGTCATGCCCCTCCATGAAATACTCATAAATACGGAACTGTCCATGATGAAAATTGCTTCCGCCTGTCAGACGGGTATCTATCTCGTCCTGCGTAATAAAATCTTCATGCAAGACCTCTACATTGTCCTGTGCCGGATATTCCTTTTTTTCTGCGCTTAAATCGGCAATCTCTGAAAGCAGATGCTCAGGACTTTTCACATACCGCCACTTGATATTCTTTTCCCCTGTTTCAAGCTGCTCTTTCGCTTTGGCAAGCTCCCCTGTGACGGTATCACGTCCTTCCTGTGTGGATAAAAGCTCACAGAGGTTTGTCATGCTTTCCGGATAATTATAATTATTAATTGGTATGCTCTCCGGCACTTCCCCGATACCGTCCCGGAAGAAATTGTAAAGGTCATTTGACACCCGCTGGCGTTCTATTTCATCTACAAGGAACACTTCACTAGCACTCATGTAAGAGCCATTTTCCACCATAGAACGGACAATGCCCTCTACTTCCTGCCAGCCCATTACTGCAACCGGGTTTTCCTTTGCCGACATACCGTAACCGATGCTCATGCCTTTTTCATTAAACCATACGGAAACAGGATTATTGCCAAAATCAAAGCCTTTTCCGGTAGTCCGGTATTCGTTTTTCAGAAATTCCGCCATTTCCTCTGGTGTTTTCCCCTGCTGGTACTTGGCATAAATGCGGCTTCTGCTGTTATCCCGCCCGCCGCCTGTACGCAGAATGGCTTCAAGCTGTTCTGTTGGCAGAGAAAAAGCAGCGGGCATGGTGTATTGCTCTCCTGCCTGCGCTGCTTCAATCGTGCCGATCTGTTCCTCTACACTTGGGAACAGGCTTAACTGCTGGTATGTTTCTTCCGGTTCCTGCCACTGCGGTATCTGCCCTTCTTTCAGATACTCATTTTTTTCCATGTAAAAAGCAATGCTGTTTCTGACATCTTCCCATGATATGGTAACTTCCCCTATCCGTTCTGATTGGCTTCCCCTCCAGAACGAAAGACCGTTTTCATCTGCCTTATACCCGGCACGTTCCCCGCCTATGTAGAACTCTGCATATTCTCCATGCCTGTAACTGTTTTTGATATACTCTGTCTGTTTATTCTTATCCGGCTCAAAAAGCATCACTCCGGCAATATCAGGACATCTATGCACCATAAATTCATCAAACTGCAAAACACCCTTTTCGATATCAGGCAAAGAAAGACCGGATAATGTGTTTTCTTCATTATCCGGCTCCTGTAATTCCCTATTTTCAGTTGTTTCTTCCTCATTTACAAACTGTATACCAGTTCCGTCAAAACGATCTCCTCCGCCGCCTGCCTGATGCTGTTCATCTTCTGCACCCATAGCATCTGGTTCTCTGCTTTGAGTTTCTCTGTCACGCCCTCCTGCCTTACCATCTGCACGGTCAGAAGCTCCATTCTCTGCTCTGCCTGTTCCTGAATGGTCAGAAGATGTTCTTTCAGCTTCCCTTTCAGGAGAAGTCCTGTGTAAACTCCCTTCTTGTGTTCCTGTAAGTAATTCTTCCGCATCAATCCGTACTTGGTCAGTGTCCCCTCCGGCTGCTCGTCCATCTGTAACATCGGGATCATGTAATCCCCGTTCTTTTCGTATGTCAAATTCATTATTATTGCTCCTTTCCCCGGCGTTTTCGGTCTGTTCGATAGATTGTCCGTCCTGCATTTCACTTTCACGCTTTAAAGCATTATAGCGTGTGTCAGAGGTATTTGCAAGTCCTTTCTCGCCTAAATTTTTAGTTTCCGCATTTCTTGCATTCTCCCTGTCATACGCCCCGATTGCCTTCCCAATTTCCATAAGGACAGGCTTGGATAAATCGGATACGCTGTTTCCGATATGTGACAGTGTTTCCACTGTGTTAAACTCATGGATATATGGGAACTCGATTTCTTTGGACAATTCCTTTTCGTCCATGCCGCACCGTTTCAAAACAGTATAGGCAATACTGTCTGCCAGCGTTTCCCGGATACGCACACCGATATTCAGTTCGTCAAGCTCCTCTAAGAAACTTCCCTCTTTCAGATATTCCATATCTGAAGCAAGTTCCTGATAACAGTCCCCCGCTATGCGTGACGCAATCTCCCTGATCCTGTCCACAAATCCAGCTTCTTTATTGGTATCCCCGTAAATCTGCTCCAGACGGTCAATCACTGCTTCCTGATGTTCCTCTTTCATTTCCCATAGCTGCGGAAACCGCCCGATCCGCCTTGCCTTATGTACATCTGATATGTCAAAGACATACCGCAGTCCGGTATAAGGACTCCCTTCTTCATCAATCAGTGCAATTCCTTTTGCGCCCTTGTTTACCCAGCAGTGCATTTTTTCATTCCATATCTCTATGGAAGCACAGGCTGTCGCATCCGGTCTTTGGGCATAGATGAGAAGCTGTTCTTTGAACGGGTATTTGTAAAGCCCTGATGCTGTGTTCAGGTACTTTTTCCAGCTTTCGTCATTTCTCGCCACTTCCCTTGCTGTTTCCTCGGAAAGTGCAGAAATTAAGTCATATTTTCTCATTGTAAACCTCCGTTTCTTAATTTTTCGTAATTTTAGGCAATAAAAAAGGTGGCTATGGTTCGTTCATAATCCATTGCCACCAGTGACGATAAACTTTATTCAATTTTTATCTGCTCCTTTCCCATAATATTTGTATAAGAAAAGTACCCAAGATTTCTCCTAAGTACCCTCTACTAAAAATAATTATATCATTTACAAACTATTCCCTTATTCAGCCATCTTACGTTCTATACAAGAAGAACATAATTCTAAATCATTTTCCTCATCTTTAAGATATATTCTTCCACATTCACTACAAAACTCAACTTCACTCTCATAGTAATACATTCCACAAGAAAAACACACATACATACCACCTGTATTAACAAATGAATATTCCCCACAATCAGGACATTCATATAAAGGATATTCCCCACCATCTTTTATAATCTCATACTTACTCAATCCCTTTATAATACTAAGATATTCATCGGCTGCTTGACTTCCAACTTTTTCATACGCACAGAAGAAGCAATGACATTTATTACTATTATAGCCGCACTTTAAAAACCTTTCCTTGCACGAAGGACACTCTACCAATTCTTCTAGTAATGATTCATCCTTCGCTTTCGCTGTTGCCATTTTTAAAGCATCATCATAGTGTTCTCTTAGTTCTGCTGTACACTTAATCAGCTCTTGAATCAGTTTCTCTTCCTGCTCTGTAAGACCAAATTCTTCATCATACTCATCTTTCAAACTCACTGAAACTGGTGAAGTAAAATCATCATAGTTATCTGCAATAAATTTATTTATCACACCTAATGAGTTATTAATACAAGCTTCAATTGCTGGAAAGCTATCAATAATAGTAAAGTGTTCCATTTGATTTCTCAATCGTCGTAAATTTTCAAATATAGATTTACTTTCCTTATCAATCTCAATATCACATAGTCTTTCTAATCTTTCAAAGATTGTTCCACTTTCTACACTTCTAAAAGAGCCATTCTTTAAATGCTCTCTGTTTGCTTTATTCATATCTGAAAAAATGTAAGTCCAATGTTCTCTATATAATCTACTTTTTAAAATCAGCTCTATTCCAGACGATAAGTGCAATAAACTATATTTTATTTCTTGTTCTTTTGTTTTACAATCATCTTGTTCTGCTTTCTTTAAATGTGAAACCGAATCAATTATAAAATCTAATCCATTCTCAAGCATTGTTAAACCCATAATATACCTCCAATATCTTTGACTTACTACAAAATCCAATGAATATATTATACCGCATCACTTAACATTTTTCACCTATTTTGACAAAGAGGGGAAAATAACCTCCCCTCTTATATCGAAAATTTTTAACTATTTTCTAACCTTATTCGTAGAAGCCCTGTTCCTCAATACCTTTTTCTAAAATGGTATGTATCAGTTCCTCCAGTTCCACTCCGTTAATCTCACTGACTACAATCAGCTTTGCAAGGGTATCTTTCTGTACGGATACCGAATAAAACTCCTCATCAGCACGAAGCTCATGCACACAGATACCCAGTCCGTCCGCAATCTTGCATACCACGCCAAGCTCCGGCTCTCTGATTCCTGCCAAAATATCCATGATAGTCCTCTCCGGCACTCCTGATAATCTCGAAAGCTCCATAATACTGATTTCTTCCTCTTTCATCATATTTAATAACTTATCTCCTGTTGTAAACATATTCTTTTCCCTCCAAAAAAAATAAGAGCATATAGGCTATTTTCTATATGCTCTAACGCTGATTAACTATTTTATTGTGATTGCAGTAATTATTGACCGATAAATTAAAATCTGTATAGGTTATCAAAACAATTTATGTTATTGACTATAAATAATCTTCAATAATCTCTGTTAATTCGTCAATATAATTTTTTACCTCATGTTCCGCATCATTCTCATCAGGATATGTAAAAATAGCATCATACTTACATAAAAATTCATCATATTGCGTTTCGCTACTCTGCAATCCCTTTGCATGAATGTAAGATACAACCATAACTGCTGCATCCATAGGACGAGATTCAAAGTTGTCAGCATCAGCTAACCCAGAAACTCCAGCTCGGTCACACTTAAACAACCTGCGAACTTGATGCTCTAATTCTATCGCATCATTATGATTTATTCTGTACATAGTTTTACCTCCTCAAATACAGTATTGTCTTAAATGACAACTTTCAATTTACATTGTTCATATAATACCACAATCACAATAATATTTCTATCTATTTCTTTTTCCCTGAAGATTTCTTCTTTGGAAACTCCATGACAATTTTAAACTGTACCCCGCTTTTTTCTTCCCCGTCTTTGGTGTAGTGGTATTCTTCCGTCCCACTCGGAATGATATAGGCATCGTAAGTCTTGTTTGCCTTGTTCTTTAACCCTTTTAACAGGATTTTCTTTCCGGCAAGCATATCCTTTACCTGTGCATCGGTAAGCACAGCGCCCATAACCCGGCTTACATTCATGCCGCATTTATTTTTGCAGTACGCACCGAATTTTCCCTTTACCACCTGACCGCCGCAGTTCGGGCACGTTCCAAGCGTTTCCTGCTCCTGTACAAACATCTTTTTCTGTTCGTCACTGACTTCATGGTAGGTATGGATAAGCTCCGACACCATATTTTCAATGTCTGCCATGAAGTCCTCCATCGCAAGCTCCCCTTTTGCTACCAGCGTCAGGGCATTTTCCCAATCGGCGGTAAGTTTCGGGGACTTTACCACATCTGGGAGAACTGTTATCAGCTTCAGTCCGTCCTCTGTCGGTATCATCTGCTTTTTGTCACGCTTCACGAAACCGTCTTTGACTAACTTCTCAATAATGTCCGCCCTTGTCGCAGGTGTGCCAAGTCCCTTACGTTCCACATCATCACCCATATCCTCTGCCCCGGCACGTTCCATAGCGGATAACAGGCTGTCCTCCGTAAAGTGTTTTGGTGGTGTTGTGAAATGTTCGCTGATTTTCGTCTGCACACCCTCAAAGGTCTGCCCTTCTGACAGCTCCGGCAGCTTCTTTTCCCCGTTTTCATCTTCCTTATTCCCGGCAATCTTAAAGGAACGCTTAAAAACATCTTCAAAGACCTTCCACCCGTTATGCGTGACAGACTTTCCGGAAACCGTAAAAGTATGCCCGTTGCAGGAAAACTCCGCTTTGACTGTTTCATACAAATGCTTTTCCCCTGTTGCGCACAAAAGGCGGTTTGCAATCAAGGATAAGATTTTGCACTCCGTTTCCGGAAGCGCCGCAAGGTCAGCCTTTGCAATCTCCATTGTGGGAATGATCGCATGGTGGTCTGTAACTTTTTTGCTGTTCAAAACCCTTTTTATATCAGGATTGAACATCATGTTTTCCTCAAACATAAGGGAAGTGAAAACCGCTTCTATCACATTCTTTGCGGTCTGCCCCATATCGTCAGACAAAAACTGGCTGTCCGTTCTCGGATAAGTAGCCAGCTTTTTCTCATATAAACTCTGCGTGTACTCTAAGGTCTGTTTTGCGGTAAAACCAAATAAACGGTTCGCATCACGCTGGAGTGTGGTAAGGTCATAGAGCTTCGGCGGTGCAACTGTTTTTTCTTCCTTTAAAACAGATGTGACAAGAGCCTGCCCATTCCGGCAAGCTCCCACGACTTCATCTGCTTTATTTTTATCATCAATGCGCCCGGTGGCGGCATCAATCCCATCCATCAGGATATGCGCCATGTAATATTTTTCCTTTTGGAAATTCATGATCTTTGTTTCCCTGTCCACAAGCATTGCAAGTGTAGGTGTCTGCACCCTGCCTACTTTTAAGACCTTGCCGCCATACAGCACCGTAAACAGTCTTGTACCGTTGATGCCCACAAGCCAGTCCGCCTCCTGTCTGCACAGTGCGGAATGATAGAGGTTATCGTAATCACTCCCCGGCTGCAAATTTTCAAAACCTTCCCGGATTGCGCTTTCCTCCATTGAGGAAATCCACAAGCGTCTGATCGGCTTGTCACACCCTGCCATCTCATACACAAGGCGGAAGATAAGCTCCCCTTCACGCCCTGCGTCGGTTGCACAAATCGTAGCCGACACATCTTCCCTGTGCATCAACTGGTAAAGCACATCATACTGCGCTTTGGTGTCTGCCTTGACCTCATACTGCCAGTTCTCCGGTTTTATGGGAAGGCTCTCATAAGTCCATTTCTTCCACTGTTCCCCGTAACTTTCCGGCTGTGCAAGCTCCACAAGATGCCCCACGCACCAGCTCACAAGATAACCGTTTCCCTCCATGTATCCGTCTTTACTTTCCACTGCGCCGATTACTTCTGCGATGCTCCTTACAACGCTCGGTTTTTCTGCTATCACTAACTGCATTTATTCGTCCTCCCCGTCTTTACTGTCAAAGAAATCGTCCTCTTTGTCCTCGTTTTCTTCCTCATCATCGTCGTATTCTTCTTCCTCGTCATCCTCATCATCGTCCTCGTCAAGAAATTCCTCTTTCTTCCCTCTGACTACCTTGAAATAATAACCTCCGCCAATGGCTGCTACCGCTGCAATACCAAGAATGATATAAGTCGCTGCCGGGTTTTCCTTTACCGGCTCCGGTTCGGGTTCTTCCACAGCTTCGCCGCTGCCTTCCTCCGTCGCTTCTTCCGTTGGTTCTTCTTCCTTTTCCTGTTCCCCGTTATTATTGGGCAGTGCGCCCTCTGTTACAGGGATTGCAGACTCCAGCGCAGCAGAATTTTTCGGTAATGTTTCGCTGTTGTCCGTTGTCACGTTCAGAAGGTCATTTTCCGTAACTTCCGTCAGGAAATAAACCACTTCATCGTCCCCGTCCCGGTCAATCACAAGATAGAATACTTTTTCCGAAGCGGTCTGGATTGTATAAAACTCTTTCCCCTTCTCGCTCTTTTCACTGTCAGCGGAATTTTCCGCTTTTTCCGATGCTGCCGCTTCCGCCATTGCCTGTTTTTTCTGTTCTGCCGGGCTTAATTCAGATATGGTATTACCGTCACTGTCCGTTTTGGTATGCTCCGTAACCTGTGCGGTGGCAGAGGAAGGCTTGGTTGCCTGTGCATTGACCGGGAGCTGCTCTGCCGGGTTCTTTTCGCTGCTGTCCTCTTTTTCCGGATCGGTGTAATATGGGTTGGCGGTTTTATAAACCTCCGACATATTCCCGGCATTGTCCATAGCGGAAATGGTAAAATACTGATACCCCGCATCAAACTGTTGCAGGCGGATATTCAGGACACCGTTTGTAAGGTCTGTAAACTCATACCCGTTCACATAGACCGCCTTGATGCCGGAATCAGTATCTTGCGCCTGTACGCTTAACAGTCCGTCACTGACCGCAGCATTCAGCGTAGGCTTCGTGAAATCAAAACATTTAATGTAGCGGTTTTTCTCATAGGTCTTGCCCTTCTGGTCTGTCACAAGCACATAAACGGTTGTGTTTTCTGAAATCTCCACATACATATCCTCTGTGATGTCCGTCCAGCTCCCGTTCTGTGCAATCTTCGCCTGTACGGTCTTTATGGTGAAATTGCCGGAATGTGCCACATCTTCTACGGAAATATGTACTTTTGTGGTATCATTGTGCCATCCTGTCGGTGTGGTGATTGTGATTTTTACATTTGGGTTCACATATTCACATAGGGTGTAATCCTCTTTACATACTTCGCAATCCTTATCAAGAGAATACTGTGTGCATTTTTCCCCACAGGTACATTCCGGCTTTGGAATATCATTCCCCGATACCGTTTCGCTCTCTGTTCCGCCCTCGTCTGCGGATTCTGTTTCCTCGGCATTTTCCGGTGCTGTTTCCGTTTCTGTGCTTTCCTTTGCGCCTGTATCCTCTGCATGGACATCTACCGTATTCCCGCTGTTTGCCATGAATGCCCCTATGGGCATAATAAACAGTACCGCCGATAAAAGCAGCGATACCAGTGCCTTAACTGATAACTTTTTCTTCATTTCCCGTCATCTCCTTTTTCTTTTCTTTTTCTGCCAATAACTGCAAAATCTCGTCCTCACTCAATTTGATAAGTAATTGCAGCTTTTCGGACGAGATTTTATTCTTTTCAATAATATCCATTTTTTCGGCTCTTTCCGCCATGCGCTTCTGTTCTTCCAAGTCCTTCTGCTTTGCCTGCAATGTTTCAAGCTGCGCCCGCACTTTGGAAAGCTCCTTTTCAATGCGTTCCTTTGTCATAAATCCCTCCTAATTTAATCTTCCAAAACTGTAAAAGTGGCTCTGCCAGTATGACGAATTAATGTTTGCGTAACTGATTGGATCGCCACAGTGTATCATCACTCCGTTTCCACAGTATATCCCCACATGGCTGACCGCACCCGCCGAATTGTAAGTCCCGGTAAAGAAAATAATATCCCCCGCTTTTGCGTCTGATGCGGAAACCGGAGTACACTGGTCATAGATGCCCTGTGCGGTAGTTCGTGGAAGGTTGTGTACACCGCTGTTGGTAAATACCCAGCAGACATAGCCGGAACAGTCAAAACTTGTTGCCGGGGAAGAACCGCCCCATACATAAGGATAGCCGAGATATTTTGCGGCTTCCTCCATAAGCGCCTGCACTGATGCGTCATCATATGCGTCCGGCGGCACTGCATTTCCCGGCGCACCGCCCGGTGTTTCACCGTACAATGTACCCTCGCCCACATCAAAATAAAATAACGGGTTATAATACTCCCCGTTGTATAAACATTCGATATGCAAATGGCTTCCTGTGCTGCTCCCGGTGTTCCCTGTCGTGCCGATGACCGTCCCTTTGGTTATTTGCTGCCCCGTACTCACGCTAAGGCTGTCCATATGGGCATACTTGGTTGTGTAACCGTCCTTTTCAATCGCCACATAATTCCCATAGTGGCTGTCATAAGCTGCCGCTGTCACTGTACCGTCATGCGCTGCATAAACGGTTGTGCCTGTCGGCACTGCTATGTCCACGCCCCTGTGCAGTTCCTCGTTCCCTGTGCTTGGATTCTTCCGGTATCCATAATAGCTTGACACATAATAATACCAGTAAAGGTTAAGCGGCGAAGCAAACTCCTGAAGCAGACCGTTTGTTTCCCCATACATGGCAAAAATCTCTGCCTGCTCCGTATCCATTTTCCCGGCAACAAGGCTTTCCAGTGGTATAACTGTAAGTGTCACTCTAAGGATACTGACCTCATATTCTTCCTCACTTTCCTCCCCGGTGTCCGGATCAGTGACCGTCCTTGTCCTCGTTTCCGTATCCGGTGTGAGCGTCAGCGTGTACATTTCATCAAAAAGCGCCTGTATCCCGCTTTCCACTTCACTTGCGGTAAATTCCGTATGGACAGCAGATAAATAGCTGATAAGGGTAAACGGGTTATGCCCGATTTCACCAAGATTGTAGGAATATTCATCATACCCCGGATAATCCGTTTCCACCCGGTCAATCTCATTCTGCAAGTCAAGCTCCAGCCGGGTAAGCTGCAAGTCTGCGGCATCAATCTCTTTCGGCTCGCTTAAATAACTCGCTGCTAAAATCGTGGACTGTGTATCCGCAAACATCGCCCCGCAGGACGATACGGAAACCATGATCATCATAAGGAGTAAAACCATGATGCCGACTGTCACAAGCAGACCTGCATTTTTACGGGCAAACTCCTGTAACTTCCTCGCCACAGTAACAGTACCGTTCTTTGTCTTTTCAAATGCCTGCTCCGCCGCCTTTGAAGTGGCTGCTTTCTTCCTTGCCTTGATGTACTCCCGCTTGATGCGCTGTTTCTGCAACCGCTTCTGTAACACTTTTTTCTGTATCTGCGGGTTTTCCTCCAAGAATTTCTGATACTGGAAATTCACTTCTTTTTTGAACTGCTTCTTTTCCAGCTTTGCCACCTTCGCCCGCTGTTTCTGTTCTTTCCCTTTAATCTGCCTTTTGACAAAACCGAATAATTCCTCGCTTTTCTGTTCTGTCTTATGTGCGCCCTCCACAGCAGAATTTTCTTTCTCCGTTTCCGCTATCTTTCCATGCACGAAATTCCGGCTCTCATTCTGCACCCTGCGCATGGTGGACTTGGATATGCCCTCCTGTTTGAAAGGCTTCTCCTTATCCATAGGGACAACCACATATTTCCCCTTCCCGGTTTTCTCGTCAAAAACTCTCTGCAAGGTATATTCCCTTGTCTTTGGCAGCTTCGCCCTTGCCTTCTGCACCTTCTTTCCGGCTTTCTCTGCCTGTTTCTGTTTCCTTTGCAGCTTTTTACTGCCTGTAAAGTCTGAACCGCTTTCCTCCTGAAAGGAATTTCCCGTATTTTCCGTAAAAACATCTTCCGCAAAAGTATTTTCTTTTGTGTTTTCACCGCCCCGGTACTCTTTCCGCACCCGCTTTTTATGGTATTTTCCCTTTTTCTGCGACTGCCTGTAAGTGTCCCGGCGGTGGTAATCGTCCGTATCAGGCTGTCTTTTTTCTGCTTCCTCCGGCTGGCTGGATTGATCCTGTCCGTTAAAAGCACTGTTTTCCTTTACAAAATCTGTTTTTTCTTCCTGTTTTGGCTTCTCACCAAACTTTTGGACTTTTTGTCCAGAAGTGGACTGGTACATCTGCTTTTTTGTACGAGCCTTAGAAGTGCGGTTCGCCACACGCTGCTTTGCATCTTGGCTTTGGGCATTTGTACCCTTATTCTCTGTAAAAGTATCATTTCCCTTTGACTGCTGTTCTTCTGACTTCTGGACTTTTTGTCCAAAAGTTTCTTGCTGCGTGTGCATACTTTTTTCTGTCTGCTTTTTCCTGCCTTCGGTCTGCGCTGTCTTTGCGGCATTGGCATCTCTAGGCTGGTAAGCAGCATTGCCACCCGTAAAGGCATTATCAGCTCCCTTATGGAAATCTGTATCTGCTTCTTTACAGTAGGTGGCGCTCTGTTTTTTCTTTCCTTTCTTTTCTGCCATTAACTAACCTCATCTTCCTTTTTAACGCTTTCCTCCGGCTTCGTGTTCATGATTGCATAGGTCTTTGTGTCCGTCGGGTATTTATCCACGAATGGGATTACCACGTTGTCAAACAATATCAGACCGCTTCCCGGTTCGGAATTGGTGACGTGCATAAGCTGTTTCTCCGATAATCCCAACTTATCCGCCAAGATATGCTGGTCTTTGGCGTTCTGGTTTAACAGATACACAAAATCGCTGTTTCCCAAGATACCCTCAATTTCCTCCGACTTCAAAAAATCGCCCACGTTCTGTGTCAGTCCGGTGGGGATTCCGCCCCATTTCCTGAACCTTTTCCAAATCTCCACCGAATAAATGGCGGTCTGCTTTTCCTTTAAAAGCAAATGGAACTCATCACAATAGTATCTTGTGGCAACCCTGCGCTCCCTGTTCTGCGACACCCTGTTCCACACTGCATCCTGCACGATCAACATTCCAAGCTCTTTGAGCTGGTTTCCCAAATCTCGGATATCAAAGCACATGATACGGTTCTGTGCGTCCACGTTGGTTCGGTGGTTAAAATAATTCTGCGAACCATGCACATACAGTACAAGGCTGTTGGCAATCCTGACCGCCTTCTGCTTTGCTTCCCTCTGCATCTCCGGTGCTACATCTTTCGGCTCATATTTTAACAGTGCGTTATACAAATCCTCCAAAATGGGCATATTCTCCGGTTTTGGTTCATCAAAATATTTGTCGTAGATATGCTTGATACAGGTGTCAATGATACCCTTTTCGTCATTCTCAAGACCGTTTTTCCCTCCGGCAATCAGGTCACACAGCGTAATCAGGAAATCGCTCTTTAATTTCAGCGCCTCCTTGTCCCCTTTATGGGAAAGCTGAATGTCCATCGGATTGAGGAAGTCCTTTGAATTGGTGGCAAGCCTTACCACCTGCCCATGAAGCGCCTGAACCAATGGGAAATACTCGCCCTCTGGATCGCAGATAATAATATCGTCCCTTGTGATAAGGAAACAGGATAAAATCTCACGCTTTGCAGAAAAAGACTTACCGCTTCCCGGCGTTCCCAAGATTACCCCGTTTGGAGTACGAAGTCTTTTCCGGTCTGCCATGATCATATTATTAGAAAGCGCATTTAGACCGTAATAAATGGCAGGTGCGGGCATGAAAAGCTCCTGTGTGCAGAACGGAACAAGGACAGCGGTACTTTTGGTTGTCAGATTCCTCTCTATCCCCGTATCATTGCACCCAATCGGCGCACTCGCCATCAGCCCCTGTTCCTGTAAATACTGCAAGCACCGCAAGTTGCAGTTTGCCTGCTGGATAATGCCGGATACCCTCTGCGTGAGGTTTTCAAGCTCCCTCTTTGTCCTCCCGTAACAGGTTATCAGGAATGTCATCTTGATAAGTTTCTGGTTGCTTGTATTGAGGTCATCTAAAAGCTCCAGCGTGTCCTTCTCGTATGTCACGATGTCCGTCGGGAGAATGTCCATATCGTATCCGCTCCGGACTGCTTTCTTCTGTTCCTCAATCTTATTTTTCTGTATGTCGGTCAGCGCACGTTTTAACATCTTAATCGCTTCCACCGGATCAAATGTCTGCATATGCATGGTAAGCGTGAGGTTATCGTCAATGTCCAAGAGCTTTTTAAGCAGCTCGTCATTGAACCTTGGCGCGATAATGTCAAGATACGACACGCTCCCGTAGATGCTGCCGGACTTGAACCTGCTCGGATAGCGGAAGTCAAACCCCGGTGGTGCGATATAATCCTTGACCGACTTCCCGGACTCTGACAGCTCCTTAAACGAAAAACGGAAAGGCTCCATTGTACCCTGATTGAAATACTCATGCAAGATACGCAGCCTTTCCTTCCCGTCAAGACCTCTGGCATTCGTGCCGATGTTGTTTAAGTTATGTACCACATCTTTCTCAATGTTGTTCAGCTTGCTTTTTGCTTCTTTGAAGCCTGTGCTTTCCACACCGAAGATAAGGTACTTGGACTTGATGATACCGTTGTTTCCCTTTGCCGACTGGTGCTTTAACATCTGTGTGTATTCATCACGAATATCGTCAAAATCATCGTCCTGCAGGGGAATGTCAAACTGCTCCGCAAGCGCCTGTTCACTGACCTGTCTGTTGAATAGAAATAACTCAAACTTTATGGACGGATCGAAATAATTGATGAGCTTGCTGTATTCCTCTAAAATATCGCCCTGATCCTCCACTTCCAGCAAATCATAGTTAATGTCAAAAAACTCCACCATTTTTGTAAAATAGGTGTCCGTTACCTGACAGATACCGTCCCGGTACATTTTTTTGAATGTTATGGTTTTCTGTGCTGTGTCAGGCTTGCTCTGTTCTTTGCTGTTCCCGGCAAGGATACGTTTAAGCTCCACTAACCGCTTTTTTTCGGAAAAAGTAAGCCCTGCTTTCTCCTGTGCCTGTCTATTTTTTTCCGGCTTCCGCTTTTCTGCTTCCGCCTTTTGCTTTTTCTTCAAGGAAACGTACCTCCTTCCTGATTCTTTCCCGTTCCTCCAACTGCTTATAGAGGTTTTCCGATTTATACGGTCTGATCCCCGGCGTTAATATTTTCTGCCTTAACATGAAATATAAGATTTTCTCTGCGGGGAAACCGTCCTTTTCATACATTGCCAAAAAGAAGAATGGCAGCATTGCGCCCACCATGATGAGCGCCGCCCCCTGTGTCCCCAAAACCCCTTTTGTAAGGAAATATGAGGGAACGCCCACAAGGGCAGCGCCGGAAAAGCAGATAATCTGCCTTTTGGTAAGGTTTAATGCTACTTTTGTCTTGATTCCACTCAGGTCTTTTGGCACTGGTACTGAAATTGCCATAGTCTGCTCCTTTCGTGGGCAATGCCCGCTAAACGCAATGCTTTCTGTTTAGTGGGCATTGAACGCGTTAGACCGACATCGGTCTAAGATATTTAATGCCTCGTAAAAAATAAGACCGATAAATTCTGCTGAAGCCGGTTTTTACACCATGTTTCGCAAGAAAGTATCGGTCTAATTCTGAGCTACTTTAGTCCTAAGATTTTTAACTTTTCATCTTCGGTAAGGGAGTCCCATTTCCTTACCGGCTGCTTGCCTAACATCTTTGAGATCGCTTCTGCCGCCATTTCAGGATCGGTTTCCGCATAGATTTCAGTTGTGGAAATATCCTCATGTCCAAGAAGTTTTGCTATCTCTGGGAGAGAAACCCCAAGCCTGTATAGCTGCGCTCCATAGGAATGTCGGAGAAGATGCGGATGAATGGAAGGCAGCTTTGGATTGGAACTGCGGGCGGCATCTCCATACTTTTTCAGGATGCGCTGCACGTTGTCCTCGGACATCATTTCATTGCTGCCCCTCGCAGTTGGATAGAACAGGTAACTCTCCGGGTCTCCTTTGGGATGGTAAAGGCGGCAGTAATACTTATAGTTTTCGAGAAAAGAATCCTCCGGAATGGGAACGATACGCGGCTTGTTCCCTTTGCCGGTAATTCGGATGTATGGATACTTTTCATTTATAATGACGTCCTTTAACTGGACGGAACGTATTTCAGCAAGCCGCGCCCCGGTTGAGAAAAGGAACAGGATAATGAAGCGATCCCGTATTCCTA
Organism: Lachnospiraceae bacterium UBA1683; assembly: GCA_002320245.1. Classification (GTDB taxonomy): domain Bacteria; phylum Bacillota; class Clostridia; order Lachnospirales; family Lachnospiraceae; genus Schaedlerella. Next base: position 80,527 of record DCKD01000087.1, read on the forward strand.
TCTTTGTCTGGGGCGGTTGCGCGAGGATCAGTTCAACATCTGCCTTATCCAGCCAGTTATGGCGTTTCGGATACGTTTTCTTGTGCTTCACGGCAGAAATGCTGATTTGCAGGGGTACAAGCTCCATATCACGGGTAGCGGCATATTTCAGGTATGCCTTTATCCCGGACAGCCGGACATTCCGTGTGCCAACACTGTTGCTGTCGGCAACGCTGCTTAAAAATTCGCGGATAATCTCTTCCGTGACAAAATCGGTCGTGATCTGGTCAACGGTTTTTGAGTAGGTCTCATAGAGATAGATGCGGAAAGCGTTCAGCGACTGGCAGTAAGTCTCGATTGTCCGTTCGCTATGAAGTTCAGAGCGCAAGTGATTGAAAAAGTCCTTTGTGTAGATGAAAAACATCTTATTCTGTTTTTGTTTATTCTTCCGCATAGACCACACCGATTCCTTTCTCAAGGGCATTCAGCTTCTCCCGGTACACCGGGAAAAGCTGGGATGCGATATGCAGATAGTACAGCGTATAGCGGATGTGCTTGTGCCCCATGTACCTGCAAAGATACTGAATCCAGTTGTAGAAATCTTCTCCTGCGTCAGCACATTTTTTAATGTTTTGAACAGCAAAGAGATGCCGGAGGCCATGCGTTGTAAACCTCTTTCCGGGCAGATCCAATAAGCCCGCCTTTTTGAGTATAGCTTGAAAAATTTTGCTGACATCGGCGCTTGTCATGTGTTCCCGTTCCTGATTCGGCTTGAAAAAATAGGTACGGTCGGGAAACTGTTTCTGGTAGTACCGGTCAAAGCGGCAGCATAAGTCCAGAAGGTCATCCGATAAGGGAAGCTCCCTGTCTTTCATGCCCTTCGATTGATAGATACAGATCGTCCCTTTTGGAAAGTCAATATCCGACACCTTCAGGTTGCACGCTTCACTGCTGCGGAGGCCACAGCAGTAAACCAGTCGGAAGAATACCGGGAACATCGTATCTTTATACGGATACGTCTCTGTCGGGATCAGTTTTGTGTCAACAGTTTCAAAAAACAACGCAAGCTGTTCATCCGTGAACAGATGGGGTTCCTCGGCCTTTGGTCTCTTAATCCGGTAATTCGGGACATAGGCATTGAAGCCGAGTGACTGCTGGTATTCCCCGATATGCTTCATTGTCAATACCCGCCGCGCCATGTGGTGCCGGGATGGAGAATCGGGGTTATGAATCCATGTTTCAGCAATCTCTTTTGTAAGCAGGGCAGCTTCTGGATACTCTCTGGCGCAGAAAGCATCAAAGTCGTCAAGGAAAAAACCAATAAACTTTAACTGCAAGCCGGAACGATGCCGGATAATGAGCATTTCTTCAATGACTGGACCAAATTTACTTGCGTACATCAGTATTCCTCCCTTCGGCAGGGTATCTGGGAGATGTCCAGTGCACACCGCTTCATTCTTGCTTCGTCCGTTGAGAGATACACACGGACAGAGTTTTTGTCGATATGCCCTAACATTTCGGAAATGAGCGGTAACGGTGTTCCTGACTGCAAGAGCCGTGATGCAAAAGTACGGCGGTAAATGTGGAGACCATCGTGCGGGAGATTTTCATAAGACTCCGTTCCCTGCGTGCGGTATTTCATCCTGTAATGCCTGCGGGCCAGCTTTTTTATCGGGCCTACGGACGTAACAAAAATATACTCCTGCTCACAGTCCCGGCGCTCATTCAGAATGTAGTCAATAATGGCGTTTTGGGTGGCGCTGTCTATGGGGATTTCAAGGTCAACTCCCGTCTTTTTCTGGCGGATGTGGATGGTCTCTTTTTCCCAGTCGATGTCGCAGAACCTTAACGCCCGGATGTCGCAGCTTCGGAGGCCGGTGTGCAGCGCTAACAGAAGAATCGCCTGATCCCTCTTGTTGACAAGACTGCCCGGTTCATCTTCCATAAGGTCTGCTTCTATTTTTTCGTCAATCGTAGTGATGATTTTATCTCTGAACTGGCGAATTTTCGGCAGCGCATAAGGAAGGGTCTCACAAGCTGTGTAACCGGCATCCGCCGCAAACCGCAGGAACTTTTTCAGAACGCACAGTTCTGTCTGGAACCCTTTTAGATTTCGGTTCTTGAAGCGATCCGTCTGGAAGTAGTCCAGAATGTTTTGGTTGCTTACATCAGAAAACTTTGTTACCCCAACGCTTTCCAGATAAAGAAGCAGTCTGCGGGTAATGGAGCTGTACGACTTTACGGTATTTGTATATTTACCTTCCACTTTCATTACTTCTTGAAATTCGACAAGAATATTTCTGTATTCATCTGTTTCAGGAAGTTCAAGGGTAAAGCTCAAATAATGATGCCACTCCGTCAGTGTTCCGGCCTGCTGTTCTGCCAGCAGATGGACAAATCTGTGCAGTGCTATCCAGTCAACATAAGACGCACTAAGCACAGAAGCCGGATCGTGTTCCAGAGAATTAACCCATTCAAGGCAATGTGTTAATTCAAACGGCTGATCCAGAGTTTTTAAGTGTTCTACTAGCATTTCGGTAAAGCGCTTGTAACGGTCAAGAACGACATGGGACGTTGTACCTAACCGCATAATTGTAGCTTTGGTTTCGTCAACGAGATGACGGAACCCTTGTTCATCAAATTTCATAGGAACTCCTTTCTGTGGTTGGTGACTTGCTATCACCTACACTATATCAGAAAGGATAAAGTAGCTTAGAATTAGACCGATACTTTTTATTTAATATGGCGATTTTACAGGCTTTATCACATATTTATCGGCATAACTAATTACCCGGCATTAAAAATAGATTTTGATAAAGAGCCTGTCTTGAACAGGCTGAAACAGAGGATTACGGTATAAGCTGCCACCGACCACAATGCGCTGTGCAGATTGCCCGCCACTGCGACACTCGCCACAAGCACTGCGTAGATTGCCACGCATACCATAATAAAAAACCCCTGAAATGCAAGTGCGATAAGCCCTTTTAAATAATTCGTCCCGATTGTGCCCCATTCCCGGTTGGTAACCGTTGCCGCCGGGATTGGCGCTACTGACACATAAAGGTATATTTCTATCATACGCCCGTACAGAATGACGGTTATCAGTACAGACATAATCTTCATACATAAGCTGATTACCGCTGTTTCCAATCCAAGACAGACCAGTTCCCCAATCTCCATGTTGTCTATCTGGCTGTTAAACATGGAAGTCAGCGTTGCTTCCACATCAAGGCTTGTCGATCCTGATATGGAAGCTGCCGCCTGTGTCACCACATGGCTTCCCACGTCAAATACCGCCATGACAATATCAAAGGTCTTGGAGAGCAGCATGACAGCGATACACGCCTTGAATAAAAAACGGAAGAACAGGCTTGTATCAAAGTCGTGCATATTGTTCTTGTCTATCACCATTGTTATCAGCTCATAAATCAGCACAAAACTGATGATCATTCCCGCTATGGGGACAATCACATTCTCCGACAGTGTTTTAACCATGTTGAAAATGCCGGAGTTCCATGCGCTGGGTGTGGTTGCAACCTCTCCCGCAATCGTGCCTACCTTGTCATTGACATCGGTAAACATGGTGTCGAGGTTGCTAAGTACCCACCCTTTGAGTATATCCTTTATGAACTCAGTAATTTTATCTATAATGCCGCCCATTTATCTTATGAGAACAGTGTGGAGAGCTGTGGGATCACCGTCTGCGCCACAATGATAATGCCACCGCCTGACATAAGCTGCTTGATGCCCTGTGACTTTGCGCCCGGATTGTCATTTCCATATCCCTCAAGCAGATTGATGACGCCCCATACGCCTACGCCTGCACCGATTGCTGTAACTACTGTCTTTAATCCTGTAACTGCTGTTGTAAAAAATGTCATTTTAATTTACCTCTTTCTTTCCTCAAAATAATTTTTTGATAAGCTGTGAAAGAGTTTTTCGTGTAAAATGCCCTGCCTTATGCTAAAATAAAGACAGGGCAATCCATTAGGAAGAACCCTGCGGGCATCCGGTACATTCAGTTTGGCGATTGGCTGTGCCGGGTGCTTTGTTTTTGTCCTTTCCCAAGTACATTCAAAACTCCGTTTCTCAACTTCTGGACTTTTTGTCCAAAAGTTCTGTTGCTGGTTTACAAGTTCCATATTCAGTTTTTCAATATTCAGTTGTCATGCTTCGATCACGCCTGCATCTTCCACCTCATCAACGGTGTCATTGTCCCTGACTTTTGCTTTGCACAGGTTCTTTACATATTTTTCGATGTCAAAGGCATTCTTTTCGTCATAGTCGGACAGAAGGCGGTACTGCTTGTGCTTTGTAATGTCAAACTTATTGGAGAAAAACGGTCTTACCCCTCTAAGCTGCATGATGCACTTTCCCCCGTCCATGACCGCAATCTCATCTTGGCTCATAAGCTCTTTCCCGGTCTTTTGGTAGTTCAGACCGTAGGACTGCGACGTACCCCTTGTGTCAGAGGTATTGTAAAGGTCTATCGTTTCTTTACCCAAAATTTCCGCCATCTCTTTTAAGGTGGTCTTTTCCTTCCCTCCGAGGAATAAGGTGGTATCACAATTCCCCTCAATCGTGTCGGCGTTATCCTTATAAATCGCTTTGAGCTGCGACTTCGACTGCAAAATAATAGAAGCTGATATTTCTCGGCTTCGGATTGTAGCAATCAGCTTCTCAAACTTTGGTATCTGCCCGATATTTGCAAACTCATCGAGTAAGCAGCGCACATGGACGGGCAGTCTGCCATGATACACATCATCTGCCCTGTCACAGAGCAGATTGAAAAGCTGCGTGTACATGATTGATACGATAAAATTAAACGTATCGTCCGTATCGGAGATAATGACAAACAACGCTGTCCTTTCGTCCCCCAGCATATCAAGTCCCAACTCGTCATAGCTTGTCAGGTCACGCAGCTCCTTGATGTCAAATGGGGCTAACCTTGCGCCACAGCTAATTAAAATACTTTTTGCTGTTTTGCCCGCAGCCAGCTTGTATTTTTTGTACTGCTTGACTGCAAAATGTTCCGGCTCTCTTTCCTCCAGCTCGTCGAACATCAAATCGACAGGGTTTTTAAATTCCTCATCGTCCTCCCTTGCCTCGCTTGCATTTATCATATCAAGCAGGGTGGTAAAATTCTGTTCTTCCTCCACGCACTCATACCAGATGTACCCGATCAGTGCGGTGTAATAGAGCTTTTCGGCTTTCACCCAAAAATCCTCGCCGGATTGCTGCCCCTCCCCTTTGGTGTTTAAAATGATTGTGTTTACAAGTTTCAGAATGTCCTTCTCGCTCCGGATATAAGCGATAGGGTTGTAATGCATTGATTTTTTGAAGTTAATGGTGTTCAGCACTTTTACCTTGTACCCGTTCTTTAAAAGCATTTTCCCACACTCGACCAACACTGTCCCCTTTGGATCGGTAACGACATATGATGAGTGCATCTGCATCAGGTTCGGTTTTACAAAAAACCTCGTCTTGCCCGAACCGGAACCGCCGATGACAAGGATATTTTTATTCCTTGCATACTTCGGCTCTCTTGGTCTGCCCGACATCATCAGCCTTTCCGTTTCTGTCAGCAGCACGTTATTCTCAAAGACCGGATCAATGTAAGGCTCAATATCCTTTGCTGTCCCCCATCTTGCAGAACCGTACTCCATGCCATGCCGGAATTTCTTGGCGTTCTTGGCTTTGAAATACACTATAAGGCGGAGCGCAATACCGCACCCTGCGCCTATCAGCAAATCTTTCGGGTAAAAACTCGGTAATGGGTTGGAAAATAAACCGTCCAGCCCCTCCATGACCGCCATCATCTTTGCGGAAGCGTCCTGTCCCGGCGATACCCGCCACAGCCACGCTATTTTGTCACAGAAATATCCGGTAAGGATATAGGGAAGGCACATAAGGAATACTTTCTTCTTGTCAACATTCCCCGTCTTTGCCTTGAGCTTTTCGGGAACAGATTTAAGGTCTTTGGCAATACCGTCTACAATCTTGCTCATAGCGACTGCCCCCTGTCCTTCTGGTGTTCCCTTGCCCTCTCCCTGTTCTTGTCCTTTCCTAACTTTTCCCGGAACTCTGCCAGCTTCTCCTTTACGGATATGCGGTTGTGCTTCTTCTCATTAACTTTCACAAACTCCCTGAATGCCTGTGTTATCACGTCGGCATCCTTGCCCTTGAAAAATACCATGTACTTCGGCGGTTCAACTGTCTTGTCCTTTTTCACAGCAAAGTCTACGTTGTATTTCCTCGCCACTCTCTCAAAGGACTTGATGTTGTTATCCGTAACCTCAATGCTCGAAGCACCCATACCCTGACCGACCAAGTCTTTCACTGACATTTTCCCATGAGATGCCTGTTTTCCCTGTTTCCGGTGTTCCAGATACATCTTCATTGCCTTTTTCAGCACGTCGGCAGTCAGCCGGGAAGATTTGAACACAAGGGCAATCGTTTTCTGTGTCACTTCCTCCTGCATGGTTTTCCTCCTTCTTCCTTTATTGCTGTACATCCGTCAGGGTGGAACGTACAGCCTGTGCAGCAGATATTTCATAAGCTCTCCTTTCCACTTCTGGACTTTTTGTCCAAAAGTTCCACAAATACAAAAAGGGCAGCTACAAACCGCTGTTTACGGTCTATAACTGCCCTGACGCTGTCTATATCTATATTTGATTTTATGTGATGCTTTCCTCACACAGTGCAAGGAAATAATCCTTTTTCTTCTGTATTTCCTCCTGCCTGTCTTTGGAAAGCGTTTTGAATATCTCGTCATAATCAAGCTCCGCAAGCGGTGTCCCAAGCACAGGCGTTAAAACTTCATGTTCATACCATATCCGCCATAGTTCTTCAAACAGTTCCGAACTGTCCGAATACGCCACAGCGGAATCGAAGCCTTCGCCCTCATTGTACCATTGCAGACGGACAAAGCCGAACCGCCCGGCATCTGCCACCATCACATCTGCCAGCTCATACAGTTCCGTAAACGCATCTGCCACCTTCCGGCATTTTTCCCGCTGTTCTTCCGTAATATATGTTTCTGCCATAAATGATCCTCCTAACCACTTCTGGACAAAATGTCCAAAAGTTATCCGTTTTCCTTTAAACAGTAAATTGTGCAGAGGTCAGCGCACAGCACACCTTCCCCATATTTTATATTATCAAACAAAAGGCACTGGAACAGCACGTCACGCACACTCTCCAGCCGGACAATCCCTTGCTCTATTTTTGAAAAATCTGTGCCGGAAATATCCCCTGCTGTCTGTCTTGCTGAAATACAGTGAGTGTAAAGTCCGAGGATATATTTATCTGACATGGGGAAAGCAAATGTTTCCTGCCCGTCATACGTTACTCTGTATTTTTCCTGTTCTTCCTCCGGCAGCTCAAAGATGCACTGTACTGTTTCAAGATAAGTATGCCCGTCAAAGTCTGGTTTTAACTTCTTCCCGTATCTGCGGATTGTCACGAAAATATTGTTGCGGTCAATAAAAGAGCGGGTACGCATAAATGTTGGCTTTCTGCCTTTTATGTCCATATAAACATTATTCCCTGTTCCCTTCCCGGCAAACCTGCCATAATCGCCAGTCCTCAGCAGATAGGACAGCACTTCAAGCAGCTTTTCCTTTGATGCAATCTGCTGATAAGGTGAAACGCCAAAATCTATTTTAACAAATCGTAATGGGCAGCTTCCTTTTGCAATCTCACGTTCCATTGCCCTGTCAATATCCCTCATGGACTCCATTTATCCATCTCCTTCCGTTTTGGACTGAAACAGTCCTTTTTCTTCCCACCCTCCGCCATACATATCATGCTGTACCAACTGCTGGTAGTAGTGGTTCATGGTATTGGGCGCATTGTAGAGGGCAGTCACCATATATGCCCTGATATTGGTTATCTTGGTTGTGGTATCCCTCATGCATCCAATGACATACTCCAAATGGGAACTGTTCAGCTTCAGGAATTTTGACTTCACAAGCTCATAAGGGTAATCTTCCCCATTGACCTTTACTGTCTTTCGCTTCACGCACACAATCTCACAGATCACCTCATAAAGTTCCTCATACAGTCCCTTGTTACTCCAATCGCCATATTTCATGTGATGCTCGTACTCGATATTTTCTTTAATGATTTCCATGTAGGCGTTAGCATCATCCATCACATCAATCATATCATTATCCGGCTTGCCCTGTTCTGCTTTTTCTATCTCCTGACTGGATTGATTGATATGATGTGATTCTCTGTCAGAAATATTTGCAGAAGTATATGAATTTGTCCCTCCGTTTTGGGACAGACCTGTATCCGTTTTCGGAATGAGGGTATTGCCTGTTTTGTCATAACCTGTATCCAAATTTGTAGATACCTGTGTCCCGTTTGGGATACCCCTCCCTCCCAAAATTTCCATAGGGGCATCCGATTTTGTAGGGAGGCTCCCTCCCGTTTTGTCATCAGATACACCTGCACATGAATCGTCCACTCCGTCCATTGCAGGTATTTCCTCTGGAAATGTCAGCCGGTACAGCATATCCGGTTTCAGTTCCACATACATCACATTATTGCATACAAGTCCCTCCCCATAACTGACTGTCCGGAACTCTCTCTTTATTACCTGTAATTTTTCCAGCCTGTCCATTGCGGTTTTGACTGTTTTCTTAGACTCTCCAAATAAATCCGCATAATACTGATAGCTCTGCCTTAAAATATCTTCTGAAAATTTCTTTTTCCAGCTAAGAATATGCCCGGTTCCCTGATCCCGCACCTCAGAAGGACGATACCAGTAAACAATATCCGCCAGAATAACAATCGCAAGGAGATATGGTTTCCCATTCTCCTTTGTGATTGTCCTGTACCAGACAGCGGGAATAATGTTTCCGGTGATATTTATAGAACCCATTGCGTCAACGATTACGTTTCCGCTTGTTAAATATCCCATTATCAAACAGCCCCTTCCTCTTTCCACTTATCAAGAAGCGTAATAATGATGCTTTCTATCTCCTCATTGGAATAGCTGTCTGAAAAATATTTGCCTATCTTGTCTGATTTTATTGTGATTTTTCTTTCTTTAGGCTTTTCTTCTGACAAAACCAGCTCGACCATTGCCAATGTCAGCTCGCCGCTTTTGCCATACTCTTTGAGTTTCCCGGATTGTACCATACTGACATTACATCCCTGTTCCTCAATGATAGCCTGCACCCACTGCTGCGCTTCCTCCGTCAGAAAAGATATATCCACGCCCTGTGAAAAACCTAATTTCTTTGTGTCCACCATTTCAAGAAGTTCATCAGAAAGCCTTGACAGCCAAATGTAACGCTGAACCTTTTTCGCATTTTCCCCAGCAGCTTCCCCTACTTCATCAAGAGTGTTCCTGCCTGACTTTTTCCCCTGATGTTTCATGGCTTCATACTTCATCTTATAGGCTCTCGCCTTTTCGCTTGGTAAGATGTCCTCCCTCTGAATGTTGGAATCCACCATGATAATCGTTGCTTCATCATCGGTGTAATTACGGACAATCACAGGCATCTCCGTCTTTCCGGCAAGCTCTGAACCACGTTTCCGGCGGTGTCCGGCTATGATTTCATAGCCGCCGCCCGCCCTCGGTCTTGCAATCCCCGGAACCAGCACACCATGCTGACGGATACTCTCTGTTGTTTCCTCCATCTTCTCATCGTCCTCCACCCGGAAAGGGTGGTCTTTGAATGTATGAAGCTCCGCAAGCGGCGCATTGATGATCTGCTCTACACCATTTTCCTGTGCGACGCTTCCGCCGAATAAATCATCAAAACTTTCCATTTTGATTTTTGCTGCGCTTCCTGTTTTTGCATTACTGCCCATCTGCAAGCACCTCCTCCGTCAATGAATAGTAGGCTGATGCTACTTTTCCCTTTGGATCATGCTTGTATATGCTGATGCCTTCCGCTGAAATCTCCGCTGCCCTCACCGAAACAGGTATGACATTGGTAAATATCCTCACCCGGCTTCCATAGGCTTCCTTCAGCATGGAACTGATGTCTTTTGCATAGTTCGTCCGGCTGTCCACCATTGTCAGCAATATGCCCTCAATCTCCAGTTTCGGGTTAATCTGCCGCTTTACCTTGCCAACCGTCTTAATGAGCTGCTGCAAGCCTTTAACGGGCAGGTATGCCGCCTGTACGGGTATCAATATGCTGTCGGCACAGGCAAGGGCATTTATGGTAATCATGCCGAGCGAGGGCATACAGTCTATGAGGATATAGTCGTAACTCTCCCTGACTATCTCTATGTACGACCTCAGTACCGTTTCCCGGCTCATAACATTTACAAGGGAAACCTCTAATCCGGATAACTCAATGTTCCCCGGCATAAGGTCTATCCCTTCCTCATGGTGCAGGATACCTTCTGTCGGCTCTACTTCTTCATCATTGATTAAATTCCCCATAATGGTTGCAAGCGTAACTTCCAATGTATCCGGCTCTGTATAGCCAAGACTTGCGGTAAGGCTTCCCTGTGCGTCTGCATCTATTAACAGCACCTTTTTACCCTGTTTTGCAAGTCCTATGCCTAAATTGCCTGTTGTGGTGGTCTTGCCGACTCCACCTTTCTGATTTGCGATTGCGATTATTTTACACATGATCTGATTCTCCTTTGCTTTCTACTATTATTCTTTTATATTGCTTTTCCTTACTTCCACATAAGCCCTGTAATACTTCTTTGTCCCTTTGTTCGGGAACAGATCGGAAAACTCCGTCACTTCAATTTTTGAGCTTCTCTGTAAAATCTTCCCAAACCACTTAATATCGTTTCTCGTTCCCATAAGCCTGACTTTTAACATCAATCCTGTCCTCCGAGCATGGCGTACAGATTTTTGTTATACGATACATATTCCGGATACCTTATCTGTACAGCCTGCCAAAAATAAGGTGCATAGGCACAGCAGAATAATTCCTCCACTGTATAAAGTTTGCACTCGTCTACCTGTTCCTCCGCATCGTCGTAATCAAGAACGCTTGGCGTACCGTTACAATAAAGGTTAAACGCCATCCTAACTACTTTTACGCTTCCGCTGGTCTGCCAGCCTTCATGCAGGCACTTTGTTTTTACGTTGCCTGTTTTAAAATCATAAATACTTTTGATATTCCTTCTTGTGTCATTGCTGATACCAAGACAATATACAAGTGCTTTGTGATACACGTCCTGATACCTGACCTCTTTCAATTTTTCATAGTAGAATTTCTCATGTGCTTCGCTGATAAAAATAATCGCTCTCTCTGCTCCTAACGCTGTACTGCTCATGCTTTTTCCTCCATTTCTTATTTTGCTTTTGCTGACCATAACAAAAAAGGACACTTCTCTAAAATTTTCTTTTAGAAAAATGTCCTTATAGTACAAAATATTAACTTGAACTGACACGAGTTTAATTTAAAATCGTTTATTTTAACCCTATAAGAGAGTTTATTTTGTCGTACTTTTGTCGTACCATACTGTTTAAAAGTCCGCAAACCCTTGATTTTACTGGCTTTATTTATCCAATGATTTCATTGTCGGGAACAACAGCACATCCCGGATAGCCTCTGCCCCGGTCAGCAGCATACACATTCTGTCGATACCGAACCCGATACCGCCTGTTGGAGGCATACCAATCTCCAACGCGTTCATGAAGTCTTCATCCGTTGTGTTGGCTTCATCATCGCCCTGTGCCAGCAGTTCTTCCTGTGCTTTGAAACGCTCTCTCTGGTCGATTGGATCGTTTAGCTCGGAGTAAGCATTCGCCATCTCCCATCCGTTCATAAAGAATTCGAAACGCTCCACATAATCCGGATTCTCTGGCTTTTTCTTTGTCAGCGGGGAGATTTCAATCGGGTGGTCCATAACGAATGTAGGCTGAATCAAGTGCTCCTCTGCAAATTCCTCGAAGAACAGGCTCAGGATATCGCCCTTCTTATGTCTCTCCTCAAACTCTACATGATGTTCTTTTGCAAGTGCTCTCGCCTGTTCCAGTGTCTCCACTTCATTCCAGTCAACACCTGCATATTTCTTAACTGCATCAATCATTGTGATTCTCTCGAACGGCTTTCCGAGGTCCATCTCAACACCTTTGTAGACAATCTTTGTTGTGCCGAGCACTTCCTGCGCCACATAGCGGTACAGGTTTTCCGTCAAATCCATCATGCCGTGGTAATCTGTGTATGCCTGATAAAGCTCCATCAGTGTGAATTCCGGGTTATGTCTTGTATCCAGACCTTCATTCCGGAATACACGGCCAATCTCGTATACGCGTTCCAGACCACCGACAATCAGTCTCTTCAGGTACAGCTCCAGAGAGATTCTCAGTTTGAGATCCTCGTCCAGTGCATTGAAATGTGTCTCAAACGGCCTTGCAGCGGCGCCGCCTGCATTTGCGACAAGCATCGGTGTCTCAACTTCCATGAATCCTTCGCCACTCAGGTATTTACGGATTGCGGCAAGAATCTTGGAGCGCTTGATAAATGTATCTTTTACTTCCGGATTCATAATCAAATCCACGTATCTCTGACGGTAACGCAGGTCTGTATTTGTCAGCCCGTGGAACTTCTCCGGCAGAACCTGTAGGCTTTTGGACAGCAGAGTGATGTTGGAAGCATGAATGGAAATCTCTCCGGTTTTTGTGCGGAAAACTTCTCCTTCGATTCCAATGACATCCCCAACGTCAAATTTCTTAAATCCTTTATATACATCCTCACCGACACTATCCCTTGCAACATAAGACTGGATATTCCCCTGCAAATCCTGCAAATTGCAGAATGACGCTTTTCCCATCACACGTTTGGACATCATACGTCCTGCAACGGAAACCTGTTTTCCTTCCAGTTCTCCGAAGTTATCTTTGATTTCCTGACTGTGATGTGTCTGGTTATATTTTGTAATTGTAAACGGATCCTGACCGTTCGCCTGCAAATCTGCAAGTTTCTCACGGCGAACCTTTTTTAACTGATTCAAATCCGGTTCCTGTGTGTTTTTCTGCTGTTCCCCCATTGTATTTCTCCTTCCTACAGTGAGCGGCTGATATCCAGAACCTTGTACTGGATTACCCCTGCCTGTGTCTCTACGTCAACGACCGCACCGATTTTTTTGCCCATCAAAGCCTGACCTACCGGTGATTCGTTGGAAATCTTTCCCTCGAGCGAATTTGCTTCGGTAGAACCCACAATCTTAAATTCAATTTCCTCGTCAAATGTGACGTCATAGACTTTGACTGTACATCCTACATTGATTTTGTCAAAATCAACCTCATCTTCAACGACAACCTCTGCATTTTTCAGAATTGCCTCTAATTCTTCGATGCGTGCCTCGATATCACGCTGCTCGTCTTTTGCAGCATCGTACTCTGCATTCTCGGAAAGGTCTCCCTGCTCTCTGGCCTCTTTAATTTTTGCTGCAACTTCTTTACGTTTTACAACTTTCAGGTTTTCCAGCTCATCCTCCAATGCCTTCAGACCAGCGTAAGTAAGTAATCTTTTCTTTGCTTCTGCCATGACTTCCTTGCTCCTTTTCTTCCAGGTTTTATATTTTATCCAACCATGTTATAATCTGCCTTTTTTATCCTGTCTCCTCATACACTGCGAAAAAGATGTCACCGCGCTTTCGTTCATCTGGAACCGGGGAACATCTTCTGTAAGATTATATTTCACAATTTCAATATTATACCGAATCATGCCAGCACTGTCAAGATTTTTTCAAGTTCTTCATAGCTCTCAACGTTATTTATATCGTCTCTCAGACGTGCTGCATTGTGCAGGCCTTTTGTATACCATGCCACATGTTTGCGCATTTCACGGATTCCGGTATAATCCCCTTTATACTGAATCTGAAGCCGAGCGTGGCGCAGCATCATGGTTCGGATTTCTTCGATGTCCGGCCGGGGCGGAAGGATTCCGTTTTCTTCATAAGAAATGAGTTCTGAGAATATCCACGGATTCCCCTGTGCGCCCCGCGCAATCATTACGCCGTCACATCCGGTCTGCCTGCGAATCGCAACTGCCTGCTCTCCGCTGGTTACATCTCCGTTCCCGATTACCGGAATCTTTACCGCTTCCTTCACCTGCCGGATAATATCCCAATCTGCTTTTCCGGAATAATACTGTTCCCTTGTTCTTCCATGCACTGCAACTGCCGCTGCCCCGGCTTCCTCAATGATTCTGGCAATCTCTACCGCATTGATGTGACCGTCGTCAAATCCTTTCCGAATCTTCACCGTAACCGGTTTCTGAATTGCCTTTACTACGGCACGGACCAAATCATACACCAGTTTCGGCTGTTTCATCAGTGCCGAGCCTTCCCCGTTACGCACAACTTTCGGCACCGGGCATCCCATATTGATGTCCAGTATCGAAAACGGTCTGTCTTCAATCCGTTTTGCCATCTCACTGACAATCTTCGGGTCCGAGCCGAATAACTGCAGCGATACCGGTATTTCATCCGGGTGAATCTGCAGCAGGCTTTCCGTATTTTTATTGTTGTAAAGAATTCCCTTGGCGCTAATCATTTCCATACACAGTAGCCCTGCCCCCTGCTCTTTGCAAAGTAAGCGAAATGGCAGGTCTGTTACACCTGCCATCGGTCCCAGTATATAAGAATTGTCCAAAGTGACATTCCCGATTTTTAACTGTTTCATTGCTGTTTTTCCTTTACTCTGTCTCAATCTCTTCTCCGAGATATTTTACCCTATAATATAATTCCAAAGACTCAAACAGTTCACGTTTCGTATTCTGCAATTCCTTTACTTTCAAGGCACTGCCAATCTCGTCAAATTCGAAATCATTTTCCCCGTGTTCTACCTTCAGCTCCAGATTGCCGTCCTCATCATAGACAACCATCAGAATCCCGCCTACATCTGCTGTGTAAAGCACACACATAATCTGCAGTTCCTGCCGGATGGATTCCGGCAAAGATGCGAAGTCCGGATTCAGATAAAATTTTTGCTCATACGCACTTGCGGCGCATAATACGATTTCTTCCATATATTCTCCTTTTCTACTGTTACGAATCTGCCATACAGCACAGTTATCGCCGTCCCCCCTGTTTTCACAGACCTTTGGCTGCGGACACAGCTATGGTTGGAACTGATGGCGGAATCCTGTCACACATATCCGTAAACACCTCGTACAGACACCTCGCCGGCATAGACTGCTTCTATTGAACCATCTTCCCTGCGCACGAGCAGCTCACCGGTTTCATTGATTCCGAGTGCATATGCCTGATATGTTTCTTTTCCACCGAGAATGCTGACTTCACGCCCACAATTTACAAGCATTTCATTGTAAGGCTGCTGAAGAAAACTTAAGTCCTCCGTCTGCTCAAACCTCTCGTAATACTGCTCAAATTCCTTCATAATCTCCACAATAATCGGAGCACGTTTCTGCACTTCCCCGCATTCTATCCGGAGAGATGTTGCTTTTTCTGCAATTTCCTCCGGAAAAGAAGCCAGATTGACATTAATGCCGACTCCGATTACAACATGATTAATATAGTCGATTTCGGTACTCATCTCTGTCAGAATCCCGACAATTTTCTTTCCATTCAGCACAATGTCATTGGGCCACTTAATGAGTACGTCCAATCCGGTACATTTACGCAATGCCCGTGCCACGCTGTATGCCATGACAATCGTCAGCATCGGGGCTTTATCCGGCCGGAACTTCGGCCGCAGCAATACAGACATATAGATACTGCTGCCCGCCGGGGAATCCCATCCTCTGCCGCGTCTGCCCCTGCCCGCAGTCTGCATATCTGCCACGACAAGTGTTCCGCCCGGCGCGCCTTCATCTCCGAATTGCTTCGCCCTCAGATTCGTAGAATCGACTTCCCCATAATAACAGACATTCTGCCCCGCCCACTTGGTTTCATCTCCAATCAGGCTTTTCAGCTCCTCCTCCGTCATCACATCCGGACTGTCTATAATCCGATAGCCGCGGTTCCTGACCGCTTCCACCTGATACCCTGCCTCTTTTAACTGATTGATTGCTTTCCAGACCGCCGTGCGCGATACCCCAAGCGTCTCGCACAACTGCTGCCCCGAAACATAATCTCCGCTCTCCCGGAGTAATTTTAAAATTTCCGTTTTCATATGCTCACCTCATAGGGGTCTGTCCCTTTTGCAAAGGGGACTGTCCCCTATGAGAAGGGACTGTCCCCTTTTCTTTACTCTCCCAGTGTTGCAACCATAACTGCCTTGATTGTATGCATCCGGTTTTCTGCTTCCTCAAATACTTTGGACTGTTCGGACTCGAACACTTCGTCTGTCACTTCCATGTCTGTGAATCCGAAACGTTCCCCCATCTGTTTTCCAATCTTTGTATTCAAATCGTGGAATGCCGGCAGGCAGTGCAGGAAAATTGCCTGTTCCCCTGCATTTTCCATGACTTCTTTTGTTACTTTATACGGGGCGAGTTCTTTGATACGGGACTCCCATACCTCGTCCGGCTCACCCATGGATACCCATACGTCTGTGCAGATGACGTCCGCATCTTTTGTTCCTGCTTTGACGTCTTCTGTCAGCGTAATTGTCGCCCCTGTCTCGGCGGCATAGCCGCGGCATGTCTCAACAAGTTCTTCGTTCGGGAAATAGGCGGCTGTCGTACAGGCAACGAAATGCATTCCCAGTTTCGCGCAGGCAATCATCAGAGAATTCCCCATGTTGTATCTTGCATCTCCCATGTACACCAGTTTGATTCCTCTTAATTTCCCAAAATGTTCCCGGATTGTCAGCATATCTGCCAGCATCTGCGTGGGATGGTACTCATTCGTCAGACCATTCCAAACCGGAACCCCGGCGTACTTTGCAAGTGTCTCGACAATCTCCTGCTCAAATCCGCGATACTCAATCCCGTCATACATTCTTCCAAGAACGCGTGCCGTATCTTTAATGCTTTCCTTCTTCCCAATCTGAGAACCTGTCGGTCCGAGATAAGTAGAGCCCATTCCCATATCTGCCGCTGCCACCTCGAAGGAACATCTTGTTCTTGTACTGTCTTTTTCGAAAATGAGTGCAACATTTTTCCCTTTATAATGGTCAACCGGAATCCCGTTTTTCTTTTTTTCTTTCAAATCTGCCGCCAGGTCAAGCAAATATACAATCTCCTCCGGAGTAAAATCTTTTAATGTCAAAAAATTTCTTCTCTTTAAATCCATCGCTCTGTTCTCTCCTATCTCCATTAAAATGTGTGTAAACCTCGGTAAATGAATCTGGTCCGCCAGAACTTCATACCGTTCTTTCGTCAGTTTCAGAAGTTCATCCACCGTATATATCTGATACTTCGGAACCCGCATCTGCTTGGCACTTGCCTCCAGCATTGCAAAATACAGCTCCTTATCCGTAAATCCGATGGGCAGCTTCAGCACAAACGCCATCTCTGCCTTCTCCCGCTCGGTCACCGCTGCGAGCTGCTCCGTATACCATTCTTCTTCCTTTGTCTGGTCGATATAATAAATAAATCCTTCCAGCCCGTATATCACCCGCATAGCATCATAATATCCAATCTTTAGGTTCTGCCGGCTTCGCCTGCTGTCAAATTCAATGATGCTTCCAAGCCGCACTCTCGGTCCGATTCGATACAGACTGCTGTCCTCCGGCATCTTTACCGACGGCTCCCTGCCCGGTCCGTAAATCCGGATTTCTATAATGTCCACATATCCGCGCCTCACGAGTGAGCCAAGCGGCACATTATTCAACACGCCTCCGTCAATATAACGTTTTCCATGCAGTTTTTCATTTTTAAACCCGACAAGGTAAGCGCTTGCCAACAGAAAATCCTCCAACATCCCATCGGGAATATCCTGAATGCTCAAATCGAGTTCTTTCATATCAGTCAGGGAAAAGGTCAGCAGGCAAAACTCTTTTCCGCACGCCCGAATCTGCTCTTCATCCATCACTTCATGAATCAGCTTGCGCAGCGGCGCAACATCAATCCCGCCATCGGACAGTGTCTTCCAGATTTCTGAGAGCACCTCCGAAAATGTATTTTCATTCCGAAACAACCGCTCCATCCAACCATCATCCACGTTCATCACTTTGGAAAATGTCATCTCCCGCCAGATTTTCTCCGCCTTCTCTACATCATCCATACAGATGAGCGCACCGTTCAGCGCACCGACCGATGTCCCGGCAACCGCATTGACTTTTACGCCTGCTTCTTTCAGCGCCTTCCATGCCCCAATCTGATAGGCTCCTCTAGCACCCCCGCCATCTAATACAATACCATATTCTTTTGACAAATCCAATATTGGTTTCATGCCATTACTCCTGCTTTCTTCTCTGCCGGCTCACTTCGAACATCAGAACCGATGCCGCCACCGCCGCATTCAGCGACTCTGCCTGCCCCGCCATCGGAATCCGAATCCATGTATCCGCACAGTCTGCAATCTCCTGCCGCAGACCGTTTCCTTCATTTCCAATCAAAAACGCCGTCCCCCCACAGTAATTTTCTTCGTCATATGCATGTTTTCCGTCAAGATGCGCCGCATAAACACGGATATTCTCCTCTTTCAGCCGTCCGATTGCCGCCGGCAAATCCGCCACATAAACAAACGGCATCCGGAAGATTGCTCCCATTGTAGAGCGAATGACCTTTGGATTGTAAATGTCCACACAGTCTCTGCTTAAAAGAATGCCTGTCACCCCTGCTGCCTCCGCCGTCCGGAATATCGTTCCGAGATTCCCCGGGTCCTGCAGGTTATCCAGCACCATAAGATGGGTATGTCCCGCCCGGCGTATTATTTTCTCATCATACTGGTTCTGCCGGACAACCGCCAGCACTCCCTGCGGAGTCTTCGTATCAGAGAGATAGGAAAATACGGCCGGCGTTACAAACTCCGGCTGCACATTGCTTTTTGGAAGTTCCTCCCGGTGTTTTTTATAGAATGTTTCCGTCACATATAATTTCACCAGCTTTTCCTCCGGGACTTCCCGAACCATACGCATTCCTTCCACAATAAAGATTCCCGCCTCATTGCGCGCCCTGCTTTTCCTCTGGTACTGGACAATCTCCTTGATTCTCTGATTGCTCGTACTCGTAATCATAATATATACCGTGCCTTTCTATTTTTTTCACTTTATTTCCAAATTCTCCAATACGGAGTTTGCCGCAATGATAAAGAGCACACAGTCCCTCGGCAGTGGTTTCCTTGGATTAAATGTAACATCCATCTTACCGTCTATCATAATTCCAACTACATTGATATCATATTTTTCACGGATTTTC
This sequence comes from Lachnospiraceae bacterium UBA1683, assembly GCA_002320245.1. Taxonomy (GTDB): domain Bacteria; phylum Bacillota; class Clostridia; order Lachnospirales; family Lachnospiraceae; genus Schaedlerella. Next base: position 99,714 of record DCKD01000087.1, read on the forward strand.
AGTTCTGCCAGACTCTTTCCTTCCCACTGCCGGGGAATCACCTTCTCGGTAAGGCTATAGTCCGGCGACAGCTCAATCCAATCCACGAATTCCGAAGACATCAGCTTTTTCGCCACACGGTTTCCCATCTCGCGTTCCGGATAAATCACGGCGTCCGCACCGACTTTTTCCAGTATCTTACCCTGTAATTCATCCATTGCCTTAGCAAGCACATACGGGATGCCCATTTCCTTAGAAATGATGGTCGCCATAATGCCTGCCTCCCGGTTCTCCGATATAGCAACGACCGCGCAGTCGAGATTTCTCGCACCGAGGGCAGCCATCGCCTCCGGGTCCGTCACGTCCGCGCGCATCGCATAGGACACGGAATCGGAAATATCCTGTATCTTTTCATAAGAATGGTCTACCACAACAACATCACAGCCAAAACTCTCCAACGTCAGCGCCACACTCGTCCCAAAACTTCCGAGACCGAATACCGCAAATTGTTTTTTTCTCATCTTCTTATTCTCTCTCCCTGTCCGATTGATTTATCTAGTACACCGGATAATAAGTTTCTGCTATATTCACGAAGAATGGCTGCTTCGAGTACAAGGTGCCTGAATGAGACGTAGCGGTGGCTACGGTGATTGAAGGCAACAATGTAATCGAGACATCAGGCAAGTGCATATAGCAGTTAATTTATATTCGGGATACCGGACTCTTCATTCAATACGTTTTCTTTATCCTATCATGATTCGTTTCTCCGGCAGCTCCCTCAACTGTACAGAAAGCCTGCTCTTCCCGGAAAATACAAGTGCCATTGTAATCGGTCCGATCCGCCCGATATACATGACAATCATCAGGACCGCCTGACTTGCCCGGCTCAGCGTCGGTGTCAGGTCTGCCGTTAACCCAACCGTTGCCATTGCAGAAGTCACTTCGTACATAATATCGAGGAAATCCACATTCGGCTCCAGTATTGTCAATGCCGTGACGCCACAAATCCAGAACAGAAATGTCAGCAGAATAATCGCAACGGCGGAACGGACCAAATCCCCTGCAATTTTTCTTCCAAAACACTCTGTGTCACGCCGGCCGCGTACAACCGACAGGCAGGTCAATATCACAATCGCCACGGTTGTCGTCTTAATACCGCCGGCGGTTCCTCCCGGAGAACCTCCGATTATCATCAGAATACAGCCAAGGAGTTTGGAGCCTGCCGTCAGGCCTGCCTGCGAAACAGTGGCAAACCCCGCTGTTCTCGCGGTCACCGACTGGAACATCGATGCCATCACTTTTTCCACAAACGTCATATTCCCGATTGTCTGCGGGTTATGGAATTCCAAAAGGAAAAATCCGGCACAGCCAATCAGAATCAAAACAGCAGTCATCACTAATACGATTTTGCTCTGTAGCCCCAGTCTTGTGAATAATCTCCTTCTGGGTATATTCTTCCCACTGTTTTCTTTTACATTGCGTAAAATATCATACCACACAGAAAATCCAAGACCGCCGAGCACTATCAAACCGATTGTTGTCACATTTACCAATGGAGAATTCGCAAATCCAATAAAACTGCTGTTCCCCAAAATGTCAATTCCTGCATTGCAAAATGCGGAAACTGCATGAAAAATCCCATATCCGATTCCTTTTGCCACACCGTATCTCGGAACAAAATATAAAGAATATTCGATTGCCCCCAGTCCCTCGATGAAAAAAGTCCCTTTCAGAATACGGATGATATACTGCACCATTCCACTCAATGTATTCAACCCATAGGTCTGCTGAATCATCACGCGTTCTTTCATTGTAATCCGCTTATGAATCAACAGAAAAAATGCTACCGTACATGCAATGATTCCCAATCCGCCAATCTGAATCAGAAGTAACAGAATCACTTTTCCCGCCGCAGTGAACTGCGCTGCCGGAACGATTGTCACCAATCCGGTCACGCAGACCGCAGATACCGCCGTGAACAGCGCATCCGCAAATGTAATCGGCGACCGGTTGGAAAATGGCATCCACAACAGAACTGCCCCAAGCAGAATAACGCTCAGGAATCCCATTGCAATAATCTGCATCGTATTAAAACCAATTTTCCGAATCTTCTTTTTCTTATTCTCTGTCATCATACTTTGAACCGGTATCCAACCCCCCAGATTGTCTCAATGTACTGCGGGTGGGATGTATCGTATTCGATTTTCTCGCGAATTTTCTTAATATGCACCGTGACAGTCGCAATATCTCCGATGGACTCCATATCCCAGATTTCCCGGAACAGTTCTTCCTTGGTGTATACATGATTCGGATGTCCCGCAAGGAATGTCAGTAGATCAAATTCCTTTGTCGTAAAAGATTTCTCCTCACCATTTACCCACACACGTCTTGCCGTCGTATCAACCTTCAGCCCACGGATTTCAATGATTTCATTTTCCTCCACATTACTTCCAATCAGCCGCTCATATCTTGCAAGATGTGCTTTTACTCTTGCCACCAGCTCGCTTGGACTAAACGGTTTTGTCATGTAATCATCGGCGCCGAGTCCCAGGCCACGTATCTTATCAATGTCGTCCTTTTTTGCAGACACCATAATAATCGGTGTATTTCTCCTGTTACGGACCTGTTTGCATATCTCAAATCCATCCACCCCCGGAAGCATCAAATCCAGAATAATTAAATCAAAATCCTCGTCCAGCGCCTTGTCCAGACCCGTCTGTCCGTCATTGGCAACCTCCACTTCAAAATTACTCAGCTCCAGATAATCTTTTTCCAAATCCGCAATGCTCTCTTCATCTTCTACAATTAAAATCCGTTTGTTCATTCAACCGGTACCTCCTGATATTTTCTCACTACAAAATACATTGTTGTCCCAACACCCTCTTCGCTGGATGCCCATATGTTTCCGCCATGTTCCTCGACTATCTTCTTGACAATCGCAAGACCGATTCCGCTGCCGCCTTTTGAGGAATTCCTGGAAGCGTCTGTCCGGTAAAACCGGTCAAAGATATACGGCAGATCCTTCGCTGCAATTCCTTTTCCATTGTCCCCCAGTTCCACTTGGATGAAGTCCCCGACATCCTTCAGATTCATCGTAATGTTTGCCTGCGGTTTGTCCGTATATTTCAAGGAATTTGACACGATATTGTTGATGACTCTCCGCAGTTGCTCCGGATCGACAATAATTTTGGAATCTTCCTCCAGATAATTGCGGAACTCGAACTTCGCTCCCTTAGATTCCAACTCCACCGCCAAATCTTCCGCGCAGTCTTTGAAATATTGTTTTGCCGAAATTGTCGTAAAATTATACGGAATACGGTTGGTATCTATCTTCGAATACAAAGTCAGTTCATTAATAAGCAAATCCATCTCATTCGCTTTATTGTATATCGTTTTGATGTATCTGTCCATCTTTTCCGGCGTATCCGCAACACCATCCATAATTCCCTCGACATAGCCCTTAATCGCGGTAATCGGAGTCTTTAAATCATGGGAAATATTACTAATCAGCTCTTTGTTCTCCTTGTCATACGCGACTTTCTCCTCCGCATTCGCCTTCAGCCGCAGCCTCATTTCCTCAAAATCCTGACAGAGCTGCCCAATCTCGTCATCCGCATCAGCCTTGATTTCAAAATCCAGATTTCCCTCCTTAATATTCCGCGTTGCCTTCTGCAGCTTTGCAAGCGGTACAGATACCGTCCGGTAAATCCAGTAAATCAGCAGAACCGCTGTAATACACACAATCATCAGATACAATTGCTGAATCTCCCCAACCTTCCTGGAGGAAATCATATACATCGCCACCAACGTAATAATTGTCGGGAAAACCATCACAACCATAAATGCAATAATCAGCTTTGTCTTTAACTTCATCGGCATGTCCTTTCTAAATTCAAAAAAGGGGACTGTCCCTTCTGACAGGGGACTGTCCCTTCTGATAGTGGACTGTCCCTTTTGCATTCCGTTTTCAGAATTGTTTAAAAATTTAAGAGGGGCGGGCATCGGAGAACTATCCTTTGTCCCGCCCCTCTTCTCCTGCTCCACCCGAACCGGGCAGATAATCAGTGTCCGAATGGGTATACTGTTATCTTACAGATATTTTTTCAAATCGTCAACTTTATCTAGCTTTTCCCATGGCAAATTCAAGTCATTTCTTCCAAAATGTCCATAGGCTGCTGTCTGTTTGTAAATCGGGCGGCGCAAATCCAGCATCCTGATGATGCCTGCCGGGCGCAGGTCAAAGTTCTCACGGATGATTTCTACGAGTTTCTCATCAGATACTTTTCCTGTGCCAAATGTGTCCGCCATGATGGAGGTCGGCTGTGCCACGCCGATTGCATAGGACAACTGAATCTCACATTTTTTCGCAAGCCCCGCTGCCACGATATTCTTTGCCGCATAGCGGGCTGCATATGCTGCCGAACGGTCTACCTTCGTGCAGTCTTTTCCGGAAAATGCGCCGCCTCCATGGCGCGCCGTTCCGCCGTATGTGTCTACGATAATCTTACGTCCTGTCAATCCGCTGTCTCCATGTGGTCCGCCAATAACGAAACGCCCGGTCGGATTGATAAAGAATTTTGTATCTTCGTCTACCATCTCCGCCGGGATAATCTCATCAAAGACATATTTCTTAATGTCCCTGTGAATCTGTTCCTGTGCCACATCCGGGTCATGCTGTGTGGAAAGTACGACTGCATCCAAACGTTTCGGTGCACCATTCTCATCATATTCTACCGTGACCTGCGTCTTTCCGTCCGGACGAAGATAGGACAATGTCCCGTCTTTTCTGACTTTTGCCAACTGCAGCGCCAGCTTATGTGCCATTGCGATTGGATATGGCATATACTCCTCCGTCTCGTCAGATGCATATCCGAACATCATTCCCTGGTCACCCGCTCCGATGGCTTCAATCTCATCGTCAGACATTTTGTTTTCTTTTGCCTCAAGAGCTTTGTCTACGCCAAGCGCGATATCCGCTGACTGCTCGTCAATTGCCGTGATAACACCGCATGTGTCTGCATCAAACCCGTATTTTCCTCTTGTATAGCCAATCTCACGAATAGTCTCGCGGACAATCTTCTGGATGTCTACATATGCCTTTGTTGTAATCTCTCCCATCACCATAACAAGACCGGTCGTCGTACAAGTCTCACATGCGACACGGCTCATCGGGTCCTGCTCCAGCAGCGCATCAAGAATTGCGTCTGAAATCTGGTCGCACATTTTGTCCGGGTGTCCCTCTGTAACGGATTCTGAAGTAAATAAGAGTTTTTCCATTTTGTTCTTCCTTTCTTCTGTCTTTCTCTTGTAAGGATGAATGTTTCGTCTCTATAACGAACGAAACAGCCCACAATTTTGCGGACTGTCTGTATTCATAACAATCCCCTTATTGTTCGATTACTCGCTCAGGTTGGCACCTTCCTTTGTAAGGGGTTGCCGCAGTTTCACAGATCCTTTGTATCTCCACTGCTCTGAATAAGAGAAAGTTGACTTTATTCTGTTTACATTAGATTACTTTACACGCATTCTGCATGAAAGTCAATATACACATCTGAAAATCTGTTTCCCTGCCATGTTCATTTCCAGACAAGTTATCTGGCGAAATGTGAATGATACAGTTCTCTAGCTTACTTTCAGGGTAAACTTCTGAATCTCCTTCTCACTGGATACACGTTCAATGATGCCCCCCAGGTTTCTGAGTTTTTCTTCGAAACGCTCGTATCCTCTCTGGATATATACAATATCATCGACAATCGTAATACCATCCGTTGCAAGACCCGCGATGCAAAGCGCTGCCCCGGCACGAAGGTCCGGTGCGCTCACTCTTGCTCCGGAAAATTTCTCTACACCTTCGATGGTCGCAGAATTGCCCTCAATCTTCACATTGGCTCCCATCCTTGCCAATTCATCCAGATATTTGAAACGATTCTCAAAAATGCTTTCTGTAATCGTGCTTGTTCCGCGGGCAAGCGCCAGTACCACACCAATCTGGGGCTGCATATCGGTCGGATATCCAGGGTATGGAAGCGTCTTTACCTGTGTGCTGCGCAGCCTTCCCTTTGCGACAACACGGACTGCGTCGTCCAGTTCTTCCACCTCACAGCCAATATCAATCAGCTTGGAAATGGTTGCATCCAAATGCTTCGGGATGACATTTGTCACGGTTACATCACCCTTGGTTGCTGCTGCCGCGAACATGAATGTCCCTGCCTCAATCTGGTCCGGAATGATAGAATATTCCGTCCTGTGCAGACTTTTTACACCACGAATCTTAATGACATCGGTTCCTGCGCCACGGATATTCGCGCCCATGCTGTTCAGGAAGTTCGCCACATCAACAACGTGCGGCTCTTTCGCCACATTTTCCATAATCGTCTGGCCATCTGACATCGCGGCAGTCATCATAACGTTAATTGTTGCCCCTACGGAAACAACGTCAAAATAAAGATGTGTCCCCTTCAACTGCTCTGCCTCTGCCACAATCTTACCATGCTCAATATCCACATCTGCGCCAAGTGCGCGGAATCCCTTCAGATGCTGGTCAATCGGTCTGCTTCCGATATTACATCCGCCCGGAAGCGCCACCTCCGCCTTTTTATATTTGCCAAGCATCGCTCCGAGAAGATAGTAGGATGCTCTGATTTTCTTAATGTAATCATAATCAATATTAAAATCGGTAATTGTACCACCGTTAATCTTTACTGTATGCCGGTCAATCCGCTGTACCATTGCACCAATACCGGCAATCGCCTCCAGCATCACATTGATGTCATTCACATCCGGAAGATTGTCAATCAACACTGTCTCGTCTGTCATAATCGCTGCTGCCAGAATCGCAAGTGCAGCATTCTTTGCCCCGCCAATTTCAACTTCGCCTACCAGCGGATTCCCGCCCTTAATAATATATTGCTCCATTTTGCACCTCTATATCCGATATTACTATCGTGATTTTTAAGAATTCCCGTTATCTGTTGCATATATCTATTAATCAAGCTCATTCTCTATTCTGCCTGTTCGTTATTGCTGAGTTTTATGTTCTCTCAAGATATAAAATGCTAAGCTATTATAGCATAAAAAACATTTTTGTAAAATCTTTTTTTCAATTTCTATAAATTTCCGACATATTTTTGTAACATTTTTACCCCTGTTACAAGTTATCTACCGCATCCAGGACACATTCTATCGTGTCTTCAATCTCACACCCGTCCTCATTCACCGTGATATCGGCATATTTTTCGAACAGAGGCACACGCTCATCATACAAATCTCTGAGTGTCTGCCCATCCCGCAATACAACTCCGCGCTTTTTCGGATTCCGGATTCTTTGTTTTATTGTTTGAAAGGAAGCCTGTAAATATACGACTGTTCCGATTTCTTTGTAATGCTCCATTGCCTCTTCGCAGTATACGATGCTGCCGCCCGGTGAAATCACGGCATTCTCCGTATCGACGTCACGGTTCACCTGATTCTCAATCTGTAGGAATCCTTCGTCACCTGCTTCTGCGATAATTTCCCGCAGCAGTTTTTTCTCCTGCTCCTGAATCAGCAAATCTGTATCAATAAACTGCTTTCCAAGTCTTTTGGCGACTACTACTCCTACTGTACTTTTTCCGACGGCCGGCATCCCGATAAAAATAAGATTGTCTTTCTTCATATGTATCTCCGCCTTAAACATTTTTCACTATTCATACATTTTTTAATTCTACAGGACAGCAGACCACAAACCTGCCGGACATACAGACTGTCCGTCCCGAAGGTTGCTGCTGTTCCTGATAGTATAACACATTTTTTTTAATTAGTAAATTCTTCGTTGTCTGCGCCGGTCTTCCCTTCTCCTTTTGCGCAATTCCTCAAACAGCATAATCTCAATTAAATCACGCAGCCAGTTGCGGTTTCCCCTGTCCCGCGGAGGCCGGTTTGGTCTGTCGGGTCTCCTCACTTGCCCCTGCATCGCAGCTTCCGGTCCGGAATCCGGAATGTCCTGCATATCCATATTCCGGAACTCTCTTTCATTTTTTAAGACATTTTCATAGATACGGTTGCACATCATCCGCAATGCCAGCCGGTCCGGATATTCATCATAAATCACACTGCACGGATACTCGCAGCGGTCGCACTCTTCCTCCACATAGGGCAAAATCCGTTTCGCTGTATCCGGATACATACTTCTCATATATTCATAGTCTCTGCGTTCAATTCGCCCGTCATCGTAGGCAAGCGGCATCGGGTAGGACATATAGTAGGGCAGCTTTGGGTTCATACTTCACACACTTCCGTTTCGAAACTTATATCACTACTATATGCCCGAGTCCCCGCCAGTGTGCGTTTGAACCGTTTCCCACCCGCCTTTGTCCGGGAATCCGACGGTCTCTTTTCTTTTTTACAGGAAAAAGCCACATAAAAATTTTACTTAAACGTCCAAAAATCATCTCTGTACATTTGCACAATTATCCGATACTATGAAGTCAAAATCAAACACTTTGGTTTCATTTTCCATGTTTTCGTTAATCTTCCAGAGTGTGGAATCGTGAAAGGAGAATAAATTATGTCACAATCAATTAAACTGGTTCCTGAGACACTGAGACCTCTGCGTGAGGTCAATCCGATGATGATGTCTTATAATGTAGAATTTGCCGAGGTTACCGGAGGTACATTCTGGAAGGCTTACACTCCGGGACAGATTGCCGGAACGGAGGAATTCCATGTAGAGCCTTCTTCTGACGGAATTGCTTCGATGTATAAAGATTTGATGCAGGTATACCCGCCAATCGACCTTTATAATGAAAAACTGAGGGGTCTTGCAAAAGAGTTCGGTCCTGTATGGGTACGTGTTTCCGGTACATGGGCTACAAAAACTTACTATGACTTTGACGGAACAACAAACGGACAGGTCCCGGACGGTTATCTGAATGTTTTAACAAAAGAGCAGTGGATTGGGGTACTGGACTTTGTCAAAGCAATCGGTGCGAAACTGATTGTTTCTGTTGCAAACTGCCCCGGACTTCACAGTGCAGATGAACCATGGAATCCAAGCGAAGCAGAAAAACTTTTCTCCCTGAGCAAAGAATACGGAGTTCCGATTAACGCCGCTGAGTTTGCCAATGAGCCAAATATGATGGAAGAAACCGGATTCCCGAAAGGATATACCCCGGCTGATTACCGCCGTGACCAGGATTTGTTCTTCACATGGCTGCGCGAAAATTACCCGGATTGTCTCTGTGTCGGACCTAGTACAACAGGTGGGGATAATATCGCCTTCGGAAAGGGCGCGCAGGAGAATAAAACGGGCGGAGTTGAGCAGCTCATGAGCGACTGCTGCGACTGTTCCGATTTGATGGACGGAACAAAAGAACCGCTGGATGTATTTAGCTATCACTACTATAACGGAATTTCCGAGCGTCTTGCATCTGTAATGCCAAACGGACACTGGCAGGCAGAAGAAGCGAACACAGAGCCATATCTGGAAACAGCGCTGAACTTTGCCCGCACATATGCACCGTTGCGTGACAAATATTGCCCGGGCGGAGAAATGTGGGTGACTGAATCCGGAGACGCAGGCGGCGGCGGAGATACATGGGCCTCTACATATCTGGACGTGTTCCGTACACTGAATGAGCTCGGCGGATTCGCCTCCATCACAAACGGAGTGATTTTCCATAATACACTGGCATCCTCCGATTACGGTTTCCTCGCACGTCAGGTATTTGACCCACGTCCGAACTATTTTGCAGTTCTGCTGTGGAACCGTTTGATGGGAACAAAAGTATATGACTCTGCTGAGCCAATCCGTGAAGGCGCACATGTATTTGCACATTCACGCAAAGACGGAAAGGACGGGGTTGTATATCTGATTATCAACAACTCACTGACAGAAAGCACAACCGTAGAACTGCCAAAAGACGCGGAGCGCTACACGCTGGCAGGAAAAGACGGCAACGTTCGCTCAACCGTCATGACTCTGAATAATCAGCCATTGGTACTCGGTGAAAACAATACACTGCCGGAGATGAAACCAGTTGCACAGGCAGCCGGAACTGTAGAACTGGCACCTGGAACATGTACATTCCTGGTACTGTAATAGAGTAACGCGCCAGAAAGGGGACAGAGCTCTGTACCAGAGCAAAAACCTTGGGAAAAACTGTTTCTGTTACTTTGAAGATATGGATGTCTGATATTCTATCTCCATCAGCATAAGACCTTGTGGCGGCGCGGTTACTCCCGCCGCCTGCCGGTCCTGTGCCTCCAGGATTTCTTTCACCTGTTTGGGCGTATAGAACCCGCGCCCCACCCGGAGCAGCGTTCCGACAATAATCCGTACCATGTTGTAAAGAAAACCATTTCCGCGAATCCGAATCGTCAATTCCCGCCCTTCCGAAAGGGGATGTTCCACAATCTCCAATCCATACACGGTCCGCACCGTATCATCTACATTTGTTTTTATATTGCAGAAACTTGCGAAATCGTGCTCTCCCACCAGATATGCCGCCGCCTGTCTCATCTTTTCCAGATCCAGTCTGTAAGATACAAAATACGTGGTCAGGCGGTTTGTCGGATTTGGAGTCTGGGCATTCAATATATGATATTCATACGTCTTTACAATCCGGCTCTGATATCTCGGGTGCCAGTCTGTGGGCACTTCTTCTGATTTCACCACAACAATATCGTCCGGCAGCTTCTGATTGAGCGCGTACGAAAACCGTTCCGGCGGGATGGAAGACCCGGTATCAAAGACCGCGACATTCCCCATCGCATGTACTCCGGAGTCGGTCCGGCTTGCCCCAATCACGGCAATCGGCTCACCGGTCAGTTTTGACAACGCGCGGTTCAGTACCTCCTCGATTGTAATTCCGTTCGGCTGGATCTGCCAGCCACAGTAATTCGTGCCATCATAGGAAACGGTCAGTTTTATTCGTCTCAAATCAATCTCCTTATTTTCACATGCCTGAATTTCCATCTGCTGCGTTGACATCAATCGGCGCAGCCACCACCGCGCCTCATTCTGCCGCCTTGCAGACTGGCAGTTCATCCTATGTGAAACAGAAAAGTATTTCATGTTGCTTATACTAGAAAATCCACAGCTTAAACGGCACAAATCTTCCGATTCCGATAATCAATACCAGATAAACCACCGTAACCGTATATGCCATATAATCTCTGTTTTTATAAATCAGCGGTTTCATCTTTGTACGCCCCTCTCCGCCACAGTAACACCTTGCCTCCATAGCCATCGCCAAATCATTTGCCCGGCGAAATGCGGAAACAAACAGTGGGACAAGAATCGGCACCATCGCTTTTGTCTTCTGGATGATATTCCCACTCTCCAAATCCGCACCTCTGGCAATCTGCGCCTTCATAATCTTATCTGTCTCTTCGAGAAGAATCGGGATAAAACGCAGCGCAATGGACATCATCATCGCCACCTCATGCACCGGAACATGAAACCGGTTCAACGGATGCAGCAGACTTTCAATTCCGTCCGTCAATGAATTCGGCGTTGTCGTAAATGTCATCAGCGAGGAACCCATAATCAGGTAAATCAGGCGTACTGCCATGAACACAGAAGTCCGCAGTCCCTGTTCCGAAATGTGGAAAATCCAGAATCCGAAGATTTCCTCTCCTCCTTTTGTCAGAAACAGGTTCATCACAACCGTAAACATCAGCAGGATGACTATCGCTTTCAAACCGCGCACGATAAACTTCAGCGGTACTTTACTTACTTTAATCACCACTGCAAGGAAAACCGTTGCAATGGCATATCCGAGAATACTGTTCTGCACAAATAAAGAAATCAGAAACAGCAGTGTACAGACAATCTTGACACGCGGATCCAGACGGTGTATGGAACTTTTTGCCGGGTAATACTGCCCAATTGTAATATCTCTAATCATGGAAACACCTCATAATCTCGTCTGCCGCCTCCTCAATCGTCGTTACATCTGTCCGCACATCCATTCCCTGCGCTTTCAAATCATGCATCATATATGTCACCTGCGGAGCTGCAAGTCCGACCTGCTCCAGTTCTTTATAGTGCGCGAACACTTCCTTCGGCATTCCGTCAAACAGCTTCTCTCCATGGTTCATCACGATAATGCGCTCCACATAACGGGCAATATCTTCCATGCTGTGGGATACAAGAATCACGGTCATCCCGGTTTCTTTATGCAGCCGTTCTATCTGGTCAAGAATATCATCTCTTCCTTTCGGATCCAGCCCGGCAGTCGGCTCATCCAGCACAAGCACCTTTGGTTTCATCGCGAGCACGCCGGCAATGGCAGCACGGCGTTTCTGCCCGCCGGATAATTCGAATGGGGACTGATGATAATATTTCTCCGGAAATTCTACCAGCTCCAACGCTTCTTTTGCACGCTTCAGGCACTCTTCCTCCGACAGCCCCTGATTCTTCGGTCCAAAACAAACATCTGTTAAGACATCCACTTCAAACAACTGATGTTCCGGATATTGGAAAACAAGCCCGACCTGACTGCGCAGCGCCTTCATGTCGTACCCCTCATCGTAAATATTTTTCCCGTCATAATAAAGCGCTCCCGAAGTTGCTTTCATCAATCCATTCAAATGTTGAATCAGTGTCGATTTCCCGGAACCCGTATGCCCGATAATCCCGACAAACTGTCCGTGGGGAATCTCCAGATTCACATTCTTCAGTGCATGTTTTTCGTAAGCATTTCCCGGGCTGTATGTGTAATTAAGATTTTCCAGTTTAATTGACATGGCTCTTCTCTTCCTTCTCTTTGAGTTCCGTCACATAGCGCACCAGTTCCTCCCGGCGCAGTATCCCCCTCGGAATATCCAGCCCACGGTTCCGGAGCTCTTCCGCAAGCATCGTCACCTGCGGCACATCCAGACGGTATTTCTTCAGTTCTTTCACCTGACTGAAAATCTCACGCGGTGTCCCATGCATCACAATATGGCCGCCATCCATCACATAGACCTGATCGGCGTCGATGACTTCTTCCATATAATGTGTAATCAAGATGACCGTAACCTGCTTTTTCTTCCGCAGCTCCTGCACCGTACTGATTACTTCTTTTCGTCCGTTCGGGTCCAGCATGGCAGTCGGTTCGTCCAGCACAATACATTTCGGTTCCATTGCAATCACACCCGCAATGGCAACTCTCTGTTTCTGTCCTCCCGACAGCTTATTCGGCGAATGGGTACGGTACTCCAGCATTCCGACTGCTTTCAGGCTCTCCTCCACCCGCGTCCAGATTTCGTCGGTCGGCACGCCAAGGTTCTCCGGTCCAAAGCCCACATCTTCCTCCACGACTGTTCCGATAATCTGATTATCCGGATTCTGGAATACCATACCGGCTGACTGACGCACATGCATCAGCTCATCCGGATTCTTCGTATCCACACCGTTCACCCACATCGTACCGCCGGTGGGAACAAGGATGGCATTGATATGCTTTGCCAATGTGGATTTTCCCGACCCGTTATGGCCGAGAATTGCCACAAACTGTCCCGGTTTAACGTCAATATCCACCCCGTCAACCGCGCGGTTCATTCCGATGACATTGCCCTCGTCATCCCGCTTTTCATATTCATAAACAAGCTCCTTCGCCTGTACCATTTCCATAGGACCGTGCCTCCGCTTTCTAACCCATTGCCATCCGTTGTACTATCTCAGACTTTTTCCGGCTCGGCGTAAGTCTCACCGAACGTTTCAACGGTTACCTTCTTCATGACCTGTGTCTCCAGCGGTCTGTCGCTGTAGTCTGTTGCGGTCTCTGCAATCTTATTTACGACATCCATGCCCTCTGTAATCCTGCCAAATGCAGCATATGCCCCGTCCAGATGCGGAGATTTCTCATGCATGATAAAAAACTGGGAGCCGGCGGAATCCGGATGCATCGCACGCGCCATAGACAGCACACCCGGCTCATGCGCCAGATTATTCTCAAATCCGTTCTGCGCAAATTCTCCCGCGATTGAGTATCCGGGGCCGCCCATTCCCGTCCCGTCCGGGCATCCGCCCTGAATCATGAATCCGCGGATTACACGGTGGAAAATCAGTCCGTCATAGAACCCTTTGCTTACCAGTGATACAAAATTATTTACTGTATTCGGTGCTGTCTCCGGGTACAGTTCAGCTTTCATAATATCGCCATTTTCCATCTCAAATGTTACAATTGGATTTGCCATAATTGTCATCCTCTTTTCTTAATTTTCTTGCTTTGTCTATTGTAACGGATATATTCCCATCCGTCAATTTTCTTTTTCCGCCCACAAAATGAGCCCGCCCTTTTCTTCATATCCGGTATCCCACAATCCGGTCAGCGAAAGCGTCACCGACTCTCCGTAAGTTGCCACGGTAATCAGAAAATCATCCTCTGTCTCTTCATATCCGATACACAAAAACCAGTGCCACACAAAATCCGTATAGTCCGGATTCCTGTGTTTTAACATCAGATACGGCACCGGATATCCGGCATCAATCTGCTGCTTAATTACTTGCGCAGCCTCCGCGTCACTGTGCGTCCCGGAAAATTCACGCATCTCGAGCTGATTGTCGCCCACATCCCTCAAATACTTCTCCGCTCCTTCGGTAAACATACAGAGTTTATTTACCCCCATGACTCTCGGGCTGATGTATGGTTTCATCCTCATCGCAAACTGAATGTAGTCTTCCTTTGAGATATTCCGGATGTCAAACGGATACAGGTGCGCCATCTTGCGGCGCATCGCAAAGTAAATACAACTGTCGCAGCATGTTGCCGCTGCACAGCCGCCTTTATTCATCATAAAATCCCGGAACCAATCCTGATTTCCGCCGACTTCTCCCGCTATCATAAAATAATCTAATTGTTTCTTCATTTCCTGACACTCCTTTACCTATGAATATCATGATGCCAAGTCCAAAAGGTCATGTGTTTCATGCCTGCATGAAAAAACATGGCTTTGGAACCTGTAAAACATAAGGAATCAGCCCACTCCGGGCGGATTTCGAATGTTTTTAGACTTGTGGGAGCATGAAATGCAAAACAAGCCATAGCATCAAAAGGGGATTATTCCTATTATAACAATCCCTCGCCTCTTGTCCAGCCCCTAAGTGAACGTGGCTGCCTGCAACGTCGCTTACAGAAATTCACTGATTCCATATGGCAATGATATATCCGTATGTCTGCTATGGTTAAAATGTACACATCCCATTTATTTTTTTAGTCACTCGTGACATTGTCCGTTTTTGCTTTTCCCCGTATACTTAGATTCAGAAAGAAACAAGCACAATATTGTTAAAAATTAAAATCATTTTTATTAAGGAGGCTATTTAAAATGGCAAGTTTATCATTAAAAGGAATCGAAAAAGTATATCCGAACGGATTCCACGCAGTAAAGGATTTTAATCTGGACATTGACGACAAAGAATTCATCATCTTCGTAGGACCTTCAGGATGTGGTAAATCTACTACACTTCGTATGATTGCCGGTCTGGAAGACATTTCCGGCGGTGTTCTTGAGATCGACGGAAAGAAAATGAACGATGTGGAGCCAAAAGACCGTGATATCGCAATGGTATTCCAGAACTACGCTCTGTATCCTCATATGACAGTATACGATAACATGGCTTTCGGTCTGAAGCTTCGTAAGGTGCCGAAGGATGAAATTGACAAAAAGGTTCGTGAGGCTGCCAGAATTCTTGACCTTGAGAAATTGCTCGACCGTAAACCGAAGGCTCTTTCCGGTGGACAGAGACAGCGTGTTGCTATGGGACGTGCCATTGTCCGTAATCCGAAGGTATTCCTGATGGACGAGCCACTTTCCAACCTGGACGCAAAACTGAGAGTTCAGATGCGTATTGAGATTTCCAAACTGCATGAAAATCTGGGTGCTACAATCATCTATGTTACACATGACCAGACAGAGGCTATGACACTTGGTACAAGAATCGTTGTTATGAAAGACGGTGTCGTACAGCAGGTGGATACTCCTCAGAACCTTTACAACACACCTTGCAACCTGTTCGTAGCAGGATTCATCGGATCACCTCAGATGAACTTTATGGATGCGGTTGTTAAAGTTTCCGGAACCGATGTTACACTGACTGTCGGCCAGCATGTACTGAAAGTTCCTGCTTCCAAGAAACAGGCTCTGATTAACGGCGGATATGATGGAAAAACTGTTGTTCTCGGTATTCGTCCGGAGGATGTACATGACTCTCAGGCATTTATCAGCAACTCACCTGACAGCGTAATCAAATCTAAGATTAAAGTTTACGAACTGCTCGGAGCGGAAGTATTCCTGTACTTCGATGTAGAGGGAACTCAGATGACAGCACGTGTAAACCCACGTACAACACTGAGAACAGGTGATGACGCCGTATTTGCACTGGATATGGAAAAAATCCACATCTTCGATAAAGAAACAGAGTTGACGATTACAAACTAGTGGTTTATTATAAACTTAACAGTCACGCGGATGCGAGGCAATATAGGAGGGGGCTGTACATTTTCGTGCAGCCTTCTTTCTGTCTATTTGCCGTATCCATCCGCCTGTGCCGCTGGCGTACTGATTTGTTACGATTTAGAAACGGAGATTTTTATGGATTATTCACCAGAGCTTGACCATGCATTGAAGACGCTCCGGCAGATTACCGGACTCACTATGGATGTCAAGGCAGATACTTTAGAGGAAGAGGAGCAGGCACTCCGGCAGATTCAATGTCTGTGTTCTGCCTATCAGGAAAAATACAACAAGACACATTTTTTGCAGGGACTCATCACCGGAACCATTGCGTCATATGACATTCTGGAGCGCGCACCGCGTCTTCACATCACTAAGGATGAAAAACGGGTGCTTTTCCTTCTGAAAACAAGAGGGACGCTGGATGAGGCCGTGCCAGAAATTCTGAAAAACCTGTTCCCTGCCCGGACAAAATCTTATCTTGTTCCGCTGACAGAGTGCAGTATAGTTATCTTACGCCCGATGAAATCATGCGAGACAGAGGAAGATATAGTGAAAATCGCGCATACCATCGTGGACACCCTGAACATGGAGGCGCTCGCCTCCGTACAGGTCGCCTTCAGCAGCGGCTTTGATACTTTGGCTGAATGCTCCGCCGCTTACAAAAGCGCCTACCTTGCATTAAAGGTCGGAAACCTGTTTTACTCCGAACAGACAGTATTTCCATATAACAGGCTCGGAGTCGGCAGACTGATTTATCAGCTCCCGGTATCCCTGTGTGAAGGATTCCTCCATGAGGTTTTCGGTGATGAGATTCCGGACGCGCTGGATGAAGAAACAAACAGTACGGTTACCAGATTTCTGCAAAATAACCTGAATATTGCGGAAACTTCCAGACAGCTCCATATGCACCGGAACACGCTCATCTACCGTCTGGAACAGGTAGAAAAACAGACCGGTCTGGATTTGAGGAATTTTGAAGACGCAATGACTTTTAAGATTGCCAGTATGGTAATGAATTATTTACAGACAGAAAGGAATTCTTGATTATGAACGATGCTTATTATGAACAGCTTGTAACCCGTAAAACCCGCCCGGCAGATAACATTCTCCGTATCCTTCTCATTCTGGTTATCCCGGTAATTGTACTCGTCACAACGCCGTTTGTCGGATTTTTCAGCTTTATACTTGCCGTTATCTATGGTATGATTGCATATTATTTTATCTTTCCCCGCTTTAACGTGGAGTACGAGTATGACCTGCTGAACCATGACCTGGACATCGCTGCCATTTACAGTAAGGCAAACCGAAAAAAGAAGCTCTCCATTGATATCCAGCAGGCAGAAATCATCGCGCCGAAAGGCTCCCCGAGATTGAACTCCTATCATCCGGATAAAACCTTGGATTTTTCTTCCGGGGCTCCGGACGCAAAGGTCTATGCCGTTATGATTCCCGTTGACCAGAAACTAAACTGCATTTTCATTGAACCGGACCGCACAATGATGGAGCACATCAGGGGCTGGATGGGAATGAAATTATATCAGGATTAACGAATGCTTTCAAATGCGGAGAAAAGCACTTAATCCTAATGTGTAAGAAACCGCCGTGCACACTTCCAACTGTCCGCACGGCGGTTTTATTCTTTTCAACTGATATCTTCATCCAACATTCCCATCTGATATCTTCATCTGGTATTTTTATCTGACATTTCCATCTGATATCTTCATCTGGCATTCCTATCTGACAGCAACCCGGCTCAGTATCTCGCCGATTGGGGCTGCAACCGTCAGGTTTGCCCTCACTGCCCGTCCCGTCTCGGACTTATTGATGACAGCAAGATTTTTCCCGTGGAAATAATCGATGAAACCTGCTGCCGGATAGACAACCAGCGAAGTGCCCCCGATGATGAGCATATCTGCGTTCCTGATGGCATTGACCGCTCCCTTAATTGTCTCTCCATCCAGCCCTTCCTCATACAGTACCACATCCGGTTTGATGATTCCGCCGCATTTCTTACATCTTGGGATTCCTTCTGAATGCTTTACATACGCCGCATCATAAAATGTATGGCAATCCATACAGTAATTCCTCATAATGCTTCCATGTAATTCATACACACACTTACTCCCGGCAGCCTGATGCAGCCCATCAATATTCTGCGTCACGACCGCCGTAAGTTTTTCTGCTCTCTCCAGCTCTGCAAGCTTTTTATGTGCCGCATTCGGCTTTGCATCCAGCAGCATCATCTTTTCCCTGTAAAAGTCATAAAACGCCTCTGTATGCTGTATAAAAAAACTATGGCTTACAACCTGCTCCGGCGAATACTGATAAGACTGATGATAAATACCGTCTGCACTTCGGAAATCCGGGATTCCGCTTTCTGTCGATACTCCCGCGCCGCCGAAAAACACAATGCGGGCACTTTCATCAATCATCTTCTGTAACTGTTCCACTTCGTGTTCGTACATCCTGCATCCTCCTTATATAACCCGTACTCCCGTCTGCCCCTTCTCCGGACTCCGATTTACTCATCCTGCACGTGGCCTTCCCTGATATGTTTATCAACAATTTTCTGCATGCATTCCCACACCTGAGGGGAAGTCTCCTTGATTTTTTCATTTCGCTTATATATCTGAGACTTTTTCACATGATGCTCAGACCAGCTAATCCCCCCTGTAGCGTCATTTAACAGCAAAGGCTGGAAATTGTCCAGCAGGTGTGCATATTTTGCCTCTGCGCTCTCATATGCCTCAAATTCCTCCCACAGACTTTTGAAGTAAGCGCCCTGCTCTGCCGGAAGCAATCCGAAAATGCGATCCGCCGCTTTGGACTCCCTCTCACATTTTGTCTTTGCCCCCTCCGCGTCATATGCATAAGTATCCCCTGCATCAATTTCTACAAGGTCATGAATCAATACCATGAGCATTACTCTGGTCACATCCACCGGCTCCTGTACATACTCCTGCAGTAAATATGCCATCAACGCGATATGCCACGAATGCTCTGCATCGTTTTCTTTTCGCCTCGCATCTGCCAGATATGTCTGTCGGAAAATGTTCTTTACTTTATCAACCTCAACAATAAACTGTAGCTGCTGCTCTAATCTTGTCATACTCTGTCTCCTGTTATAAAAAGTGTCTGCATTCCGGAACTGCGCATCATCACACGCAGGGTGTTTTTATGGTATAGGAAGTTTGCAGAACTTTTCTATACCATAAAATCCCCCGGTCATGATGCATCTGCCAACAGGCGATTATCATGTCCGGGGGCTGAACAGTAACGTTTTTACAGGTCGATTCTTCCTGTTGTTTCTCCATTCACTACATAGTAAGCTGCTGACTCTTCCGGCTTCAGATAAATCTTCACATCTTTCATGTCTCCGACTTTATTCTTGAGAACCTTTGTCCAAACCTCTTTTACCTTCTGGAAAATCTCTTTCTCTGTGTACTCTTTCCCTGCAAACTGAAGGAACATCTCTGTTTTCACTTCTGCTTTCTTTGCAGGCGTCTTCTTCGCTGCCGTTTTCTTAGCCGGCGCTTTCTTTGCAGGCTTTTCTTCCTTTGCAGGCGCTGCATCTACCAGAACTGCCGCTTTCGTCTCAATTCCCTTTGTTTCATCCTTCTTTGTGGCAATTGCTTTCGGAGCCGGTTTCGCTGTTACTTTCTTTGGCTCTTCCTCCACTTCCGGTTTCGTCTCAACCGGTTTTGTCTCCGCTTTTACTTCCGGTTTCTTCTCAGCCGGTTTTACCTCTGCCTTTACTTCCGGCTTTTTCTCTGCCGGTTTTGCTTCTGCCTTTACTTCCGGTTTTGTCTCTGTCTTTACTTCCGGTTTCTTTTCAACCGGTACTGTTGTTTTGGTTTCTGCCTTTACTTCTGTCTTTGCCTCTGCTGCCTTCGTCTCAACTGATTTTGCAGCCGCTGTATTTTTTGCTGCTTTCACAGTTGTCTGATCAGCCACTTTTTTCTCTTTTGCTGCTTTCTGCTCTTTCAATGTTTTTCTTGCCATTACTTGTTCCCTCCTAATAAAACCACTCAAGTAGATTGACGTTTTCTTCCATTTTTTGTTACAACGTCTATTGTACTCCTTTTTCGCGAAAAGGTCAAAAAAAAAGCGAAATTATTTTTTAATAATTCAGAAAATAGCAAGAATTTTAAAAAAAATAACAAAAATTAGCTTTTTTAAAATTTTTTCAATTTAGGGGTTTACATTTGCCATAAAACTATGCTATACTACCACTTGTCGAGCGGAAGTGGCGGAATGGCAGACGCGCTAGATTCAGGTTCTAGTGGGAGTTAATCCTGTGAGAGTTCAAGTCTCTTCTTCCGCATTTTCGATAAAAGAGAACATCTTGTAAATCAAGAGTTCTCTTTTTTTATGTCTTTTTTGATAAACCAAAATTAGAAATATCCATATAAGCACCAGTGTACTGACATATTCATTTTCAGCCGAATAGTACCGAATGGATTACATGAAATTCCCGCCCGGACCACTTGTACCTATCGGGACATAACAGCATCCCCCGCCGCAGCACAGATTACAGAGTGCTGTTGCCAGACACAGCTTTACGCAATAACCGTTGCCGGCTCCCACAGGGTATCCGTACATACCCTGTTTCTGCTGATACCACGATCCGCCGCCTTGCAGTCTCTGCAGCAACATCCGATACTTGAAATTATCCGGCTCCATCTCTGCCGCTTTCTGAGCATGTTCCAGTGCAATTACGTTATTTCCAAGACCGGAATTCGCCGATGCACTATAAAAATACCAGAGTGCGCTGCGTTCTTTTATTCCCTCCAGCACATTTAACGCCTCTTTGAAATGTGCGCTCTGAATATAATTTGCCGCCGCGCGAAGATGCATGTCTGTCTCCGAATCTCCGGAACGGCTACGGGCATCACTGTAATTACCGGAGCCGCCGAATGGATTGCCATACATCCCGCCAAACGGATTCCCGTACTCACCGTCAAACGGATTGCCTGTCCCATAGGCGCCGCCGGTTCCTGAATATCCACGCTCCCGCTCGTCCATAATCTGCTGGTATGCCTGCTGCACTTCTTTGAACTTTGCCTCCGCCTCATCTTTCTTTGGATTGTTTATATTCGCATCCGGATGATACTTTCTGCTCAAAGCCCGGTATGCTTTTTTTATCTCTTCATCAGATGCCTCTCTGGATACCCCCAGTACCTGATATGGATCTGTCATCTTTTTTCTCCGTTTCTATATCGTTTTTACCACAAAACGGCACCAACGAATTGGTGCCGCCATATGCCAGTACTACGCCTTCTTCCGCCTTAAAGCCGGGCAATTTGGGAGGCGCAGTACTAACTCCTCTTTATAAATGTCGTCCCGCACTTCGGGCAGCGTACTTCAATCTTTCCTTTTCCTCTCGGAATCCGAATCTTCTGCCTGCAACCCGGACACTTATAGATATGATATACTCTCCGCTGTTTCAACATCTCTTTCTGCCGTTGGAAAAAGCATCGAATCTTATAAGTCTTTGCAAGATACGCCTGATTTTCTGCATAGCGCTTTGTGATATTTCTTGAAAACATCCTCACATAACAATAAATAATCACAATCCAGCCCACTATGTAGAATACCGTTCCGAGCGCTTTTCCTCCGAACAGCGTGGAAAGCAGTACTGCCAGCAATCCAACTACAAGCAGGAATTTGGAAAATGAATCTGCTCCATATCTCCCCTGCATAAACCGCATCAGCTTTTCTTTCATTTACATTCAACCTTTCTCTACCGACACCTCTGAATTTTCTGATTCCAAATCTCCCGGTTCTGAATCTTTTATTTCTGAATTTTCTATACGAATGCTATTTTCCCCCGTTTTCAAACAATTGTCAATAAACTGTTTCTAAAAATATTATTAAACTATTTTACATTCAGTATATTATTGCATATCTCCGTCGAAATCAAATACACAATCTTCGAATCATTCATCATCACGTAACGGTTGCCGTTTCCGTCTTCATTTCCGATATAAAGCGTCAGGACTTTTTCTTTGTCGTCTTTCGTGTAAGTTGCCTCCACCGTAATCCGTGTACTTTCATCCAGGCCATATCCCGGCAAATCACCATCGTCCACCGAATAGTCTGCTGCGGAACTTAGGCTCACCGCGCCAAGACCGCCTGCCACTGTTGCAATATTTTCCGCATCATCGTCATTATCAGAATCATAGGTTGTAATCCCGCCGTTCTGCGTAATGGTTTCCTTCTTCAGATTACCGCTGCTGATGCCCGGATATTTATCAAGCTGCGCCATATCGGACAGGCTGTACTGTAAGTCCTGAATCACTTCACTGCTGACCGTATAGACCTTCTCCGTGTCATCCACCGTCACATAGTAATCATCGCCAACCGCGTCTCCGAAATACACAGTTGTCTTATTGCCATCCGCATCTGCGATTTGCACCTGATACGCAGGATTATCCAATCCATAATCCGCAAACCCATCACCATCTTTCAGCTCCCGGTCTGCTTTCAGTTTACCAAATGTGTCTGCCATCTGCTGCGGATAGTTCTGCGCCAGAGGGAAATCCGGATCTTTTACATATGACCAAGTCCCATCCTGCTTTTCAAATGTCATTGTTCCTTCGCCAATATTGTAATTGATTGTACGGACCTCCTCCATGTCGGTAACATATACTGTCTCCGCTTCTTCCTTTTCTTTCGCCCGTTTGTCCTGATGTATGCCCCATGCCTGAATTCCGGCATACACAGCGACAAGCAGAATAAGTACCACCAGAAGAAGCAACATTTGTTTTTTCTTTTTCTCCATAACCATTTACGCCTTTCTTCTGCGGAACCATACCACGAATCCACCAATCAGCAGTACTGCCGGAACGCCAAAGATTACGAGCAGACTGAACAGACCGGCATGTTGGACGGTATTGTACTCAACTGAAAGACTCTTTGGCTCAATTGAAATATTCTGTACACCATCAAAGTTTGCCGTCACTGCATTCATAAACAGTGTAGTATTTTCCAGTGTGGTAAAGGTGTCTGTAATCTGCGGGTCAATCAGACTTGCGGAAGTAATCACCGTCAGACGGCTCTCCGCTGTCTCTGTGGAATCTGCATTCCCGGAATCCGCGCCGTCTGCGCTTTGACTGTCCGCATCATCCGAAGAAATGCTCTCTGTAGCAACCGCGCCGAGTGTATAGGTTCCCTGTGTCTGGCCATCCTCCGTCACCGCATATCCACCATTGCTTGTATCCATAAATGAACTTGTGGAAACCGAATCTCTCGCCGCATCCACCAGACTCATTCCATGCGCATTGCCTAACAATACCATCCCGGAAGAAATTCCCTTTGCCAAGTCTCCCGATACCGAAAGCTGCGGGAAGATAAAATAAGCATTTCCCTGATAGGAGCGCTGTGTATCTGCAATATATCCGTCAACCGGCTCCATACCATAAGCTTTCATAATTGCCGACAGATTCGGCAGCTCCGTTGCATTCGTATCGCCAAGCAGAATCATCATTTTACCGCCTGCCCCCAGATAGCTCTCCACCATGGTCTTTTCATCAGAAGACAAATCCGTGGCCGGCGCATACATCAACAGCAAATCACAGTCATCCGGAATCTCACTCATCATCATGTTTAACTCGGAAACATTGTAGTTATTCTTTGTCATCAAATCAGAAATTGTTGTTGAGAAGGCAGACTCTCCATGTCCCGAAGTCCGGTAAATCGTTTCCCTCACGTCACTTGTCACATAATTGACTGCACTGGTTAGCTGACCTTCACCGTCAAACCCGGACTCCGATGCGCTTCCTGTATAATAATAAGAAGACATATCCTGCACAATGATATCGCTGAATGAGACTGTCGTTGACTTTCCGGTATCTTCACAACTTACTACAATGGAGTTTTCCCCGGCATTGTACTGAGTCAATGCCGACGGGTGCAGCACCGGGTCTACCCACTTCACCTTGATTTTTCCGGAAAGTCCGGCATATTTGCTTAGAAATGTCGTAATTCTGTCATCGGTCTCATCTTTCACCGCGAGCACAGTCATTGTGACATCCTGATTCAGCCCTTTGAGCAAATCCCTGCTCGTATCGCTGATTTCATAGATTTTTGTGCTGCTCACATCAATATTACGGTATTTCTCCGGGAGCTGCCCGATAATCAGGTTTGCAACTACTACAATGGCAATGACAACCGCCGTTGCGCCAACGCTGAATGCTCCCTGCTTTGTTCCTGTTGTCCGAAATAATTTTTTTACCTTTTCCACGATGCGGCCCTCCTAACTCCAACGTCTTTTCTGAATGGCCTGTATCGTCAGAAATACAAACACGATAATAACCGACAGATACAGCATAATACCGGTGATATCCACAATATGGCTATTGGTGATATCTGTGAATACATCAGCCAGCGCCAGTTTACCAAGCAGCTTTGACAGAAGATTTTCAAAGAGGCTGGATTTTACAATATATGCAATGGCGCAGCCGGCAACCGCAATCACCTCCAAAACGGCTCCCAGCATCCAGTTTTCCGTCATGTGGTAAATGTATAATACAATCAGGCTCAGAATCAAAATCAACCCAATCATGCACGCTACCGCTGAGGAAGGCAGGAATCCGATAATCCCGTTCCACAGATACAACGCCAGCAAGACACCAAACGTACTGATAAATGCGATAATCTGGCTCTCTGTCAACGCCGACATAAACATTCCGATTGCCACATACACACAGCCTAACAGGAAGAATACTGCGATGGAAATATAATCCACCTTCAGGTATGCCGTTCCGTTCATTTTAATTATCAATGGAAACAGACAGAAAATAAGATTCGGTATTGCTACAACCGTCACCATTGCAAAATATTTTCCCAGAACTACTTTTGTCAGGCTTACCGGTGCGGTCAAGAGCATCTGGTCTGTCTTGTTCCTCCGTTCCTCCGCAAAACTCCGCATCGAAACCAGGGGAATTCCCACGATAAACACAATCAATGAGCCTGACAGTGTATAGGAGAAATACGGATATCCCGCGTTTAAATTATATGCAGTAAAATAAATTCCTGTAAATGCCACAAGAAATGCGACAAATACGCATCCAACCATGGATTGGAAATACGCTTTCAGTTCTCTTTTATAAATCGCCAGCATCGCGATACACCTCCTCTCCCTGCGTCAGTTCCATAAAGATTTCTTCCAGACTTGCTTTGGAAGCCTTCATCTCCAGAAGTGGACATTTTTCTCCGGCAAACGCAAAAAATACCTGTTCCCGGATGTCTGCCCCGTTCTTCGTCTCTATTTTCGCACGGGCGATTCCATCCTTTTGTATATCGATTTCTAATTTTGCAATATCGTCCACCAATGACAGAATCGAGCGAATCTTCTCCGGGGCTGCCTTCGCCTCAATCTCCAGACCTTCCGTACCGTTCATCCGTTTTTCCAGATTCTCAGGCGTGTCACTTGCCACCAGCTTTCCTTTGGAAATAATCAGGATATAATCACATACTTCCCGCACTTCCGCCAGGATATGGGAACTTAAAACTACCGTATGTTTTTTAGACAGATTCCGAATCAATTCCCGGATTTCGACAATCTGCTTTGGATCCAGCCCAACGGTAGGTTCATCCAGAATAATAATATCCGGGAATCCAAGGATAGCCTGCGCCAGCCCGACTCTCTGTCTGTAACCTTTGGACAGATTCTTAATCAGACGCATCTGGACATCCATCAGCTTTGTCAGTTTCATCACTTCTTCGATGGCAGACTCCCTCTCACCCTTCGGTATCCTCTTCAATTCTGCCGCAAATTCCAGATACTCCTGCACCGTCATGTCCGTGTAAAGCGGCGGCAGCTCCGGCAAATATCCAATGTGTTTCTTCGCCTCTTCCGGTTCCTTCAATATGTCATGCCCGTCAATCAGAACCGCCCCTTCTGTCGCGCCCAGATATCCGGTCATGATGTTCATCGTTGTTGATTTTCCTGCTCCGTTAGGACCAAGAAAGCCGTAGATTTTCCCCGGTTCCAATCGGAAATCCAGGTGGTCTACAGCCAGATGGTTTCCGTACTTCTTCACTAAATTCTTTACCTCTATCAAGATTTTACCTCCCTGTCTACGATTCTGATTTGCCAAAAATAACGGTAACAGAATTTTGTGAAATTTTTGTGTTATAACTGTGAGGATGTTTTGAAGAAATAAAGTTCGCAAAGGGGACAGTCCCTTCTGAGAAGGGACTGTCCCCTTTGCGTTCCATTTTCAGAATATTCTACAAATTCCACTTTGCAGTGCTTCCCCGCTCTGTTTTTGTAACGTTCAATTGCCAGTCTATCTGCTCTTTTAATTCATTGACATGGGAAATGATTCCCACCAGTGCCTTTTCTCCTGCCAGCTCTTTCAGAATCTGAATTGCCCGTTCACGGGATGCGTCATCCAGTGAGCCGAATCCTTCATCGACAAACATCGTCTCCAGACTGACGGCCCCAACTGTGTTCTGCACGATATCTGCCAGCCCGAGTGCCATCGATAACGCCGCCATAAAGGACTCACCACCTGAAAGTGTCTTTACATCCCGTGTGGTATCGCTTACAAGATGGTATACGTCCAAGTCCAATCCTGCCTGTCCCTGACTGCTCAGGTTTTTCATCTCGCGGCACTGCAAAATGAATTCATTCGACGTCATCCGTGCCAGCCTTCGGTTCGCAGCGTGGACAATCTGTTTGAAATACTTCCTCTGAACGTAAGTTTCAAAGTCTAATTTTACACTGCCCGGCAGCGTTCCGTTTGCGGTCCGGCTCAGATTGTTTACAAGCTCGTACTGCTGCTGAAGGTTTCCTTTTGTCTCTGCATACGTTTTGAGATTTTTACGTGCCTCACGGTTTTTGACATTGATGCTGTGATGGTGCATCTGTTCCGATTTCCACCTCCGGAGTTCCGCCGTAATTCTTTTCGAATCGTCTTTGTCTGTCTGGATATCCGCTGTCTCTTTCCCTTTTGTCTGCTGCCGTAATGTCTGGATTTTCGTCGCTGACCGGAGCACTTCCTGCTCATAATCCTGCAATTCCTTCTCCTGACTGCCGCGCAACGGAATCCACTGTTTCGCCTGTTCATAAGACAGCATATCAAATTTCTGGTTCTGCAATTCTTTGTCAAATGCATTTTTCTCTGTTTTCTGCTTTATAAGAAGCTCTTCTGCCTGCTGCCTGCGGCTTTCCAGCAACCCAGTCCTATGCGTCCTCTCTTCGGCTAATTTCTGCACCTGTTTCTCCAACGCGCTATAAGTTTCCTGTAAAGTTTCCTGCTCCTTTTTCAGCACACTCAACTTCTGACGGACGCTCTGCTCATTCCGGTTTTCATCTAGTCCCGCCTCGCCAAGAGCACTCTGAAGCTGCGCCCTTTCCGCCTCCCAACTGCTTTTTGCCTGCTGAAATTGTTCTGTTGCTGCGCTTCTCTCTTTTTCTGCCGCATCGCGCCGGGCTTTTGCCCCTTCTACGTCCTGCTGCCGAGGCGCATCCACCCCGGGCACAGCAAGCCTGGGATGCGAAACAGAACCGCATACCGGACAAGGTTCTCCGTCTTTTAATTCTTTTGCAAGGATTCCCGCCTGTTCCTCAAAAAATCTCTGATAAAGCGTTTCATATTCCTCCGACGCCTGTTGGCTTATCTCCATACATCGCTTTAATTTCCCCGCTGCTTTCCTCTTTTCCTCCTCCAGCATACGCACCCGCCCGTATCCGGGCAGCAGGCCAGCCAGACGAATAGTCTGCCGCTGTAAGACCGGAGCTTTTTCTTCCCAGAACGTTTTTACCTGTTCATATTGCGCGCGCGTCTGCCGTTCTGTCTCTGCCTGTGACTCCAGCCACATCTGCAGCTCCTCCGCCTTCTGTCTTGCCTCTTGCAAATCCGTACGGGCTGCCTGATATGCCCGCTCCGGTATCAGCACTTTCTCCGCCCTTTTTGCGGCATCTATCCGGTTTCTCGTCTCTTCGGCACGTTCCTTCTCCTGCGCCAGCGCCGCAGCCTTTTCCTCTTCTTCCTTCAGTAAATCAAACAGCTTATTCACTTCCTCCTGACGCTGAATTTTCAAATTCAGTTCTTCGGATTGTTTCTGCAATGCAGCGGTCCTCAACTCCGCAGTTTTTTCCCACTGTCTGCCAAGCTCAATGACACGGCCGAGGAGCTCCACAGTTTCCGAAAGCGGCGGCATATCTAATCCGAGCAGCGAATCCCACTGTCGGTAGATTTCATCCGGACTTACATCTTTGGCTGTTTCATCATCAGGCTGTATTTCCATACTTTTTCCACAATCCAATGCAGATTTCTCATTCTTATCCACAATCTCCGGGAGTTCTACACGTTCCATCTCCCTCAGGCAGTCTTTTCGGTTCTCCTCCAGCCGAATATACAATTGTTTTGCTGATTCTTTTAGTTCTTCCTGCACCTGCCAGTATAATTTTGTCTGGAAAATCTGTGAAAATATTTTCTTTCGCTCTTTTGATTCTGCGTGCAGAAGTTTTAGGAAATCTCCCTGCGCAATCATTGCAATCTGCGTAAACTGATTCACATCCAGCCCGACAATCTCTTCTATTTTCTGGTCGGTTTCCCGTTTCTTCCCGCGGAACTCTTTTCCGTCCGGCAACAAAAGACTGACTCCGGATGCCTCTTTTACATACCGTGGTGAACCGTCCGCCATACGTCGTTTTCCAACCCGCATATATTCAGGATTTCTACGGATTGTGTAGTCTTGCCCATGATAAGAAAAGACATATTCCACATAGGTATCCGCATCCTCTGCGGCATACTGGCTGCGCATCATACTTCCCTCACGTTTCCCGCCACTCGTCCGGCCATAGAGTGCATACGTGATTGCATCAAAAATTGTTGTTTTTCCCGCGCCGGTATCTCCGGTAATCAGGAACAGCCCCCGATCCAGTCCGGAAAAGTCTATCACCTCTGCCCCTGCATAAGAGCCAAATGCAGACATGGTTAATCGAATAGGTTTCATATGGCATTCTCCTCCCGTTTACCGATACGTTCGAACACCTGAATAAGAATCTTCTGCTCTTCGGGTGTCATCTCCCGCCCCTGCATCTCTACATAGAATTCCCCGAATACCGTCATCGGATTAGATAACTCCGCCTCGTCGTCCAATGCCTCCAGTTTCTGTCTCGTCCTTGTATTGTCCATCCGCACTTCCAGAATATGCGTATATACCCGCTCCAACTGTTCTTTCGGCCGATACGGGTCCACCTCGTCCGTCAGTGTCACACTGATGTAGTCATCCCGGTTTTCCGGACGCGCCGATTCCAGGATTTCTTCCAGCCCACCGCGCACCTTCCGTACATCCCGCAACGGATGCAGAGGAAAAGTCTCCACCTGCACTGCATCCCCTTTTTTCCCAAGTGTCACCATATGCAGCGACTTTTCCTGATTCCATTCACTGACCGAGTATTTGAGCAGCGTTCCACAGTAGCGGACATGCGCTGCCCCGGCTTCCTGTGCACCGTGCAAATGTCCAAGCGCCGCATAATCAAACTTCCGGATACCCCTACTGTCAATGCGGTCAAGTCCCCCGACCGAAAAGCTTTCCGAGTCACAGGTGGCTGCCTCCTGCCCGCTGCCCGTGTAAAACTGATGGGAAATCAGCACATTACGCGCATCCCAGTCAATATGCTCCCGTTCTATCATCTGCTCCACTGCCGCCTGATAACTTTCCGGTATTTTCTCCGGAAACACCCCACGGACATACCCCGGTTTTAAAAACGGAAGGAAATAAAAATGAACCATTCCGTTTTCATCTTCCAACGTAAGTTTTTTCAGGAATTTTGTCTCATCCTGCGGTACATTTCCCGCAATATAAATGTTCTGCTTTTTTAGTATCTCACAGGCGTAATCCAACCGCTGTGCAGAATCATGATTTCCCGCAATCATCAAAACCGGAATCGACGGTTTCACCTCCGAGAGCGCCGTCAGGAATTCATCAAACACTGCGACCGCCTCCGCTGAGGGAACCGATTTGTCATAGATGTCTCCCGCAATAACGACCGCATCCGGACGCAGTTTTTCTGCATACGAAACCACTTCCCGCAAAATATGCTCCTGATCTTCTTTTAAGTTATAATAATGCAATTGTTTTCCAATATGCAAATCCGATAAATGAAAAAATCTCATCGTCATTTCCTTTCTGCTACAAACGCAGACATTTGCAATACTCCCAATCCGCCAGAACTACCGGAGCACGGTTACCCTACAGCCCAAGTCCGCGGTACCGGTTCAGACATGCAAACAGTTCCTGTGCCCGGGGCATCGCAAGATTCGCCACGCTGGATGTACTCTCGCAGATTGCGGCAAGCCCGTCTTCTTCCAGCTTCCTCTCCATTGCTTCCACTACCTGCCGGATTGTATGCTTCCCATCCAGCAAATGCTTTTGTGCATACCGCACACAGTATCCAAGCGCACTGACCTGTTCGCTGTCTGGCAACTGCTCCACATACCGCAGGTCAATCGTATCGCGGTTAATTTGCACTGCCTCTTTTCCAAGCGTCTTCATTTTAATCCGGTCATTTCCCCGGAATGCTTTATTCTGCATTGGTCGTCTGTCAAATACCGGCGCCTCCGCCTTATCTTCCAGACCGCTCAACGCCGGGAAATGCTCCGCCTCCCTCTTAGCCATCGCTGTGATTTCTTTTGGCACATAGCGGTCCATCTGGATAATTGTATCCGCAATATGAAAATATGCGCCTGAACTGCCCGCCACAATCACGGTGGAAACACCATAATTCTCATACAATTCACGAATCCGGTCGATAAACGGTGTAATCGGCTCCATATCGCGATGAATTACCCTCTGCATCAGTTCATCCCGAATCATGAAATTTGTCGCACTTGTATCCTCGTCAATCAGGAGTGCTTTCGCCCCTGCCTCCAGACTCTCCACGACATTTGCCGCCTGAGACGTACTTCCGCTTGCATCTTCGGTATAAAAC
Source organism: Lachnospiraceae bacterium UBA1683 (assembly GCA_002320245.1). Taxonomy (GTDB): domain Bacteria; phylum Bacillota; class Clostridia; order Lachnospirales; family Lachnospiraceae; genus Schaedlerella. The sequence goes on from DCKD01000087.1 coordinate 131,071, forward strand.
CCTTTCGTCTCTTTCCCATTCGGCAAGTCATTGATAAACATGGAAATATCCGTCTTCTTAATACTGCGTCCGTCCTCGGCACGTATTTTCATTGCAGAGGCATCCGTAATCACATACTCTCTGCCATCTCCGCAGATATGATTGTAAACGCCCAGTTCCAATGCCTTCAGCAATGTAGACTTTCCGTGATATCCGCCGCCGACAACCAGTGTGATTCCTCTGCGAATCCCCATGCCCGCAATCAATCCTTTGTGCGGCAGATGCATCTCTACCTCCAGTTCCCGCGGGGATCGGAACGGAACCGCCCCTTTCATCGGCCGGGAAGAAACCCCCGATTCGCGCGGCAGGACTGCTCCGTTCGCAACAAATGCAACCAGATTCTGTTTTCCCAATTCTGCCCGGATATATTGCTGGTCCTCCGCCAGCTCAATCGTTTCCTGCACCCGCTTTTTATCGCAGGTCTTAAAATACAACGAACACCCGACACACTCCGGAAGGAATTGGAACAGGATTTTTTCCAGCTCCCGTGCATTGATGGTTCTCCCGTTCGCCGGGAAACCGATTTCCAAGCGCACTGTGATGTCACCGCTCTTTGCATCCATCTCACATGCGGTCCGTTCCAGCACTTCCTGTCCGCATCTGCTGATAGAAATCAGGCCGCTTTTTCCGGAACCTTTCGCCTTGAACGCATACTTCTCCGCAGCCCGGCCAAACTGCCGTGTCAGATAATCCTGCAATGCAATCCTCTGATATTTTCCACAATAGAATTCCTTTGGAAATCCCGCAATCCTGCCTTTCATATGCACACTTACCCTTGACGGGGACGCAAATGGATCTCCCTGCACATGGTCGATGGAAAGAACAAATCCCGGAAACTGATACTGTCCTTTCGCGTCCTTATACGCCGGATAACTCTTATGATCAATCCGCTTTAATAAATTTCTTAAATCTTCCGCTGTCTGCATTGTGTTATTCCTCCTGTCTCTCTGCTGTCTCTTTCTTACCTCTTTGCTGTCTGTTTCCTGTTCTATCTGCTGTCTCCTTCCTGTTTTTTCCTTACTCCTCTTGCATATACATTACCAAGCAATCTACCACAACTATTGATTCCGACTCAGGCTCTTCTATATTTGCTTTTGCACTGACTGTATAATCCATCGGACTTAACAATGGCTGTAAGTCAAACTCCTGAGGGACCAGCCTTCCTTTCCATATTACCAGTTCCTCTGCTTTTTCATAATAATGCCGCGTCACTCCGCCAACCGTGCCCTGCAATGCCGGGGTGCTTTCCATGATATCAATCGACACCACCGGATAATCCGCTAGCCTTTTCCCTGCCTGTATTCCGTGTTCCTGCAAAAAACGATAGGTGTTTTCAAAGGAGCGATACACAATGATATCTGCACAAGATATTCCACGGGAAAATGTACGATACTCGCGGCGCTGGTTGCCGCAACTGCCAAAAGGAATAGCTCCGCCAGCTTTCCAAATCCGCTTAGCCCAAACATTCCAACGGTTTTATGTGTTGGATGCTCGCATAAGCATAAACCGTTGCACTAGTCCTATGGTACATGAATTTTCCATTTTTTTCAACAGAGACTATAGATATCTTCGCACTTACGGATATGCTCATAGTTTCCGTCGGTCCCACATCACTGAATCCTCGTTTCGTTAAATATCTGCTTAAAAAAAGAGAGACGGACGCATATTTCCGGCATCCATCTCCCTTTTATCTCTCTTCTATAATATATCGTTCCTGCCCGGAATTTTCAAATGAACATCCTTTTTCCGAATCCCAGGGCGTGACTCACTGCTGACGAAAAGAAATCTTCAAACACGCTTTAAACTTCGAAAATCAAATCTCCATAAGACGGCATCGGCCATGCCTCTTTATCCACAATCATTTCCAGCTTATCAACCGGCGCACGAAGTGCATCCATGGCAGGAACTACATCGGAGTGATAATATGTAGCCTGAACGACGCCTTCGTTTTTCTCTGCTGCATCTTCTGTCACTTTTTCCAGCGCCACAAGGGCGTCCTTTGTCTCTTTCAGCAGCGCCGAAACCTCCCCCAGAATCTCTGACTGGACGCTGGTATCTGCCCCTGCTGATTTTACAGCAAGCACCGTGTCGGCAAGCGTCTTTGTATATCCCATGACAGCCGGGATAAACTGTTTGCTTGCCATATCAATCATGGTGCGCGCCTCAATGTTGATTGCCTTTGCATATGCTTCGTACTGAATCTCTGCGCGGGACTCCAGCTCGGCTTTTGTAAATACATTGAATCTCTCGAACAATGCAACCGCCTTATCAGTTGTAATTGCCGGAATCGCCTCTACCATGGATTTAATGTTCGGGAGTCCCCTTCTCTCAGCTTCGGCTACCCATTCGTCTGAGTATCCGTTTCCGTTAAATACAATTTCATTGCTTTCAATCATATATTTTTTCATCAAATCATGTACAGCCAAATCGAAATCCTCTGCCTTTTCCAAAACATCACATGCATCCGCAAATGCATCCGCAACGATTGTATTCAGCACAATATTAGAATTTGCAATAGAATCACGGGAACCAACCATACGGAACTCAAATTTGTTTCCCGTAAACGCAAACGGGGAAGTTCTGTTCCTGTCTGTTGCATCCTTGGATACATCCGGAAGCGTTGTAACGCCTGTTTCCAGTTTTCCGCCTTTCAGGCTGTGCGTAGCCATTCCTGTACTGATAAGCTGCTGTCTTACATCCTCAAGCTGTTCTCCAAGAAATACGGAAATGATTGCCGGAGGCGCCTCGTTTGCTCCAAGCCTGTGGTCATTTCCCGGATCGGCTGCCGACTCACGGAGCAAGTCTGCATGTTTGTTTACTGCTTTCAGAATACAGGCAAGTACAAACAGAAACTGTGTATTCTCGTGAGGTGTCTTGCCCGGATCAAGAAGGTTAATCCCGTCGTCTGTCGTAAGGGACCAGTTGTTGTGCTTACCGGAGCCGTTTACTCCTGCAAATGGTTTTTCATGAAGCAGACACTTCATCCCGTGCTGGCAGGCAATTCGTTTCAATGTCTGCATCACAATCTGATTATGGTCTACTGCAATATTCGCCTCTGCATAGATTGGGGCGAGCTCGTGCTGTGCAGGGGCAACCTCGTTATGCTGTGTCTTCGCGGACACGCCGACCTTCCACAGTTCGATGTTTACATCCCGCATAAAGGACGCGATTCTCTGACGGATTGTCCCGAAATAATGGTCGTCCAGTTCCTGTCCTTTCGGAGGCATCGCTCCAAACAGAGTACGGCCTGTATAAATCAGGTCCTTTCTCTGCATAAATTTTTCTGTATCAACCAGAAAATATTCCTGCTCCGCCCCTACGGAAGGAGTCACTTTCTTAGATGTCGTATTTCCAAATAAACGAAGAAGTCTGAGTGCCTGAGTATTGATTGCTTCCATAGACCTCAACAGCGGAGTCTTCTGGTCAAGCGCCTCTCCGGTATAGGAACAGAATGCTGTCGGAATACAAAGTGTTGCCCCCGCCGCATCCTGCCTTACAAATGCCGGTGATGTACAGTCCCATGCCGTATATCCTCTCGCCTCAAATGTTGCGCGGAGTCCGCCTGATGGAAATGAAGATGCATCCGGCTCACCTTTAATCAATTCTTTTCCAGAAAAACTCATCAGGACTTTACCGCTCGGAAGCGGAGCCGAGATAAAAGAGTCATGCTTCTCTGCCGTAACTCCTGTAAGCGGCAGGAACCAGTGCGTGTAATGAGTAGCGCCCTTCTCGATTGCCCATTCCTTCATCTCGTGTGCGATGACGTCAGCCGTCTCAAGATCCAGTTCTTTTCCTTCCTCAATTGTCTTTTTCAGGTTTTTGTACACCTTTTTAGGTAAACGTCCCTGCATTACTGTATCGTTGAATACGTTTTCCCCAAAAATATCAGCCACATTGAATAATTCTGTACTCATAATGTCCCTTCTCCTTCTTCAATTTATATATTTACCACTATGATACCAAAAAAGGGCAATCCAAGCAAGCTTGGAACGCCCTTGTTCGTATCTATGTTTGTCAGTATACCCCAATCTGTCCCGAAAGGCAAGTATAATTTTTATTCAACAACCTCTTTCTACATTCCTTTTATTCCCGCGGGCAACGAGCCAAACAGCCATACCTGCATGGATATTTGATGACTGCCGCGGGGGGTGCTGAGTGCCTGTGGTGCTCGGCACCGACCGAAGCGGAGCGCAGACCAAATCCCCCGCATTCTTGTTTGATGCCCTGAGTGGACAAAAAGCAGCGCGGTTGAAGAAGGAGCAATTTCAGTTTTGGACGGACAGTGTTAAACGGGAGCGGATATCAACATCACTGTTGATATCCGCTCCCGTTTCCATTCTCTCTTCTTCGCATTTCTATGCGTCTTTGCTATTTAACAGCCATCTGTTTTTTCTGCTGCACAATCACTTCTGCGAATCTGATTACTCAGCTTTTCCGACAGAGCCAAACAGTTCCATCTTCTCCTTTACAGTTGCCATGATAGCTTCTGTACCCGGTTTCAGAAGTTTTCTAGGATCGAATCCCTTTCCTTCCAAATCTTTTCCGGCTTCAATGTATTTACGTGTCGCGTCTGCAAATGCAAGCTGACACTCTGTATTTACATTAATCTTAGCTACTCCAAGGCTGATTGCTTTCTTAATCATATCCTCCGGAATTCCTGTACCACCGTGAAGTACAAGAGGCATATCGCCTGTAAGCTGCTGGATTGCGTCCAGAGTCTCAAAGCTCAGCCCTTCCCAGTTTGCCGGATATTTTCCATGGATGTTACCGATACCTGCTGCCAGGAAATCAATTCCGAGGTCAGCAATTCTCTTACATTCAGCCGGATCAGCACACTCGCCTTTTCCGATTACTCCGTCTTCTTCTCCACCGATTGAACCAACTTCAGCCTCAATTGACATTCCCTTGTCATGTGCAATCTTAACCAGCTCTGTTGTCTTTGCTACATTCTCATCAATCGGATAATGAGAACCGTCAAACATGATGGATGAAAATCCTGCTTCTACGCACTTCAGGCATCCCTCGTAGCTGCCGTGATCAAGGTGCAGTGCAACAGGTACAGTCGTTCCAAGTTCTTCCATCATACCTTTTACCATTCCGACTACAGTCTTGTAACCTGTCATGTACTTTCCAGCGCCTTCAGAAACACCAAGGATAACCGGTGACTTACATTCCTCTGCTACCGTCAGGATTGCCTTTGTCCACTCAAGGTTGTTGATGTTAAACTGTCCTACTGCATAATGACCTGCTTTTGCTTTCTGAAGCATTTCTGTTGCTGATACTAACATAATTCTTTCCTCCACTTCTTCTCCTTGCCAAGTTGCCAGCAAGAGCTGTTTGTTTTAATCTGTCTTCATTATAGCCCATTCAAAACGAAAAGACAATCTGTAATTCTTACAATAAAAGGATTGGATTCCGACAAAATTTCTGCATTTTGTTATTTTTTTAACACTTTTACTGCTTTCCTTATATTTTCTTCCTTTGTTTGCCAGATTTCATACTCACTGAATCCCGGAAATCCCATGCTGACTCCATCCCGGCGGAATTCCATCCGGCTCTCCTTTGTCACCTTTCCGGACATATGATATGCCGTCGCCCCCGTATATGGAATCAACTTTTCAATTGTCTCCGGCGAAATGCCAGCTCCCGCCATAATCTCGATGCGCCCTGCGCTTTTCTCCACCAGCTCTTTCAGCAACGCTCTGCCCTCCCATGCTGAATTTTGCTGTCCGCTCGTAAGAATCGTCCGAATTCCCATCCCGACTGACTGCTCCAGCGTCTCGTACGGGTTGCGGCACACATCAAACGCACGATGCAGCGTCACATCCATATCTCCGGCAAGCGCCACTAACGCCTCCATCTCTTCCATATTCAACGTGCCGTCCGGTTTCAGAATTCCAATCACCACTCCGTCAGCCCCGAGCTCACGAAACATCCGCACATCCTCTTTCAGCGTCTCGAACTCATACGCATCATAACAGAAATCTCCAAACCGCGGACGCAGCAGCACACGGATTTTCAAATTCGTATGCTTTTTCACCTGTTCAAATACTGCTCTCTCCGGAGTCGTGCCACCGATGATAAGATTCGAGCACAATTCCACCCGGTCGGCTCCGCCCCGTTCCGCCGCAATCGCAGAAGCCACACTGTCCACACATGCTTCCAATATTTTATTCATTAATTTTTTATAAAGGGGACAGTCCCTTCTCAGAAGGGACTGTCCCCTTTGCCCTCCTTTTCCATCCCCTCATATTCGAAAAGACCGCATTTCTGCGGTCTCCTCAAAAAAGGGATTCTATAAATGTTGTAATTATTTACACAATTTCTTAAACTCATCAGCTACAAACTGTACTTTCGTTCCAATGATAACCTGAACGGAATTTTTACCCGGTCTGATTACACCGGCAACGCCTGCGGATTTAATTTTCTTTTCATCAACTGCCGTATAATCCTTGATTTCCAGACGAAGTCTTGTAATACAGTTGTCGATAGATGTTACGTTCTCTTTTCCGCCGACACCTTCCAGAATTACCCTTGCAACTTCTGTATAGTCATCATTTGCAAGTTTAACCTGTGTTTCGTCATCATCTTCTTCTCTGCCCGGTGTCTTGAGATCCCATTTTGTAATTGCAAAACGGAATACCACGTAGAATACGATAAATGCTGCGATTCCAAGAGGAATAATCAGCCATGTCTTCTGTGCTGCCGGCAAGGATGCTGAGAACAGTAAGTCCGTTGCTCCTGCGGAGAATGAGAAACCTGCACGGAATCCAAGCAGTGTGGTGACAAATGTAAAGATACCATATAATAAAGCGTAAATTACATACAGTCCAGGAGCAAGGAACATGAATCCGAACTCGAATGGTTCTGTAACACCGCAGACAAATGCACAAAGTGCTGCGGAAGCAACAAGACCGATAGCGACCTTCTTCTTATTATCTTTTGCTGTCTGAACCATAGCCAGTGCTGCACCCGGAATACCAAACATCATACATGGGAAGAATCCGGACATGTACATACCTAAGCTCCAGTTTACATCTGCAGATGTCTCTCCTGCCCAGAAGTGTGTCAAATCTCCAAGACCGATTATGTCGAACCAGAATACGTTGTTCAGCGCATGATGCAGACCTGTCGGAATCAGCAATCTGTTCAGGAATGCGTAGATACCTGCACCGAGAGCTCCCATTCCTGCAATTCCTTTACCTACTGCAATCAGGGCGCCAAATACGATTGGCCATACAAACAGCAGAACTGCGGAAACTACAATAGAAATCACACCCGCAACGATTGCCACACAACGTTTTCCACTGAAGAATGACAGCCAGTCCGGAAGTTTTGTGCTCTTAAATCTGTTGTAGCACATAGAACCGATGACACCTGCAAGAATACCGATAAATGGGTTTGCAATCTTGTCAAATGCAAGTGTTTTGTCAACATTGTCAGCGATTTTCGGCATCAATGTTGTAACAAATCCTGTGTTCAGCAAAGTTGTCATCATCAGCCATGATGCCAATGCTGCAAGACCACCTGTACCATCATTGTCATCAGACATACCCACGCCGACACCAATAACGAACAACAGCGCCATGTTATCAATCAGCGCTCCACCTGCTTTTACAAGAAACAATCCAAGCAGCGGAACAAATCCTTTGATATCACCACCCTGCATGGTTGCAGGACAAAGAAGATATCCAATACCCATCAACAGACCACAGATAGGCAGACAAGCTACAGGCAACATCAGGGCTTTTCCTAATTTTTGTAAAAATTTCATACCTTTTACCTCCTCTTAATAACCCTCATTTTTTGAAATCCCTTTGTCTATTTTAAACCGGACCTCTCCGGCTAAAATACAATTGTATATTTTATTTATTTCTGTTCGATTGCAACAATATCATCACCCGGCTCAACATCTTTTCCGCTCAGGCCGGTGACACTTGCATAATCGTCCGTATTGCAGATAATCATCGGTGTGATGCTGTCATAACCTGCCGCTTTGACTTTTTCCAAATCTACCTCAAGCAGCAAATCTCCCTTTTTTACGGTATCCCCTGCCTTCACATAACCCTTGAATCCGTCTCCGCCAAGTTTTACCGTGTCCAGCCCTACATGAATCAGGACTTCCACGCCGTCCACCGTTGTCAGGCTGACTGCATGAAGCGTATCAAACACCATGCCGATTTCACCGTCAGCCGGTGCATATATCTTTCCTTCTGCCGGCTGTACTGCCACCCCTTCACCAAGCATACCTTCACTGAATGTAGGATCATTCACTTCTTTAAGCGGCACTGCCTTTCCTTTTGCCGGTGCTCCGAGTATCAACTCTTTTGGTTTTTTCTTCTTAAAAAAATCAAACATTTCTTCTCCTCCTTACCATTTCCGCTGTTATAAATCCGCCATCGTCACACGACGGACGTGGATGGACAAATACATAATCTCTTCGCCCGATATTTTGCTGCCGGTCGCCTGCTCGATATACTCTGCAATCTTTTCACTGCAGCGGTATTCCTCCGGGTATTTACTCCTCATCATCTCTGCAAGCTCAGCCTCTTCATTCGGCAGCAGCTCTTTCCTGTAAATTCTCTGTAGTAAAAACTTCACATGCGTCACGAACCGTTCATAATGGAGGGACTGCTCATCCAAATCTATCCGCAATTCCCTTTTTACGATATTCAGGATTTCTTTCATCAGATTCGGAAAATTCAGTGCGTCCCGGATATCCGTTCCATATTCCGCATTTACAAAATGCAGTGCTATGAACCCTGCCTCATCCTCCGGCAAATGAATTCCAAGCCTGTTGTAAATCAGCTCCAACGCATACTGTCCAAGCTGAAATTCCTGTGAATAGAACCGCTTAATTTCCCAAAGCAATGCATTCTCCGGTTCAATCCCCTGACTGAACCTCTCAATTGCAAAATTAATGTGGTCTGTCAGTGTTACATAAATACTTTGATTTAGTTTCAGCTTCAAATGTTCTTTCGCATAAGCAATAATATCACTTGAAATCTTCACATGTTCCAGAGGCATATTTGCAAGCAGTTCTTTCAACTGCTCTGCGACACTCTGGCTTTTGATTCGGAACACCTTTTCAATCCGTTCATCCGGAACACTGCCGCCGGGTTTCCTGGCAAACCCAATCCCGCGCCCCATCACAACAATTTCTGCCCCTGACTCATCATATGCTGCAATAATGTTGTTATTGATTATTTTTTCAATTACCATATCTCTCTTTTCTAAATATGTCCCAGGCTCTTTTGTAACTGTTCAGAGCCATCTCAAAATCTTTTGGATTTTTCCGCATGGCTCTGAACAGTTACAAATAGAAAAAACCAGATTTAACGAGCCAGGCTCATGCCTCGCTGAAAATCTGGTTTTGCCTGCTATACAGTAACAATCCTTATCTATTCAGTTCATAATTTATACTTATACTATAGCAGAATAAACAAACAAAGTCAAGTTGTAGTTCATTTTTTGTTAATAATGTTTATAAATGTTTAAGTTTTTTGTTTGTTATGTCAATTGACTTTACTGTTTCTTTCCGCCAACGTAGACGGCTCTCACGTCCAGGTTTTTATCGAGCAGTACAAGATCTGCATACTTGCCCTCCGCAATGCTTCCGCAAGTATCATAAATGCCGATTTCCCTCGCCGGATTCATTGTTGCACAGGCGATTGCATCCTCCAGCGGAATGCCCATCTCTTTCACAGCAACTTTCATACAGTCCATCAGATTCGTTGCCGAACCGGCAATTGTCCCATCCGCCAGTGTTGCCTTTGGACCTTTTACAAATACATCCTGTCCGCCAAGTGTATATTGACCGTCTGTAAGCCCGGTTGCACGCATACTGTCACTAATCAGAATCATGCGCTCCGCTCCGAACATCTCAAATGTTGCCCGCACAACTGCCGGATGAATATGAACGCCGTCACAGATAATCTCTGCATGGCATTTTTCCGTATCTCTTGCCGCACCAATCACTCCCGGCTCTCTGTGGTTCAGCGGAGGCATTGCATTGTATAAATGGGTTGCATGACTTGCCCCGCGCTCAAACGCCTCCATCGCCGTGTCATAGTCCGCCATCGTATGTGCAATGGACACAACTACTTCATCCTTTACCGCATCAATAAATTCCATCGCACCGTCCGTTTCCGGCGCGATATCGACTAACTTAATCAGTCCATGAGCCTCTTCCTGAAATCTGCGGAACAATTCTGCGTTACATGGCTTGATATGCTCCGCTGCCTGTGCGCCTTTTTTCTTTACATTGATAAACGGGCCTTCCATATTGATGCCGACCAGCCTTGCTCCCTTTTCTGACTGGTAATTCCCTGCTGTTTTCATGACATTGTGAATCTCTTCCTCTGACACCGTCATGGAAGCCGGACAGATTGAAGTAACCCCAACCGACGCCTCGTAAGCCGCCATATTGGCAATTGCCTCCTCGGTCCCATCACAGAAGTCGTCTCCCATACATCCATGAAAATGTATATCCACCAATCCCGGAATCGCAAAGCAGCCTTCACCGTCCACGGCATCGGCGCTGCCTGTATCTTCTGTTTCCGTCCCCAATGTAACTTTCGTAAAAATACCATCTTTCATTTCCAGTTGCCCCGGAGCGAAACTCTTGTCCTCTCCGAATATCTGTACATTTTTAATGACCATGTTACGTCCTTCTTTCCGAAAAACTTACCCACATTCCTGTTTTATTCCGCTGTTTCCGTTCACTGCTTCCGCTTTCCCGCGCAGCCTACTTTGGCATCTTTGACAGTGCAGCCTCATCTGCCACAATTGTCACATTCTTATGAAGCTGAAGGATAGATGCCGGAACCTCCGGTGTAATCTCCCCATATACAGTCTTTGCAAGAGCATCTGCCTTATCCTCGCCGCTGACAACAACCAGAATCTTGTCCGCCTTCATAATCGTTCCGATTCCCATTGTGTAAGCCTGTCTCGGAACGTCATCGGCGGATGCGAAGAACCGTTTGTTCGCCTCAATTGTACTCTCTGTCAAATCAACACAGTGTGTCATCTTTGCAAAAGATTCTGCCGGCTCGTTAAACCCGATATGTCCGTTTCGTCCCAGTCCGAGAAGCTGCAAATCCACACCGCCGAGAGATCCGATAAAATCTTCATATCTCTGACACTCCGCCTCACCGTCTTCTGCCATACCGTTCGGTACATTCGTATTGGCAGGATTAATGTTCACGCGGTCAAACAGATGATGATGCATGAAATAATAATAGCTCTGGTCATTCTCATGATTCAGCCCTTTGTATTCATCCAGATTCACTGTCTTCACCTGTTTGAAATCCAAATCCCCTTTTTGATACCACTCAACAAGCTGATCATAGGTTCCGATTGGTGATGAACCTGTTGCAAGTCCCAGTACGCAGTCCGGTTTCAAAAGAATCTGCGCTGAAATCAAATTCGCTGCTTTGCGGCTCATGTCCTTATAATCTCTTGTTCTGATAATTTTCATAGTTCCATTCCTCCTAAATGATAAATATACCTGAGTTCCTGCTCGTACACAGTGTCCTGCTTTACTCTCAGATGAAAAAACCAGATTTCCAGCATATAAAGGTGTTCTTTATCTCTGAAAATCTGGTTTTGCCTGCTTCGAGTAACAACCCAGTCTGTTAGATAGCTTAATATTAACAATTTATACATTTAATGTCAATAGAAAATCGGGTATTGGCTTCGCATTTCTATGCGTCTTTGCTACCTCTGCAAGACTTGCCGTCAGCGCATAGCCTCCGTGGAAATACTTTAAGGCAAAGCAGAAAACAATAACAGTAACCGCTAGTCCCGTCTGTCCCCCGCCCCCTTATTTCCTTTCTATTCCCACAGCGTGTTTGAAAATTACCATACCCACTGCAATAAATGGCTTTTGAATCTGTAATTTCTGCATTTCCTCCAACAAAAGGATTCCACTCCCGCCCGGAAGTTCCAAATCCAGTATCATTGCATCAATTTTAACCGTACTCTTCTACTACAATATACAATTAAAATCAGAGAAACTGACGGGTTTTTATAAAAATTTTATATTTATCGACAAATTTAGTACAAACAGAAAATCTGTACTTTAATATCAACCATCTATCCTTAGGATGCGTCTCAAACTTCAGTTCCTAACTACTTCATCTATAGTGATAGAAGTTCTATTGTTTTTCAAAAAGATAGAATAAAAATGGGGATTAAATCATAGCTGTAGTAGGGGGTGATTTTTTGAAGAACCAATGGAAAAACCTGATTACCTGTCTTGCCATACCGCTTGCAGCCGGCAGTTTATCTGCGCTTCTAACACAAAACAGCATGGAAACCTTTGAATCAATTAACAAACCGGTTCTGGCTCCGCCGGGCTGGCTGTTCCCGGTGGTTTGGACCATCCTGTATATCCTTATGGGAATTGCATCGTATCTGGTGCTTACGTCCGGAAAGCCAAATGCTTCTGCTCTGACTGTATACGGCATTCAGCTTGCATTTAATTTTTTCTGGTCCATTATCTTTTTTAATCTGGGGCTATATCTGTTTGCGTTTATCTGGCTTATACTGTTGTGGCTGCTGATTCTCAAAACAGCCATTCTATTCCATCAAATATCAAAGCCGGCCGGGTATCTGATGCTCCCGTATCTGTTATGGGTAACCTTTGCGGGCTACTTAAACTTTTCTATCTATCTTTTAAATTAAAAAAGGGCCAAAGATAATGAAGCCGCTGTGAGACCTCCCCAGTTAAGGTGCAAACTCTTTCCCTCCATATATCTGCCACATTTACTCCGTTCCTACAAAAGTGATAGTTATCAGACTTTGTTGTTTTATGCCAACTTATCTCTCAGAACTTAGCCTTATATGTGATTTCTGTCCGTCAGACCGGAGGTTTGCTTACAGCTTCTTTCAGATTTTGTCTCGCAACAAACACCCTTGCTGTTCAGCTATACATTTCCCACTATCTAGGTATGTTCGGGACTTTCACCCGTTAGAGTTTGCCCATGCTGGGCAAACATAATAAAAAAACGCTGGACGCCTTTTTTAAGGTATCCAGCGAATTACTGTAATGACTCCCAGGGGAATCGAACCCCTGATTCCAGCGTGAGAGGCTAGCGTCTTAACCGCTTGACCAGGGAGCCATATTTTCTTGCCTGCCTGTTTATTTCCCGCAAGCAAGATATACTTTACCATATGTTTTTACATAATGCAAGCATTTTTTTCAAAAACTTGCCAAAACTTTAAAACTTTAAAACGCTTTTAAAACTATAAAAACGTAAAACTTTAAAATCTTTAAAATACTTTCCAGTCCCTGTCACAACGCTTCTTTCTCTTCTTCCTTTCGGACCAGCTCTTTTTTCCGCTCCAGATGCCCAAGCGAACTGGGCTGTACCATAATTTCCAGTCCCTGTTTTATATTCTGAACATCGACTTCATCATGTATGCCTCCGAATTCCCCGTCCAGCGTCCACGGGATTTCCTCATCCGACTCAAACCGGATATGGCCCGAGCGGAACGAGTACATATGCTTGGAGTCAATCTGCTTAATCACAAGGGATGCCACAATCTCATTCAGTTCCATCGGATTCACCGGCGTCTTAATCAGCGTCACTTCGAACACACCATCGTCAAATGCGACATTGCGCCCGATAATACTTCGGAACCCTCCGACAGAGCGGGAGTTTGTCACCATCCCATAGACAAAATCATCTTCAATCACGCCGCCGTCATGTGTCACTTTAATGTGATAGGACGGAATATTAAAAATCCGCTTTGTCCCTTCCAACACATATGCAAGATGTCCCAATACGTTCTTCATGCTTTGTTTTGTCTCATAAGATACATCCGTAAATAATCCGAAAGCAGCAATATAGACAAAGTAATCGTCGTTGAATCTGCCAACATCACAGGGGAATGGCACTCCGTTCGCCGCTGTATCCGCAGCCTCCAGCATATTCTTTGATATATGCAGGCTGCTTGCAAAATCATTCGTCGTTCCCGCCGGGATATAGCCGACCGGCACCTTCTTCTCGCGCTGTGACATTCCGGTTACCACCTCGTCCAATGTCCCGTCTCCCCCGCTGCACACAACGATATCATACTCCGTCGTATAGGACAGCGTCTTTGCAAGGGCATCATGATATTTCTGCGTCGGATACACGGTCACCTCATAGCCCGCTTTCACAAAAATATCCAAAACATCCGACAGCTTTGGTTTCAGCATCCCGGTTCCGGCGTTCGGATTATAAACAAACAACATTTTTTTCAAACTGCATCTCTCCTATCAAAAATACCTTGTTATATCTATTTTTATCTATATCAGCCACGCAGCTCCAGACGGCTGCCGTCCGGTCTCTCCTTATGCCGGCGCGGGGAATGCCCCTGCTCATGGCTGAATTGTAATATACATTATAAAAGAGGCTGTGAAAAACCACAACCTCTTTTTCGGAATATTCTATCTTACGTCTGCCAGGAAAGTCTTAATTCCTTCTGCTGCTTTTTCTTCATCTTCTCCCTCTGTCAGAACGGTTACTTCTTCCCCATCTGACAAATTCAGGCTCATCATACCCATAATGCTTTTCGCATTAATCTTTTTATTGTCAACCTGAATGAAAACTTTGCTCGCGTACTGGCTTGCCTCCTGTACTAACAATGCGATCGGCCTCGCATCGAGTCCCTTTTCATGTCTTACTACAACCGGTGTTTTAATCATAATAATCCTCCTTGTTCTTGCCTGACCTTTTCAGCTAAATCGCCCAGTTTGCGAAGCCGGTGGTTTACTCCGGACTTTCCAACCGGTGGTGACAAGAGCGCCCCTAACTCTTTTAATGATGCATCGGGATGAGAAAGCCGGGCAAGTGCTACTTCCTCAAGCCCTTCTGACAGCTTTTCCAGACCAATCGTATCCCGCAGATATGTAATGTCTTCCATCTGCTTTACTGCTGCCGATACCGTTTTGTTCAGGTTCGCTGTCTCACAGTTTACCTTACGGTTCACCGTATTGCGCATTTCTTTCAGTATCCGGACATTTTCCAGTTCCATCAACGAAACATGCGCCTGCATAATATTCAGCATATCTACAATCTGAGAACCTTCTTTCAGATATACAACATAGGACTTCTTTCTCTGAACAATCTTTGCATCCATCGAAAAGCTGCATATTATGTCCTGTATCTGTTCCGCCATCGTCTCAGCCGCACAGACAATCTCAAAGTGGTAGGCCTTTTTCGGGTCGCTCATCGAGCCTGCCGCTAAAAATGCACCTCTGATAAACGCCCTCCTGCAGCACGTCTGCTGAATCGCAATCGGATTCACAATCCGAATCTCCTCAAATCCATCCTTCTGCTCGTCAATCAGCTTCACCGCCTGAAGAATGCGCAGGGCATCATTATGGTGTTTTACGACTACCGAATACGATACACTCTGTGTCTGAATGTTTCTTCTGATTGAGATATCAGTCTCTATATTAAATGTTTTTTTAATTAATGTAAAGACCTTTCTTGCAACAGCTTTATTTTCTGTATGCACTTTTACGCTGTACTCGTCCCGGCTGTTAATCACAATTGAGGCACATAACCCAAGCAAAGCCGCCAGTTCCGCTATCTGACAATGACGTGCGCTGTTCCACTGATTCGAAAGTTCTTCTTTCACATTTCCGGAAAATGACATCTCTCTCTCCTATTTTGCCTTTGTAACCGCATCCTTCCCGATATCACGGTGTTCGATGCGAACTCCATAATTTTCATTTTGCTGCATCGTGTGATACAGTGCATTTGCAATCGTTACCGAACGATGCTTGCCGCCGGTGCATCCAACCGCAATGACCAACTGATTTTTTCCCTCCAGAATATAATTCGGAAGCAGGAATCCAATCAAATCAGTGAACTTTTCCATGAATTCTTCCGCGCGGTCACTGTTCATCACATACTCCTGTACTTCCCGGTCATTTCCCGTCTTCGGCCTCAGCTCGGCAATGTAATACGGATTCGGAAGAAAACGGACGTCAAATACAAGATCGGCATCCTGTGGGATTCCATACTTGAATCCAAATGACATGACCGTTACATACAGATTTTTGAAATCTTTTCCCTCGACAAAAATCTGCTCCAGTTCCTGTTTGAGTTCCCTTGTAAGCATCTTACTTGTATCCAGTATATAAGTGGCTTTCATTTTTAAGAACGAAATTTTCTGTCGCTCCTTGGCAATTCCGACATCAATATGCCCTGCATCGCCTAGCGGATGCTGACGCCGTGTCTCTTTATACCGTTTTACAAGGACATCATCCTGTGCATCCAGAAACAGAATCTCATAATGAATTCCGTCGGCATCCATCTGGTTCAACTGCTTTTCCAGACCGCCCAGCGCCTGCCCGCTCCGCACGTCAATCCCCAACGCCACATCATTTAATTCCGAATTTGGTGTCGCCAGTATCTCCGCGAACTTCGGCATCAACTGGATGGGCAGATTATCCACGCAAAAATATCCCATATCCTCCAGCATCTTCAATGCACTGGACTTTCCTGCACCTGACATTCCGGTCACAATCACCAGTCTCATACAATCACCCCTACCATTCCCCGATTCGCTTTACTTCTGGTTCCAGCCGGACTCCGAACTGTGCCTCAACCTTATCCGCAACCTGTTCCATCAATGAAAGAATATCGGCTGCTGTCGCCTGATTCCTGTTAATTACAAACCCGCAGTGTTTCTCCGATACCTGCGCGCCGCCTACCTGAAATCCCCTCAACCCTGCATCCTGAATCAATTTTCCCGCAAAATATCCTTCCGGACGTTTGAATGTACTTCCCGCGCTTGGATATTCCAGCGGCTGCTTGCTCACACGTTTTTCCTTTAATTCTTCCATATAATTGCGGATGTTCTCTTCATTTCCGCGCTCCAGTTTCAACTCCGCACCCAGAACGATGTCCTGATTTTTCGAAAATATACTCGTCCGGTATCCCAACTCCATCAAATCCGCCGGAATCACCCGAATCTCACCGACTTTCGTCAGTACATATGCATTCGCAAGTACCTGTTTCATCTCTCCGCCGTAAGCCCCGGCATTCATCATAACCGCACCGCCTAGCGTCCCCGGAATCCCGGAGGCGAATTCAAAGCCTGTCAGCCCATTTGCCAGCGCCTGCGCCGCCACCCTCGAAAGCAGTGCCCCGGACTGTGCGTAAATCGTCTCGCCATCCACACGTATCTGATTCATTTTCTTTGCAATCTGAATGATGACGCCGCGGAATCCTTTATCCCCGACAAGCAGATTACTCCCATTCCCCATGACGTAATATGGGACATTCTCCTTCTTCAGAAGCAGTAAGGTATCCCGCACCTGTTCCTCATTTGCCGGAGTCACGAAAAAATCTGCCGGACCTCCGACACGAAATGTAGTATGTCTATCCATCGGCTCGTCTGTCAACACGTTTTCCGCAGTGACAGTTTCACATAATTTATCCCATAAGTTCATAAACGCATCCATTCCTCTCCTATTCTTTTCACATCATACAATAAAATACTGTCAAATTCAACCGTTCCGCTCCCTTTTCCACGTAAATCCCGTAACAGTTCAGCCTTCCGGCAGAACTGTTACGCATCCTGCCGTTTTGAGTCGCCTTTGGCGATGGGCAGGATGCACTCAATCAGTATTATGATTGAGTACGGGCTGAACTATTACTTAAGCCCCCCAGTTTTCATGCGAAGTCCCGCCTTTTTCATGCGAATAACTTGCAAATCTTTTCCAAATGATGTATATTAGATTCGTGTACTCGTATTTAACAAGTCTAACACCCCGCAGCAAAACTGACGGGGCATAACATTTGCTATTGCGCGGCAAGCTGCGTGGCATCTGCCCCTTGCAGCCGCCAAACGGATATACAAACATATCCGCACGGCCCGTTGCTCGCGGGAATAAGTTTTTAAAGGAGTTGATTGAAACATTGGACTCGGGTGACGCGATACAATTTATTATATTGATTATTTTATTATTGCTTTCAGGATTTTTTTCTTCTGCGGAGACAGCACTGACTACGGTCAACAAGATTAAGATGCGTTCTCTGGCGGATGACGGCAACGAACGTGCCGCAATGGTACTGGATGTCATTGAGAACCACAAGTCCAAATCCAAGATGCTGAGCGCAATCTTGATAGGGAACAATATTGTGAACCTCTCGGCTTCCTCTATTGCAACTACACTGGCTTATCACTTCGGTGGATATATGGTCAGCATTGCAACAGCCATACTGACGGTTGCGATACTTGTATTCGGAGAGATTACCCC
Organism: Lachnospiraceae bacterium UBA1683; assembly: GCA_002320245.1. Classification (GTDB taxonomy): domain Bacteria; phylum Bacillota; class Clostridia; order Lachnospirales; family Lachnospiraceae; genus Schaedlerella. Next base: position 149,375 of record DCKD01000087.1, read on the forward strand.
AAAGAATATAGCAACGCTTCGTTCCACGAAGATGTCGCTCTCCTACATCCGGGTAATCCGGGTATTCATGACAATCATGACACCGTTTATTTTCATTATCAATTTATTCTCCCGCGGAATGCTGTTTTTATTCCGGGTGGACCCGAATACGACAAATAATGCCATGACAGAGGACGAGCTGCGTACAATCGTTGATGTGAGCCACGAGGATGGCGTCATCGAATCAGAAGAAAAAGAAATGATATATAATGTATTTGACCTTGGAGATGCGAAGGCAAAAGATGTTATGGTACCCAGGGTACATGTTACATTCGCCGACATCAACAGCAGTTATCACGAGCTAATTGAGATTTTCAAGGAAGACAAATATACAAGACTTCCGATTTATGAAGACACGACCGACAATGTTGTCGGAACAATTAACATGAAGGATCTGCTGCTCTTTGAGAACCGGGAACATTTCCATGTGCGTGATATCCTGCGTGAGGCATATTTTACTTACGAATATAAAAATATCTCTGAGCTGCTTGTCGAGATGCGTGATGCATCCTTTAACATTGCCATTGTTCTCGATGAATACGGCGAGACTGCCGGACTGATTACTCTGGAGGATATTCTGGAGGAAATTGTCGGTGAGATTCATGACGAATATGACGAGAATGAGGAAGACTTCTTCCGCCAGATTAACGACTATGAATACATCATTGAAGGTTCTGTCAGTCTGGATGATTTAAACGACCGCCTGAATCTGGATGAAAAAAATCTGGAGCTGGAGTCGGAGGACTTTGATTCCCTCGGCGGTTTCATGATTGAGCATCTGGACCGTCTGCCAGAAGTCGGCGATGAGATTACAACCGAGGAAGGAATCCGTATGGTAGTAGAAAAACTGGACAAGAACCGCGTAGAGCTGGTTCATATCTTCCTGCCGGAAGTCCGGCAATCTGCCGATGAGGATTCCGAAGAAGCGCCGGCTGACAATGAAAACTCCGGCAGGGAGGAAAACGCGCACTAAAGCCTGTGCAAAAAAGGCGGTTCGTTTTATCTGAATCCGCCTTACATTATGGAGACGTATCGAAGTGGCCATAACGAGAGCGACTCGAAATCGCTTTGCCGCCTTTACGCGGCACGTGGGTTCGAATCCCACCGTCTCCGTTCCAAAGTATACTATTTTACGGAACACCCTATTTTTCTTAAGGGCGTTCCGTTTTTTTTGCCTTTGCATACTATAAATAGAAAGTGAATGTAAGAGGTCCTTTTATGCCATATTCAATCATGCTGGACGCGGGACATGGGGGCCGCGATCCGGGGGCTGTATTCAATGGACGGCAGGAAAAAGACGACAATCTCCGCCTTACTCTCGCTGTCGGCGCGATTCTTCAGGACAACGGAATGGAGGTCTTATACACCCGCACAACAGATGTATATGAGTCACCTTACGAAAAAGCAATGGAAGCAAATAACGCAGGAGTAGACTTTTTTGTTTCCATCCACAGAAATTCTTTTCCTACCGACAATGTTGTATCGGGAGTAGAATCCCTCGTTTATGACTTATCTGGAATCAAACTGGAAATGGCAGAGAATATTAATGAGCAATTAGAAATGGTTGGCTTTGTCAATCTCGGGGTAAGGGCACGCCCGAACCTCGTTGTCCTCCGGCGCACAAAAATGCCCGCTGTTCTTGTCGAAGTCGGATTCATCAATTCCAATACCGACAATCAGTTATTTGACGATAATTTCGATGCGATTGCACAGGCGATTGCATCTGGTATCCTGGATACATTGAACAGCTCCGGACAGGATCCGGCTCCGCCTGTCTATCAGGTTCAGGTCGGCTCCTTCCGCAATGCCGTCTATGCAAACCGTATGCTCAATGAACTTCTGGAAATGGATTTTCCTGCCCGGATTAGCGAGGGTAATGGCTACTTCCGGGTGCGGGTTGGTAATTTTAATATGCTGGAAGATGCCTCCGCTATGGAACAGCGGCTGCGCCGCGCCGGATATCAGACCTGGATTGTGACAGACTGACTGTGGTGCGGAAAAATATTGTCGGAATATTCTGAAAACCGAGCGCAAAGGGGACAGTCCCTTCTGAGAAGGGACTGTCCCCTTTGGATACCTTTTGGATTATCCTTCCAAACCTTCCGCCTTGATAACGTCTACAACCTGATTGACATACTGCCCGCAAATCTCATCTGTCGCAGCTTCGACCATAACGCGAATCACCGGTTCGGTTCCGCTTTCACGCACCAGGATTCTTCCGTCACTTCCGAGTGCTTCTGCCACAGACTCCACTGCTTTCTGGACTGCCGGGTTTTCTCTTGCAGTCTTTTTATCTGTCACGCGGACATTTTTCAAAAGCTGTGGGTAAATGTTTACTTCCTCGCACAGTTTTGACAGCGGCTGTTTCTTTTCCATAATGACTTCCATAATCATCAGGGAAGTCAGGATACCATCACCGGTTCTTGCGTGTTTGCTGAAAATAATATGCCCGGACTGTTCTCCGCCAAGAATATATCCGTTATTCATCATGTTTTCATATACATATTTATCGCCAACGGATGTCTGGACGTACTTCATGCCGATTCTGTCGCAGGCTTTGTACAATCCCAGATTCGACATTACGGTTGTTACGATGGTGTTATCCACAAGCTTACCCTGTTCCATCAGATATTTTCCACAGACATAGAGGATTAAATCCCCATCCACAACATTTCCCTTATCGTCTACTGCGATACAACGGTCTGCATCTCCATCATAGGCAAATCCAACATCCAATTGTTTCTCTTTGACGAACGCCTGCAACTGCCCGATATGCGTGGAACCGCAGTCCGTATTGATATTGACGCCGTTCGGCTCATTACTGATGACATATGTCTTTGCACCCAATGCGTCGAATACACTTTTTGCGATTGCCGAAGAACTTCCGTTTGCACAGTCCAGCCCTATTCTCTTATCTTTGAACGAGCGGGTGGCAAGCGAAATGAGATGTCCGATATAGCGGTTTCTTCCTGCTGCGTAATCTACTGTGCGCCCTATATTTTCTTTTGTTGCAAGCGGCAGTTCTTCCGTTTCCCCGTCTATGTAAGCCTCAATCTTCGCCTCGACTTCTGCCTCCATCTTATGTCCCTGTCCGTTGATAATCTTAATCCCGTTATCATAATACGGATTGTGGCTTGCTGAAATCATAATTCCACAGTCAAAATCTTCCGTCCTTACAACATAAGACACACTTGGCGTTGTCGTCACATGAAGAAGAAAGGCATCTGCCCCGGATGCAGTCAGTCCTGCTGCCAGCGCATACTCAAACATATAACTGCTGCGTCTTGTATCCTTTCCAATCACAATCCTCGCTTTGTGCTCCTGTCCGAAATACCAGCCAAGATACCGTCCGACTTTGAATGCGTGCTCCACTGTCAATACTACATTGGCCTCCCCGCGGAAACCATCTGTTCCAAAATATTTTCCCATCGTAAAATCCCTCTTATTATTTTTCATTATTTGTCACATTTTCGTATCCATTATATTCTTTTTCCCGTCCAGATACAACCTTTTTCATATAATCCCCCTGCAAAAACTTTAGATAACAACCACGGAAAACGTTTCCTTTTTCGGTCAAATGTCTGAAAAGTTCTATACAAAGACAAAAAGATACGCTAAAATAAGTAGCATAAATGTATTTTTCGGAGGTATTGTCATGATAAAATTAGTAGCCAGCGATTTGGACGGCACATTATTACAGGACGGTGCGCAGGAATTAACGCCGCGTGCAATAGATTTGATTCACCAGTTAACACAAAAGGGGATTTATTTTGTTGCAGCCAGCGGGCGGCAGTACGACAATGAACGCCGCGTATTCCGCGCTATCAAAGACGAGATTTCCTATATCGCAGAGAATGGCTCGGTCTGTATCCATCAGGGGCAGGTCATTTCCCGCTCTACCATTAATCCCGGTTTATGCACCCGCATTTTAGAAGAAATAAAAAAAGAAAATAATTTTGAGGTTGTCGTTTCCAGAGAGGACACTTGTTTTATTGAAAACAATGATCCGGAATTTGTCAATCACATTGTAAATGTAATGCACAATACGACACAAATCATTGATGATATCCGAAAAGTAGATGGTCCGATTTTAAAAATCGCCATCTGTAATATGACAGACGGTCCTCATATTATTGATAAATACCTGCATCATCTGCAAACTTTGTTTGGCGACGAAATCAAAGTCGTTACATCCGGAAATATCTGGATAGACTTTATTGCTCCGGGCACAAACAAAGGAGCAGCCCTGTCCGGGCTGCTCAAACTTCTGAAAATCAAGCCGGAAGAATGCATGGCATTCGGCGACCAGTACAACGATGTGGAAATGCTGCAATATGTCGGTACAAGTTATGCGATGTCAAATGCCGCACCCGGCATTTCCTATTATTCCACATATGTAACCGACTCCGTGGAGGATGTGCTGGAAGATTTGCTGCGGCTTTGATTTGCACCTGATTATTTAATGGTCAGTCCGGTTTGCCGTATCATTCACTTTAAGCATAAGCTCCAGATTCTTTTCAAACGGCGCTTTCACAACCCCATATTCCGTCACGATTCCCGCAATCAGCTCGTGGTCTGTGACGTCAAAGCATGGATTGAATACTTTCACGCCTTCCGGTGCCATCCGCTCCCTGTACCACATCTCCGTAATCTCTTCTGCCGGGCGCTCCTCGATTGGAATCTCGGCGCCGGATTTCAAAGTCATATCAATCGTGGAGGTCGGAGCGCAGACATACACCGGAACGCCATACTGTTTTGCCACACATGCGACAACCGACGTACCAATTTTATTCGCAGTATCTCCATTTGCAGCAACACGGTCGCAGCCGACAAATACTGCCTGAACCAGACCTTTTTTCATCACGGATGCAGACATATTGTCACAGATTAACGTTACGTCCATTCCGGCTGCCTGTAACTCAAATGCAGTCAGCCGTGCGCCCTGCAGCAGTGGTCTTGTCTCATCCACAAAGATATGGAAACCATATCCCTGTTCCTTGCCAAGATACATCGGAGCCGTCGCCGTTCCATACTTCACTGTTGCAAGCTGTCCTGCATTACAATGTGTCAGGAGTCCGTCTCCCGGTTTCACCAGCTCCAGCGCGTAGATTCCAATCTTCCGGCACACTTCAATATCCTCATCATGAATCTGCACTGCCTCATCATGGAGCAACCGTTTGATTTCTGCCACACTCTTATCCATATTGGAGCTCACAACTTCTTCCATGCGGTCCAATGCCCAGAATAAATTCACCGCGGTCGGCCGTGATGTCTCCAGATAATCCTTCGCATTATGGAATTCCCTGCAAAACATATCCGTACACTCTGCGTCAAACCGCTCAGATACCACATAAATACCGATTGCTGCCGCTACTCCGATTGCCGGCGCCCCGCGCACTTTCAGCAGATAAATTGCGTCCCAGATATCCTCGATATCCGTCAGGGAAAGTATCTCGATTGTCCCCGGCAATTTTGTCTGGTCGATAATCACCAGTGCCTTATTCTCTTCGTCCAACGAAACTGTCTCATAATCCAGTATTGTCCGTTCCATCCCATTTCCTCCTGTGTGTAAAAGCGCTCATCCACAACCCGCCCTACCCTTCTGACTGTTCCCGAACGCCCTGTCAGCTTTGCTGACAAAATACTTACAACATACTTATGAATTTCTTTTTTCGATATCCATAATCAAATCTACCCTGCGCTGATGTCTTCCGCCTTCAAACTCCGTGTTCAGCCACGTATCCACTATCATCTTCGCCAGCTCTGCCCCAACCACACGGGCGCCGAATGCCAATACATTGCAGTCGTTATGCAGCCGCGACATCCTTGCCGTATATGGTTCGCTGCAGACTGCCGCGCGAACACCGGCTACTTTATTTGCCGCCAATGAAATCCCAAGACCTGTCCCGCAAATCAGAATCCCACAATCTACTTCATGTGCTGCCACCGCCTTCCCTACAATTTCCCCATAAACCGGATAGTCACAGCTTTCCGTGGAATTTGTCCCATAATCTACAATCTCATGTCCCTTTTCCTTTAAAAACTCAATGATTTCCGCCTTCAGTTCCAATGCTGAATGGTCATTTCCGATTCCGATTTTCATGATTTTTTCTCCTCATTCTTACACAAGCGTTAATTCCCGCGAGCAACGAGCCAGGTAGCCATACTTGCAGCGGGGTCTTTGACTTTCATAATTATCTATATTTTGCCCATTTTGAGAGCTCTTGTCAAGTTTAATTCATCTTTTCCCTGATACATGTGGAAATTGTAACTGTTCAGAGCCATGCGCATCTGTAATGGTTTTATGTGTTGGATGCTTGCATACATAGGCAGCGCCCAGATATGCTCTGGCAGTTGCCGCCGCATATGCAATAGCAATCGGCTCCGTACACCCCAGTGCCATAACAAGTTCTTCCTTTAATACTTTTATATATTTCTGAGATACAGTTGTTGTCATCATCCACTTTCCCTTCTAGGGCCTGGGCATGCGCCCTGCAAAAAAGCCGCAGTCCCTCAATAATAAGGGATTGCGGCTAATGTTTAAATTAGTATTAATACACTGTCAGGGATTATTCGATAATCTTAGCAACTGTACCTGAACCTACTGTACGTCCACCTTCACGGATAGCGAAACGAAGTCCCTCTTCCATAGCTACTGGGTGAATCAGTTCAACAGTCATCTCTACGTTATCTCCAGGCATACACATCTCTACACCGTCCGGCAGATCGCAAACACCTGTTACGTCTGTTGTTCTGAAGTAGAACTGCGGTCTGTAGTTATTGAAGAATGGTGTATGACGTCCACCTTCATCTTTTGTCAGAACATAAACCTGGCAAGTAAATTTCTTGTGGCATGTTACTGTTCCTGGTTTAATCAGAACCTGTCCTCTTTCGATTTCAGTTCTCTGGATACCACGAAGCAGAGCTCCGATGTTATCTCCAGCCTGAGCCTCATCAAGAAGCTTACGGAACATCTCGATACCTGTTACAACTGTCTTCTTAACATCTTCGTGAATACCAATGATTTCAACTTCGTCAGATACGTGAAGAGTACCACGCTCTACTCTACCTGTTGCAACTGTACCACGTCCTGTGATAGAGAATACATCCTCTACAGGCATCAGGAATGGCTTATCTGTATCACGCTCTGGATCTGGAATGTACTCATCAACTGTATCCATGAGTTCCATAATCTTATCTCCCCAAGGTCCCATTGGATCTTCAAGAGCTTTCAGAGCAGAACCTTTGATAATCGGGCAGTCAGTAAATTCATACTCTTCCAGTACTTCATTTACTTCCATTTCTACCAGCTCAATAAGTTCTTCGTCGTCAACCATATCACATTTGTTCAGGAATACAACGATGTAAGGAACGTTAACCTGACGGGACAGAAGGATATGCTCTTTTGTCTGAGCCATAACACCGTCTGTAGCAGCTACAACGAGGATAGCTCCGTCCATCTGTGCAGCACCAGTAATCATGTTCTTAACGTAGTCAGCATGTCCTGGGCAGTCAACGTGTGCGTAGTGACGTTTTGCTGTCTCATACTCAACGTGAGCTGTAGAAATTGTGATACCACGCTCTCTCTCTTCTGGAGCTTTATCGATGTTCTCGAAATCAACTGCTGCGTTACCTTCAACTCTCTCAGACAGAACTTTTGTGATAGCTGCTGTCAGAGTAGTTTTACCATGGTCAACGTGACCGATTGTACCAATATTACAATGTGGTTTGTTTCTTTCAAATTTAGCTTTAGCCATTTTGAATGTCCTCCTTAACAATCTAACCTGTATTCAGGCATTTAATTAATCCGCTTTTTGCTCGGCTAACTTTGATTATATTTCAAAGTCAGCCGTTTTTCAAGCGTTTTTCTAATATTTAGTCATTTTTGTTCGATAATACTTTTTCCTGTACAGACTTCGGTACCGGCTCATAGCTCTCGAAGAACATTGAGTAGTTACCACGTCCCTGTGTCTTGGAACGAAGGTCTGTAGAATATCCGAACATCTCTGACAACGGAACGTATCCGCGGACAATCTTTCCGCCGCCGAGGTCATCCATACCTTCGATACGTCCACGACGGGAGTTAATATCTCCGATAACATCTCCCATGTATTCCTCTGGCATTGTAACTTCTACCTTCATGATAGGCTCCAGAAGAACCGGCGCTCCCTGTTTCATAGCATCCTTGAATGCAAGAGAACCTGCAATGTGGAATGCCATCTCACTGGAATCGACCTCATGGTAAGAACCATCGTATACTGTAGCGTGAACCCCGACTACCGGGAATCCACCCAGAATACCGGATTTCATAGCTTCTTCAATACCTTCGCCTACAGCCGGGATATATTCCTTCGGAATAGAACCACCGACTACTGTAGACTCGAACTTGTATGTCTCCTCACCGTTGACATCCATTGGTTCAAATTTCACTTTACAGTGTCCGTACTGTCCACGGCCACCGGACTGTTTCGCATACTTGCTGTCGATGTCGCTTGGTTTTGTAATGGACTCTTTGTAAGCAACCTGTGGCGCACCTACGTTAGCCTCTACCTTGAACTCACGCAGAAGTCTGTCTACGATGATTTCCAGATGAAGCTCACCCATACCGGCAATGATTGTCTGACCTGTTTCCTGATCTGTATGGGCGCGGAATGTCGGGTCTTCCTCTGCCAGTTTTGCAAGAGACTCACCAAGTTTACCCTGGGAAGCTTTTGTCTTAGGCTCGATAGCAAGCTCGATAACAGGCTCTGGGAATTCCATAGACTCGAGAATTACCGGATGCTGCTCATCACAGATTGTATCACCTGTTGTAGTGAATTTGAATCCGATAGCTGCAGCGATATCTCCTGCATATACTTTGTCCAGCTCCTGTCTCTTGTTCGCATGCATCTGAAGGATACGGCCAACACGTTCCTTTTTATTCTTTGTTGCGTTCAGTACATATGAACCTGAGTTCATAGAACCTGAATATACACGGAAGTAAGCAAGCTTACCTACGAACGGGTCTGTCATAATCTTGAATGCCAGAGCGGAGAATGGCTCGTCATCAGAAGAATGTCTTACGACTTCATTACCATCCTCATCGATACCCTCGATCGGAGGAATATCTGTCGGAGCCGGCATATATTCGATTACAGCGTCCAGAAGTTTCTGAACACCTTTGTTTCTGTATGCTGTACCGCAGCAAACCGGTACTGCTGTACACTCGCATGTAGCTTTACGAAGGACTTTCTTCAAATCCTCGGTTGCTGGCTCTTCACCTTCCAGATACTGCATCATAAGGTCATCATCCAGCTCGCAGATTTTCTCTATCAGCTCTGTGTGATAAAGTTCTGCTTCATCTTTCATTTCTTCCGGAATCTCTGTGACAGAAATATCTTCACCCTTCTCATCATTATAGATGTAGGCTTCCATCTCCATCAGGTCAATGATTCCTTTGAAATCGTCTTCTTTACCGATTGGCAACTGAAGACAAATTGCGTTCTTACCAAGTCTTGTCTTAATCTGATCTACAGCATTGTAGAAATCAGCTCCCAAAATGTCCATCTTATTGATGAATGCCATTCTTGGTACATTGTATGTGTCTGCCTGACGCCATACGTTTTCTGACTGTGGCTCAACACCACCCTTAGCACAGAATACGCCTACGGCGCCGTCAAGTACACGAAGTGAACGCTCAACCTCTACAGTGAAGTCAACGTGTCCCGGAGTATCAATGATGTTGATACGGTGTTCCAGGGCTCCAGCCTTCGGCTTTGTGTGATCCTCCAATGTCCAGTGACAAGTTGTAGCGGCTGAAGTGATTGTGATACCTCTTTCCTGCTCCTGCTCCATCCAGTCCATGGTAGCAGTACCTTCATGAGTATCACCAATCTTATAGTTAACACCGGTATAGTAAAGAATACGCTCTGTCAGCGTAGTCTTACCAGCATCAATATGAGCCATAATACCAATGTTTCTGGTTCTCTCTAATGGATATTCTCTTCCAGCCATTGTAGCCTCCTATTAGAATCTGTAATGAGCAAATGCTTTATTAGCCTCTGCCATCTTATGCATATCTTCTTTCTTCTTCACAGATGCTCCTGTGTTGTTAGCTGCATCCAGGATTTCATTTGCCAGTCTTTCTTCCATTGTCTTCTCGCCTCTCTGACGGGAGTACAGTGTAATCCAGCGAAGTGCCAGAGCCTGTCTTCTGTCGGCTCTTACTTCGATAGGTACCTGGTAAGTTGCTCCACCGATACGTCTTGCCTTTACCTCAAGTACTGGCATGATGTTGTTCATTGCTTCCTCGAATACTTCGATGGCTGGCTTTTCAGCCTTTGCTTCAACTCTCTCAAATGCTCCGTATACAATCTTCTGTGCTACGCCTTTCTTACCATCAAGCATGATGTTGTTGATAAGTTTGGTAACAACTTTGTTGTTGTATATTGGATCCGCTAATACATCTCTTTTCTGAGTATGTCCTTTACGTGGCACGGTCCTTCCCTCCTTAATCATATTTTCCGGATTCCTCCGGCGGATTAATTCATCGGTACTCACATGTGTCTCTCTATGGAAATCGCATTGCATGTGCTCGTGGCCGCCAGACTCGTTTATTAAATCCGCAACCTACGATTAATCATAGTTCTGTTTGTGATACGATTTAACTTTCTTAGTTACAAATTATTCTCACGCAGACAACAAGCCGGAGACAAAGCTGCCCGACTTCAGCGGCTGCCCGTGAGTAAAATGCTTCCGCATTTTATTTAGCGTCTTTAGGTCTCTTAGCGCCGTATTTGGAACGAGCCTGTCTTCTCTTAGCAACACCTGCTGTGTCAAGAGTTCCACGAACGATGTGGTATCTTGTACCTGGCAAGTCCTTAACTCTTCCTCCACGAATCAGAACAACGCTATGTTCCTGAAGGTTGTGTCCTTCTCCCGGGATGTAGCTTGTTACTTCGATTCCGTTGGACAGACGAACTCTGGCGATTTTTCTCAGAGCTGAGTTAGGTTTCTTAGGTGTAGCTGTCTTAACTGCTGTACAAACACCTCTCTTCTGTGGTGCAGATACATCAGTTGCACGCTTCTTCAGAGAGTTGTATCCTTTCTGCAGAGCTGGTGCTGTAGATTTCTTTTCAGAAGTCTGACGTCCTTTTCTAACTAACTGGTTAAATGTTGGCATTCTTTTTCACCTCCTATGATTTCGTTGCCCCGGCCTTATGTCCGAGGGGTTGCAGATAATATTCATTATCTAAAATAGCGCACAAAAATACAATGCATCTTTGTGCACGCTAGATTAGTTTATTACGTTTTTTTATGAAAGTCAAGGGCTTTTTCACGATTTTCTTCTATCTTCTTCTATTAATAAGCCTTGCCCCAGTAAACCATATATCTTGCAGGTTTTCCGCAGCATACACAGACATCTGACAGATGTTCCTGTTCCTCCGGGATACATCGGGATGTCACGCCGCCCGTCTGCTCTTTGATTGCTTCCTCGCAGGCTTCATCGCCGCACCACATTGCCTTGATAAACCCAATCTCATTCTGTGCGGTCTCAACCATACCGGCCATATCTGTCACTGTATGGATGTGGGAATCCAGAAATGCTTTTGCCTTTGTATACATGTCCTTCTGGATTGCCTCAAGAATCTCGGAAAGTTTTGCAGCCACCTCATCGATTGCAACCACAATCTTTTCCCTTGTATCGCGGCGCACAACAACAACCTGTCCATTTTCAATATCTTTCGGGCCAATCTCGATACGAGTCGGAATTCCAAGCATTTCCTGCTCGCTGAATTTCCATCCGGGACTCTTCTCAGAATCATCAATCTCCGCTCTGTACCCTGCAGTCTTCAGCGCCGCAAGTAATTCATTTGCCTTATCCAGCACGCCCTCCTTATGCTGCGCAATCGGAACAACCCTTGTCTGTACCGGTGCGATATGCGGCGGCAGTACCAGACCGCTGTCATCGCCATGTACCATGATGATGGCTCCGATGATACGTGTAGACAGTCCCCATGATGTTTCATAAACACTGTGCAGTTTATTTTCTTTATCCGAATAGCTGATGCCATACGCGTCTGCAAACGCATTTCCAAAGAAATGGCTTGTACCGGACTGCAGTGCTTTTCCGTCATGCATCAGCGCCTCGATCGTGTAGGTGTCCTGCGCCCCGGCAAACTTCTCACTTGGCGTCTTCTTTCCCGTTACAAGCGGAATTGCAAGGTCGTTTTCCACAAAGCTTTTATAGACGTCGCGCATCATCAGGGTACGCTCCTCTGCTTCCTCGTATGTCGCATGAATCGTATGTCCTTCCTGCCACAAAAATTCTCTGGAACGAAGGAACGGTCTTGTCGTCTTCTCCCATCTCAGTACGGAGCACCACTGATTCCATACTTTGGGCAGGTCACGGTAAGACTGCACAGTCTTGCTCCACACATCGCAAAACAATGTTTCGGACGTCGGACGGATACAGAACCGCTCTTGCAAAGACTCCTCTCCTCCCTTTGTTACCCATGCAACTTCCGGAGCGAATCCTTCGATATGGTCTTTTTCTTTCTGAAGCAGTGACTCCGGAATCAAAACCGGAAGGTATACGTTCTGTACTCCTGTCTCTTTAAAACGCCTGTCCAGATTCGCCTGAATATTTTCCCAGATTGCATATCCGTTCGGCAGATAATTCAGACAGCCTTTTACGCCTGAATAGTCACAAAGTTTCGCCTCACGTACAACATCTGTGTACCACTGTGCGAAATCCACATCTCTTGCGGTAATTGATTCTACTAATTTTTTTTCCTTTGCCATGATTGGTTTCCTTTCTTTTCTTAATATAATGATATGATACCAGGGTCAAAAGGTCATGCGTTTCATGCTTGCATGAAACGCATGACTTCTTGACCCGCAAAACACCGAAAAGGAGCTATTTTTCGTAGAAAAATGAGCGGATTTGAGGTGTTTCAGGATTGCTTCGCATAGAATGAATTGCCGGTCTGCAAGGCGACAGAATAAGGGCGTAGCGGCGGCTACGTCGGTTGATGTCAACGCAGCAGATGGAATTCAGGCATGTGAAACAGAAGGTTATTTGATGTCGATTATACTAGGCATACAAAAACGCCGGGACTTTCCATCCCCGTAAAAGGGACCGAAAATCTCGGCGGTACCACCCTAATTAACCACATGCACTATGTGATTCTCTCTTATACCGTTAACGCCGGTTCTGCGCCGTACTTTCGTACGGGGGCTCCCAGGCCGGTTCTATACCGTTTCCGCAGAAGCCTCCCACCTAAATGCTTCCTCTCTGTGCCGGCCGATGATATATACTAATCCTGTTCTCTGCCCATATAACTTATTTACCGTTGAATTTTAACCGAAACCGAGTGGATTGTCAAGCTATCGCCTCCTACCATATCCGAATCCCAGACGAAAGGCAAAAACGGTACCGGAGACTAATCTCCGGCGCCATTCCTTTTCCAACTGCTTATTTAACTATATTTTCAGATTCCGGCAAAAAGCAATTTTTATCCCTGCACCTGCAGCAGTTTCTGTTTCAGCTCTGCCTCCAGTTTCTGCATCTCCACTTCCGCTTCCCGGCGTTTCTGTCTGCCCTCCTGCTGAATATGCATCACCTCATCCAATGTGGAAATCAGCGATTCGTTCGTCTGTTTCAGTGTTTCCATATCCACAATCCCGCGCTCCGATTCCTTTGCTGTATCAATTGTCGCCATCTTTAATTTCTCCGCATTCTTTTTCAGAAGTTCATTGGTCATATCCGTCACTTCCCGCTGTGCGGCTGCCGCCTGTGCGGAATGCTCAACGCCAAGCCCAAGTACCATCTGGCTCTTCCATAACGGAATTGTATTCACAATCGTTGACTGAATCTTCTCCACCATCAGCGTATCATTTCCCTGTACAAGACGAATCTGCGGCGCCGTCTGCATCGAAATTTGACGGGTCAGCTCCAAATCGTGCAGCTTCTTTTCAAAACGGGTGCACATAGCGTCTAAATCTCTGGCTGCCTGCGCATCCTCCGGAAGACCGCTCTGCTGTGCCTCCTGCAGCAGTTCCTGCAATTTTGTTCCGCGCACTTCATTCAACTTCTTTTTTCCCGCAAGAATGTACATTGTCAGTTCTTTAAAATAAGTCAGATTCAACTCATACATCTTGTCCAGCAGCGCAACGTCCTTGAGCAACTGCACCTGATGTGACTCCAGCGCCTTACAGATTTGGTTGACGTTCGTTTCCGCTTTTGCGTATTTTGCCTTCATTGCAGTAATCTTATTTGAACTTTTTTTGAAAATGCCAAGAAACCCTTTTTCTTCTTCCTCATCAAAACTTTTCAGTTCTTTTACTACGCCGCTTAATAAATCGCCTACTTCTCCCAAATCTTTCGTCTTCACATTTTCCAGCGCACTCTCCGAAAAATCTGCCATCTTTTTCTGTGTGCCTGCTCCGTACTGCAAAATCATGTTCGAATCGGTCAAATCAATCTGCTCCGCAAACTTCGCCGCCATCCGGCGCTCTTCATCCGTCAGGACACTTTCATCCATCATCGCCTCCGCTTTTTCTTCCTGTATCGGCGCAGCAGTTTTTTTCTCCTCCTCAAATGGATTCAGAGTCAAAGTCGGTGTTGCTTCAAATTCTTTCAATTCATCACTCATCATGTACCACCTCGTTCATTATATTCTTTCAGAGGGGACTGTCCCCTTTGCTATCGTTTCTCTTTTAATCCATCCTCCGTCAGGCCCTCCTGTGCCAACATGGTATTCAGCACGGAGATATCTGACGACACATCCCATGCCGTATCCTGAAACATGGTGTCGAGCAGTTTTTCAAATGCTACATTCAATGTATCCAGCGTTTTTTCAATTTCTTCTTTGGAGGAACGAATGTTTTCTCCCTGTACCGGCTGAGAATCCAAATCCTCGTATGCCTCCAGCAGTTTTACGGTAGTCGGCAGATAATAATTCATCATCCGGTGTAAATCAGATACGGACTCCGGATTGTCTTCTACCCGGTCAAATATACGGTCTACCAGCATCTCCATTCTGGAAATTTTTGCGGAAATCTCTGCTCCCGGAATCGCATCATTACAGGCATGGATTTTCCTGATATACTCTTCTCCTGCCGCAATCACCTCCTGCACCTCCGGTGTCAGGTTGCTGCGCTCTTCCTCTGCCTGATGCCGGCTTTGCGTTTCTTTTGCCGCCTTTTCCGCCTCATCCTGTCTTTGCTGTTTTGTCCTGCGCATCAAATCTGTATATTCATAATACGCCTTATTGCTCGCAATCAGGCATTTTCCCTGCTCATCAAAATGCCCCTGCCGGAACCAGCCTTTCTGAATCATCTTCTTTAAATCTTTTGCAATAAATTTCTCTGTCTTTCCAAACTGCTCTGCCAATACTTTTACATTGCAATATTCTTTCCCGTCCAATTCTCTGATGTACATACGGAACCGTTTCACCCCGCCGAGTTTCATCGTTCCCGCTGCTGCCATAATCATCGTTGCGATGGACAGGACACTGAAAATGACCAGTGTAAGAAGTCCCCCTATCCCATCCGTCTCCGTCATGACAAAAGCCAGTCCTGCCAGAACCATCATCAGGTTGAACGCCGACAGTCCATA
This sequence comes from Lachnospiraceae bacterium UBA1683, assembly GCA_002320245.1. Classification (GTDB taxonomy): domain Bacteria; phylum Bacillota; class Clostridia; order Lachnospirales; family Lachnospiraceae; genus Schaedlerella. The sequence goes on from DCKD01000087.1 coordinate 165,015, forward strand.
TCCCGCCACACACAGCATGACACCACCTGCCGTTGCAGATGTGGTGCTTTTATACAGCGCCGGTTCTTCCCTTTGCTGATACGGTCCGTAATGCGCCTCGCCGTATCTTGGCATATCATTCTGATAGCGGTATCCTCCCTGCCAGCCACGGCGTGTACTTTTTTCCTGCTGTCCCCGGATATTGCGGTTGACCATATCCCCGACATTCCTCATTGTATCGGAAAATGTATTCGCCGCTCCGTTCACTGCATCTGTTATCGTCTGATTCAGTCTGCTGAAATCACCGGAATCCACTGCGTCCTGCACGCTTCTTCGAATTTCGTCTCCAAACCGTTCCCAATCCTGATTCGCCATATCGTCCTCCTGTGCCTGTATTTCATCCTGTAGTTTCCTATTCCCCCAAAAGACTTCAATCACATTTTCTCTTGACCGAATAATTCTTTTATATGATAATCAGTTTAGTCAGATTATAAGGAAAAGTCAAGAACGAAGGAGATACATTCATGAACCCAGAAATATTATATGAAGATACAGAAATCATCGTCTGTGTAAAACCTGCCGGAATCCCGACACAAAGTAAACGAATCGGCACTCCGGACATGGAAACTCTGCTGAAAAACCACATCGTTAAGACGCAAAAAACGAAGACGCCTCCTTATCTGGCAGTCATCCATCGACTGGACCAGCCTGTAACGGGACTTCTCGTATTTGCCAAAACACCTGCCGCCGCAAAGGAACTCAACCGCCAGCTTCAAACCGACGGATTCGGAAAGTATTACCGCGCATGGCTGGCCGGGGAACCGCCGCTTACGGAAGGCGACCTGACCGATTATTTACTGAAAAACGGACGCACCAACTCATCTTCTGTGTGCACCGCCGACACCCCAGGCGCCAAAAAGGCAGAGCTGCACTATCACATATTAAAAAAATGCCCTCCCCATACGTTAGTGGAAATCACGCTGAAAACCGGGCGGCATCATCAGATTCGCGTGCAGATGTCACACTTAGGCTGTCCGATTGCCGGGGACTGCAAATACGGGGACTCCACCGGATATGGTGCTTCCGGGCTACAGCTATTTGCCTGTCACCTGGTATTCCAGCATCCGCGCACAAAAAAGAAAATGGAATTCTTTCTGGATGATTCTGTTATGGAGAATCTTCTTCTCCACAACAAAAACAAGACTGCCGTAAAATAAGCTTTCATACCGGATACAGACCTGATTCAAACCTGCTTATTCTCTATCCGGTATCATTTCTTTATTTTACGGCAGCCCTATTTTACTCAGTTTACAGTTCCCCACCAACAGTTTCCTGCTCTTCCTCAAGAGACTCTCTGTATTTATCCAATATCGTACTTTGAATTCTCTCGCGGGTACCGGAATTAATCGGATGCGCAATATCGCGATATTCCCCGTCCAATGCCTTTTTGCTTGGCATCGCGATAAATAAACCTTTCTCTCCTTCTATCACCTTGATATCATGGACTACGAATTCCTCATCAAAGGTAATGGATACAACTGCTTTCAGTTTCCCCTCTTTTGCTACTTTGCGTACGCGCACATCTGTGATTTGCATCTTCCAGTCTCCTTTCTCTGTCTGCATTATTCAGATAGAGCTTATAATGCATACCTTTCGTTTTTTTCAACCACTACTTTAATACCATCCTCACCGATATATCTTGTATTCGCACGAATGGTGCCGCGGCTTTCCACAATGCAATTCTCGATATAAGTATTGTCTCCGAGGTATACATCGTTCAGGATAATTGAGTTCTTAATCACACAATTATTTCCGACATATACTTTTTTGAAAATCACAGAATTTTCAATCGTTCCGTTAATAATGCTTCCGCTTCCCACAAGGCTGTTCTTCACAACCGCACCCGGATTATATTTTGCAGGCGGCTGGTCGCTCACTTTGGAGTAAATCTCCGGGAGCTGCTTGAAGAAGTAATCCCTTACCTCCGGCTTCAGAAAATCCATGTTTGTCTTGTAATAGGCATCCACTGTCGAGATATTGCTCCAGTAACTTCCAATCTTGTATCCGTAAATCTTTTTCAGATTTTTATAACGAATCAGAATGTCATTTACAAAATCATGCCGCTCCTCTTCCGCACAACGTTCAATCAAATCAATCAACTGCCGTCTTCGGATTACATAGATTCCGGTGGATACAGTCTGAGAACGCGCAACCATCGGTTTTTCTTCAAACTCCTCAATCCGTGCCGCTTCATTCATGCGGACGGTTCCGTAACGAGTCGCATCCTCCTTTGGCCCCAGTTCTTTTACAACAACCGTAATATCTGCCTTTTTGGCGATATGGTACTCAAGCACCTTATTGTAATCCAGCTTGTACACGGCATCACCGGATGTGATGATTACATATGGCTCATGGCATTTCTTCAGGAAATCCAGATTCTGATAAATCGCATCTGCTGTTCCTCTGTACCAATATCCATTATCCGCTGTAATCGTCGGAGTGAATACATACAATCCGCCCTGTTTTCTTCCGAAGTTCCACCACTTGGAGGAATTCAGATGTTCATTCAGCGACCTGGCATTATACTGTGTCAGTACAGCCACTTTCTGTATTCTTGAATTCGTCATATTGCTCAGCGCAAAATCAATTGCACGGTAACTGGATGCAACCGGCATCGCTGCAGCCGCCCTCTTTTCCGTCAGCTCATGCATCTTTTTACTGTTTCCGCCTGCCAGAATAATTCCCACTGCTCTCATACGTGCTCACCTGCCTTTATTAATGTCTCACCACTTGCGAGCACTCCATCGCTGTAATCTTCTGCGGATGTCACACCACTAATGGCGGTATTCTTACCAATCTGAACATTGGATGGAATTACGGAATTTTCTCCGATGGTAGCCAGACCACCGCTGTAAATATTCGGCTTTGTTTTATTCGGGACTTCGCTTCCGATGCCAATCACTACATTATCCCCGATGTCAGTGCTTTCTGCAATAATCGCTTTATCAATCACGCAGTTTTCTCCGATAGTAACGTCTCTCATAATAATCGAATCCCTGATTACACCTCCCTTGCCAATGGTTACCCCTGCACCTAGCACAGAATTATGTACCTCACCGTATACTTCTGTTCCGTTGCTGATAATACAACGGTCCACAACTGCCTGCTCTGAAATATACTGCGGCGGAAGATTGGAACTGTTCGTGTAAATCTTCCAGAATTCCTCGTACAGATTGAACTCCGGAATGATATCAATCAACTCCATATTGGCTTCCCAATATGAACTCAATGTTCCGACGTCTTTCCAAAATCCATTGTATTCATATGCAAATAGCCTGTCCCCTTTTTCATGACAATACGGAATGATATGTTTTCCGAAATCGCAATTCGGCTGCCTGGAAAGCTGAATCAGGGCGTCCCTCAATACCGGCCAGCTAAAGATATAAATTCCCATAGATGCCAGATTGCTGCTTGGTTTCTCCGGTTTCTCCTCAAATTCTTTGATTCTGCCGTCATCGTCCGTCACGACAATGCCGAATCTGCTTGCTTCCTCTATCGGCACAGGCATCGCTGCGATAGTTACGTCCGCTTTATTCGCCTTATGATAATCAAGCATTACTTCGTAATCCATCTTGTAAATGTGATCGCCTGAAAGAATCAATACATAATCCGGGTTGTATGCCTCCATATAATTCAGGTTCTGGTAAATGGCATTCGCCGTCCCGGTATACCATTCACTGTTCGTACTCTTCTCGTACGGCGGAAGAATTGACACCCCTCCTACATTTCTGTCCAAATCCCACGGAATACCTATTCCAATATGTGTATTCAAACGCAATGGCTGGTATTGTGTCAGCACTCCGACTGTATCCACACCTGAATTAATGCAGTTACTCAGCGGGAAATCAATAATCCTGTACTTACCGCCAAAAGCAACCGCCGGCTTTGCAACTTTTGCAGTAAGAACTCCCAGTCGACTGCCTTGTCCACCCGCCAGCAGCATGGCAATCATTTCCTTTTTAATCATGTAGTCACCTCATTTCTAGTTAGATACTTTTATTATAGCATATTTTTTTCATATGTGCACATTTTTTACAAATTTATAAAGAAAAAAATTCACTTTTTATTTAATATAACCAAAAAGAACTTCTTTCAATTTTTCTCATATATAGTATAATATAAAAGATGAAGGTCAATTATGACTCTTTTTTAAAAATTTTTAAAAGAAGGTACCAATTTATGTATAAGATTGATTTTAAGAAACCGATTCATATCCATTTTATCGGAATCGGCGGCATCAGCATGAGCGGGCTTGCCGAGATTCTTCTGGAAGAAGGGTTTACCGTGTCCGGCTCCGATGCAAAGGAATCCCCTCTCACCCGTCAGCTTGAGCAGCATGGTGCAAAGATTTTCTATGGCCAGAAGGCATCCAATATTGTAGACGGAATCAACTGTATTGTTTATACCGCCGCCATCAACAGGGCAAATCCCGAACTGATGGAAGCCGTTGCACGCAAGATTCCTATGCTGACGCGGGCAGAACTGCTCGGCCAGCTCATGCGGAATTATGATACTCCGATTGCCGTATCCGGAACACATGGAAAGACAACAACGACTTCCATGATTTCACATATCCTGCTGGAAGGCAAACTGGACCCGACGATTTCCGTCGGAGGAATCCTTCAGGCAATCGGCGGTAATATCCGTGTCGGACAATCTGAAACATTTATTACAGAAGCCTGTGAATATACAAACAGTTTCCTGCACTTTTTCCCGAAAATCAGTGTCATCCTGAACATTGAGGAGGACCATCTGGATTTCTTTAAGGATTTGGAAGATATCCGCCACTCCTTCCATCAGTTTGCGGCACTCCTGCCCTCTGACGGGACGCTGGTTATCAACAGCGATATCAAGGACTACCGGGAAATATATGCCGGACTTAACTGTAATGTAGTCACTTACGGAACATCCGCAGACAGCGATTACAGCGCGCGCAATATCAGCTACAACGACAAAGGCTGCGTTGCCTTTGACCTTGTAAAGCACGGAAGAGTCACCGACCACATTCAGCTTTCCGTCACAGGGGATCACAATGTGTCCAACGCAATGGCGGCTATTGCAACTGCAGAATTGCTGGACATCCCTATGTCCACTATTCAGAACGGGCTGCTTTCCTTTACCGGAACAGACCGCCGTTTCGAATACAAAGGCACACTGGACGGCGTGACCATCGTGGATGACTACGCACACCATCCGACAGAAATCAAAGCAACCCTAAAAGCTGCAAAACACTATCCGCACAATGATTTGTGGTGTGTATTCCAGCCGCATACTTATACACGTACCAAAGCCTTCTTCCATGAATTTGCCGAAGCACTTTCCCATGCAGACCATCTCGTTCTTGCAGACATCTATGCGGCACGGGAAACTGACGATTTAGGCGTATCCTCCAAGGCACTGGCGGAAGAAGTAGAAAAGCTTGGCACAGATGCTTACTATTTCCCAAGTTTCAAGGAGATAGAAAACTTCTTAAAAGAACACTGCGGCGCAGGAGATTTGTTGATAACTATGGGTGCCGGAGATGTAGTAAACATCGGGGAAGATTTGTTAAAATAACAAGTTATCCACATTTTCCACACACAGTTATCTACAAAAAAAACACCCTTCCCCCAAAAAAGTGCTTTTTCCGATGTCTCTTCGGTGTTATAATGATGCTCGCAAGCAATCAGACGCAGGTTTTTTCCGGTTGTATTGCTGATTGTGTCCCATTTGCATAAAAAGGAGTAGGGGAGATATATGAAGACGCTTAAATTAAAAAATAAATTTCAAACGAATGCGACTTTGGTTTCAAATACATTTATCGACAATTATATGGTACAAGCCAACGGGGAATTTGTGAAAGTCTATTTGTTCTTACTGAGACATCTGGACGACCCGTGCTCAAGCCTCACAATTTCAACGATTGCAGACTGCCTGAACAACACGGAGAATGACATTCTGCGCGCATTCAAATACTGGGATTCCGAGGGACTTCTGAATCTGGAACGGGACAGCGACGGACGGATTATCGGATTAGAGCTTGCGAAAACTCCTGCCCCGGAAATGTCAGGCACACCTTCCGGACACCCCCGCGAAGTATCTGAATATACAGCGGAGGCCTCTGCTGTTGAATCTGCCGTGACCCCGGCTGCCGGAACAGCGGCCGGCATGACAGACGAAAGCACACCGTCTGTCCATGAACCAGTTGTCCGCCCTGCTCCGAAGAAAGCAATTCCCCTTGATTCTTTCAAGGCTCAAAAGGAACTGAAATCTCTGCTGTTTATTGCGGAGCAATATCTGGGCAAGACATTGTCCCACACGGATGTAGAGACAATTACATATTTTTATAACGGACTGAATATGTCTGCAAGCCTGATTGAGTATCTGATTGAATCCTGTGTCGAAAACGGGCACAGGAGTATGCACTATATTAAGGCAGTGGCAATTTCCTGGTCGGACAACGGTGTCCGCACAATTGAGCAGGCAAAACAGAATTCTGCCAATTACAATAAGAATTGTTACACCATTCTCAGCGCATTTGGCATCAAAAACCGTGGACCTGCCGACTCGGAACTGATTTATATCCGAAAATGGACCGATGAGATGGGGTTTTCTCTGGATATCATTCAGGAAGCCTGCCGGCGCACAATTTCAGCAACTCATCAGCCAAGTTTCGAATATACGAACACGATACTGGAACGCTGGCATCAGAACCAGGTGCATCATCTGAAGGATGTCACCGCTCTGGATACGGTATTCCAGCGGGAAAAGAACTCCCGGAAAGCACCGGTGCAAAAAAATAAGGCTGCCGCAAAAAATATGAACAATTTTGAGCGGCGCACTTATGATATGGATTCATTAGAGGAACAATTATTAAAGAGTAATTAGAAGGAGTACAATCTTGGGACTTACAAATTCTCAATACCAGGCGATTATGCGCAGCTACGAACAAAAACAGCTCAGAAGCCATGACATTCTTGCCAGACATTATGAAGAAGTATACCGTGCATTACCGGAATACAAGTCACTGGATGACTCTATTTCGATTCTTTCCGTCCAATACGGAAAGCGTCTTCTGGGCGGAGATGACAACGCGCTGGATTCCCTGAAGGAAGAGCTTGCCATCCTGAGGGACAGCAAGAAAAGCCTTCTGGAGTCTGCCGGATTCCCTGCGGATTACCTCGAACCGGTGTATGAATGCAGGGACTGCAAGGATACCGGCTACATTGGCAGCCAGAAGTGCCACTGCTTTAAAAAGGCCGTCACCGAACTTCTTTATGAACAGTCCAACTTAAAACAGATACTTTCCAAAGAGAATTTTGACACATTTTCTCTGGATTATTATTCCGATAAGTTTATGGATTCAAAATCCGGTAAATCTTCACGTGAGGTTATGACAGACGCACTTCAGACCTGTAAGGAATTTGTGCGTACATTCGGCAGGGAAGATAAGAACCTCTTTCTTTACGGTGATGTGGGAGTCGGAAAGACATTTCTCTCCAATTGCATCGCCCGGGATTTGATAGACGCCGGATTTTCGGTAATATATTACTCTGCTCCGGCGTTCTTTAACATCCTGGCACAGAGCACATTTGACAGAAGCGACATACAGTCAAAAAAGATGCAGGAATATATCTTTGACTGTGATTTGCTGATTATTGATGACCTGGGAACCGAACTTACGAATTCATTTATATCATCCCAGTTTTTTACCTGCATCAATGAAAGGCTGCTGAGCAAGAAATCCACAGTAATCTCAACCAATCTTTCACTGGACTCATTGGCAAATCTGTACACAGAACGGTCATTTTCCAGAATTACAAGCAATTATATCCTGCTGAAACTAATTGGCGACGATATTAGAATAATTAAGAAAATACATTCAAACAGGGAGGGCAAATAATGCTGCGCAGAAGCGAAAGAAACTTAGAAAATATTCCGGTAGGTGCATTGGGATTGATTCCGATTATAGGATGTGAGGCACTTGGTGATAAAGTGAATGACTATCTCGTAAAGTGGAGAAAAGAAAGCGCCCATCAGTACAAAGATGACGTTGCTTTCACAGGATACGAGAAAGAGACTTTCATCATCGATACAAAGGTACCCCGTTTTGGCTCGGGTGAAGCCAAAGGCATCATCAACGAGTCCGTTCGCGGAAGGGACCTGTATCTCATGGTCGATGTATGTAACTATAGCCTTACTTATTCATTGACAGGCAACGTAAACCACATGTCACCGGATGACCATTTTCAGAATCTGAAGCGTATCATTGCTGCAATTGGCGGAAAAGGAAGACGAATCAACGTCATTATGCCATTCCTGTACGAAAGCCGTCAGCATAAGAGAACCGGACGGGAATCTCTGGATTGCGCACTTGCACTTCAGGAACTGGTACGCATGGGTGTCGACAATATCATTACATTCGATGCGCATGACCCGCGTGTACAGAATGCGATTCCTCTGAGCGGATTTGAGACGGTATCCCCAACTTACCAGTTCATCAAAGGACTGCTCCGGAATGTCAAAGACTTACAGATTGACAGCGAACACATGATGGCAATCAGCCCGGATGAAGGCGGGACAAACCGCGCAATTTACCTTGCGAACGTGCTTGGTCTTGATATGGGTATGTTCTACAAGAGGAGAGATTATACGACGATTGTAAACGGACGCAATCCAATTGTCGCGCATGAATTCCTCGGCACCTCCGTTGAGGGAAAGGACGTCATTATTATTGACGATATGATTTCCTCCGGAGACAGCATTATCGAAGTTGCCACCGAGCTGAAACGCAGAAAAGCAAAACGTATCTTTGCCGCTGCGACATTTGGTCTGTTTACAAACGGCATGGAAAAATTTGATGAGGCTTATGAAAATGGTATCATCAACGGTATCCTTACGACAAACCTGATTTATCAGACGCCGGAACTGTTGTCTAAACCATATTACATCAACTGTGATATGAGCAAGTATATTGCATTGATTATTGATACGCTGAACCACGACGGTTCCCTCAGTTCTATCCTCAGCCCAAATGAGAGAATCCAGAACGTATTGCACAAATATAAAAGTGGGGAAGAGATTTAAGTTGTATGCAGAAAAGGAGGGGGCTGCCGGAAAAGGCATCCCCCTTTTTTCTGCTTATCGCTTTTTCCCAAGCGTCATAGCAGCAATCAACGCCGCTGCGGGAACTGTTGCCACAATTCCGAACGTCCCGCAGACACCTTGTGCAATTTCAATGCTCAGATAATTGGAATTAAACAACTGGTTTGCCTGTACCTGATAAGACACAAACACCAGCAGGGTTACAAATGCGCTTCCGGCGAATGCAAGAATCAGCGTATTTGTCATTGTTCCAATCATATCTTTTCCAATCTCTATTCCCGATTGAAACAATTCCTTCACACCCAGGTTTGTATTATGGTTATAAACTTCATAAAGTGCCGAGACAATAGACATCCCCACATCCATAATCGCTCCGAGCGAAGAAATCAATACACCTGCAAACAGCACATCTTTGATTTGAAGTCCCGTGGATTCCTGAATCATAATCAGTCCTTCCGCCTCCTCGGTACTGAATCCGTCAATATGCGTCATCGAAGACATAAGCAGGAACAGAAGCAGCGAAAAAAACACTCCTATCGTAGTTGCTAAAATAGCCGCAAATGTTTTTTTGCTCTGTCCATTCAGCAGAAGCAATGTCACTGCTGTCGATAATACAGCGCAGGCTACACTCATTCCAATTGGTGAGTACCCCGAAAAAACCGTCGGTAGTAATAAACATACAACAAGATATAATGAATATCCTAATCCGGCAATTGCTTTTATTCCTTTTCCCCGCCCGATGGCGATTATAACAAGCAATAAAATCATAATACATCCGACGGTCGGATATGTCCTGTCATAATTGTAAACCGTATAATAAACCTCCGTATTTTCCGGTCGATCCGCATTGATAATTAAGCGTGTGTTTACTTTCGCATAGACACTATGTGTAGTAGTCAGATAATTCGTGACTGTTATTTCTTTTCCTCTTTCTTCACCTTCCAGCATTCTGACTTTCAGATCCTGTGTTCCCAGTTTCAGTTTTAAATCTTTATTATATTCCAGATTTTCAGCAGAAACCTCCACTACGATTCCTTTTTCGTAGTGGAGGGTGTCCGTGTTGAACCTTGCATATTCTTTTATTCCGGTTCTCTGGAATATCATGGTAAGAAAAACTGTCAGAATAATAATGCCAAATACAATATAATGATTATTAATTTTTTCTTTCATGCTTCCGCTTTCTACTATTTAAATATTTTTCTTTTTCTGCCGAAGAAAGCTGCGATGCTTCCTGTAGCGGCTACCAGAAGAGAGAATCCCAAAATATTAGCGGAATCTCCAGTCTTTACGCCTGCCGGTTTGCTATTATCCGGTTTCGCATTATTCTGGTTATTTCCATTGTTGCTGCTTCCGCCGTTGCTGTTCCCGCCATTGTTGTCATTTCCGCCGTTGCTGTTCCCGCCATTGTTGTCATTTCCGCCGTTGTTGTCATCAGCTTTTACAAGATTGTCCATTGCAGATATGAGTGCATCATTTGCTACATTAACTTCCTCCTGTGTTGCATCTTCCCTGCTGTCCACTGTCTTGGCTGCATCATAAGCGTCTTTGAAAGCATTCCAGCTCTCTGCCGTATACTCTTTCTCACTGCTCATCAGACCATCTGCTTTTGTAATCGTGTCTTCCAATGTAGACTTATCAACTTCCGTTTGTGTATTATCTTCTTTATGAATTGTAAAGGTATCCAGCACAGTCATATCATCTGCGAAGTATGTAGTCAGCTTGTATGAAGTATCTGTTACTTGTACATCTGTAACCGTTCTGCGTTTGGACTGATCCATCTTTGCGGAGTATGCTGCATTTGGTGCTTTGATGTCGTAATACTTACTTCCGCTGGCTGAGTTTGCTGTCAGATAAAGCGTTCCATTCGGGTTCGTTACTTCTGTATCCTCCGGTTTCTGATTCTCGTCTGCTTTCTGCTGCTTTCCGTCCATCATATAAGTTCTTGTGTATACATGGTCATGTCCCATCAATACGACATCGATTCCAAGTTCCTCAAAGATTGGCGGCAGTGTATTTCTCCAGCTTACGATTTCTGAATCATTTACATGGCTTGCTGTTGAATATACAGAGTGGTGGAATACAACTGTTTTCCATTTCACATCCGGATTGGCTTTGATTGCCTCTTCCATAAATGCCTTATGTTCTTCCGCAGATTTGTTATTTGTATTAATATCCATGAATAAGGTATTTCCATATACATACCAGTAATCAGTTCCTGCTGCTGTCGCTCCCTTGTCGCTCTCGTTCGGCATATTGAAATGTTCATTGTATGCTTTGGAACCGCTGTCATGGTTTCCGATTGAGGTTGCACTCGGGATAGATGCAAATGCTTCATTTAAGTATCCTGCATACTGCGTTTCATTGGATGCTGTATTTACCTGGTCTCCAGCGGATAGGATGAATTCATCTTTTAAGGTATCCTTAATGGTTCCCACTGTCTGATTCCAGCCTTCGATATCGCTTGCTGTGCTTCCCGCTCCAATCTGCGGGTCACCGACAAATGCGAACTTAAATGTTCCGTCAAATGAATCGGTCTTGAATGTATGTATATCACTTACTGTCTCACCATTCCTCACACGATATACATACTCTGTGTTTTCCTGAAGGTTTGCCAGCGTAACCTGATTGCTGTAGAATCCTGCATCATTTGCCGCGGCTGCCGTTGCCTGGACCGTCTGGTACTCTGCCGGAAATTCTCCGCTTACCATAGCTGTTTTCGGTGCATACTGTACTTCACCTGCTGCTTCTGTATCTGCATACCATGTCAGGTTTTTGCTGGACTCGTCACTTCCTACAGAAAGGAAGAAAGATTTCTGTGTTACCGGTTTTACAGGCTCAGTCGGAGGTGTAACCGGAATATCCGGATTCTCTGTCCCGCCTGCATAATTCAGCGCTAAATTAGAAAGTTCAAAATATACGTCTGAGCTGCTTTCTCTGTCATTGTGAAGTTCTACTGCCAGTATGTTTTCACCTTGTACAGCATATTCTTTTACCTGTTCTGCTGTTACATTAATATCTGCTTCTCTTGGCGCTCCTCCGTTTTCTCCTGCGTAATACATATTAGTTGCTGCCGGATCTGCACCATTTTTTACCTGCATTCCTGCTCTGTGGATCTCGTGTCCGTTCAGGTATACCACAATTCCGTCATCGTGATATAAAGTACCTGTGATAGAAGCAATATTTTCCGGATTTTCTATATTGAATGATGTCCGAAAGAAGAATGCCGGAATATCTGTAGATGTACCGTCAATATACTGCTGAAGCAGCACGGTCGGAGTAAATCCGTCAAAAGAAACCAGCGCTCCTTTTTTTGCTCCGAATTTTCCCGGTGACTGTTTCCATGCGGAATCATTAAAGTCTTTCGTTGTCCAACCCTGACGTGATTCAAGTCCCTCTGCCGGATCAGTATTGTTATCCAGATATTTCCACACCGTTGTTCCGTCAACCACTGTCTTGCTGCCTGTCTCTGCCATTGTTCCGTCAACCACTGCCTTGCTGCCTGTCTCTGCCATTGTTTCATCCTGCGCAAGTACGACAGCAGGCCCTGCAAACGGCAGCGCGCCCCCTACAACATATCCTGCGCTTAACATAACCGCTAGCGCAGCAACTCCTGCTTTTGTTTCGATTTTTCTGATTCGCCTATTCTTATTCATTCCTTTTCCTCCTGATGAAAATTAAGCGTTTGCATTCATGTGCCTACTCAATCAATCTACGTTAATTCCCGATTATATTAGCATGGCATATTTTCCCTTTCAACCGACTTTACGTTCATTTAAACTTACTTTGTAGATATTTAACAGGAGAAAAAATTACACTTTACGTACGAAAAAACAGCATACCTCCCCGGTATGCTGCAGTCTTATTCTAGGATTAGAGCGTCAAAACTACTTACGGATTGTTTCGCTGCTTTGCAGCTCCCACAATCCTGCCCTACATTCGGAATTCGTGGAGCATCTTCTCCACTTCTTCCTCATGTAGGGGCACGTCATAAATCCATTCTCCCACTTACGTGCAAGCACGACGTGTGAGACAGCTTTTGACGCTGTAATCATTCTATATTCTGTTTCTTACAGTAATCCACCGATTGACATAAATAATGGTGCAAATACAAGTGATACAATTGTCATCAGTTTAATCAGTATGTTGATGGACGGTCCTGAAGTATCCTTAAACGGATCTCCGACAGTATCTCCGACAACAGCCGCCTTGTGGGCTTCGCTGCCTTTTCCGCCGTGCTGTCCTTCTTCGATATATTTCTTTGCATTATCCCATGCCCCGCCTGCGTTGGACATAAAAATTGCCATCAGGACACCTGTTACGAGTGCACCTGCAAGCAGTCCGCCAAGTGCGTCAACACCAAGCACAATCCCGACAAGTACCGGTACGATAACCGCCATCAATCCCGGCAGGAGCATCTCATGAAGAGCTGCTGTTGTAGAGATTCCGACACAAGATGTGTAGTCCGGTTTCTCCACGCCTTTCATAATGCCCGGCTTCTCACGGAACTGACGTCTCACTTCCTCAATCATCTTATAGGCAGCCTTAGAAACAGACTCCATTGTAAATGCGGAGAAGAGGAATGTCAGCATACCACCGATGAAAATACCGATAATTACTTTGTAATCCAACAGGTTAATAGATTCCAGTTTTACGGCCTCTGCATAGGAAACGAACAATGCAAGTGCTGTCAGCGCTGCGGAACCGATTGCGAAACCTTTTCCCATGGCTGCTGTTGTATTTCCTACAGAATCCAGTTTATCCGTAATGTCGCGGACAGATTCGTCCAGTCCGGACATCTCTGCAATCCCCCCTGCATTGTCAGCGATTGGACCGTAAGCGTCAACCGCTACTGTAATTCCTGTCGTAGAAAGCATACCAACGGCTGCAAGAGAGATTCCGTACAATCCGTTTACTTTGTAGGAAATGAAGATACCAACACAGATTAACAGAAGCGGAATGGCTGTAGACTGCATTCCGACTGCAATACCGCTGATGATTGTTGTAGCCGACCCTGTCTCGGACTGCTCGCCAATCTTCTTAACCGGGCTGTAATCTGCAGATGTGTAATATTCCGTTACATTACCGATGATTACTCCGACAGCCAGACCCGCTATTACAGCGATGGCTGCATTCATATTTCCAAATAATACATTGCTTAATACGAGCGCCGCAATGATAACCAATACTGCAGAAACATAGTTTCCTCTTGTGAGGGCTTTCTGCGGGTTGGCATTTTCATCACCTTTTACAAAAAATGTTGCGATGATTGAGGCAATCAGACCACATGCCGCGATTACAAGCGGGAATACCACACCCGCAGAAGTTGCAGCAACTGCTCCCAGTGTCAATGCGGACACAAGGGAACCGACATAAGATTCAAACAAGTCTGCACCCATTCCGGCAACATCCCCTACGTTATCTCCTACGTTATCGGCAATTACGGCAGGGTTACGCGGGTCATCTTCCGGAATTCCTGCTTCTACTTTCCCTACAAGGTCCGCTCCGACGTCAGCAGCTTTTGTATAAATTCCGCCGCCCACACGTGCAAACAGTGCAATGGAAGAAGCTCCCAGGCTGAATCCGGATAATACATCTACATTTTTTGTAATGATATATACTACGCTGACACCAAGCGCACCAAGACCTGCTACGCACATTCCCATTACGGCACCGCCGGAAAATGCAATTGTCAACGCTTTATTCATTCCACTCTCTCTTGCCGCATTTGCCGTTCTGACATTCGCCTTTGTAGCCACAGTCATTCCGCAGTATCCGGCAACGGTTGAAAACAGAGCCCCGACAACAAAGCATACTGCTGTCACCCAGCTTCCAATACCAATTCCGATTAAGACAAACAGCACTGCCACAAAAATAATCAGAATCTTGTACTCCGCTGTCAAAAACGCGCGGGCACCTTCAGCGATTGCTGCCGCAATCTCTTTCATTCTCTCTGTTCCGGCATCCTGTCTGCCAACCTTTGCTGCCAGATAAGCCGCAAATAACAGCGCCAGAACCGCAGCAGCCGGAACCAGAAACATCATTTTTTCCATAGTTACAATCCTCCTAACAAATAATCCCTGACGATATGCTTTCTCTCTGCTATGTAAGGCGCATACCGGACCGGAAGCCATTCACTCTCTGACTCCCAATCTATATTATTATATCTTTTCTTTATAGTCTTTGCAAGCCTTTATTTGCAAGTTACTGTTTTCATACTTGCAAATCATTTCTTGTATTGGGAAATCCACATAATTATATTCTTCTAAAACCGCATTTTTTCATACTTTGTCAACCTTTCGCAAATTATGTAAAACTATAAATGAATTTTTTTCTTAGAAGTTATTCATATTTTTATTTCTTCACGACAAAACCGTCCGCACGGACAGTTTTGCATCGTCCCCTTTGCATCACACACAAAAAGAAGATGGGAAACCCATCTTCTTTTTGAATGCTCTATTCTTCTGCTGTATCTGTGTCTGCTGTTTCATCAGTTTCCTCTACAGCATCTGTGCTCTCTTCTGTCTCTGCATCAGCCTCATTGAAATTGATTTCTTCATCCTTCAGGTCCTCATCCGACTCCGCTTCTTCATCAAATTCAATCTCATCATCCAGCCTGACATCTGTATTCAGACTTACATCACGGTACTTCTTCATACCTGTACCCGCCGGAATATGTTTACCAATGATAACATTTTCCTTCAGGCCTACCAAGTGGTCAATCTTGCCTTTGATAGCAGCTTCTGTCAGGACTTTTGTTGTCTCCTGGAAGGACGCTGCCGACAGGAAGGAATCCGTTGCCAAAGATGCCTTTGTGATACCAAGCATAATCTGCTCGCCCGTTGCGGACTCTTTTCCTTCTGCCTCCATCTTTTCGTTCATATCCTCGAACTCCAGCACATCTACCATGCTTCCCGGAAGGAAATCGGTATCTCCGTTTTCTTCGATACGAATCTTCTTCAGCATCTGACGCACAATCACTTCGATATGCTTATCGTTGATTTCTACACCCTGCAGACGGTATACTCTCTGCACCTCGCGAAGCAGATAATCCTGGGCCGCACGCAGTCCTTTAATCTTCAGGATATCATGTGGGTTCACACTACCTTCGGTCAGCTCGTCACCGGCCTCAAGCACCTGTCCATCCTGTATCTTGATACGGGACCCGTAAGGAATCAAATATGCTTTGGACTCTCCTGTCTCGTCATTTGTTACGATAACTTCACGTTTCTTCTTTGTATCACTGATTGTCGCAGTTCCTGCAAACTCTGTGATGATTGCGAGTCCTTTGGGCTTTCTTGCCTCGAAAAGCTCCTCGACACGAGGAAGACCCTGTGTAATATCGTCTCCGGCTACACCACCGCTATGGAAGGTACGCATGGTAAGCTGTGTACCCGGCTCACCGATGGACTGAGCTGCAATAATACCAACAGCCTCACCGACCTGTACTGCCTCACCTGTCGCCATGTTGGCGCCGTAACATTTTGTGCAGACACCGCTCTTACATTTACATGTAAGGATCGTACGAATCTTTACCTGCTCCAGCGGGTTTCCGTTTTTATCTACACCCTTCCTCATAACTCTCTCGGCGCGCAGAGGTGTTATCATGTGGTTCTTCTTCACAAGGACATTTCCATCTTTATCCTTGATATCTTCACAGGAGAAACGCCCTGTAATACGCTCCTGCAGACTCTCAATCTCCTCGTTTCCGTCCATGAATGCTTTGACATACATTCCCGGAATCTCTTTTCCTGTACCCTCCACGCAGTCGCTGTCGTGAATAATCAGCTCCTGGGAAACGTCAACCAGACGTCTTGTCAGGTAACCGGAATCGGCGGTACGGAGGGCGGTATCGGACATACCTTTCCGGGCTCCATGTGCAGACATGAAGTACTCCAATACATCCAGACCTTCACGGAAGTTTGACTTGATAGGCAGCTCGATTGTACGGCCGGTTGTATCAGCCATCAATCCACGCATACCTGCAAGCTGTTTAATCTGCTTATCAGAACCACGGGCACCGGAATCAGCCATCATAAAGATGTTATTATACTTATCCAGACCTGTCAGCAGTGCTTCTGTCAGCTTATCATCACTATTCTTCCATGTCTCTACGACTTCTTTGTAACGTTCTTCTTCTGTGATAAGACCGCGCTTGTAGTTCTTTGTAATCTTATCCACTGTATTCTGTGCTTCTGCGATAATCTCCGGTTTCTCCGGCGGCACAGTCATATCGGAAATGGATACCGTCATAGCTGCTCTTGTAGAGTACTTGTAACCGATTGCCTTTACATCATCCAGTACCTCCGCCGTCTGGGTAGCCCCGTGTGTGTTAATTACTTTTTCGAGAATCTGTTTTAACTGTTTCTTTCCTACATGGAAATCAACCTCAAGCAACAACTCATTCCCCTCTGTCTCACGGTCCACAAAACCAAGGTCCTGTGGGATAATCTCATTAAACAGCATACGTCCCAGTGTTGCGTCGATAGTTCCTATCAGCTCTCTGCCATCCGGCATCGTCTTGGTCACACGCACTTTTACCTTAGAGTGCAGCGTAATATATCCGTTCTCGTAAGCAAGGATTGCCTCATTCAAATCCTTGAAGAACATACCCTCGCCCTTTGAACCGGGTCTTTCCTGTGTCAGATAGTAAATACCAAGTACCATATCCTGTGAAGGAACGGCTACCGGACCACCGTCGGACGGTTTCAGCAGGTTGTTTGGTGAAAGCAGGAGGAAACGGCACTCTGCCTGTGCTTCCTGTGAAAGCGGTACATGGACCGCCATCTGGTCACCATCAAAATCGGCATTGTAAGCCGTACATACCAATGGATGCAGCTTGATAGCTTTTCCTTCTACAAGGATTGGCTCAAACGCCTGAATACCAAGTCTGTGCAGTGTAGGGGCACGGTTCAGCATAACCGGATGCTCTTTGATGACTTCTTCCAGCACATCCCAAACCTCTGGCTGAAGTCTTTCCACCATCTTCTTGGCGTTCTTAATATTGTGTGCTGTTCCGTTTGCTACGAGTTCTTTCATAACAAATGGCTTGAACAGCTCGATTGCCATCTCTTTCGGCAGACCGCACTGATAAATCTTCAGCTCCGGCCCAACAACGATAACGGAACGTCCTGAATAGTCCACTCGTTTTCCGAGCAGGTTCTGACGGAAACGTCCGGATTTACCTTTCAGCATATCAGAAAGAGATTTCAGCGCTCTGTTTCCAGGTCCTGTAACCGGACGACCGCGGCGGCCGTTATCAATCAATGCATCGACAGCCTCCTGAAGCATCCGCTTCTCGTTGCGCACGATGATATCCGGCGCGCCCAGTTCGAGAAGTCTCTTCAGACGGTTGTTCCTATTGATGATTCTTCGATACAAATCATTCAAATCGGAGGTTGCAAAACGTCCTCCATCCAACTGTACCATTGGGCGAAGATCCGGCGGGATAACCGGGATTGCAGTCAGAATCATCCATTCCGGTCTGTTTCCAGACTCACGGAATGCCTCTACTACTTCCAGACGTTTTACGATTCTTGTACGTTTCTGTCCGGATGCATTCTCCAGTGCTGCCTGCAGTTCTGCGTAATCTTTCTCCAGGTCAATTGCCTCCAAAAGCTCCTGAATGGACTCCGCGCCCATCCCCACACGGAAGGACTTGCCCCATTTTTCTTTTGCTTCCTGGTACTCTGCCTCCGTAAGAATCTGTTTGTACTGCAAATCTGTCTCGCCCTTATCCAATACGATATAGGATGCGAAGTAGAGGACTCTCTCCAAAGTTCTCGGAGAGATATCCAGAATCAGCCCCATACGGCTCGGAATTCCCTTAAAATACCAGATGTGGGAAACCGGAGCCGCCAGTGCGATGTGTCCCATACGCTCACGGCGCACGCTTGCTTTTGTAACCTCAACGCCGCATCGGTCGCAGACAACACCTTTGTAACGAATCTTTTTATATTTTCCACAGTGGCATTCCCAGTCCTTGCTCGGTCCGAAAATGCGCTCGCAGAACAGTCCGTCTTTCTCAGGTTTCAACGTTCTATAGTTAATGGTTTCCGGCTTTGTTACCTCGCCTTTTGACCAGTCCAGAATTGTTTCCGGTGAAGCCAGACCGATTTTGATTGCATCAAATGTTAACTCCTGATTTTCCTGTTCATTATTCATTGGCATAAAGTTGGCTCCTCCTATTCTTCGTCCAAAATTTCATCGAAATCAATTACAGCATCCTCATCGAAGTCTTCGTCATCCTCAGGTTCAACATTTTCCAGCTCACCGTCTACAAATTCCTGCTCTGTATATCCGTGGTCGCTGTAAGACTCCTCATCACGGTATCTTCTGTCTCCTTCAATGATAGAATTCAGATTCGTATTGCCGTAATCAACGGATTCCATCATCTTTACTTCTTCATACTCGTTGTTTTCTTTCTCACGAAGTACACGGACATCCAGCGCCAGAGACTGCAGCTCTTTCAGCAATACCTTGAAGGACTCCGGAATACCCGGTTCCGGAATATTCTCACCCTTAATAATTGCTTCGTATGTCTTGACACGGCCGACAACATCATCAGATTTTACAGTCAGGATTTCCTGCAGGGTGTAAGATGCACCGTATGCTTCCAGTGCCCAAACCTCCATCTCTCCGAAACGCTGTCCACCGAACTGCGCCTTACCGCCAAGCGGCTGCTGTGTAACCAGTGAGTAAGGACCGGTTGAACGTGCATGAATCTTATCATCTACAAGGTGATGCAGCTTCAGATAGTGCATATGCCCGATTGTAACCGGACTGTCGAAATACTCCCCGGTACGTCCGTCTCTCAGGCGAACCTTTCCGTCGCGGGAAAGCGGAACCCCCTTCCAGAGTTTTCTGTGCTCCCTGTTGTCAGACAAATACTGCAGCACTTCCGGAAGAAGCTCTTCACCATGTTTCTTCTCAAATTCTTCCCACTCCAGATTGACATAATCATTTGCCAAATCCAGTGTATCCATAATGTCATTCTCGTTTGCCCCATCAAAAACCGGCGTTGCAATATTGAATCCAAGCGCTTTCGCAGCAAGGCTCAAATGAATCTCTAAAACCTGTCCGATATTCATACGGGAAGGCACGCCCAATGGGTTCAGTACGATATCCAACGGACGGCCATTCGGAAGATATGGCATATCTTCTACAGGAAGTACACGGGAAACGACACCCTTGTTACCATGACGTCCTGCCATCTTATCACCGACAGAAATCTTTCTCTTCTGTGCAATATAAATGCGCACTGACTGATTTACTCCCGGAGATAATTCATCCCCGTTCTCTCTTGTAAATACTTTCGCATCTACGATAATTCCATATTCACCATGCGGTACTTTCAGAGACGTATCTCTTACTTCCCGTGCTTTCTCACCAAAGATTGCCCTGAGCAATCTCTCTTCGGCTGTCAGCTCAGTCTCTCCCTTCGGAGTTACCTTTCCGACCAGGATATCTCCTGCACGGACCTCCGCACCGATACGGATGATACCTCTCTCGTCCAAATCTTTGAGGGCGTCATCGCCGACACCCGGAATATCTCTTGTGATTTCCTCTGGTCCGAGCTTTGTATCACGTGCTTCTGCCTCGTATTCCTCAATATGCACCGACGTATAAACATCATCCTGCACCAGACGTTCACTGAGCAGAACGGCATCCTCGTAGTTGTAACCTTCCCATGTCATGAATCCAATCAGCGGATTCTTGCCAAGTGCAATCTCCCCGTTGGACGTAGACGGACCATCTGCGATAACCTGTCCTTTTTCTACTCTTTCGTCCTTGTCAACGATTGGCATCTGGTTGTAGCAGTTGCTCTGGTTACTTCTTAAGTACTTAATCAGCTTATAAGTTTTTCTGTTTCCGTCATCCTGTCTGATTGTAACCTCCGTAGATGTGGAGCGCTCTACCACACCGCCTTCTTCTGCAACGACACATACTCCTGAGTCAACTGCCGCTTTTACTTCCAGACCGGTTCCTACTACCGGGGCTTCTGTAGACAGAAGCGGCACCGCCTGACGCTGCATGTTGGAACCCATCAGCGCACGGTTCGCATCGTCATTCTGTAGGAATGGAATCAATGCAGTAGCGACCGAGAATACCATCTTAGGAGAAACGTCCATGTAGTCAAATTTATTTCGTTCGTATTCCTGTGTCTCCTCACGGTAACGACCGGATACGTTTTTATGAATGAAGTGTCCCTCTTCATCCAGAGGCTCATTCGCCTGTGCCACATGGTAATTATCCTCTTCATCCGCTGTCATATACACAACTTCGTCTGTGACAACCGGGTTCATCGGATCTGTTTTATCAATCTTACGGTATGGCGCCTCAACAAAACCATACTGGTTAATTCTCGCATAACAAGCCAGTGAGTTAATCAGACCGATGTTAGGTCCCTCAGGCGTCTCGACAGGACACATTCTTCCATAGTGAGAATAGTGTACATCCCGGACCTCGAATCCGGCACGGTCTCTTGACAGACCGCCAGGTCCCAATGCAGACAGACGTCTCTTGTGGGTCAGCTCACCAAGCGGGTTGTTCTGATCCATAAACTGTGACAACTGAGAAGAACCGAAGAACTCCTTCACCGCCGCAGTTACCGGCTTAATGTTAATCAGGGACTGCGGGGAAACGCCATCCTGATCCTGTGTGGTCATACGCTCACGCACAACCCTTTCCAGTCTGGACAGACCGATTCTGTACTGGTTCTGCAGCAATTCTCCGACCGCACGGATACGACGGTTGCCCAAATGGTCGATATCATCATCATTTCCCATGCCATACTCAAGGTGCATGTTATAGTTAATAGATGCCAGAATATCTTCTTTTGTAATATGCTTTGGAATCAAATCATGGATATCTCTTCGGATGCACTCTTTGAGTTCATCAATATCCCCTGCTGTCTCTTCCAAAAGACCTGCCAGAACCGGGTAATATACCTGCTCCGTCACACCTACTTCTGCCGGGTCAATATCCACGACAGCCTCAAGGTCCACCATCATGTTAGACAGAACCTTGATGTTGCGGGACTCGTCCTCTCCCTCTACCCACAGGTACGGAGCGGCAGAATTCTGGATTGCGTCTGCAATCTCTCTTGTAATCTTAGTTCCTTTTTCAGCAACTACTTCACCTGTCACCGCGCTTACGACATCCTCAGCCAGAATCTGCCCTGTCACACGGTTCTTCAGTGCCAGTTTTTTATTAAACTTATACCGTCCCACTTTCGCAAGGTCATAACGTCTTGCGTCAAAGAACATACTTGTAATCAGGCTTTCCGCGCTGTCCACTGCGAGCGGCTCACCCGGACGAATCTTTTTGTACAGTTCTAACAGACCTTCCTGATAGCTCTCAGCAGTGTCCTTTCCAAAGCTCGCAAGAATCTTCGGTTCCTCTCCGAAGAGTTCGATAATCTCTGCGTTTGTACCGATACCAAGTGCACGGATTAATACGGTAATCGGTACTTTTCTTGTTCGGTCAACACGAACGTAAAAAACGTCATTGGAGTCTGTCTCATATTCCAGCCATGCTCCACGGTTTGGGATAACTGTGGATGAATACAGTTCTTTTCCCAGTTTATCATGGGCGATACCATAATAAATACCAGGAGAACGTACAAGCTGGCTTACGATAACACGCTCTGCACCGTTGATTACAAAAGTTCCTGTCTTTGTCATCAGCGGAAGGTCTCCCATGAAAATCTCATGCTCGTTAATCTCATCAGTCTCTTTGTTGTAAAGTCTTACTTTTACTTTCAAAGGTGCGGCGTAAGTTGCATCACGCTCTTTACACTCTTCGATTGTGTACTTCACCTCATCCTCGCAGAGTCTGAAATCAACAAATTCCAGACTGAAATGACCACTGTAATCAGCAATTGGTGAAATATCTTCGAATACCTCTTTCATACCCTCGTTCAGGAACCACTCATAAGAGTTCTTCTGAACTTCGATAAGATTCGGCATCTCTAATACTTCTTTTTGTCTGGAATAGCTCATGCGTGAACTTTTTCCGTTTGTGATGGGACGAATTCTGTTTTTCTCCATTGACGTTTCACTCCTCATATATTTTTTGGCGGGCTACGAGTCGCCCTGTTATTACTCCATGAATGCTATTATATGATTACAGTGCCAAAAGCCATCTCACACGCCGTGCCTGCACGTAAGTGGTAGAATGGTTTTATGACGCGCCCCTACATGAGGAAGAAGCAGAGGAGAGACTCCACGAATTCCGAATGTAGAGCAGGATTATGGACGCTGCAAAGCAGGGAAGCAATCCATAAGTAGTTTTGACGCTCTAATCATTATATATAGAAAAAAGCCGCTTTTTACTATAAAAAGCAGCGCCTACCTTTCCACAATAGCGCATTTTTTACTATATCACAAAGCCCTTTGTGATGTCAACATGTTTTTCTCGTTTTTTTCCAAAAAACTCTTGACATTTTTTCTTTTCTGTGTTAAAGAAATACATTTTCAACCACTCCCCTTGAAAATGTCCTCCTGTTATTCTTTGATACAAAAGCGGCAGCCGTGTCCAAAATTTCTGTCCTGGACACAACTGCCGCTCTCTATCTTATCTCCTGATTTTCAACTACTCAAAACAGCGCCCCACAGGCATAGTTGCTATGCAAACTACCCTTCTATAAAGCAGCCGCCGTTCCGAATATCCGTAACTATTATTTCAGGTTAACTTCAGCGCCTTCGCCCTCAAGTTTTGCCTTGATTTCCTCAGCCTCTGCCTTGGAAACTGCCTCTTTGACTACCTTCGGAGCACCGTCAACAAGCTCTTTTGCTTCTTTCAGTCCAAGACCTGTGATTTCACGGACTGCTTTGATAACTTTAACTTTAGCGGAACCAGCAGATACAAGCTCTACATCAAACTCATCTTTCTCTGCTGCGGCTGCTCCGG
This sequence comes from Lachnospiraceae bacterium UBA1683, assembly GCA_002320245.1. Classification (GTDB taxonomy): domain Bacteria; phylum Bacillota; class Clostridia; order Lachnospirales; family Lachnospiraceae; genus Schaedlerella. The sequence goes on from DCKD01000087.1 coordinate 189,048, forward strand.
CATCTCCTGCTGCTGCAACTACAACACCTGCTGCTGCAGATACACCAAATTCTTCTTCGCATGCTTTTACTAATTCATTTAACTCTAATACTGATAATTCTTTGATTGCTTCAATCATCTCAGCCGTTGTCATTTTAGCCATTTTAATATCCTCCATTTTATCTTATTATTTTAAACTGTCATTCTTTACGAATTATTCAGGACATGGTTCCCTCCTCCGGAAAGCCCGTCCCATCAGCATCCTACTCCGCTGTTGCCGGAGCTTCTTCTGCTGCTGTCTCCTCAGTTGCTGTCTCGGCAGCCTCTGAGCCATCCTGCTCTGCAATCTGTTTGATAACACGAGCAAAGTTTGTGATAGGTGACTGCATACTTCCAAGCAATCTGGAAAGTAGCTCTTCTCTTGAAGGAATCTTAGCCAACTCTGACAGACCTTCCACATCATACAACGTTCCTTCAACTACACCTGCTTTGAGCTCAAGCTTCTCTGCGTCCTTAGCGAACTTGCAGATAATTCTTGCCGGAGCTGTTGCATCGTCTTTGGAAATAGCGATTGCGCTTGGTCCTTCTAAATATTCGTCCAGACCTTCGAATTCTGTTCCCTCAAACGCTCTCTTCATCATTGTGTTCTTGCAGACTTTGTAAGTAATGCCTGCTTCTCTAAGCTGCTTACGCAGTTCTGTATCCTGTGCTACTGTCAATCCACGGTAGTCAACAAGTACGATTGACTGTGCGTCTTTGATATCTTCTGCGATAGCTGCTACGATTGGTTGTTTTAATTCGACTTTTGCCACGTTCTGGTGCACCTCCTTGTTAGATTCGTTTATGACTGCTCTTCTAATAAAGAGTCCGGAATCCAGACTCCCGCGCCCGCGGCGGCCGCATTTGCGACATCTTCCGCCTACGCCGCAGTGTGCATCCCCCGGAGGGTTTTATTATATGGAACTCTTTATTTCCATATAATAAAACCTCTGTGTCCAAAGACACAGAGGCTGAAAAATTCATCTAAGATAGAATTCTTGTCTTCCTCGGCAGGCGTTTTCATCCTTATGCCTTGCGGCACCTGCTGTCTTCGGCAGTCAATTACTGTAATATATTAACACCACGTCCGGCGGTTGTCAATATATTTTTTATAATATTCCTTAATCGTAAAAATTAGGCAAGCTTCAATGGGTTAAGCTTTACGCCAGGTCCCATTGTAGATGTCAGTGTAACACTCTTCAGGTACTGTCCTTTTACTGCTGCCGGTTTTACTTTAAGAATTGCATCTATAAGCGTCTGGAAGTTGTCCGCTAACTGTTCCTCGGTAAATGATGCTTTACCGATTGGCACATGGATAATGTTTGTTTTGTCCAATCTGTACTCAATCTTACCAGCTTTGATATCGTTGATAGCTTTTGTCACATCCATTGTAACTGTACCCGCCTTCGGGTTCGGCATCAGACCTTTTGGTCCAAGTACACGTCCGAGACGTCCAACAACACCCATCATATCCGGTGTAGCTACAACTACGTCAAAATCCAGCCATCCTTCGTTCTGAATCTTCGGAATCAGTTCGTCTCCGCCAACAAAATCTGCTCCTGCTGCTTTTGCTTCTTCTGCTTTTGCATCCTTTGCAAATACAAGGATACGAACTGTTTTACCAGTTCCGTGCGGCAGGACAACTGCTCCACGAATCTGCTGGTCAGCGTGACGTCCGTCACATCCTGTTCTGATATGAGCTTCGATTGTTTCATCAAATTTTGCAACTGCTGCTTTCTTTACAAGAGCGATAGCCTCTTCTTTTTCATAGAGATTTCCTCTCTCAATCTGTTTTGCAGCTTCGATATATTTTTTTCCGTGTTTCATGATAAATAACCTCCTTGTGGTATTGGCGGGAACGTACCCCTCCCACGATATTCAACTCGTTACAATGTTCACTGTTTCCCCTGCGCCCTGCGTAGACACCGCATGGAGCTAAAGTTAACATGAACTACGATACAATAAAGTTACGCTCGACTCAGCGCTCGAAAAACTCCCGCTCAGTCTCGGTAACGGAGTTCGCACCAGGTCCGAAAGAACCCCACCAAATGCTCTACTCCTCTACAACTACTCCCATAGAACGGCAAGTACCGGCTACCATGCTAATAGCTGACTCAAGGGATGCTGCGTTCAGGTCAGGGAGCTTTGTCTTAGCAATCTCTTCTACCTGAGCTTTTGTGATTGTAGCAACCTTTGTCTTGTTCGGAACGCCTGAACCGGATTTGATGTTGCAGGCTTTCTTAATCAGAACTGCTGCCGGCGGTGTCTTTGTAACAAAGCTGAAACTTCTGTCATTGTATACTGTGATAACAACAGGGATAATCAGGTCGCCCTGATCTGCTGTTCTGGCATTGAACTGTTTTGTAAATTCAACGATATTTACACCATGCTGTCCCAGTGCCGGTCCAACCGGTGGTGCCGGAGTTGCTTTTCCTGCTGGAATCTGTAATTTAATATAACCTTCTACTTTTTTTGCCATCTTTCATTACCTCCTTGTGGTATTGGCGGGATTCTTCATCCCTCCCACGGTTCTAATCCATCTTTCTTACTTCTGAAAAGCTGAGTTCAACCGGAGTTTCACGGCCGAACAGCTCAACATTGATTGTCAGGCTCTGTTTTTGTTCGTTGATTGTCTGAACCACACCCGCAGTTCCTTCCCATGCGCCGCTCAATACAGTAACCATATCGCCGATTACATAATCACTCTTGAACTCTGCATGGCCGATTCCCCAGTGCTCCATCTCGGATTCTTCCAACGGAACCGGTTTGGATCCAGGTCCGACAAACCCTGTCACACCTCTTGTGTTACGAACAACGTACCATGTGTCATCATTCATAATCATGTGAATCATAACATATCCCGGGAACAGCTTTCTCTGACTCACCTTCTGAACACCATTCTTCATCTCGACGACTTCCTCCATAGGAACCCGGACCTCCAGAATCTGCTCTTCCAGATGACGATTCTCAATCGTTTTGTCAATGTTTGCTTTTACCTTGTTTTCATAACCTGAATAAGTATGAACTACATACCATTTTGCTTCTGACATAAAATCACCTTTCCGCTTCGCTCAATTAACGAACCAGCCAGTCAATCCCGTATTTCAGAAGTGAGTCAATCACCGCAATGACTGCCCCAAGCAATACTGAAACTGCCACGACTGCCGTCGTCTGTTTTACAAGTGCGTTCTTGTCTGGCCAAACAATCTTGCGGAACTCTGCCTGAAGACCTTTAAACCAGCTTTTCTTCTGAGCTTTTCCTGACTTTTCACTCATGATGTCCACTCCTTCTCAACGACTATTTCGTCTCTTTGTGCAGTGTGTGTGATTTACAGAACTTACAATACTTCTTTGTTTCCATACGGTCAGGATGAGTTTTCTTATCCTTGGTCATGTTGTAATTGCGGTTCTTGCATTCTGTACATTCCAATGTGATTCTTGTGCGCACAACTTCCACCTCGCTTCTTAATTACTTAACTACGTGTTACTGATGGTTGCGAAGCCACCAAATTTTAGGCATAAAAAAAAGACCTACTTCCATTCGCCAGAAAATTGTAACATATCTTACGCATGGAAGTCAAGCCTTATATTATTTTTTACTTCAATAAGTCTTTTGACCAAATCCTCAAAAACCTGTTAAAATAAATGGGGGATTCCTACTATTTCGCAAAACAGAGGTGACTTACAGATATCTCGGAAAGATAAAGAAAAAGTTTATAAAGCAATACGTGCAGGAAAAATAGATGCCGCAGAAATGTCATTCCCAAACCTGGTCGATGACATCCTCCTTACGCTGAAACGACAGGGGCTTACTGACCTGCAGAATGCACTTTAGAAGTCCGACGACTTCTTGATCCGATTCTGGCTAAAGTATAACAGGCTTTTGAGAAAATTCCCAAAAGCCTAATTAAAGTTAATACAATAAATCTTTCAATAACATTTTATTCTTTTCAATATCCACTTCCAGAACCGACATATCTTCATATGTTCCGAACTGGTAAGATCCTTCCGTCGGAATGCTGCACTGCTGTGTCTGCAAATTTTCTGACGCAAGCACATCTGTAGCAAGACTGGTGATCTCATTGATACTCATGTTCGTTGACACCTGTGTCATGCAATAATTAATCAGCGGCAGCAATGTTGCCGGATCTTTTTTCTCAACTACTTTTCGGTAAATACCATACATGACATCGCGCTGTCTCCTGGTTCTGCCGAAATCATTATCCAGAGAACGGTTTCTCGCATGTGCCAATGCCTGGGAACCGGTCAACAGGTTCACACCCTCCATGACATTCGGCATACCGTTCTGCTGATAGTAAGCCGCCTCTTCCGCAGTCAACGTCACTTCGATTCCTCCCAGCTGGTCAATAATCCCGACCAGGTTATCAAAGTTAATCGTAATATAGTTCTGAATATCCAGATCATATACCTTATTGATCGTATTGATCGTCAGACCGACTCCTCCATAGGCAAACGTATGTCCCAGCTTACTCTGTCCATATCCGTCGATCTCCACCAGGGAATCTCGCAAGAACGAAGCTACCGTCACCTTGTTGTCACTCTTATTATAAGAGACAAGCAGCATACTGTCCGAACGTCCCAGCTCCGCATTCGGATCGCGGGTGTCCGTTCCTACCAGAAGTACGTTCACGACATCCTCCACCTTCTGTTCTTCTTTTGCAATTGCTACCTTCTCCGCCTTTGGATCCACATCTTCCGGATTCACAACCTTGACAGCATCCTTCTGAAGTCTCCATAGACCAAATATGAGCACCCCCATGATCAGGAGTAAGATCGCCAGTACCACAATCAATGCAATTTTTCTCTTCTTATGTTTCTTAAACCACTTCTTCATCTGCTTTTCTCCCTATTCCTTGATGACACGTCCGTATTTATCTTCTATTACTTTCTTTTCCTGACTGCTGTCATCGGTCAGATTCTCATCATCCTGTCCACTCTTACCAAAATGCATAAAGCTGCTATAATGTCCGAAACCGCTGTGATTGACCGCTGTCTCATAATGGTTGTACCCTCCATAGCGTCCGTACCGATACCCGTAACCATAGCCATACCCTCTGTTCTTACTCGTCTTATCTGCGTTAAACACATAACCAAGAATATCAACACCGCTCATTCCCAATGCCTGAACACCGTCCCGAATCTGACGAAGTTTCGCATAATCATACTTCACAACATAAAGTGCCGCATCCACATACTTTCCAAGCGCAGGGGCATCTGCAAGCAATTCTGACGGTGCAGTATCCACGATCACAATATCCGCACGCTCCTGCAGTCTCTGCAATAATTCTCCCATCGCCCGTGTTCCAAGAAGCCGGGAATCCTTATCCTTCGGCTCCCCGCCATACAGAACTTCCAGACTGCCTCCGGAGACTTCCACCTTCGTCAGTGCTTTCGCAAGATCAACTTCCTTACGAAGCAACGCCCCCAGCCCCGGATGTTTCTCCGGTTCATTCATACAGGTCGATACCGATGGATTTCTCACATCTCCGTCCACAAGGATCACTCGTTTCCCTTGTTTTGCAATGGCGATCGCCAGATTGACCGCCAGCGTAGACTTTCCTTCTCCCGGAACAGAACTTGTAATCAGCAGTGTCTGATGTCCCTTCCGTTCCATTTCCTTCATCACTTTAATGCGTAGTTTCCGAACCGCCTCCAGATACGCCTGCGGCACACGTTCATTCATCAGACTCACTGAACTCAAAAACGTTTCTTTCTTACGCTTTTTCTGCATGATAAACGGAATGCTTCCGTAATCTTCCAGATTCACTTTCTTCTTCAGCTCTTTTCTGGACTTCACAGTTTTCCTTGTCAAAATGTACACCGCCATAATCATAAGTCCGATCACCACACCTTTCAGCGCACCTCGGCGGTAGGAGCCGCGAATCACCGTTGCCCGCTGCATATCCGACGGAATGCCTGTCTCATCCAGAACATCCAGCTTCGTCTCACCAAGAACAAAACGCGCTACCTTCGGATAATTCTCCATCACTGATTTCAAAATATTGTACGCCATCTGCGGATCGTCCGAAGACACTGACAATGTAAAAAGATTCGTTCCCTCATCCGCTTTCGCTTTGATCGTCCCCGGCACATAATCCAGTCCCAGGTCCTCCGCAACCACATCCTCCAGCACTCCGCTGGTCAGGATATACGGGAACACCTCCTCCATCTGTTTCGCAGACTGTGTGTTAATATAGGATGCAGAACTCGTTCCTACCGTTCTGACTGCCATCGTTGCCGAAGCAACATATTTCGGCTGATACGTCGTCGTTGTCGAAAAATATGCCTGAACCGCAAATATAACCGTCAACGCAAGAACAAGCCACCACAGCCTCCGGATTCCCTGAACCACATCCAGCATAAAGTCCATCAGATCAATCTTATCCGATTCATTTGTTTTTCTGCTTTCTGATTGTCTATACTCACTCATCTCAATTCATTTCCTCTATTTTTACTGTAGTTACTATACTTGCCATACTTCCCATATCTGCCATAATAATCCCCTACCGGACTGTTTGAAAAACTCTTCACATTATTCAGCAAAACTCCAAGCACCTTTGCACCGTGCCTGCGGAACCCATCCAGCACATCATTGATATCCTCAGACAACATATAATTCTGTTTCACAACAAGCAGAACCGCATCACTGTATCCGGCAAGGATCTCCGAATCCCCCATCAGACCTGCCGGCGGAGAATCGATAATGACATAATCCATCATCTTACGGCACGACTCAAGCATTCGCTGCATCATATCGGACTGTAGAAGTTCTGTGGATGTTGAATAGCAGTTTCTTCCCAACATCAGATACAGATCCTCCACATCGCTGCGCTGGATGATTCCGTTCAGTTCTGCCGTCCCCTTCAGAAACTCACCCAGTTCATTCTTATCTTCCAGTTTTTTCCCGAAAATCAGGAACTGGGACGGACGTCTCAGATCCCCGTCAATCAAGAGTACTTTTTTCAACTGCTGTGCCAGTGAAATCGCCAGATTGGCGGCAACAGTAGATTTCCCTTCATTTTCTGATACACTGGTCACAATAAGAACCTGCCCTTTTTCTTTATCCTGAGTGTTGTCTCTGTTCCGGTTTCTCGCCATCCGGTATTCTACCTTTGTCGCCAGTTTCTTATAAGATTCCACAAATGCAAAGCCTGCCACCGGATTATTCACAAGTAACGGTGATTTTTTATGCTTCGCCAACTCTTTGAACGTCTTATACTTTGTCTCATACCCGATTGAACCGAGATTTCTCGCATCCAGCTTCTTTTCAATCTCATCTTCCTGTTTGATCGTGTCTGACATATAAGACAATAAGCCAAACACAAGAGCCAGCAGGATTCCGCCTGCAAGAGCTGCCTTTTTCATCATGCCGCTCGCATCCAGAGGATTATCCGGCGATGTCGGTACCTTCGGTTCCTCCAGCACATCCATCACCGTATTTCCAACTGTGTAGAACGACACACTCGTATAATTGTCCATAATCGCGCGAATCATATCAATGGCTTCCTTCGGAGAATCTTCCGTCACCGTCAGCACAAGAATATTCGTCCCTTCCATGACCTGAGCATTGATCTCGCCTTCCACTTCCTCAATATCCAGCTTCTCACAGAGTATCTTCTTCATCATGTTACTCTGCAGAATCTTTTCAAATGTCTTGGCCATCGTATTCGCCGAAGACAGATTGCTCGAAGCATTCGCATCGCTCTTCGATGCAACCACGAATGTAGCCGACGAAGAGTATTCCGGCTGATAACGCACATTCACAACAACATAGGTCAGAAGTGCCGCCGCTATCATCCCCAGCAGGATTACCCACCAGTTCCTCAAAATATCATACACCAGTGTAAACGGGTCTATCTTTTTCTCTTCCAGTTCCCGAATCTGATCTCTGTCCATTTCCATTCCGTTACCCCTCTACTACCACATACAACTTCGTTACCGCAGTCACGCCACTCTCCGAAGTGTAAGAATAATCCACTGTATATACCCCCGGCATCGCATAATCCACGTTCGGTGTAATTCCGATACTCTCCGGTCCAAATCCGATATAATCCCCATCTGCCGCAAATGTATACTCAGAACTGCCTCTCATAATTCCTATCAGATAAGCCCCCGGATCAATCGGGACATTCACAGATGTATAGGCTATATATTCCGAAAGCATCGGATACTCCTTATTCGTCTCATCCCGATTCGTACTGTCATACAATGTCACTTCCAGCGGAAGCGCGCATACATCTCCCGCACTGTTGCTAACCTGCGCCGTAACCGTATACGTTCCCGGCTGTCCGCCATAGTAATCATCACTCAGCGTCATGCGGAGCTGATTCGTCAAATCGCCGTCCAGACAATCCTCTGCTGTCATATTTGCCGTCAGGCTCACGGAATCTGATTCACTCAACGCATACCGCAGCGGTTTCAGCAGATGAATCTTCGGAGAAGTGTAATCTGAATAAACAAGTGTCCTCTGAGCCGTTCCTGCCTGATTCGCCTTATCAAAGACAATATATGTAATCGTCCGTTTTCCTTTTTCAATAAAGTGAGACATCGACGATATACGGATCGACTTTGTCAGATTCCCATCTCTGTTATCTTTCGCCGTCACGCCCTTCAGCGATGCCGCTTCTTCATCTGCCACACTGACCGTAACCGTGTCTTCCTTACAACTGATAACCGGTGGTTTATGATCTTCTACCAGACTCGACTTGATATAATATATGCCCGATATGATACATGAAACAATAAATATCAGACAAACTGTAGCTTTTACTCTTCTCATATTCCCATTCTCTCCTCAAACGGTGTCATCACGGTCCGCAGCGTCGGCCGATTCTCGCTGATCCGCCGTGGATTCTCCTGAAACAAAATCTTTAATATCTGCTCCGGATATCCCCTGCTCAGCTCCTCATACGCATCCAGCATAAATGGCGTTCTCTGATTCGGACGATGCGCATCACTTGCAATCGCACTGATCAGATTGTGATCCATCAGCTCATACGCCGTTCTTCTCACCCGTCTGCCAAAACGCCCTTGAAAACTCCCCTTATTCACCTGTACCTGATACCCCAGCTTTCTCCATTCATAGACAATCTGCGGATCATCCTGCACAAATTCATATCGCTCCGCATGCGCGATCATCGGTTTCGCGTGCACGTCCTTCACACGCCGTAATACATCAAATGCAAATTCAGGATCCTCGTCAAATGCAAACTCCATCAAAATGTACCGGCTTTTATTCAGCGGCATAATCTTCCCGCCCGTAATCAAATCCGGCAGGTTATATGTAGCAAACGCCTCCATCCCCGGCAGTACTTTCACAGGAATCCGCTCTGCCTGAACAGCACGCCAGACCTCCTGTATTGTCTCAATATATTCTTCTCCAAAATAATTACCGAACATCCCCGGAATGTTGCAGTGCGGGGTGGCAATTACAGAAGTCACTCCACAATCTGCGGACATCCGCAGCATCTCCAGTGTATCATACATATCCCGCGCCCCGTCATCGATACCGGGGAGGATATGGGTGTGTATATCTATCATATCATCATCCTTTGTTTTTCCAATAATGTATTATTATAACATGGGCGGACCACAGCGTAAAGGAATCCTCACAAATCAATTACGATTCTATTTTCAATTGTTATATTTCTGTTGCTTTCAGACTTTCAATCGTCTGTTTTGTATACTTACACAGATACTCCGGAACCGAGTCACTTGCACCACCCTCTGCCACAGCACTTGCCGCACATATATTGCATACCTCTCTCAACGTACACTGACTGCATTTTATACTTGTTCTGATCTCTTCTGTCCCTTTGACCACCTTGTCCCATGCATATGCGAATCCTGTTTCAAACACCGGAACACTGGGATCATCCAATACCACACAGGCACGCATCTCTCCCTGCCAGTTGATCGTGAATGAGCTTTTCCCCGCTCTGCATTTCATTTTTCCCGGTACACCTTTCCCTTCCGGTGTGTGTTCTGCCATGTATAACGTTCTTTTCCGATATTCAGCAAATAGCTCTTCTCCCATTTCCTTCCGCAATACTTCCACTCGAATTTTCCCGGCATCTTCCGGTTCCATTCGTGACTCAAAATGATATGCGCAATCTCTTTCTCTCACCGTCGGATACATATAGGTATCCATTCTCACCGGCACATCTAACTCTTCCCCGATTCTGATAATCTTCTGTGCATCCTTTGCATTTGCTTTTGCAAGACTTCCATTCATCTTTACATCTACTCCGCGTTCCAGCAGCAATCGAATTCCTTTCATTGCCCGGTTAAACCCTTCCGGATAATGACACACTTCTCCATATGTAGTTTCACTCGCACCGTATACAGTAATATTAATCCTTCTTGGCTTATTCTTGGCAAAGAAATCAGCCCATTCTTTATCAATCAACGTGCCGTTTGTGTTCACCGTCAATATCATCCCCATCTCTTGAAGCTTCAGATAAAGCCGCCGAAAATCCGGATAAAGCAACGGTTCTCCGCCGGTCAATAACAGAAAAAGAGTCCCCGTATCTCTCATTTGCTGAGCGACAGCAATCCACTTTTCAACAGGGCAGAGTCCTCCCTTTTTCTCCATTTCTTCTCTGCTCAAACGTACATAACACATATCGCAGTTCATATTACAGACAGGCACCAATTCCAAAACACCATATAATGGAATATGTTTTTCTGCCGCTATTTCAAACATCTTTCTTTCTATGGTCGTTCCATCCTCCATGAGTTCCATTGTTTTCTCCCCTCCGCACTACTTAAAAAAAGAATCGGAACATCTCCGATTCTTTTCATCTTTTCTGTCACACAAATTTAACTGCTGTTCTAATCAAGACTTGTCAGTTTCCCAAGTAGTCATATCCAAGTTAGCTGTTGCATGTCCATTAAGCCCCCATTTTCCTCTCCAAACAATCACGCCTTCACCAGAATCATAACGCCCATTCTTATTATAGTCTACAAATCCATCATAATAGTCATCTGTCGTTGGAGCTTTATGTGTCTTACTACACGGCGTATAATCACCAAGCAAAATAGCCTTTTCACTACCTTCATATACACCATCTATTTTTCCATCGAATTGACTATAATAATATAGTTTACCTCCTGGTGCGTCACATTTAAAATTATAACTAGACACACCTGAATCTCCACACGCGGCCACATACTCATTCGCAACAAATTTTTCACCAACCATCGTAGGTCTTACATATTCCTTTTTCATATCCCTTCACTCCCTCTTTTTATTCACATATTTTAATAATTACGGTAAAGTTATCCACATTTTCCTTCTTTTTCCATTATAACCAATTCCTTGTACAAAATCAAGCTTGGGTTATTACTTTTACTTGTTCCTTATTACACAAACAAGCGTCTTTTTCCACTTTGTTGGGATAAGTTATCCACTTATCCATATTCCCCTCAACATTATGTGAATAACTTCTAAAAGTCCATCGCCATCCGGCTCGATTCTTCCTCATCCAGTTCTGTCACCTTCGTCTCCATCACCCGATACACCCGCTGACACAGATTCAGCACACTCGGCCGGTGTGTGGTCACGATGCAGGTCTTATTCGGCTTTTGCTCCACGATGTTGCGCAGCACTCTTCGTTCCGTTGTCACGTCCAGCGCAGAAGTAGCCTCATCCAGCAGCAGAACCGGCGCGTCCCTCAGCACAGCTCTTGCGATTGAGATTCGCTGTGCCTGTCCTTCGGACAAGCCGCGGCCACGCTCTCCCACATTGCTGTGAATATTCTCCGGCATTTTTTCTACAAAGTCCCAGGCACAGGCAATTCTGAGTGCTTCGATGATCTCTTCGTCTGTCGCATCCTCCCGAACCATCCGCATATTCTCTGCAATCGTTCCGGACAAGATGGTGTTCCCTTGTGGAACATAAGCAAAGAAATGTCTTGTCTCTGCGTTCATTGTAATTTCCTGTCCATTGGAAGCGACGATCACAGCATCCCCTTTTTCCGGGCGGATCAGACCAAGTATCAGGCGGATCATGGTCGTCTTTCCTTCTCCGGATGGACCGACCAATGCCACGATTTCCCCCGGTTTTGCCTGAAATGCAGAATCGGTGATTACCCGCGTTCCTTCCACATAAGAGAAATTCACATCACGCATACGAACTTCGAATCCATTTTCCGCCAAAGGATCCAGCTCTGTACTTTCCTGAATATGTACCTCCTTCGGAAGCTCCACCAGCTCCCGAATCCGGTGTGCAGAGACGGAACTGTTCAGAAAGGAAGGAATGATGGAGACTACATTGCTGAACGCTCCCGACAGATTACTTCTCTGCTGAAGGAACAGCGTCATCGTTCCATAGGTAATATCGCGGGTCCACAGCCGGAACAGACAGTATCCAAATGCAATAAACTGCACCATCGTTCCCATGATAGACAACACGATATTTGTTTTAATAGAAAACATGTTATATTCCAAACTGATGTCTTTGAATTTGCTCTGCCACCAGCGCATCATCCGGCTGTAATACGGTGCGATTCCGAAGGATTTAATCGTGTCAAAGTTGTAGAACGCCTCCACCTCAAAGGTCATCAGCTTACTGCTCATCTCCCGCACCTTTTTGCCGTACTCCCGCTGTTTCTTAATCATAAAGCGTGACATCAGCAGCATAAACGGTGCACTTCCAAGTGCAATCACCGCCATGATCCAGTCATAATGCAGAATCACGAAGAAGGTCGCAATAAAGTTGTAAATCGCAATCACGATGGTCGGAAGCCAGCTGATTGCATTTCCACTGACTGTACCAATGTCGCCATTAAACCGATTCAGCACATCTCCGTTGGAATACTTGTTGATCTCCAGCCAGTCTGCATCTACGATCTTATCAAAAATATCCGCTTGAATATCGTTATTAATATAGATACCAAGCTTCGCGGAGATCCGGCTGATCATACTGCTGAACAGCAGACTAAACAAGGAACTTCCCACCATAATGATAATCAGGATCGCCAGCTTACTCGTCTTATATCCGGTAATGATATCAATCAAATATTTACTCGCCACACTGCTGACCAGTCCCATCGATGTGCTGAATATTCCAAGAAGTGTGTAGAACACAATCGCCCATTTATATCGTTTACTGTAGCTGAATATCCATTTCCAATCATCGATGATTTCGGAAAATGTTCCGTCCTTCCAGCGTGCGATCAGCACATCCAGCGATTCAAAGCCCAGATTTTGTTTTCCCTGTTCTTTCTCATTTTCGTCCATTTCTGTTCCTCCGTCCTCGTTTTTCATATGCTTTTTGTGAATAAGCGGATAATCGCGTACAACTTATTCACAATCCCTCGCAGCGGAATCATATTTATCCACACATGTTCAAAGAATTCCCACCAGAAATCCCCCGGTTCCATCCATTTTCCCTTCCGCTGGATCTTCGTAATCACTGCAAAGATCTGCTGCCGCTCCACCGGACCTTCAATCTCTTTCTGTGCATCTCCGACAATATAATATCCTTCCGGCTTCACTTTCCAGATCCGATGCATGACATATTGACCATTCAGACGCTGAAAGAAAACCATATCCCCTTTTTTCAATTCCCGGCCCGGCTTCCGGAAACAGATTTTATCACGCTGATGGATCAGGAACGGAGACATACTGCTGCCGGATATGATCATGCTGACTTCTTTGCCTTCCTCCGTCAGTTCCTTTAACACGGAAACATATTCCCTTGTATCTACTACCTTCACTCTATCACCCTCACGCATCTTTTCTCGAATCTGTTTCCAGACATCTTTCCAGACACCGAACCGCCTCTTCGGAAATATCACACTCCTGTTTATACACAGGCACTTCCTGCAGCAGCACTTCCAATCGGTCCATCGCTTTTATCTGGAATTCACTGTTCCACCCATTCACGGTGATCTGTGCCAGCAATTCCCGTACCGCCTGAATTCCTTTCAGCGGATACACCCGATTCTCCGTCGCCTGGGAAAGCATAACAATTGCCCGCACCGGATAGGCCTTGTTATTGCAGATCTCAGAGCTTCCGCAGATTGGCCATCCGTGCGCATACCAGCCATCCGGCTCTCGGACAAGAAGGGATTTATCTCCATTGACCGTCCATGTCCCCCGATATGTTTCCCACTGATCTGCCTGTGTAGATTTTCCCGTCCCTGACGGTGCCGAGAACAGCACCGCCGTATCGTGATAACACATATATGCCGAATGAAGAATCCATGCATCATCCCGCATCACCTGCTTTTCCAGACAGAGTGCCGCCAAAAACACCGTATCAAACACAAGCATTTTCTCCACGCTTTTATCAAACCAGATGTGATACCGGTTGTCCTGTTCCTGTGCGCTGACCGCATAATGCTGCTTTGCTCCGCGGAACTTCAGGAAACGACACTCTCCTTGTTCCGTCTGAAACACCGTCAGATCATCTCTGTATATCTCTCGTCCGGTTTTCATTTCCAGAAGCTGCCCTTTTATCCCTTCGATGTCATCCGTATATTCGATCTGATAGCGGATAACCTCTTCTTTTGCCCGCTCCGGCTCTGCAATCCGGAACTTCGACAGATTCTCCGGACACGGCATCTCTTCCGGCATGGTAAGCGCAATCTCTGTATGTCCGATTCTATAATTTCTTGTTACCATGTCTGATCTTCCTTTGTACATTCTGCGAATCCGTTTTGTAAAAGCGCACCGATAAATGCAACGGCATCTTTTTTTGCCGTCTCTTCATCAATCTCATAGTTATCAAGTATGAGCTGAACCATCTCTTCCAGACTGTCCACCTGTTCCAGATTCTCCCAGATAAACTTTGCCGTCTCGCTCATTGTAATCATGCCGTTGAACTCCTGAGAAGTCGCACCCGTAGGCACCAACACACATTCCCCCGCGATTTCTCTTAATATAAATTCTTTTATTATTTTCATAATTTTATCTTTCCTCTCTGTTTTTCTTCTGGTTCTGAACTTTCATCCATTCCTTTTTCAGGTTTATGATACCATTCCCTTTTATCATTTGCAAGCCACCCGAATACATGTGAAAGCCATCTGAACACATGCCAAATTGTAATTTTAGGCAGTTAAATGTCACAATTTGTTGCATTTGTCAATTGAAAATTCCTCCCCAGCCGAGTAAAATATATATATCTAGATACATCGTAAGTTTGCTTGGTGTTTGCACGAAGGGGGGATTTTATGAGAATCGGGATATGCACAGACCACCCTGAATCTGTCACACAAATTAATACACTTCTTGACGATGTTGCCAGGAATTCCGGAATCGATATTTCACAGCTTCAGATTGACCGTTTTACGGATGCGGAGTCTTTGCTATGTCAAAAAGAAGGCTATCATCTGATTTTTTTAGAAATAGAACTTCCGGCCATGAGCGGTCTTGAAGCCGCACGACAATTAAAGAGCAGCAAGGATGCTCCTCTCATTGTTCTCATATCTAAGAGTACGGAGTACTGCATGGATGCATTCGATATCGGAGTGGACGGATACCTGCGGGAGCCAATCGAACCGACAAAATTCACCAGAACGTGTATGCGGCTTCTGATCCGGCTTACACCGCCGCTCACAATGCTTCGTATCACATCGAACCGTCATGAATATCAGATACCAGTCCGGGATATCATTTACATCGAAAGCATCGGTCGCAAGTCCATCATACACACCGATCTGTTCTCCTATGATACGAATCTCGCTCTGTCCTCTCTTGAGAGGACGCTTGACACCGGATTTTTCATGCGTTGCTACCGCAGTTATCTGATCAATATGAATTATATTTCTGAGATTTTGGATAGCGATGTCAAGCTCGTAAATGGCGAATATATTCCGCTGACACTTCGAAAGCATGGACAAATGTTGCATATGTACCATCAGTTTCTCTGCGGACATACTCCTTTGAAATAAGTGTCCTGCACATCCCGCAGCCAAAAAAGTCGTGCTGTCGTATCCGGCAATGATCAGCCCAATACGACAGCACGACTTTTTCTGCTCTTATTTACTTAATTAAATGATATTCCCTCAGTAATTCCACCCTGTTCATACCGATCTCCATACTGCCCGGTTCTTCCTTATTCTGTTTGCCGGAGTTTCTGACATAACCGACCATCCGCATTACCCATGCGACCGGGAGAAGCCAGGGATGTCTGCCCACCCACGGATATCTCCCTTTCATATAATCACGCCCCGGAAAGAGGGACGCTTTCAGTGATGCCACCGTGTTTTTCTCACCTTTTTCCGCCGCAGCCAGTGTGACATTGGAGCTGTGCTTGCGCTCCATCGAGCTGTCTCCATAGACACCACTGTCCAGCAGATCGATGAGCAGGTGGCTGCTATTCACCCTGTGGTTCTGCATTTCTTCCGGATAGTGTGCTTTCTCCATCGAGAACCCGAGATATTCTCTGCCGATTTCCACCAGTCCATCCCAGAAATACTCCATCCGGAGAGCTTCCATCCTGCTGCGGATATACTTCCAGTCAATCTCCGTGCCATACCGTTCTGCCATCATCACCATATCGCACACCTGCCGGATTCCGAATCCGCTGTGAAGGAAATGCTTCAGTGCATGACACACAAGATAGAACAAGTGCAGCGTTGGATTCAGTGTCCACACATCCGTTCCCTGAATCGTTTCTTTGACGCAGGTATCGTGTGCCGTTGCAAATTCCCGGGCAAGGTGTCCGTAAGCACCGGATTCCTCCGCAAACAATGTAAAATGTAGTTCAATGTAGCCCCCATTTGTCGGATTGATATAAGGAATCTCGTACGGAAGATGTTCCATATCCAGTTCTCCCCTCTGCATTCCCGCTTCCAGCAGCACCGCATCACACAATTCAAACTCTTCTCTGCGCACCAGCACATCCTCATCCCCGGATACCCGGTAATCCGGCATCGGATAGAGTGCTCTACAGATAATGCCTTTGACAAGCAGGGGTTTTACACCGTGCTCCCGCAGCTTTCGGTACACATCTAAGAACCCTTCCGTTCGCTGGATCTGAAACATCACTTCTTTCACAGCCCCACGCTTCCACTGTACTGCCAGAGTCCGCGTTGTTTCCCTTGACATCTGCGGTTCCCTGCGGATCATCTCGTACACTGTAGCTCCCAGCTTATGCTCTGCCGCCAGAAGATATAATCCTTTCATATCCGAAAATGTTTCCGGAAGGTGATATTCTTTTCCATGCATAAAACACTCTGCAATCCACAGTAATTCTCGCTGACTTTCATTTAACATCGTAATCTTTCCCTCATTCTCTTCTATCTTTCACCACTATGTTTCCGGCCTTCTATCGCGTCTTTCATCCTTCTGCCGACTCGCCCCTACATTTCCACGTAATCTCCGCCCTCTATATCATTTCCTTTCTCTCCGTAAGTGCCGTATCTGCCATACTTACTTCCGTACCTTGCATATCGATAGCTTCCATAATTACCGATTGTCTGCTCCAGATCATTGAGCACTGCCCCGATAATCGGTGTTCTCGTCATCTGCAATGCCTCCAGCCCCTCCACGATCCGCTCAATCCGCGCATAATCCTGTTTCACGACATATAATACGCAATCCGCACATCTGGCGACTGTAGAAGCATCTGCCAGCATCGCCGCCGGCGGGGTATCCAGAATGACATAGTCATACATTTGCTCCAGCACTCCGACAATATCTCCGATTCTTCCTGTACTGAGAAGCTTTGTCGGATCGCTCTGTGCTGTCCCAGCAAACAGAACAGACAGATTCCATTCTTCTATATATTGAAGCACCTCCTCCAGTCGTTTTTCCCGTTTCAAAATATCTGTGATTCCAACTCCGTCTCTCTCTTCCAACCCCAGGACCTTTCCGATAGACGGATTCCTGAGATCCAGATCTACAAGTACAACTTTCAGGTCTCGCTCAGCCAGCGATAATGCAAGGTTCGATGCAACCGTTGATTTTCCCTCTCCCGGAATCGAGCTTGTTATCATGATGACTCCCGCTCCGAGTTTCCGTGCATTTCTCCTCACCCGTGTACGAATTGTGCGAAATGCCTCCCGGAATCCTTCTCCTACTTTATCATTGTAAATATGAATATGTCGGTCAAACTCTTTGCGCCTCTTTTTAAATGTAATCTCCGGCACCACCGCGATACACGAAACACTCAAATATTTTTTGAAATCCTCTTCTCTCTGAATGGTGTGATTCGTTAATGCATAGAGAAAGGCGAATAAAACACAGATTGCAGAAGCCAAAGCCGCCCCTTTCAAAATACCCATCCGTTTATCCAGATAGTTTGTCGGTTCCGAGGCGATCGTCGGCTCATCCAGCACCTCCAGAGATATTTTTCCGAGCACATATACGCTAACTTTCGGACAGTCTGCGATCATCGTCTTTAACACCTCATATGCCACACCTGCATCATCCGCGGTTACAGTCAATGTAAAAAAGTTCGCCGTCTCTTTGCTCTCCAGCTTGATTTCCGCCGGAAATGAATTCAGCCCCATATCATCTATTACCATATTTTTCATCACCGCTGACTGCATGATATACGGCAGACTTTCCTTCACCTGATCCGCCGCACTGGAAGATGTCCCGCCAAGCATCGAACTGTTCTCCGTGTTTACGGAAAATGTTGCCTGACTCTGATATACAGGCTGGTAATTGAGCCTTGCGTGAATATAGAATCCGGCGGTCACCACGGCAATGCCGATCAGCATGAACAGCCAGAACTTCTTTACCGCTTTCAGGAAATCTTCCAGCACCGTCACAATATCAATTCGATTGTTCTCTTCTTTCTTATTCATCTTGCACTACGCCTGCTCCTTTGATTCTTTCTGTTTTTTGTAGTAACCATAGCCATAACCGTACCGCTGCCGGTATCCATCCGAATACGGAACTGCTCCGTCCAGAAGTCCGTTCTCCACATCATTGAGCACACAGCCCAGCAGCACACAGCCGCTGCTCTTCACAATATCAACAGCATCATTGATGTCTTTGACTTTTGCCCCGTTCTGACGTACCACAAGAAGTGCTGAGTCCGCATACTGCAGCATTTCTTCTGTATCTGCTGCAAGATACAGAGGCGGAGTGTCCAGAATCACATAATCCACATCATCTGCAAGCTGATCGAATACCTGACCTGCCGCCCTGCTCACCAGCAGTTTTGTCGCATTTTTATAGCTCCGGCTTCCTCCCAGAAGAAGAAGTCCATCCTCACTGACTTTCCGCACTGCATCTTCCATGTTTCCCTTTCCTGCAAGTACATCTCCGATCTGTATACTGTCTCTTCCATAAGTCTGTCCAAGCAGCTTGAACTGCGCAGGCTTCCGGAGATCCACATCCACAAGCAGTACACGTTTGCCCCGCTTTGCAAGAGAAAGCGCCAGATTGACAGAAACCGTGGACTTTCCTTCATTTTCCTGAACACTCGTCACCAGAATCACCTTCTGGTTCTTCCGTGCCACCTTATACTCCAGTTTCATACAAAGCTTCTGGAATGTCTCCGTATATCCGAAGCTTGTCACCGGACTCGTCACAAGAATTCCTGTTTTCTTTTTCTTGTGCGGCAAAATATGAAATCCTTTCTTCATATTTTCATGGTAAACAGCACCGAACAGCTTCGTATCCAGTTTCTTCTCTACCTGCTCTTCGCTCTTGATATCATCTCTGAAATAAAAATAAAACGCAAGTATGGATGCAATTCCTGCAACGGTACCGAGAAATATCTTTCCCAGCACGTTCCACTCATCATATGCTTCTGTCGCCTGCATCGGCACCTGCGGCTCCTCCAGCACCTGCAGCACCATATTGACAAGCAGCTGAGCGGAAACATTTTCATAATTATCCAGTATTCCGTTCATCACAAGCATCGCATCCTGCGGAGCAGAAGCCTGTACCTTCAGGGTAATCATATTCGTGTTTGGAATATTCGCACACGAAATCGTTCCCGGCAGGGACTCTACCCCCATCGCCTGTGCCACCTTTTTCTGCAGTACACTGCTTGTGATGACTTCCCGGAACACTTCCGCTGTTTCCTGCGCGCTGTTTACGCTGCTCCCCGCACTTTTATTATACACGACGATAATCGCCTGCGTCTCAAACTGCGGCCGGTAAATTCTGCTTGCGACAATTCCAAGCCCAAATGCCGCAATCAGCCCCGCCATCACAATGATCGTCCAATATTTCAGAATCTGCCTGATACTATTGGTAAAATATATCTGTTCTGTCATTTTTCTTCCAACCTACTCTTCCACTACAACAATCAAATCTGCCGATGCACTGTTCTGTCCGTCATTGACGGAATAGTTCACCGTATAGGTTCCCGGCTGTGCTGTATCCACATTGGAACTGATTCCGATACTTTCCAGACCTACAGGCATACCGCTCACAGACGCCTCTGCCACATATGCGCCGAGATCCAGCTGCGTTCCTGCCTTACAGTAAATCAGATATTCTGTCAGGTTGATTTCCGCAAATGTCCCGGTCTGCCCTGCTGCATCCATCTGCACTTTCACAGGAACCTGCAGTGTCGCCATATCCCCACAACTGTTCGTCACCTGAACTTCATACTGCATCGTAACACTCTCCGTGCTCATTCCCTGCATCTCAGTATCCACCACAACGATCTGATTCGTAAGGTCACCATCGATGCAGTCCGTCGCATGCAGCGGCTGTAGAATCTCTGTCAGATCCGAACTGACGGAAGAAGCACGCAGCGGTCCGTCCAGTGAGAACCGCGGTGCCGTATAATCTGTATATCTCACCCTGCGTTCTGCCTTCCCTACATGGTTATTCTTATCAAATGCTGCATAGGTGATGATCCGTTCATTTCCACCAAGCAGCCCGGACATGCTCTCGATGATCAGAGTATCCGTCACATCTCCGTCCTTCTCATCTGTAGCCGTCACCCCTGCCATCAGTTCCTCTTTCGATGCCGTCACCGACACTTCTACCAATTCCTTGTCAAATGTAATCTCCGGTGCCGATCTGTCATACCGGCTGTAGAGAAACCATCTGTTGATTCCATATAATATTGCCATCAGTACAACCGCACAAAGTAAAATCATCTGAATACGATATACTGTTTTCCTCTTTATCATAATCCGGAAGTCTCCTCCTCTGTATACTCATCTGTCTTCACGCCGGCAGATTTCATCCATCCGACGCAGTTTTTCTTCTGTCATCCGGCAAATGTACTCCGGTTTCTTCTGTAAATCTCCGTTCTCTGCAAGACACGCCGCCCCGCAGACGGAACAGAACGCCCGCTTGCTGCACTTTGCACAATCCGGCGGCAGAAGCAGCTGCCGTCTCTCCTGCAGAATATACTCCCAGGACTCCTGAAATCCGTGTTCAAACACCGGAATCCCCGGTTCTTCCATGAACACACACGGAGTCATCTGCCCCTTCCAGTTCACCCAGAAGGAACTTCTCCCAGCTCTGCATGGAAATGGTTCCGGCGCACATGCTCCCTCAAAATCCTTCCCCTCATGATAACATTGAGACATTGCTTTTGCAAGTTCTCCAAACTGCTCTCCGGTCAATTCATTCCGGCGGATCCGCACATAGCTCTCCGCTGCCTGCACCGCATCCAATCTGGATTCCCAATTGAAATCACAGACCGATTTGCGGGCTGCCGGAAACATATAGCTGTCCACTTCCAGCGGGATATCCAGCTCATATGCAATCCGTTGGATCTTCTCCAGATCATCCACGTTCGCTCTTGTCAGACTTCCGTTTAGTTTCATCGGCACTCCCCGTTCCCGGAGCAAACGAATCGCACGCATCACCTGTGTAAATCCATGAGGGTTGCCGCACAGCCGTCCGTAAACCTCATCCGAGGATCCGTACAGGGTGATATTCACCCGTCTCGGGATGTGTCTTGCCAACAAATCGGCATATTCCTCTGTAATCAATGTTCCGTTCGTATTCAGCGTCAGATACAGCCCCATTCCTGACAATCCTTCATATAATTCTGTAAATTCCGGATACAGGAACGGCTCCCCGCCGGTCAGCAGAAGGAATAGCAAACCTGCATCCTTCGCCTCCTGCGCAAGCTCAAGCCATTCTGCGGCTGCGCGCAGCTGTCCCTGTGCTCGCATCTCCTCCGGGGTGAGCCGCAGGAAACACATCCGGCAGTCCATGTTGCACAGCGGCAGTAACTCAAAAGCGCCACCCAGAGGAATGTGTTTCTGAGTGGCGGAGATAACGAGACGTTCTTCAATTTTTGTCGTTGGTGATATTGTGTCCATAGGATACCTCCGTTGATTTGGTGAAATCAAAGAAAGAAGTTATCTGAACTGGAAGTTCGGATAACTTCTTAACTTATAAGACTGCTTTTTAAATATTAGTTTGATGCATTTGGATGATTATAATAATCCGGATCATTCTTTGAATTAATCTCCTCAACGCTAACATGATGCCATGTACGCGTAGGATTTCCCTCAATCGTACCATTCCACCAAGTTCCTTTCTGAAGAGCCCAGCCCGGGTCTATTTCATAACTCGGGTCTTTCTTAATCGTATAATTCCCTCTACATTTTTTATGCCCATCCAAACTCGTACCTAATCCAATTGTATCACAAGTCAAAACATAGCACGTTGCCACATACTCATTCGCCACAAACTCCTCGCACTCCATCACCGGTGTCACATACTCTCTCTTCATCTTCAAGCTCTCCCTCTTATGTATATATATCAAAATATTATATTTCTTAAACGTTTCCTATCTAAAGATACCTCTTTGTAATGCAAATGTCAAGGAATCTCATCATCGGCATTCAGATTGTACTGAAATAAATACAATTCAATGTTCAGGAGTGAAATTCGACTCTTTTTCCACAAAATTATCCACACACATAAGCATAATTTATACAGCATTTTGTTTTTGTGAATATTTTGTGAAAAACCTTTCATGTATATCCACAATTCTCATTTACTTATTCACATCTTTCATGTTACAATTTTTCATGTGTTTATAGCATTCAAATGATCTCTCGGAATCCTGAGTGATTATTATTATCTCGGATGCAGCAATATCATAAAAACACAGGAAAAGGGCTGCGATATTTTAGTATCTTCTGATGGTGTAAACTTTACAGCTTTGACAAGAGATGGTTTCGGTGATATTTACAACCATGGCGGACGTGCATTTGTTCCAACAGACAACGGTTTATTCGCCGGACTGGCAAACCCGTTCTGGGGTGCACAGCTATGGAAGATTACAGACGGAACGGAAGATCCACAGCCGGGAACTGATCCGGAAACGCCGACTGATCCGACTACACCAACCGATCCGACTACACCGACTGATCCAACTCCACCTGATCAGTCTGATAATCCGGACGGCTCACAGCAGACTACTGGTAAGTAGGTAATCACTCGTACCTTGATTTTACGAAAAAGCCACCTGGCAACATCTGTTTTTCCTGTTGCTCAATCATTTTCTTAACCATATATCCTCCAACAGAACCGTTCTGTTTGGAAGTCAGGTCTCCGTTGTACCCATCTGACAGCGGTACTCCAAGCTCGCTTGCAACCTCGTATTTAAATTTGTCTAATGCACCCCAGGTTTTCACGGCTCATGTTATT
>DCKD01000042.1 GCA_002320245.1 Lachnospiraceae bacterium UBA1683
AGAAGTTAATGTTTCACAGTAAAATAGGCAATGTAAAATCCAGAATAATCTTAATCGGATTACCGACAGTCATGTCCTTCTGTAATTCCTGCATCACAGATTTCCTCCTGTTCTATTTATTTTCACTTCCCACTGAATTTTATTCCCGCGGGCAGCAAGCCAAGCAGTCATGCTTGCATGGATAGTCTGCGACTGCCCACTGACACGCTTACTTTTCACTTAAGTACGCGGATTCCTTCTGTTTCTTCATGATATAAATATAATATGGAATCAGCGGAATCAACGCCGCAATCCATGCCGCCGGATCTGACAGGCACACACCGAAGAACGTTGCTTTTCCTGCAACAATCATTACGATGGATGCGCGGGCAGCAAGCTCAAAGACGCCGCCCATCATCGGCACAAATCCATACCCCATTCCCTGCAAGGCATTTCGGTAAATGAATATGCTTCCGAGGAACGGATAACACCATGCAGCAGCTTTAAAATATGTCAGCGCTGCCTGTACGACTTCTGTCTGCGAAGAATCCACAAACAAATACACCGCATATTTTCCAAACACTGTAACAAACCCCATCAACACAAAACCCCAGATAATTACCATAATCTGCGTACTTTTCACACCCTTGCGTACCCGGTCCATCTTCCCTGCCCCGCAGTTCTGCCCAACATAGGTTGCCATCGCAGCCCCGTATGATACGAAGATAACCGAAACCATATTCTGAATCTTTCCTGCCGCGGAGAAACCTGCCATATATTTTGCTCCATACAGGTTTACCGCCCCCTGCACGATAATTGTTCCGATTGCCGTAATCGAAAACTGAAGCGCCATCGGAATACCGAGTGAAAGCAGTTTTTTCACATATCGGAAGGAAAACTTAAAATCTTCCCGCTTCAGATGCAGAATCGGAAATCGTTTCACAATATACAGCAGACATAACAGAGCGGAGATTCCCTGTGCAATGACTGTTGCGTAACCACATCCCACAACCCCCATTCCGAACCAGACAACAAATGCAATATCCAGAAATACATTAATTACCGCAGAAATCACAAGGAAATACAACGGGGATTTGGAATCTCCTACCGCTCTCAAAATGGCTGCAAGCGCATTGTATGCTCCGGTTGCAATCAGTCCTGCATAAATCACACCCATATATCCTTTGATATCCCCTATCAGATTCTCCGGAGAATTCATCAGCCGCAGGATTGACTCATTTGCCAACGTCAATCCTGCGGTCATCATAATAACAAATGCCAGCATCACATAAATGCTCATCGCGATATATCTGCGCATCATCTTATAATCCTTTGCCCCAAACCACTGGGAAACAAGAATCCCAAATCCGCTGCTGAGCCCGTTCAGCCATCCCATCACAAGAAACATCAGCGATGTGGTGGAGCCAATCGCCGCCAGTGCATTTACCCCGATGAACTGGCCGGCAATCACCGAATCGGCAATGTTATATAACTGTTGGAATAAATTTCCTAAAAACAACGGCACCATAAATTCAATAATCAATCTGGTTGGACTTCCCACCGTCATATCATGTGTCATACTCTTACTCAATGTAATCCCCCCTGCAATATGAAAAAGATTGCGCATGAAGCGCAATCTTCGCGCGCGAGCGTACTGCAAAACAGTAATTTCACCTCAGCGAGCTGCGTATCATCACACGTAGCGTTTTTTGATAGTATAGGAAGTTCGCAGAACCTTCCTATACCATCAAAAAGAATCCCAGGCAGGATACCTGGGACTCCAGTTATTATATGGTTTTCTCTACTCAAATTCTTTAAAAATTCTACCAAAATCTGTATCGGAAGTAAAGAGTATTTGGCAATTTTTTATCAGTTTTTTTATGATTTTTTCATCAACTTTTTCGTGATTTTTTTATCAATTTTCTCATCAAATATTTTTAGGAGAAACTGTCCACTGCCGCCCGCTCAATCGGAAGTCCCGATGTATACTTCACCATAAATGCCTCGAAACCTTCTACGTCATCGGCATCCGGCTCCATCCGTTCACCTTCTTCGCCCCCGAATACTTTTTGTGCAAGATACTCCGTCAGAGTCTCCTGTTCCTCTTTTTTCTCCATGTAAGCCGCCAGCAATGCAATTCCCCACGCACCG
This sequence comes from Lachnospiraceae bacterium UBA1683, assembly GCA_002320245.1. Classification (GTDB taxonomy): domain Bacteria; phylum Bacillota; class Clostridia; order Lachnospirales; family Lachnospiraceae; genus Schaedlerella. Next base: position 2,131 of record DCKD01000042.1, read on the forward strand.
CCTTCCCCTGCTGTCTCCATGACATAAACCGGCGTGTCAATTGCCGCCGCCAGTATTCTCTGTCCGACTCCCTTCGTCTTAAACATGCCGCCATGTCCCAACATCCTGCCCAGTTCAATATGCTCCTGTTTCAGTAGGATATCCATTCCTGTCTTCAATGCGCCAAGTGACGTGTACAGATGCACTCGCATAAAGTTAGCCAGATTAAACTTGCTTTCCGGTGTTCTCACAAACAACGGACGCCCCGCCTCAAACCCGGTAATATGCTCTCCGGAAAAATAATTATAAGCCAGAAGTCCTCCGCAGTCCCCATCGCCTTCCAGCGCCTTGTTATACAGCGTTCCGAACAGCACATTCATATCGGCCTTTGTTCCGAATGCCTCAAGGCATTCCCGGAACAGGTTCACCCATGCATTCAAATCTGATGTACAGTTGTTGCAATGCACCATCGCAACCGGATCTCCTGCCGGCGTTGTTACCATGTCAATCTCTTCATATGGTTTGGACAACGGATGCTCCAGAACCGCCATTGCAAATACACTCGTTCCTGCGGACACATTTCCTGTGCGGACCGCCACACTATTCGTTGCCGCCATTCCGGTTCCGGCATCCCCCTCCGGCGGACACAACGGAATCCCCGGCTTCAAATCCCCATCCATATCCAACAGTCTTGCACCCTCCGCTGTCAAAGTACCTGCCTGCACTCCGGCGACAAGCACCTTCGGGAGAATCGTTTCCAGTTTCCACGGGTATCCGTTTCCCTCCACCAGTGCATCAAACTGTGCCAGCATCCCCTTATGCCAGTTCTTTGTACTGGAATCAATCGGGAACATCCCCGCTGCATCGCCGATTCCCAACACCTTGTTCCCGGTCATTTTCCAGTGGATATAACCGGAAAGCGTCGTAATAAACCGAACCTCTTTCACATGTTCCTCTCCGTTGAGAATCGCCTGATACAGATGCGCCACACTCCACCTCTGTGGAATATGAAATTGAAAAACCTCCGATAATTTCCCGGATGCCTCTTCTGTAATCGTGTTTCTCCATGTGCGGAACTCTGCCAACTGTCTGTTGTTTTCATCAAATGCGAGATACCCATGCATCATTGCGCTGAAACCTATTGCCCCAAATGAAGTTAACGTCACGCCGTACCTTTCCTTCACATCCCGTTTCAAATCTGCATAACAATCCTGAAGTCCGCTCCAGATATCTTCCAGTGTATATGTCCAGACGTTATTCACAAACCGGTTTTCCCAATCATGGCTTCCTGATGCAATCGGAAGGTTCTGCTCATCCGTCAGCACTGCCTTAATACGTGTGGAGCCAAACTCAATTCCAAGCGTTGTTCTCGCCGTTTTGATTATCTCTGCCGTTCTCTGTGTGTCCATAAATGGACCTCCTTTCTGCTGTATCGTGTACTTCCAGTATATCGCAACTTCACATATTTAAAAAGAAGTTTCCCATTTTTTTCGTTATGGTTTTCCGCTATCTTGCTGCCTTTTCTGCAAACTCCGTCTGAACCAAATCCTCATACGGCGCCCGTTTTTCCAACTCTCCCGCACTTTCGAGAATATCCTGCAAAAGCTCAAAACCAGACTTTTCAAAGACCAAATCTGATTTCCATGTATCCTGATTATAATATCTTGTCACGATTGTTGTAATCGTGTCCATCTCCGTCTCCGGAAACTGTGGTTCAATGACCTCTGCAATCTCCTCCGGTGTGTGCGTCTGCACATAATCCATGCCCTTTTGCAGTGCATTGACAAATCCCTGTATCACGTCCGGGTTTTCCTCTATATAACTCTGCTTTGCGGAATAAGCCGTGTACGGCACATATCCACTGTCCTCCCCAAGCGAAGCAACCACATAACCTTTGCCCTCCGACTCCAGCATTGTCGCTCCTGGTTCAAACTCAACCGTAAAGTCCCCACGGCCTTCGGAAAACGCTGCCGCGGTAGAACCAAAATCAATACTCTGGTCGATTTCCACGTCTTTTTGCGGTGTGATATTATGTTCTTTCAAAATGTACTCAAATACCATCTCCGGTATGCCGCCCTTTCTTCCACCAAGCACATTTTTCCCTTTCAGGTCTTCCCATGAAAAGTCTTCCATCGGCTCACGGGCAACAAGGAAATTTCCTGCGCGCTGCGTCAGTTGGGCGAAATTCACAACATAATCTCTGGCACCCTGATTGTATGTGTAAATGGACGCTTCAGAACCCATGAATCCAATGTCCGCCTCGCCGGACAAAACTGCGGTCATGGTCTTATCGGCACCAAAGCCGGTTACAAGTTCAACTTCCAATCCCTCTTCCTCAAAATACCCTTCTTCCGCCGCCACATACATCGGTGCATAAAAGATGGAATGCGCTACTTCGTTCAGCACGACTTTTTTCGCCGGTACGGTTGTATTGCTGACTTCTGTTTCCTTTGAACTACAGGCGGTACAGGCAGCAATCACCAAAACAGACAACATTACTACTGAATAAATTCTCTTTTTCATCATTTCTCCCTAAGTCTGTTTTCCCATTTTCATATTAATATATGAAGAACAACAACAGATGTGAAAAATTTTTCCGGTATAAGAACTTCTGACGCAACATGTCCAAATATTGTTCACAAACCGTTCAAATTTATATCATTTTTTCTACACAACTTCCGGATATACTAAAATTGTTCTAAGATAAAGAACACTTTTTCATAAACTTTTTCCCCTTGAGCCGCAGCAATGTGGCTCTTTCCTTTTCACTAAATATCGGAAAAGAATGTGATTTATCAAAAGCCTGCACACCTTCTTTTACTGCCCTGAAACCCTTTTTGAAACAACACTGCATTTTGAACATCCGAAAAAGTGATTTCATAATGTTTACTTCTATTAGCTTTAATTTTAAGGAAATTATGTTATACTTATTTACATAATAAAAAGGAGAGCACTACCTATGATTGATAAACGACTGGTTCCTGTAAACGGACTGAAAAAAGAACCTTTTTCCGGCTGCCATCAGGGTATGCGTTATTTTTTCCGATGTGACGAGAGCAAGGAAACATTCACTGTTTTTGTATATCCGGAACCGTGGTCTTTCGAAAGAACCCCGGATGAGCAAAAAGAATCCGCCTCTTTCCCTGTGACGGAACAGGGAATGGATAATGCTATTGCATGGCTTTTTGAACGATATGAGGCAGAAAAAGAAAAATGGCATACAGCCGATACGGACTGTATGCACATCGTAAACCATAAGTCAAATACCCCGCGGCAAGCAACGGGGCATCAAACTTGTAGCGCTGCAGAGCAGCGGGGTATTTGACTCTCGCGGCAATCTCCAAATATCCATGTAGGCATGGCTACTTGGTTCGTTGCCCGCGGGAATAAATTATCACTTTGTATTCTTTATTTTGATTTTATAATTTTAAGAAATTTTTCCAAATCCTGTCACTCGGGATTCACAATTGACTGTTATGATGAATTCATACAATCAAAGAAGACGATGGCCGCAGGCAGCGGATGCCGCCTGTAGCCATTGGGCTTCGCCTAACGAATATACCCATTCTGATATGCAACCGAACGGTTATACGTGTACAACTCTGATATCGTTGCCTGATAATAAGGCTGCACATAGAAGATTCCCATAATACCAAATGTTATCACTTCCAGAAACCTCCATCCGATAAAGGATATGTCAAGTACAAAAGTATCCCATTTCTGCCCCATCATCATTTTTTTACTAATCAAAAACGCCTCTTTTCTGTCCATTCCCGGATTCTCAGCAAGAATATACGGTACCATCAGATACTCATAACTCTTGATAATTCCCGGTATAATCAGAAGTAAAGTCCACAAAAACGTATACAAATCTTTCAAAAACATTATCAGGATAACATTGCCATAATTTCCGCTCTTAAATACATAACCGAGTGTTCCTGCGGAAGGAAGCTCTGTCTGATTGAGAATAAAAAAGCGGTTGCCGCCTACAAGTAATGCGTTCCCAACAAATAGTTTCACCAACAGGATAATCAGCCCTGTAATTCCAGCAACTGCGGCAATCACCAGCGATGTAACGGTTGCCATCATGGAACCGGAATCTGTTCCGTATCCACTGCTTTCGTTTACCACGCTGCTTCCGCTGCTCCCGGTTGATGCCGCCATAAACAATGTCATTATAAATGCTACCAGAACTGCCGCCCAATAATTCCTCTTAAACGCCAGCTTTCCTCTCATCTTTAAATCTGCTCTTGTCCACATCGTGATGTCCTCCTTTTCGCATCTGTGCGTAATACATAACATTTCCATATGTAGTTTTTTCACTGCGTGATTTCATTATAACACTTTTTCTGTTTTATCACTACATAAATATAGCATCTTGAGGAAAAAACTGGTAAGATAGAAAGAAAAAATGATCTCTCGGAATCCTGAGT
>DCKD01000080.1:0-4932 GCA_002320245.1 Lachnospiraceae bacterium UBA1683
TTCGTCATTTGTCAACAACTTTTTCATTTTACTGTTTCACTTTCAACGCTTGCCTCTCGGCTTGTCTCAAGCGACAGCTTTAATAGAATAGCACATTATAAATGATATTGTCAACGTTATTTTTCATTTTTTTACCTTAAAGACGTAATTTAGATAATTTGCACGATTTCAAATAATGTTTTTACAATTCCCCATCCATTTCGCTAACCTATTCTGTTGATTTTCCAGATTATCCATTGTGCTGAATACTATCGTATAGAATCCTTACAAAAAGAGTCCGCCGGCGAACTCTCCGCAAGGCGTGATTGCAAAACAACAATTTTCTTCACCTCTGCTCTGCTCCGAGGATTTTGTTTCATAGGAATTGCAGGGCAACTTCCTATAAAGGATTTGAGGTATCAAAAACCATGTTTCGATTTTGAGTCTGGCTCGTTGCCCGCAGGAATAAAATATGCTCCCCGCCAGAGGACAAGCTATCTTGCCTGTCCGCCCGGAAAGGAGCATCCATAGAATCTTTTTAAATTCTTTTTAACTCCCCGAGTTGGGTTCGAACCAACGACCCTTCGGTTAACAGCCGAATGCTCTACCGCTGAGCTATCGAGGATTATTATGATATAATTTCCCATCAAGGCAATTCCCTGATGTCCGTTGCTAAGTGGAGAATACGAGATTCGAACTCGTGACCTCCTGCTTGCAAGGCAGGCGCTCTCCCAACTGAGCTAATCCCCCATGAAATGTGTTGTGTATCTCCTGTAACTATTTAAAAATAGCACATTCCATGAGGTTTTGTCAATATTTATTTTTCGGGATTTCCCCGGTTATTATCGCGGGGCTTCCGCAGTCGTTATTTAGGGGCTTCCGCAATTGTTATTGGAGGATTTCCACAGTTGCTACCTAAATGATAATAGTCTGACAAGCATCGGATTCTTTTCATATAAGAATGTAAGTATCTGGCTTTTTTCAATCATTTCAAAGCAGGCTTTTCCTGCATCGCTGGAATACGCAGCCGTCATCCCAAGAAAGAGCAGCCATACGATAAACAAAGCGATAAGCAGACCGAGCAGCGCTCCTCCGAAATGGTTGAAGAACCCAAGCACCGGGAGTTCTCCTAATATATCCACCGCTGCCATCAGCGCTTTGACAATTACGATTGCAAGGATAAATGTAACAAGGAACGCCAAGACATTAATCAGCATCCTGGAAATATAACCGGCTACATAGTGTGGAAAACTACTGACACCGAGTTCTCCGTAAATAGCGCTGTTATTATTTTCCAGAAGAAGATTTTTCAGGAACTCCGGCAATGCTGATTTTTCAATCAGTTTAATCTGCTGGTCCTTCGGAATCTCCCCCATCACGTTTAACACGTCGTCCGCCGTAATTCCGATTCTGTTCCAATCCACCTCTCCGATATTGTTCAGCGTATCCTCATCTATCTCTTCAAACGGCGTACCCGTCAGGTCTTTCCCCGAAAAAATATCACCGGACACCTCCGGCATAAATGATTCGACGCATTTTTCCTCAATCAACTCATCCACCGGCGTATATTTCGTGAGCGCCGCCCCCACGTATGGCGACAGGTAAATCACAATTACAATGGTCAGTATTGAGGACAGCAGCGACAACCCAATCTTGAAAAATCCCCGGATATATCCGACTGTGATGTTTACTAAAAATATGACTCCTACGATAATCAATAACCAGTTATCCATACTCTTCTCCTATTTCGCCAAATATATGACGCGTAATTCATTTGCACTCATCACCAAATATTTATTGATGCCGTTTACCGGAATCACCGCCAGCGCATCCAACTTTAAATCTGTTTTCAGCCGCTGGATTCCATTCTTCGTAATAATGCAGCATCTGGAACCATCGTACATAATGATTTCATCTCCCACCATGCTGACATTGCTGTATTCACCGGAAATCTCCCGGTTCATAATCATTTTTCCGGATTTGTTATACAACCGCACCTCATAACCTGATTTTTCCTCATTCAGCAATACAAAGCCAATATATTTCGATGTGTGGAATGTGTTCTTAATCTCCTGTGGCAGCTTGATTTCTTTATTCTTCTCCGGGACATCCTCTCCTGCATATAAAACGAATGAACTGTCACCGACAACAACCATATGTGATGCGTCCATAAAATAAATCTCCGGCATTACTGTGTCTTTAAATTCGTCTTCACTGACCTGATGGTTCGCTTTGTTTTCTCCCGGACTGTCAAAATTGTAACAGACCACTTTGGATTTCAGTGCACCGCCTGCCAAATTCAGATATGTAACTGCAAGCACAGTTCCGTCCGGAGACATTTCCAATGCAACCGGATACCCCATATTGCTGACCGATACCTGATTCTCCACAAGGATATTTCCCGTCGCATCATATGTGACGATACTCGGTGTATTTTCATTTTTCAGAATGGCACTGACAATTCCCTGGTCGGAAACGGACATTTTCTCAATAGGAAGCGTTGTCCCAATCTCCCCCTTTAATCCTTTTTCCGTGAAAATCTGAATCGAATTGCCGCCACTGTCACCGATTGCGAACGCATTTCCCGCGATATCGATTACCGGATTCTTGAACTGCCCGGACTGTATCCACAGCTCTTCATTCTTATGATTCAGGTAAGCCACTCCGTCACGGCTGTAGCGGACGATTCCATTTCCAAATGCCGCATACTGATTGCTGTCTGAAGTCGTCTTCTTATAGGATGCCGCCTTATATACTGTAGAATACACATGATTCGTCAGGAGCAGATAAGTGCCGGACACGACCATAAACGAAAAAAATACGATAGCTGTTATTTTCTTTATTCTTGCCGTCCAATACTTTCTGGCCATGCGCCTGAGCTCGTCCACGGATGGCGGCTTGACCAGCTTTAACTGCCTTTTTTTCTTCTGTGTCATGTTATACCTCTTCCTGCGTTTTCTCCAGTATAACATTATTTTATGGTAATAGCAATTTCTGTCCAATGTAAATCAGATTCCCGTCTGTCAATCCATTCATTCTGCAAATTGCATCCACATGCGACACATCACCGTACATTTTTTTGCTGATAATCGCAAGCGTATCGCCCTGCTCCACGACGTAAATCCCATCTGTGCTGCCTGCCTGTGCGTCTGCGGTCTGTCGTCCATCCGTACTTGCAGCATCCTGCCCTTCGGCACTTGGGCCGGCTGCCTGTGCGTCTGCATTCGCATCTATTGCTTGTCCGTCTGCGCCTGCGTCCGCTGCCTGTCCATCTGTTACTGCATCTGCGGTCTGTCCATTTGCTGCATCCGTATTATCCGCCTGTGAATCCTCCCCTGTTACGGCAGTTACCGCCCCACTCGTCTCTTTCACCTCCGCATCTTTCGCATCTGCCGTCTTGTCCACCGCATCGCTCAATGCAGACTGGACGTCCTTCATTTTATCAAAATTATTTACCATCACCACGCCCATCACAATAACAATCAGAACCAGGCACGCACTCACCCCCTGCATCAGACGGTTTGCGTGAATCTGCTTTTGCCGGTCCCCCCTGGTGTTAACAATGCTTCTGAAATCCTTCGCAGCTCTATCCTCCACAGTTTCCGTGGGAGACACCCCATTTTTCTTTCTGCATGAAATCATATAATTCTGCATACATGGGTTCTTCTCATAATATGTATAATGCCCGCCTATTTCCATCAAATCATTGAATTTGTGGGCATAATAGATTTCTTCCTTCTCTACCGGGTCTTTCATAATAAAAATTGTATTCTTCTTCGGAAATGACTTCTTGTGCAGACGCATTGTACTGTTCTGCGCCTTTAGCTCCACACCGCTATGCGCCACAAACCAGCCCAGCATCTCCCCGTCCTCAAAATACTGCTTGCAATCCTCATACGCCCGTTTCCACGTATCCTCATCAATCACATAGCCGGAATCATCATATTTCAACTCGTGCATCTGGATTGCACCATAAATATATACATATTCGTCCTCGTCCGTTTTTTGCATATCGCCTACAAGGAACGCACCAATTGGCATTTCTCCCGCTTTTTCACACAACTGTGAAAAAAATGTATCTACATAATCTTCCACGTATATTTTCGGAGTATCACTCACATTTCCGATTTGACGCACGTTTTTAGGTAACTGTCTTTCCATCTTGCTCACCTCTGCTAAAATTTTTCTAAAGCATAGCATACGCAAAAGAATGATTTTAGCGGTTTATGTCAGGAGAATTCGACAAAGAAGACAATCGAGTAGGAGGGAAATTTGATATTTATGGTTACTTAAATAAAACCAGATCAAGTAGAGCTTTGGAAATAGAATGCAAACGAAATATTGAACTTATGTGGCTGGTTAATGCAATAACACCAGATCACGGAACCATTGCTGGTTTTGTAAAAGAAAACAGAAAAGCTTTTCATAACACATTACGTCAATTAACACTCATCCTTAAAGGTTGGGGATTGATTGATGGAAAATTAATTGCAATTGATGGCACAAAAATCCGTGCACAAAATAGCAAATTTGTTATAATGTACAGTCTGTCGTTGATTCACAGAATCATTTTGTAATAGATATTTCTACAACGAATGACATAAATGATCAGAAGCAGCTTTATGTTATGGCTAAAGGTGCAAATGAATTGCTTGATATCGAGGAGTGTACAGTCGTAGCTGATACAGGATATTATAATGCAACTGAAATCAAAAACTGTAACATGCGCCTCTTGTAAGTACTTCAATAGTTGTACATCCTCGAAGAATGGAAGAACGATCCAACGCTGGGAATATGAAAATGTTCTTGATGACGTTTATTGTTTTTTCCGGATTCAGTATTTTTGCACTCTCTCTCATAAAAAATACTCCACAGAAAATAATCACGCTTTCCGAATCGGTGACTTTTTTGTTTGCTGTATAATTTGTTTAGTTAGCAACCACCACTTCAAGT
>DCKD01000080.1:5033-5400 GCA_002320245.1 Lachnospiraceae bacterium UBA1683
TTTGAGATATCCCATAAACTCTGATACACTTAGTTTTGGTGGAATTGCAACACTTAAATGCACATGATCCGAGCATACTGCTCCGGCAACTATTTCTACATTTTTATACTTACACAGCGTTGCAATTATTTCTCGTACATCATTTCGTATTTGTCCATATAATACCTTTTTACGATACTTCGGTATGAATACGATATGATACTGGCATTTCCAACGAGTATGTGATAAACTTTTATTGTCCATTTGGACCGCCTCCTTTGGTTTTGAGTTTGGCTTGCGACACCATTCTCATTTTACCACAGGAGGCTTTGTTATTATATACTCACCGTCTCCACTTACACTATTCTCCCCAGCATAGCTGGGGGAT
>DCKD01000018.1:0-45213 GCA_002320245.1 Lachnospiraceae bacterium UBA1683
AATGATGTTATGATTTCATCTCTTTGTAGATTAGATGATTTTCAGATGCTTCTGCTTCGATTGGAAAGAGCTGGAACGGAAATTGTCATTGATAAAGAGTATGACGATGACGAGATTCAGCCGGAGAAAGAGCCTGAACCATCATTCAGTTAGGAAAGCGAGGAAGAGTAATTGAAATACATAAAGGCAAAATTCGAAAAGAGCAGACGGTCATATACTTATAAAACCAAAGACGATGTGAAAGCCGGAGATATCGTTGTGACTGAGAAAGGTGTAAATCTGACGGTCACTGATGAAACTGTTGATATGGCATGGGTGAAAACCTATGGCGCGAACAAAGTTGCGGTTGTGAAGAAATTGGAAGAGCCTGCCAGTGCAGGAGAAAGAGAGGAAAAACATGAGTAAAGTATTAGATGCAGCAAAAGCATTGGTACAGATGTTAGAGGAAAAAGAAAAGCAAGATAAGGTATTATTATCCGCATTGCAGGCAGGAGAAACCTTCAAGATTGGGGAACATAATTTTATCGTCTTGGAGCAGGACGGAGCGCAGACAAAGGTTATCTCAAAAAGATTTATGGCAGAGAATGTAGTGTTTGACAAATATGTTAGAGATTACAGTGATTCAAGCCTTAAAAAGCTGATTGAGAGAGACATTTATCCTGTTATTGCAGAAGTAGTAGGTGAGGATAACATTATTGAGCATGAGGTGGATTTAACGTCTGTTGATATGCAGCAGGAGTTTGAACCGGTAAAATGTAGGGTACGCCCTATCACATTCGATGAAGCAAGAAAGTACAATGATTTGCTCGTTACTCCGGAGATTGATGGCTGGTGGTGGACATGCACTCCTTGGAGTACAGAAGAACGTGGATGGAAGTATGCACTCGCCGTTGTTTCCCCGTCCGGCAACATCTACGGCGATAGCTACGAGGGCAGCGGCGGTGTTCGCCCATTTTGTATCTTGAAATCTAATATCTTTGTATCGAAGGGAGAATAGTTACTATGAGTAAAAATTTAGAACATAGGGTTGCTGAACTTGAAAAAGAGGTGGAGTGATAATGGCGAATGAAGTTGTAAAAATGGATACTGCTGTAAGCCAGTGGACAAATTCGATTACGGACCTTGTTGTAAGGGATTTTGATACTTGCGGAGTTACATTCGATGAATATTCGAAACAGTGCGCTATGGCAGCAATGACAAGTATTTTTCAGCTTGTGAAAGACAGTGACAAAGTAAATGACTTAAATGGAATTGATAAGTCCAATTTAAGAGAGATTGTTGGGAGGTGCGCAAGTCTTAAGCTCAATGCGAATGTAGTGCCTAGAGAGTGTTACTTCCAGTTGCGTTCAAAGAAAGTCGGAAACAATTATGTGCAGGTTGTTGAGATGGGAATTGAGGGAGACGGTAACGATGCACTTCTAAGGAATTATGGAAACAACGTAAAAGAGGTTTATCCAGTATGGCTTGTAAAAGAGGGAGATGAATTCATTTATCCGAAACACATAGGTGTTGAAGTTACGCCGCCAGAGTGGGAAGAGAAAGGATTGTCTCAAAAGGTTGTCCGCGTTGTATATCCGGTGAAATTGACAGATGGGAAAGTGCAGTACTTAATTGCTGAGCGTGAAAGTGTGAAAACAAATCTTTTTGCTCATATTAGAAATAATCTGATGAATGAGACGTTTGGTTTTGTCACAGGGAAGAAACAGAATGGAAAAGACAGAACTAGATATGATGCAACGCCTGATGAAAAAAAGAAGATTGCAGAGAAAAAAGAAGAAATCTACGATGCGCTTCGAAAATGCGAGACATTGGAAGATATGCTTGCTTGCGAAGAAGCTAAGCCATATATCTCCGCAGCATGGCTTGATACACCGGAATCTATGATTGTCCGCAAGATGCGTAATAACGCAATCAAGAAGTTCCCGAAGAACATGAATAGCATGGCAAAATCATCATTGTTACAGATGGATGATACATATAAAGTTGCGCAGGAAGAGATTGCTGAAAATGAAAATTCACAGGAATTCGTGGTTGATGGCGATGTGGTGGCTGAATCTGAAGCCACGGAAGTTCCGGAGTTTGCAAAGGAGGAAACTTTAAGTAATCAAAAACATTAACGTTAGTGGTTAAATATGCTTAAATATTCCACTTATGGAATATGGCGATGGGCTCTATAATCAGACAACATTCATTATGCCAGATGAATAATTATGAAGTTGGAAGTCAGAATACAAGGGGGTGGTTAAATGCTCATGAAATGTAATGGATCTGGTTCATCTGGTAATGGATATGCCCTAATCACAGATGATGAAATTCTTCTTTTAGAATGCGGGGTGCCGGCAAAGGATATGTTGCAAGCCATTGATTATCAGACTGGAAAAGTGGTCGGATGCCTAATTTCACATGAGCATGGTTAGGCGATCATGCGAAATACATTAAGGACTACATGAAGTACGGAATCAGCGTGTATGCAAGTGATGAGGTTTCCACGGCAATTGAGCAGATATACGGAGAAAAAGTTGTCGGAATTGAGCGAATGAAAACAAAGCAGATGGGGTCATTTCAAGTGATACCATTCCATGTACCGCACAACGATACGGAATGCGACGGATTCTTGATAAAACAGGATGAAATAGGTAGCTTGCTATTTATTACAGATGCGGAATATTGTCCGTATGACTTTTCAAAAATGGGAATCGCTCATGCGCTGGTCGAGTGTAATTACAGTGAGGACTACATAAGTCATATGGAAGATGCCGGAAAGTTTGAACACGTCCTTCGAGGTCATATGGAATTGCAAACGTGTAAACGGCTCATAGAGTCAATAAATAGTCCGAGACTAAGAAGTATAGGCTTACTGCATTTAAGTGGCGGAAATGCGGACGCAGGGCGGTTCAGAGAAGAGATAGAGCAACTTGTAGATTGTGACGTGAAAGTATACGTTGCGGAGAAAGGATTTCAGACCGATATAGGATTGGAACCGTTTTAGGAGAAGTTATGAAAATTTTATCGAAGTACGCTTAGTTGGATATGTAGTGTATCACGGACAAAGCTTTGAAGAGTGGCGGTGTCCAGATAAAGATTGTGGGATGAGCGTTTCGGAAGACTACCAATATTGTCCGTATTGCGGAAGAAAACTGAAGTTCAAGCAACCGGAAAGAAGTAACATGGTAAGTATTTTTCAAAAACAAGAAAGGGATAACTTATGAATAAATGGATTGGAATGGGTCGATTAACACGTAATCCAGAGGTTAGATACGGTGGAGCAAATAACACAGCAGTTGCAAGATACACTCTCGCAGTAGAACGAAGATTCAAGAGAGAGAATGAACCGACAGCGGACTTTATCAACTGTTTGACATTTGGTAAATCTGCCGAGTTTGTAGAAAAGTATTTTCGACAGGGTATGAGAATCACGGTTTGCGGTCGTATTCAGACAGGAAGTTACACGAATAAAGATGGAGTGAAAGTTTATACAACAGAAGTTGTAGTTGAAGAACAAGAATTTGCTGAAAGCAAAAATGCTAGTCAGCAGAACCAGAGCGGTCCGGTTCAGAGTCAGAGCGGACCGGTGCCAGCAAGTTCTGGTGATGGATTCATGAACATTCCGGATGGAATTGATGAGAAGTTGCCGTTTAATTAATAATTAAGGATGGTGATGGTATTGCAAAGCGAAAGAAAACCTTCAGAAATCATTCAGGATTTCATTGATTTATTAAAAGAATCACAGGAGAAATATGATGCATCGAAGACTGAATGTGAAAAACTGGATTCACCAGAAAGAAGTAAGCAGTGGGCGCACAAGTTTGAGTTTGCAGATAATAAGCAAGAGCGGAACAAACTTGCTACAGCTTACCGGAATGAGAGAAAGTTACGCAGACAGCATAAAGATGTGGTTGATTTGTACAAGTTCATTCACGATTTTGCAAGTTCGGAAAATAACAAAGCTATTCTGAAACGGCTGAACGGAATGCTTGTAATGCAGAAACATAATGAGAAATATTTGAGCAGTGACAGACAGTATAAGGCAGGTGATAAGGTTGAAGATATACGTTGATACAAACCAACAGGACGGAAAACATGAAACGAAGCACAGATATCTTATCAGTAAAGGATATGAGCTTGTGTTTCTTCCACTTCCAGAGGGTGATTATATACTCGAAAACGAGAAGATTGAAAGTATGCTTGCAGACAAAGATAAGAGAAAGTGCAAAGTTGTAAAGAATGACATTTCGGGGCTGTTTGATGTTTCAGTTGACACTAAACGCAATATACAGGAAATTATTGGAAATATTTGCGGAAAAGGTCATGCGAGGTTTCACGATGAGTGCGCAAGGGCAATGAATAAGGGATTGAAATTCTATATTCTCATTGAGAATGAAGATGGAGTGAAAACGATTGATGATCTGGAAACATGGGATAACCCACGTATTGCAAGGTGGAAGCGAATTAAAGAGCATCATGAAAAGGGAAGATGGGGAAATGTACCGATTCCGAAGCGACCACCTACATCCGGAGAGGGATTGGCAAAATCGATGCGGACAATGGAAAAACGTTATGGAGTGAAATTTCTTTTTTGCCGGCCGGAAGAAGCTGGCAGGAGAGTTGTGGAGTTATTGACAGGGGAAGAGGTATAGGCATGGTACATACATTTGACAGTGATATAGCAGCTAAATACGGAGTAAATGCAGCCATTCTTTTGCAGAATTTGTACTATTGGATTGAGAAAAATCAAGCAAATGAAAAACATTTCCATGATGGACGCTATTGGACATACAACAGCATTAAAGCGTTTGAAGAAATGTTTCCATATATGAGTAAAAAGCAGATACGTTCAGCGTTGGAAAAGATGGAAAATGAAGGGATTATTATTTCTGGGAACTATAACAGTTCTACTTACGATAGAACAAAATGGTATGCAATTACAGAGAATGGGTATGCATTATTTGGAAATGGCGATTGCATTTGCCAAAAAGGTAAAATGGATTTTCCAGAAAAGGCAAATCAATTTGCCGCAGAGGGCGAACCAATACCAGATATAAACACAGATAGTAAACCAGATAATATTACAGTATCTAACTTTACTGTTCGTCGGACTGACGTCCAACGATGCGTAAATGAGTGGAACTCATTGGCTGAGTACGGAATCAAGCAGATTTCAAGAATGGCAGCAGGAACTCAAAGATATGAAAGATTGGTGGCGAGGATAAAGCAATATGGCATTGATGATGTTTTAAAGGCGATAGCAAAGATACGTGCCAGTAGTTTCTTACAGGGACGTTCAGGCAGTAAAAGGCAGTGGGTAATAACCTTTGATTGGTTTGTATGTCCCAATAACTTTCCAAAGGTGTTAGATGGCAATTATGATGATGCTGAAATCCAGAATCCTATTTATCATACACCAGACAGTGGAGGTAGTAGGCAGTAGTGTTAAATGAAAAAGAGATACGAAAAGCTATTGCATTGATGAAACCGGACAGCCAGTTATTCGAGATTCGTGTCATATATGGTAATAAGCAAATGTATAGCGGATATTTCCGGAGTGCAGATACGTTGATGCGTGGATTCGATGAATTACGGAACTTCGGTGACTGCAACATCTATATGACGCTCAACTCACTGAACGATGCCTGCTATGACAGGACGCAGAAAGATCGATTTGAAAAGAACGCGAAAGCTACTACTAGTGACAATGATGTGATTGGTTATGATTGGATGATGCTTGATTTAGATCCAGTCAGACCGACCGGAACATCTTCTACGGATGAACAGATTGCAAAAGCAAAGGCGAAAGGAAATGAAATTTATAAATTCATGAAGAATCTTGGGTTTAACGACCCGCTGTTTGGCTTTAGCGGAAACGGAGTTCATCTGCTGTACAGGGTGTTCTTACAGAGTTCGAATGATAAGGTTGCGCTGATTAAAAAATCATTGCAAACATTAGATATGCTATTTTCAGATGATGAGATTAGTGTGGATATGAAGAACTTCAATCCATCCAGAGTATGCAAGCTATATGGTACGATGGCGCAAAAAGGTGCGAATTCGGAGAAACGTCCGCATCGGATGAGTTACATCATTGGTAGTCCAGAAAGCGTAGAAGTGAATGATATTAAGTATCTTCAAAAGTTGTGTGACTTATATCCGAAAGAAGAGAGACCTCAGAGGTATAACAATTACCAGCCAAGAGAGTTTGATTTGGAAGAGTGGATGAACAAGTACGGACTTCGGTATCGGAAAAGTAGTTATTCCGATGGAACAAAGTATATTTTGGATTGCTGTCCGTTCGACAGTAACCACAAGGGCAAAGATGCATGTATCTTCCAGTCTCGGTCTGGTGCAATTGGATTTCATTGTTTCCATAATTCATGCTCGGATAAGACATGGAGAGATGTTCGGTTGCTATATGAACCGGATGCTTACGAAAAGCGGCAGCAGGAATATGAGCGCAAGATTTATTCCAAGCCGAACCAGATGCAGGAAGTGAAGAAGATTGAGCCTACGGAAGGCAGCCCGGTATTCTACACAGCAAATGACATTCTGAATCTTCCGGTGGCAGAGGAGTCATTCATTAAGACGGGAATTAATGATATTGACAGACGAATGCGTGGATTAAAGAAAGGTTATGTGTCGGTAATATCCGGTTTAAGGGCCAGCGGGAAGAGCTCCATTATTTCCGAAATATGTCTTGACTGCGTGGAATATGGAAACAACGTTGGCGTGTTCTCCGGTGAACTTGCACCAAAGAATTTTATGCGGTGGATGAACTTGCAGGCTGCCGGCAAAGGATATGTTGAGCCGACAAATTTTGATGGGTATTACAATGTGCAGCGTAAATACCAAGAAAAGATTGCTAATTGGCTCGGAAAATGCTTTTGGTTATACAACAATGAGTATGGCAATAACTTCACTGCGATTATGGAGCAATTTGAAAAAGCAGTTGATGACAATAAATTAGATTTACTTATTCTGGACAACCTAATGGCATTCAATATTTCCAATCTTGGGGATAACAAGTGGGATGCACAGACGGAATTTGTGTTGAGCTTGGAACGGTTAGCGAAAAAAAAGAACATTCACATTGGATTCGTGGCTCATCCGAGAAAGGCAATGGGATTTCTTCGGCTTGATGATATTTCCGGAACAGGAGATTTAGGAAATGCCGTGGACAATGCTTTTATAGTACATCGCGTGAACAATGATTTTAGGCGGCTTACAAAGCAAATGTTCGGATGGAATGATGATAACGAACTGTATTCGGCTACTAATGTGATAGAAATTGCAAAAGACCGTGACGGTGGTATACAAGACTATTTCATACCGCTGTATTACGAGGTTGAGTCGAAACGGCTTAAGAACAGCAAAGCGGAAAATAAAATTTATGGATGGAATAAAAAGGATGATGGATTTTATTCGGTTGAAAACATGGAGATTCCGTTTGATTAGAACTCTGTACATGAAATTGCATAGAAAAGATTGCAACACATTTTGTCATTATGAAGGAAGATTCAGAGAGGTTTATTGCTTTCAATGCGAACTCGGTGTAAGGTCGGTGGAATATGAACGAAGAAGAACTTAAGAAATATTTTGCAACGTATACAGAATGCTGGAAGTTGTTCCGGAAGTATTCCAATCCGAATAACTCGTGTGAGTTCTGGGATGGATTAAGGGATGAAGCAGCTTCGTTGTATCAAAAGGATAAGACGGAATTCCGGAAGAATATGATTGTCGAAACTTTTAATGAAATTGAAAGAGTGTGGAAGTCAAGAAAGGAGTGACGAGTTGCCGGCCGGCATTAAACTGCAGTTTCTCAGAGGAGGAAACTTTAAGTAATCAAAAACATTAACGTTAGTGGTTAAATATGCTTAAATGTACTCATGGAGGACATTGTTTATGAATACATCAAATATCACTAATTACAAACCATAAGATTTTGCTGAATTATTAGGTGTTTCCGTCAAAACGTTACAGCGTTGGGACAGAGAAAAGACAGATTTATCAGATTTGGCTATGATTGGTTTGAAAAATTCTGTATGAAGTTCAATACAAACATAGTGGTAGTGAATAATGAAGAGCTATCGCCACAAGAAGAACTTGTACAGGATATTGTTTCAATCCTTCATGTATTCTCTTGTAGGTTGTATGGGCTTCGCAAGTATAAAAAACAAATAGAAATAGAAGGAGATGAGGAGATTGCTAAAGAGCTTCAAGACGGAAATAAACCCGACACCAGAACAGAAGGTCAAAATTAATAAGACTATCGGCACTTGCAGATATGTCTACAACTTCTACCTTTCTTATAATAAGGAACTTCACGAAAATGGCGAAAAATTTATGAGCGGCAAAAGTTTTAGTGTCTGGCTTAACAATGAGTATCTTCCTAATCATCCTGAGTATCAGTGGATTAAGGAAGTGAGTTCTAAATCGGTAAAGAAATCTATTGAAGATGGATGTGCTGCTTTTACGAAGTTCTTCAAGCGTCAAAGTGGTTTTCCTAAGTACAAAAAGAAAGAAAAATCCGATGTAAAGATGTATTTTGTAAAGAATAATCCAAAAGATTGTGCCTGCGAAAGACACCGAATCAGTATTCCGACTTTAGGATGGGTAAGACTAAAAGAAAAAGGTTATATCCCAACGACTAAAGATGGATGGAAAATTAAAAGCGGTACAATTTCTATCAAAGCGGGAAGATATTATGTGTCTGTCCTTGTGGAAGTGCCCGATAATAAAATTAATAATAATAGTAATAAGGGAATTGGCATTGATTTGGGGCTAAAAGACTTTGCGATTGTTTCAAACGGCAAAACCTACAAGAACGTCAATAAGTCAGAAAGGTTAAAGAAACTGGAAAGACAATTACGCAGAGAGCAAAGAAGTCTCTCCCGTAAATATGAAAATTTAAAGAAAGGAGAAGTCACTCAAAGAGTAAATATACAAAAACAAAAGCTTAAAGTGCAGAAACTTCATCATAAGATTGATAATATCCGTACTGATTACATTAATAAGACAATAGCCGAGATAGTGAAAACCAAGCCATCTTACATAACTATTGAAGATTTAAATGTGTCAGGTATGATGAAGAACAGGCATCTTTCAAAAGCCGTTGCGTCACAAAAGTTCTATGAGTTTAGAACAAAGTTAAAATCTAAATGTGATGATAATGGTATTGAACTTAGAGTGGTAGACAGATGGTATCCATCTTCAAAACTGTGTCACCGCTGTGGTTGCATTAAGAAAGATTTAAAACTTTCAGATAGAATTTACAGATGTGGATGCGGTTACATTGAAGACAGAGATTTCAATGCTGCACTAAATCTAAGAGATGCTATGACTTACGAAATTGCATAATTAACGCAAACGTAGGTATGTACCGAAGGCTATTTCGGGAATTCACGACTGTGGAGTGTACAAGAACTTGTGAGTAGCGTATTGCTTGCAATCGCCAAAGCATACACTTTGAAGCAGTAAGAAATGTCCGTGAGGACTTCAATTTCTCGATGTGTTTGAGTATATTTAAACACATTTTGAGTGGCAGATATGGGTAATAGTAAACCGAAGAATTGTTGCCACCCAGATTGTTTTCACTGTCCTTACAATGATTGCATTTATGACCGGTTGGAGGTTGAGGATTTTTCCGAGACAAATGATAGAGATTATTGGATTTATGAGGATTCAACTGGTAAAAAGTTGCATCAATCAAAAGATAAGGACTATAGAAATGCTAGGAAGACCGCGTATAATCGTAAGGCTGGTAATCATAGGGACAGGCATGAATACAATCAAAAGTATTATGCTGAGCATGGCAAAGAAATAAGAGAAAAGCGAAAGCAGAATTATGACACCAAGAAAAATACGGCTAAGTGTCGGAAATATAGAAAAAAGAATAAAGAACATGAAAAAGAACGTCAGAGAGAGTATTATCTGGCAAATCGTGAAAAGAAACAGGAATATGCAAGAAAGAGATATGAAATGATGAAGGGAGAGCTAAATGCTTGAAATTAATGATTTTTGCAAAGAGGTAGGAGAAAACAATAAGGCACATGGATTCAGGGAAGTGAATACGAATCCAACGGATTTCGTGGCACTGATTCATAGTGAGGTTTCTGAGATTCTGGAAGAGTTTAGAAAAGGTAAAGGTGCTACAGAAACGTATCACAGAGAGGACGGAAAGCCGGAGGGAGTACCGACAGAGTTGGCAGATGTGGTTATCAGATGTTTTGATATGGCTGATTACTATGGAATTAACTTGGAAGCAGCTATTTTGGAAAAGCATGAATTCAACAAGAGCAGACCGTATCTGCATGGAAAGAAGTTTTAGAGAAAGCTAAAGAAAGGAGTCGGAACTCTGGCCAGAGTGAAGATGCATCGGTTCTTTCGCAAAAATGGATAGAGAACAATTTATAAAAACCTGTATCCAAAGCGGATATGCAAGTAAAACATCAGCAACCAGATATGCAGACAATTCCGGGAAGGTATAGATAACTGCTATATGGTTCATAAGCACGAACATCCCGGATATGAAGAGAATAGATGTGCGGGACTTCGTACTTTAAAAGGTGATGGAGAACCTTGTGAGATTTGTAAGAACTGTAAATTGTATTACGCATTCGAAGAAGATGATTAGGGTTTAGTGGAGGATGAGATGAAAAAATATAGATGTAAGAAGAGTTTTTCAGTAGAGAGTTATGATGAAGGTGGATTCTTAATACCGAATAAGTATATGTTTGTAGACGTCGGAGATATCTATGAATTAGATGAATCTGGAAGAACCATTATTGGTGCAGAAATACATTTAGACGCTTCTGATGGTTCATGGTTAGAAATGTCAAGTGAATCATTACAAGAAATGTTTGAAGAGATTTAGTGGAGGATGAGACATGAGTAGAGAAATATTATTCCGCGGAAAACGGGCAAATAACGGAGAAAATTGGAAACCGAAAACACAGATTAGCAATTTAGAGGAGGAGAAATAAATGCTGATACCAGCGATTTTGAAAAAAGAGGAAATCTTACATGAATTTCAAAAGCTGCAATATACTGATGACCTGATGTATGAAGTCGGTTGTTGTGATAACTATATGCCAGATATAGCAGAAGAGCCATGTAAAGAAACGTATCAGTTTGCGATTGTTGATAGTAAAGATAAACTTGTCGGTTATGTTAGTTATAGCATTGACTGGTATTCTTCACAGGCGCATAGGTTCGGACTTATGTCTTTCGACAAAGGAAACCCTTTGATTGGGAGGGCATTATTCGAAATCATGGAGAATTTAATCAACAAATTAAAGCTACATCGAATTGAATGGTATATGGTTAGCGGGAATCCGGTTGAAAGGCATTATGATAAATTTTGCGAGAAGTATAATGGCAGAAAGATTGTGCTAAGGGATACATTTAAGGATAGGCTTGGTGAATATCACGACAGTATCACTTATGAAATAATTAACATTTAGTGGAGGCAGGACATGAGTAGAGAAATATTATTCCGCGGAAAACGGACAGATAACGGAGAATGGGTAGAAGGGTATTTTGTAAAAACAAAACTTGGAAAAGACACTTCTCCGAGTGATGTTGTTTTTGTTCCGTGGAAAAAAAATCGAAACGAGGAATGGGGATGGATAAAGGTAGACCCAGACACCTTATGCCAATACACAGGACTGACCGACAAGAACGGTAAGAAGATTTGGGAGGGTGATATTCTGCAAGGGCATGGAAATAAGAAAGATTTATCAAAGGTTGTTTTTGGAGAAATTGATGTAATTGAAGTTGAAAGTCTTGAAAAAATTGATACTGTGATTGGATGGTATTACAAACCGCTAGAAACTGATGCGTTAAGCAAATACGAACCGTTCTGCTTACCGATGCCGTTGACAGACGAATATATCAATAGATGCGAATTTGAGGTTATCGGAAACATTTTCGACAATCCAGAGTTATTGGGGGTAGAGCATGAGTGAAAATACATTTTATAAGCCATTAACACCAAAATTTAGGGATGAAATCATTTCGACTATAGATAAAAATATAACTGAACTAAATACCTGTCAGAACAATGCTTTTGTAAATATGCAAATAACAGGGCAGGTTGCTTTGAAAAATTTGTTTAGAAATCTTCCGGACGGATATCCAATTCCGATGGAAAGGAAGGCGAGGTAGAACATGGAATTGAGTAAAACAGTGGATAATCTAAGATTCATGGCAAATGAATTAAAAAGAGCACATGGTGAAAATCCAAATCATGAGACTCTGGTTAGAATCAGAACGCTTGAAAATGCAATAAAGGAACTAGAGGAAAGGTGGATACCATGCAGTGAGCGGTTGCCGGATGAATCACTTAATAGCGTAATCGGCTGGGACGAATATAGAAAAAGATGTTGTTTTGTACAGTATTATTGCGGTAGATGGATTTTTGGAAATGATGTGGGTTCAGTAAAGATTACTGCATGGATGCCACTTCCAGAACCATATACAGAACAAACAAAGGGGTGAGACAACATGAGACGGAAACGACAGAACGAGCGGAAGCGGAAACAGAAGGCAGCCGTGATACGGCAGAAGAAAACCACGCATATGGCGGAGCGTAAGCCGGATGAAATTTTAAGGAGGAATTTTGAGGATGAATAAGAAAGAAGTATTGGAAATTAGGAAACAATTTACACCTGCAAACTGCACAATTACACGTATCTGTGGTTGCTATGTAGACCATGAGAAAAATAAGAAGATGGAATCAAAGGATGCGTTCCTGTCACTGCCAGAGGAAGAAGCATTTAAGTATTTCGATATCTTCAAGAAAACATTATCAGGCAGCATTGGAAAGAATCTGCTGAACATGGAATTTCCACTGGAGCAGGAGATGCCGGGCGGAACACAGGAATTTCTCTTAAAACTGCGGAGCAGCAAATTGCAGAATGATGAATTGCTGGAAGAGTTTTACGATAAGGTCATTGAAAATTATGATTATCCGGAAAACTACTACATTGTGCTGATTCATGCAATGTATGATATACCAGGAAAAGCATCAGATGGAATCGAGATGTATGATGCATCAGATAATGTGTACGAATACATACTGTGCAGTATCTGTCCGGTATCACTGGCAAAAGCCGGATTAAGTTATGACACGGATAAGAACAGGATGGCTGACAGAATCAGAGATTGGATTGTGGATAAACCGGATAAAGGATTTCTGTTTCCGGCATTCACCGACCGGAATACGGATATTCACGGAGTGATGTATTACACGAAGAAATCCGAAGACTTGCAGCCGGAATTGATAGAGCAGCTACTTGGTTCCGGAATGCCGATGTCAGCAGGAGAGCAGAAACATAACTTCATGATGCTAATTGAGGATGTGCTTGAAGAATATGCGGATTTCGACACGGTAAAAAATATTCATGAGAATCTGAACGAGCTGATTGAAGAGTTCAAGGAAAATCCGGATCCAGTCACGGTTGACGCTGAAATGATTCAACGAATATTGAGAAATAGCGAAGTGAATGAGCAGCACATGGAAGCTTATCAAGATGCATATAACGACAATGTTGGAAAGAACAGGACGCTGCTTGCTGAGAATATTGCCGAGACGAAAGTCTTCAGTGTGAAAACACAGGATATCGATATAAAAGTAAATTCGGACAGAGCTGATTTGGTTGAAACTCGGGAGATTGATGGCAGACCTTGCATCGTAATTCCTGTTGATGACCACATCGAAGTGAATGGAATGAGTGTTCGGACGCTGAAAAGAAAAGCTGCTGCGGAGAATTGACTGAGAAGAATGACTGCGGAGAAATATCTGAGCATGAAGATTTCTGGATGGAAGAGAGAAATACCGGAAAACAACAATATAATTTCGAGATGCGCCTTGCGATTGCGGGGCGTATTTTGTTTGTCTTTGATTGATAATTTGTCATAATATATTTACTCCTTTCGTTGGGGTGCCGTCGGTGAATCTTGCAGGATGTCCGGCGGCTTTTTGTTTTCTGTTGTTAATGTTATTATATCACTTTTTAAAGTAATGTCAATACAAAATATCACTTTTAAAGATAATATTTTATTTGACTTCGAATGTCTAACGTATTATCATATTTATATACGGAATGAAAGGAGAATAACGGATATGTTGCGATATAGGTTTAATGTTGCTGACGCTTTGGAGCGTGCCGGCATGAATATGTACCAGGCAAAGAAAAGCGGTGTTTTAAGCCAGAATACACTAAATAAAATAAAGAATGAGGATACAAGCATACAACTTGATTCGTTGAATAAAATATGCATGATTCTTGATATGCAGCCGAAAGATATTATAGAATATGTACACGATGAAAAAGAAAAGGAAGATACACTAAAGAATTTCAAAAAGTAATATCACTTTTAAAGATGATTATATAAAGAAAGCAGCCGCCACGATGAGGACGTGAAACGGCTGCCATGAGGTATCTACATGAAGTACAATAACACATATTTTATACAACTTTCAAGAGCTATTTTCGAAGATAAATATAAATCTATGTCAGTGAATGCAAAATGGCTTTATTGCGTACTTGTAGAGTTGGAGCATAAATATACCGGGAACGACAAGAGCTGGTTCTTCCGGACTGACGAAGAGCTGGCAGAAGATAGCGGTATGTCACTAAGAACAGTGCAAAGAGCGAAACAAGAGCTAAAAGATAGCGGGCTTGTAAATATTGGTTACGCTCATTATATCGACAGCGAAACAGGAAAGAAGAGCAAGAAGAAGTTGACAACGTTTAGTATTTGCCGAAGATAACATCTAACCGCCAATATGGCGGACTGTATCTAACCGCCAAATATGCACCATATCAACGCGCCAATATGGCGGGCTTAATTAATAATTGGATTCTATAACTAAGAATTGGATTATAATAATAATTAAGACTAATCTAAGTAAGATTTGTTACACACGAAAAAGATGTGTGTAACCCATAAGCAATAGCGCGTGCGCGTGAGTGCGTGTAAAATTAAAATACATCATTGACAGAATAGAAAAAGTGTTGTAATGTAAATGACAGGTAGACAACTAAAAATGCATCCGGGCAACCGCTCAATCGAACAGGTCCCGGAAGATACGGAAATCATGCAGCCGGTACAGTTTGGAGAATATCCAGATTGTGCCGGCTTTTTATTTTACCTAGATCCGGAGCAGATCCAGAAGAAAGAGAGGTGTGAGAATTGATGAAAGCAGAAGAAGTAAAAGATATAATTGTTCATGAAAATGATATTGATTCTTGCATCTTTGAAATATGTCAATCTGAAAACATAGATTTATATAAAGCTAAACAAGGGCAATGGAGATATGTATTAAACAGAGTTGGAGAAAGATTATTCAAGAATACAGATATCCTTAAAGATAAATCTATTGTATATAACCAAGGTAGCAATATACCAAGTACGAATAATAGATATGATTACGAGAAAGTAAATAAGCTATGTAATTATTATATTATGATTAGTGATAAATATAATAAGCTGGTATCTATAATAGCATTCAGTTATTTATCAGGAATAGATGATACAACAATAGATAAGTGGAAAGAACCCGGCTCTTCCGGTTTCGGGATTTGGAAAAAGTTAAGTGAGCGAAGACAGGATAGTTTGAAGGACAGATTATTTGATTCAAATAACCCAGTTGGAGCAATGTCTATAGGCAATACAGAGTACTACTGGAATATGCCGGGCGTTAGCAATAGGCAGGAGCAACAGAAAGCAGCTCCGGCAATTCCAGAACTTGAACGCAAATATTTGGAAGGTCATGGTAAAAAGCCAGCCCTTCCGGAATTTCCAGAGCCAGATTGATAAGGTCTGCTAATCAATAATGCACTTGTTATCAGTTAAAAAATCTAAAAAACAATATATAGCACAATATATATTGTTGCACACAATATATAGAGATTATTTTGTGGAACAAATATGGATTTGTCGTATAGATACTTATGTTCGCACATTGAAAGCTGTAATTTGGCTCTGTATTTTGGTTGCGGGTGAGTGCGGGGGTGGGGGTCTGTATGGGAGAAGCCCCGGGGTACTTACTGAGTCCCCCAAGGTAATTTAAAACAAAAAGGAGTATATTTTGACAGATAAGGTATTGAAATACAGGAAGAGACATAGGCGTTGTAAATACTGTAAGCATCTAAAGGTGAAAGCTTTAAATGGCTATTATAGTTTTCGATGTATTGCTAAGGATAAGCAGATAAGGGATGAATTTCCAGATATGACAAATGTTCCGAGGGTATTCTGTCAGTGTTATGAGGTAGATGAAAAATTATGATTCTAAAATTTATAAAACGTTTGCTCTGCAAACACGAAAAACTTGAATACGCAAGAACTAACTTAATCAAGCAGAATGATGGCAGCTACATAACATCTCATGTTTGGAAGTGTAAGAATTGTGGAAAGGAATTGAGACATGGGTGTAAGTAGAGTTCAAATTAGAAATCCGGGTGATGGATGGCTCGGAACGAAATATTTCATTGATGGATTTAGAGTTCCGCGTGTAAGGTCAGCTGATTTTCATGTTGCAGTTGATGAAGTTCCAACATTCACTTTTGAAACACTTGGCAAGCCGGATATTGATATGCCGGGTGATGTGAAATTCAGTTTTAAGCCGGAGAATTTATCTGAAGTGTGCTTCATAATTTCCGAAGAACTGAAAAAGCACGGAGATTTCTACGATGCATTCGTGAAAAGCGTGCACGGAGTATTAAAGCCGAGAGAAAAATATATAGGCGATGGATGTTTCAGCATTGAATTAACGGATGCAGATTCGTTCATGCTGGCAGAAGAAATTGTAAAGTGGATATCAGGAGAGGAATAAGTTATGTACATAGCATTAACTGAAGAGCATGGCGTTCTGATTAGAAAAACTGGATTGTCAGTGATTTAATTTAAGTATTGTATGAGAAAATGTATGAGCACATTTACATATCTGTTTGAAAAAGCTGTGAAGATTTTTACTGAAGCAATTCGTAGAGTGGCAAAATCACTTTCTGCGTTTGGCGATGCGGTGAAACTTGCTTTTCACGAATCACATGACTTTTATAGAGCGTCAACGACCCCAAAATATAGGTTCGTGAAGTTTTTGAGTAAACTTGGTTACGACAAACGAAAAATGTGGATAGCAACTCGGCATACATGGCTTGCGAGAAGTAATTGTTAGGAGGAGTGGGAAGATGAGCAAGAAAGACAAGAAAAACCTTAAACAGGCAGTAAAAGTGATTCTGGCAATTCTGATTCTAATTGCTGGTATTGGCGCAGCGATTTATTACGGATTATGGGTAATGTTCATTCAAGCAATTCTGACAGCGTGTGCGGCGTTTGATGCAGGAACGCTTACAGCAACACTTGTAGGGTGGACAATCATCAAGTGTCTGCTTGCGACAACGGTCGCGGGATTGATTCTGGCGGTAACGTCCGGAATTGTAAAAGCACTTTGCGAGTAAAACTGGTAGCAAGTGTTGTCGTTAATCCGATGTATTTCTATTCCATCATCGACTTTTCGTTAATGTTCGAATCATTATCTTCCCGTTGGTGGCTGAAAGTTTAGTGTGAGGATATATGTATTCATGATTTCGCGGTGTATTATCCCGAGCCGACGGAAATCTGATATCGGGGACATATATCTTCTTAGTAGCCAGTAAGTGAACGCGCTGTGTATTTACGGATACAGACATGGTTCTACCTCCTGAGCAGTGTTCCCATAATGGTATTGGAGCGGATTGCTAATCCGTAGTCGTTTATTCGGCTTATGTGTTCGAATCACATACACTGCGCTCTGCGAATCCTAACGGGGCAGATATGTGACGGATGTTGATTATCAATCACATTCGTTGGAGAACAAATCAAAAATCCGAAATGGCAGTGACAAAAGTTGGAATAAAACACTGCGTTGGTAAATGCGCTGGTCTTGAAAATCAGTTGTCAGAAATGGCTTGTGGGTTCAAATCCTACCGATACCGCTATAACTTTTGTACATTGAGAATTGAATATTGGCGGTTGAAATGGTATAATTATATTACTTACAAATGATTGGGGCGAGCATATGTGGTGGATAATATTGTCTTGTGTGATTATATTAGCAATAATTATTTTTGTAATAAGATTTTTCTGGTATTTTTATAAGAGGCGGAACATAGGAAAAGACTTTTTTGTTGAGAGTGAAAAACCATTTAAAAAGAAAGCACCAGAAATGTATTATGATAAACAAATGATGTTTAGAAAATGTTATGGTTTTTTTATTGGAATACATTACATATTGGTGGTTATGTCAATTTCATTGACAACAATAACTATTTATATGGTAATGGATACAAATCTTAACAATATAGCGAGACTTACAGTCAGTGTGTTGGCAGCCGTTTCTACAAACTTGCAGATAGTATTGCGATTTGATAAGGTTGCAGAAGGGTACATATGTGCAATGAGAATTTTAGAACAAGCAATTTTGGAATATGAAGAACGCGAAGAAGAAACACTAGATGTGTTGCTGAGTGCAAATATTCGAGCAGAAGAAACAATTCACAATTTACATCAATAATAGATTACCAACCGTCAATATTCGATGGTTGGTATTTTTTACGCAAAATTGGAGATGCAATATGGTATTTTGTTATGGTAGAGGAAAAGAAAAGGCTAATGTGTGTGAATATGCAGAAAAATGCGATGAGAAAATAGATTACACAACGGCTGATGATATTAATAGCGGAAAGTATCCAGTGTATTGCGCTGGATTTGGACGATGCATGAGAGATGATGGAGGGATTATCATGAGCAAAGCAGTAAGAGAAATGACAAGGGAAGAACTGATTGCGGAAAAGGCAAAACAGGAAGAACAATGCCAAGTTCTTGCCAATAGGTGCGATATGAAAGAGCGTCAGATAAAAGAAATGCAGTCCCATATCGACTGCTTAAAGGCTGAACTGGCAGAGGTTCAGTTGAATAAGCAGGAGTTCCCTACTGAGCCGATAAAAGTGGCTGATTTATTGATTCATGATACCTGTGTTTATGAGAATAAGCTTTTCAAAGGATACCTTGGAGATACATCCGTGGTAAATCGGTATTCAAAATCAGATTTACGTCAGATTGCTGAGCACTTGTTGGTGTATTGCAATAACGCAGAGGTGGAGTAGGTATGGCTGAAGGATTTAGCTTAGAACTAGAAGACTATTGTTCGCATTGCGGATATTTTGAGCCGGATGTTGAAAGAATGGAAGTTACTGCATTCGGAGATAGAGCGCAATCATATATAACTACAATTAAGTGCAAAAATTCCTATAAGTGCGCAAGAATTGCGGATAACTTAAAAAAAGAGGATTGATTAAATATCTATGAGTGAAGGAATAAACAGTATCGAGCATGAAGCATTTGAACGTTCCATGAAGTCACAGGTTTATGAAGGCTTGCATGAGCATCGTTGTTCCTGCGGCAGACTTCTCGGCAGATTCAGCGGACAAGCCGAGGTAAAATGCCCGAAATGCGGGAAAATGAATGTGATTGGAGTTGAAAACTGTGGCAAGTGAGAATAAGAAGAGGAAAGCAAGGAACAGTTATCTTTACAATGGTGGAGAAAAAGAAGACTCAAAAATGAAAAGAGTAATGTACTTCACGAAGCGGAATAGAAGCAAATTAAAGAAAATGTGCAATACAGATATTGTAGTTTAAGTAAACAAGGATTAGAGCACCTTAGAGAGCCAAATTCCAGTAACAGAGGAAGGAGGCTCTTTTTTGATTTCAGGAAGAAACAGACGAATTATAAATGCAATACAGAAACAGGAAGCGTGTTACGAGACCCTGAATGACCTTTTCGGCATGGCTAGAGCGGTGTATGAAGATGATAATTCAGAGCTTTCTTATGCGCTGAAACTTACGAAGTATGTAAAAGATATGATTGCGTATCTTCCGGCAGAAGAGAAGCTGAATGAACTGTACTGGAATGTACTTCTCTGGGAAGCTCCGCATTTGTTTGAAAGTTTCTTGCTGTATATGGAGAAGAATCGGCCGGCAGAAGAAAAATTTTATGAGCCGAGAGTAAACCCTCTCAAGCAAGTCGTTGATGCTATACAAGATTTAGCGGACGATTTATTGGATGAGTTGTTTATCAATATGCCATCTCGAGTTGGAAAAACACAGCTTGTGAAATTCGCATATGTTTGGTGGGGGTCAAGAAATACAGAACTATCTAATTTATATACTGCATATTCAGACAAGATTACGAATGCATTCTATACAGGATGCATCGAATTGATGACGGACCCGACATATACATATGCTGAAATTTTTCCAAACAATAAAATTGTAAAGACAAACGGTGATTATGAGATTATTGATTTGAACCGTGTGAAAACCTACCCGACATTTACCTGTCGCTCTATTTACGGAACTTTGAATGGTTCCTGTGATTGTAATGGACTTGGTATAGCGGACGATTTATTCAGCGGAATTGAAGAAGCTGTCAGTGTCGACAGACAGGTTACTGTATGGGGCAAGTTTGATAATAACTTTATGAAACGTCTGAAAAAGAAAGCAAAACTCATTAACATGGGAACTAGATGGGCGCTTGGTGATTGCCAGGGGAGAAGAAGAAGCCTTCTTGAAAATAATTCAGAGTTTAAGAACCGTAGGTATAGAGTTGTTTCTATACCTGCACTTGATGAAAATGACGAATCTAATTTTGATTATCCATACGATGTCGGGTATTCAACAGAAGATTATAGAATGATGAGAGCGTCATTTGAGGAAAACGATGATATGGCTTCATGGTATGCACAGGATATGCAGGATCCTATTGAGAGACAGGGTGCATTATTTACGAGCGATACAATGAAATTCTTCAACCCGGAGTGCGATATGCCGGAGAGGGAACCAGACAGAATATTTATGGCAGTTGACGAAGCATTCGGCGGAGGAGATTTTGTGTCTGGTCCGATATGTTACCAATTCGATGATACGTATTACGTACCAGATGTTGTTTTTGATAACGGTGATAAGAAGGTAACTCAACCACTGCTTGTGGATGCAATTATCAAACATAAAATACAAGCGGTACAGTTTGAGGAAACGAAAACCACAATGGATTATCGAGAAAAAGTAGAAGAAATGTTGAAAGAAAAAGGATACAGAACAAATTCTTACGGAAAAGCTGCTCCTGGAAATCTTGGAAAGAGAACGAGAATATTTGATAAAGCACCAGAAATTAGAGAAATGTATTTTGTCGATGCGGATCATAGAACAAAGCAGTATCAGAAATTTATATCCAATTTGTATACATTTAAGATGGAAGGAAAAGTGAAACATGATGATGGACCTGACAGTATGGCGCAGTTGTGTACTATGAAATTAGGAGATGTTGCTTCAGTTCAGATCATGAGTCGAAGGGAGCTTGGCATATAAGGAGTATTATGAAAAATACGAAGACTAATCAAAAATACAACATTGATGGATACGAAAGATTGGCTGTAGCAGTAGTTAAAAAAGCAGTTGAAGATTATCGGAGCGCGCTGAAAAGACTGCATAGGCATCCCAAAGCTATTCAAGCAAATAAAATACTGGATGACTGTGAACGATTCTTCAATGATGAAATATCGTATTATTCAGACTTGGATGGATTAGCAATTATGAGTGCAGTGCAGAAACGTGTTGATGAGGAGATGAGCGAAAATGGATAAGGAACTATTTTCTGGATTTAAGAAAAATAAAAAGCAACGTGCCGTTCTCGATAATGCAATTGAGAAATTGTACGATAGACTGGATTATGTACCTGTTGTAAGCGGAAAAGTGTCTGCTTCAAGTAGTTCATTCCCTTACATCGAAGGGCACGTCACTGTTCAAATGAAAGAACCAAAAGAGAGTGACAAAATCAAAAAGCGCATTCGTGAAAAAGAGAAACAAAGGGACGCGCTGACAGAAAAAATAAATACCGTATTAGATTTTATTGAAAATATGCCTGTTGGAATCAACAGAGAAATATTCGAAATGGTTTATCTTGATGATATGACGATGAGTGAAGTCGGGAACGCGGTCGGATACACGAAAGGTCGTGTTTCTCAAATTATTTCAGAGGTGCTGAAAGATTAAACGCATTAAACTTTTGGATATGTTATCATAATAATGTAAAATTGTATCAAGCGATTAAGAGCCTTGCGCAAGTGCTGTGCGTGGGGTTCTTTTTTATATGTATAGGTGGTGATTGAAGTGCAGCTTTCTGGACGTAGACAGATATTCACAGACAAATTCATAATCGACAAAACGAATATTCTTGAAGTCCTCGGAGAAGCATTCTCAATCCATGAGAAGAATCGGGCAGAAATGCTATACCTGTTTGAGTATGTAAAAGGTAATCAGCCAATTTTAAAGAGAGAAAAAGAAGTTAGACCAGAAATTAATGAAAAGATTGTGGACAACATGGCTTCTGAAATTCTTGAATTCAAACTTGGTTATGAGTTTGGTTCGCCAATTACTTATGTGCAGAGAGCTAGAAGGGACATTAAGAGTAGAAATGCTCTTTTTTCTTTTATCAAAAAACTGTTCACATCGGAAGAAAGCAAGAAAGAGGATTTAAGAGTTGCTGCAATCAATGAAATGATGGTGGAGGAGTGTAAACCTGCAAAGGACTTGCAACTTGCAAAAGACGTAAAGACTTGTGGTGTCGGTTATAGACTGATTCTTCCAAAGCGATTTAAAACTTGTACATCAGTATTCGATTTGTTGGTGCTGAATCCAATGAATACATTCGTTGTGTATAGCAATGACGCATACAGAGAGCCGTTGCTTGGGGTTACATACTTTCCGCATATTGATGGGAGTATTACTTTTGGCTGCTACACAAAAACTTCTTATTTCAAAATTGAGATGGGAGTTGTAAACAATTTTGAACAGCAATTTATAGAACAGGTGAATACAGTTGGCGAAATCCCGATTGTGGAATATATCAATGATTATGACCGCATGGGATGTTTTGAGCGAGTTATCCCGCTAATGGACGCATTGAATACGGTGGATTCCGACCGGGTAAATGATATTGCTCAGCATGTTCAAAACCTTTTGTGGGGCGACAATGTAGAGATTGACAAAGAACAATATAAAGAACTCCGTGCAGAGGGAATGATTGTTACAAAATCAGAACAGGGCAGACAAGCCACTTTGAAATATTTGGAAAGTGTCCTGAATCAGTCAGAAAATCAGACATTGGTTGATTATGTAAAGCAACAGATTCTCGATATCACGAACACGCCGAGCAGGTCAGAGCTTTCCGGTGGAAGTACTGGAAGCGCAACAAATATGTCTACAGGTTGGATGTCGGCGGAGACTGACGCTAAGGAAAAAGAGCAGATATGGTCCGCATCAGAACGCAGGGAGACAGCAATTATCTTGAAAATTATCAAGACAAGTGATGAAATAGATGCTGATATTGCAGAACTGAATCTATCAGATATCGAGATTCGGTTTTCACGGTCAAGAACCTATGATTTGGCTACCAAGTGTAATTCCTTGGCAACACTTATTCACATCGGCATTGACCCATTGAGAGCAATTGAAACAGTAGGTTTATTTACAGACCCGCAGCAGGTAACGCTAGATTCCGCAGAACGAATTGATATGATTCTATTTACAAACGCAAAAACATCGCAGGAAAACGAAGACCCGTATAAAAAACGACAGCCGGATATTACAGACCAGCCGTCAAAGGTATCGGTATCGGATGAATAATTGGTAATTTGAGCACTTAGAAATAGGTGCTCTTTTTATACAGTGAGGTTAGAGAAAACCTCGTAAAAATAATCGCATTAAAGCAGAGAAGCTTAACCGCAAATATTTTAAAGTCGGAGATGACTATAAGCGCAAGGAGGAAATATGGCAGATTTAAAAGAATTGTTAGGCGATGACTACAAAGAGGAAATGACGATTGAGGATATCAACGCAGCACTGGCAGAAAAGGAGTTTATCAGTAAGGATGCCCTTTCAGAGTATGTTCCTAAGAACATTGCAGACAAGTATGCAACAGAAGCGGCTGATTATCGTAAAAAGTGGAAAGCTGCAAGCAGTGAGCAGGAGCAGAAAGCAATTGAAGAAACAGAACGACAGGCACGGATGGAGGAAGAATTAAAATCTCTTCGCCGGTCAGCAAAGGTTTCTGATTACGAAAAGCAACATTTGGCGCTTAAGTATGACGAGAAAGATGCCAAGGAGATTGCAGAGGCTCTCTATGATGGAGATATGGACACGGTATTCCGTATTCAGAAGAAACACGAAGAGGAGTTGCAGAAGTCAATCAAGGCAGACCTAATGAAGCAGATGCCAGTTCCTCCGGCTGGAAATCAGCAAAAAATAGATTATAGTAAACAAATTGCAGAGGCTCAGGCGAGTGGAAATATGGCGCTTATGGCATCACTTATCCGTCAGCAGACCGAAGCCAATGCACAGAAACAGTAAAGGAGAAATTTATTATGTCAGATGTATTTGCAATGAGTGGAAACACTCCAAATTATTCTGGTATGCTTTTTAACAAGGGCAATACCAAAACACCCTTCTCAACAATGATTGGTTCAAAGAGAAAGTACACAAATCACACAGAGTTCGTAACAGGACAGGAGTTCGAAACTGCGGAGGGAAGTCAGCCGGAAATTTCAGAATCAGCTTCCCTGACCGCACCGGACGCATCGGTTATTAAAAGAGAGCAGAAAACCAATGTTACACAGATTTTTCAGGAATCCGTAGGTATCTCTTATGGAAAAATGTCTAACATGGGTACATTAAATGGATTGAATGTTGCTGGTCAGCAGGCAAATCCTATCAGTGAAGAGGATTTTCAGGTAGCTGCTAAGATGGCAAAAATCGGACAGGACATTGAGTACACATTTATTAATGGTGTATATCAGAAGTCTACTGGTGATACTGTGGCCAATAAGTCAAGAGGTTTGCTTGAAGCAATCACTTCAAACGTTATTTCCGCTGGCGGAAAGTCACTGTCATTCCTGCTCGTATGCGAAGCACTGAAATCCATTCAGGAATCTAACGGAGATATTACCAATATCGTGCTTGGGCTGGATTCCACAAGCAGATTGCAGTTAAATGCGGATGCGGTAGCAAATGGTCTTACAATTGTTGAGAGCGGAAGAGATATCAATGGAATTATGGTTGATAAGGTGCTTACTCCTCTTGGAACCGTATATCTTAAGGATTTGAAATATCTTCCGGCAGGAACAACGGTATTCTTTGACCCATTTATTATGGCTCCTGTTGAACAGATGGTTCCGGGTAAAGGTAACTTCTTCATTGAAGAGCTTGCTAAGGTTGGTGCGGGTACTAAGAAGCAGATTTTTGGCCAGATTGGACTTGACCATGGACCAGAATGGTATTCCGCAAAGATTACAGGATTGTCTACTGCAATGCCTACCAATAAAGATATGGCACGCAGAGTATTCTCTATTCCAGAAACCGAAGCTACAATTGCTGAGCTTGGAAAACTGACCGTTACATCTTTAGCAGGAACTAATACTGGTGATACAAAGATTACAGTTGCACCGGAGTTGACATCAGGCAACGCTTATAAGTATAAAGTAGCTGCAAATCCTACAATTCCTGCATATGACGCATCCTGCACAACAGGCTATACTACATGGGATGGAAAAGCAGATATTACAGCAGCAACCGGACAGAAGATTGTCGTTGTAGAGGTTGATTCCAATAACAAAGCTAAGAAAGCCGGAATGGCAACCGTAACTTCAAAAACAGAGTAGGAGCTGATTGAGTATGGAAGAGCTATTAACTGAATTACAAACTGATTTGGAAGCCGAACTTGTTTCTGAATTACATAATGATTCCGATAAGGCTCTTCTGACCTCTAAGATTAAAGGAGCTTACCGCACAGTTAAACGAAAGCGTAACTATCAAGGACACCATACACAGGAGTTTATTGATAGTGATATGCTTTCCATGTACGACATTATAAAAGAACTTGCTATGTATGATTGGAACCACGTTGGAGCCGAGGGCGAGGTTAGCCACAGCGAAAATGGTATAAATCGAACGTGGAATTCAAGAAATGATATTTTAGTGGATGTAATTCCATTTGCAACTGTATTGTAGAAAGGTCTAGGTAGTTCAATTATCTCCCAACTGTGGGTTAAACAGTGAAGAAGATTGTGCGTGGAGCAATCCGCAGGGCGGCATTCATTAGGCGGTGGTGGGCAGAGTGCAAAAAAAGAAAGTGTGGGTTTTATGAGAAGTCTTAAGAAAAATATGCAACGCCTATACTATTCTCTCTATTCCGATGAAATCACGATTTATCAGCGTGACGAGAACGGCGAGATTGTCTATGTGGAAGTGGACGGCGAACGCATTCCCTCTATTTTTGGTGTCATGGCAGGTTATTCCGAGCCTGTTGAGTTCTATGCCAACATATCCGCTGGCAGGGGCAATTCGCAGGACGCTCCGTTTGGCAGTGACGTTGATTACACTAGAACGATTTCCACTTGCGATATGACTTGCCCGTTGGATGAGCTTTCAATTATTTGGATTGAGAGTGAACCGCAGTACAACACTGACGGTACGGTCAATGCTGACAGTGCTGATTATAAGGTTGCCGCTTATCCGGCGAGAGGACTGTCGAGTATCGTGATTGCGATTAAGAAATTGCCGAAAGGAAGTTGATAACATGGAACAGATGAAAGTAAATGTTCTGGGAACAGAATACACTGTTGAATTCGTAGAAAAGTACCCAGAGCATTTATCAGATTTTGAGGAAACAGCAGACGCATTGTGCAATTCACAGAACAGAGCAATATATGTGAAACTGAACAATGATAAGGATATGACTGAACAGGGGAAAAAGAGGTTGCATAACAAAAATCTTAGACATGAGATTATTCATGCTTTCCTTTATGAGAGTGGTTTATCAGCAAATACATATGGTCATATGGGGGCATGGGCAGAGAATGAAGAGATTGTTGATTGGTTCGCCATTCAGTCTCCGAAGATTTTTAAATTGTTTCAGCAGTTAGATATTTTGTAGGTGTGGATTATGTCAAAGAAAATCAGTTTCGGACTTTCCGTAAAGGAAGTTCAGAATGCAATCAAGGAGATTCGAGAGTATAAGAACGACCTTAATCGTAAATGTGAAATTCTATGTCAACGATTATGTGCGGAGGGCATAACCATAGCACAAGCCCATATCGGCAGTAGCGGTTTCGGAAAGTACATCCACTTAGGTTCAGAAATCACACCACAGCAAGCAGGATGTCGAGCGGTGTTCTACATGGAGGACAGTCAGAAGATTGTAAGCCAGTGGCAGACGCTTGAGGGTGTGAAAAGTGCTACCGTGTCCCCATCGTTGATGTTGGAGTTCGGGGCAGGATTAAAAGCTGAGAATAAGTCGAACACTCCGGGAGTAGGAACTGGCACATTCCCCGGCGGTACGCATGGCAACGAACCGGGATGGCACTATATGGATTTGAATGGCGAGTGGCATTATTCAAGCGGTACTGCACCGAAGATGCCTATGTATTACGCTGGGAAGGAGCTACGCAATAAGGTTATAAAAATTGCTAGAGAGGTGTTTGGATAATGGCAGGTTTTAACTGGAACGAATTTTACACGGTACTCAAGGTCAAGTTGGAAAAGGCAATCAAGTGTACTGTCGGTCGGTATGTGACACCGAAACCAGCAGATTTCCCATACTGTGATGTGGCTATCGGAGATAATTCCGGCGGCAACTATGATTTGTCTGGAAATGAGGGCAGTACCAATCCACTCATTGTGCTTTCAGTCTATGCGACTGGAAATCTTGCGGACAGCACCTGCGAGAAAATCAGCAACAAGGCAAAAGAAATCATGCTGTCCTATGGTTTTCAGTGTCGTGGCGGACCGATGCCAATGACGAATGCCGCAGACCCAAGTATTGTGAGATGGGTTGGGAGATACCAAAGAATCTTCGGGAGTGGAGATGAATTAGAACAGATACATTAAAGGGGTCACATTCGATACCTTTAAGATATAGAAACAAATAACAGAGAGCAGAAATGCTCTTATTTTTATGTACCGGATATCGAAAGAGATATTCGCTGACCGGCGGGAGTTAGCTGGTAGAAAGGATGGAAATTATGGCAGAAGCAACAGCAAAAGCATATAGCACGATGGGTACAATGCTTGAAGTTTCAGAAGATGGGACACAGTGGACTAAATTGGTTACTATTAAGTCGTTCCCCGCTCTAGGTGGTGCGCCGGAGCAGATAGAAGTGACGGACATGGAGGATGAGACCCAGACATTCATTCCGGGGGTTCAGTCGGTGGATGCAATGGAGTTTGGAGCAAACTATACTCTGGAATCTTATCTGGCGGTAAAGGCAAAAGAAAATAAACCGTTAAAATATCGTATTAAACTTGGTAAGAACGGTGTAGCCGGTACAGCAACATGGGATGGACAGCATTCGGTATATGTAAATGAAGGTGAGGTTAATGGTGCAATCGGAATGACGATTACAGTATCCCCTTCTTCAAAAGTTACGGTTGCTGCAACGCAAAGTTCGTAGAGGGTGCAGATAGTGCATCAAAGCACTATCTGTGATTAAAAATGATAGGCAATAAAGGAGAAATCATATGAATATCAAGGTGAATGGACAAGAATATAATCTGGAGTATACATTTGAAGCGGCACTTGATAAAAAGTGTGTGGACATATGCTGGTATTATTTCAGTGGAGCATACATGATGAAAGGGCAGTCATTGGAAGGCGTAGAAAATGAAACTGTTTCAAGAGTCGTTACAATTGATAAGATGATTGACGGCGTGTCAGATGTTCCTAAAATGGCACTTTATCTGTTTTACGCCGGATTGCTCGAAAATCATTCAGATGTTATCAAATCAGAAGAAGATGCGAAGATTCTCTTTAAGGCATTCCGCAAGGAAAACAGAGAGGATGAAAGAGCTACTTTTGCAGGGATGTTGAATGCAATCCGTATCCAGATGGAGAATGACGGTTTTTTCAAAGATATCGGTCTACAGAAATTTATGGACAATATGACGGAACAGACCGAGAAGACGGAACAGACGGAGGAAATGCCGAAGACACAGCAGGATTACAAGAAGAAAGCAAGCCGTTCTACCAATTAGTAACAGAAGAGTTCCTTCCATATGCTCTGATTTACGGTGTTTCATACGAGCTGTTCTGGCATTTGAATCCAAAGAAGCTAGAACCGTTCAAAATGGCTTATCAAAAGAGGTTAGAGCAGGCAGATTACAACGCGTGGTTACAAGGAAATTATATCCGAGATGCAATCGGAAGTTGTCTGATGGATAAGAAATATAAGTATCCGAAACAGCCATACAGCATGAATAAAACAGAGGGGGACGGACTCTCCGAGGAAGAGCAATTTCTACTGTGGATTGATGCATATAATCGAAAATACGATGGCGAGAATTAGGAATACCGCTTTACCATAATCTTTTAAAGTGGTATAATACTTTCAAAAAGGCAGGTGTTCCTATGTTTTGTGTACAGTGTGGATTTAAAATTGAAGATGGATATAAGTTCTGCCCGAATTGCGGAGCAAAGGTCGTCTCCGTACAAGATGATACTCAGCAGAAACATGAGATTCCCCGCGGAGAGCTGGATAAGATTGCGGATAAGATATTTTGGAATGCACCACAGGATACTATTGGATGCGCGAAGCATTTATCTATGGATACTGGATTAGAAAAAAGGGAAGCGCAAAGAATGATGAACGATAGGTATAGAGAATGGAAGCTCGGGAAAAAAAACGGAAAATATCCAGATACAGAATATTGTCCATGTTGTGCATCAAAAAACATAGAATACTATCATAAGCCGGGAATTTTTATTACAAGGCAATCATCAGCGTTTAAAAGCGTAATGATTAGCAGTCAAACTGATGGCGTGGATATGATGAAATGTCAAAGATGTGGTCACAAATGGGTTCCCAAGAAAAGAAGATAATTATGGCAGGTATTCCTATGTTTTGTGTACAGTGTGGATTTAAAATTGAAGATGGATATAAGTTCTGCCCGAATTGCGGCACGAAGGTCGTCTCCGTACAAGATGATACGCAGCAGAAACATGAGATTCCCAGTGGAGAGCTGGATAAGATTGCGGATGATATATTTTGGAGAGACCCGAGGGTTACCATATCAAATATTTCAAAATTGCAGAAAGCGGCTAAAATAGATGCAAGTATAGCAAAGATAATGTTACAGGAGCGCGCAAAAGAGTTTAAAAGAGGTGTGGACAAAAGAATCTGTCCAAGATGTGGTTCGCGAGACATAGTTATTCATAGAAATCCAGATACTGCTATGACAATTTCTTTTTCTGAGGGAATATATCATACCGCGAAATATAACTCAGGTAAAGTACATGGAGAGTGTTTCAATTGCGGAAACAAGTGGAAAGCAAAATTGATTTAAATTAATAGAGATATAGGTTAAGGCACTCCTTATGGGGTGCCTTTTGTGATGCCATTTATTTTTTGATATTCGCTTTTAAATTCCTTAAGCTGCTCT
Organism: Lachnospiraceae bacterium UBA1683; assembly: GCA_002320245.1. GTDB lineage: Bacteria > Bacillota > Clostridia > Lachnospirales > Lachnospiraceae > Schaedlerella. Next base: position 30,523 of record DCKD01000018.1, read on the forward strand.
GTAATTTCTTGTAATATAGAAGATTCGAGATATCGATTGTTGATTGTTTGAAACACTCCGAGGTTGTCGGAAGGGTTTGGATTTATTATTAACTTTCCGCTTTTGGATATATATACTTTTTGATCGCTACGAATATGCGCTAAAAAATAAGAATATATGCTATCAAATAGTCTAAGAGAGAGATCATTTCGACTTAAGCAAAAATCGACGCAATTAATCGGACTCAACTGTGATATCGATAATTCTTTCGTTTCATCACGAAAAATTGTCATTGATTTTAAAAGTTCGATGCTATTTTCAGACAATCCGATTTCATCATATAGCTTTTGTATGTCTATTGTTTTGCATTCTGAACGTCCGATAAGGTAGTCGGTAGTTACATTGAAATAATTTGATAAATTTATCAGTGTTTCCATGCTTGGTTCATTAATCCCTTGCTCGTAAGAAGCAATCGTGCGACTGGAAACTCCCATTTTTTGCGCAAGCGAAGCTTGCGTATCTCCTTTAGATAAACGAAGCTCTTTTAATCGTGTATTAAACATAGTGCATCAACCTCCTTTGTATATATTATATAGCATTAAAATGAAAAAGTATATAAAAAATGGTATATATGTATTGACATACCATGAAATATATACTATACTGACGAAGTAACATAAAAACGTCAGAAAGGAGATATGATTTGAAAAATCTAATAGCAGAGGTAGAGGATGATTTTCATTTTCAAGTGAAGATGGAAGCTATGAGACGAAAGATGACAATTAAAGAGTATATTGTTAGTCTTATCAGAAAGGATTTGGGAAAGGAGAACGAACAGGATGCAGAGCAGGGATGATTTAGTGGTAAAAGAAGTGGAGTTCATGGGGGATAACCTTATGGCGGCGAAAGACCGTGATGGAATAATATGGGCTGGTGTAAGTTACATATGCAACGGTATCGGATTAACAAAATCGCAGAAAGACTCCCAGGTAGAAAAAGTCCAGAAGGATATGTTGTTGAATAAGGGGTGCCGAAAATTTCCGGCAGGGGTATTTGATGGCAATAATGAGACGATAGCGCTGAAAATGGATTTTATTCCATTATGGCTTGCAAAGATTACAATTACATCATCGATGAAGGAAAATAATCCAGAATTAGTTGAGAAACTTTTGGAGTATCAACTAAAAGCAAAAGATGTACTTGCGGAAGCATTTCTTCCACAGTATAAGAACGCGGAGAAGACATACGAAACAAAAGCAACATCCATAGGAGAAATCGCTTCATTTAATAAGGAAATGGACAGGCGCATGGAAAAGCAAGGCTCAGCACCTTGGAAAATCTGCGAAGCATTCAAAATGGTTTCCGAGCAATTCGGTATTGTCCTTCCTGCGGACTTTGTAAAAGTTCCCGAGTATGAGCAGATGTCCTTAACGATTACACAGTAAAGGACTTTGAGAAGGAGAAGAACTTCGCCAGTTAAAGAACGACCGGACAATCAGTCCACTCGTTGGAAAGAACGCAAGTCAGCTTTATCTTTGGACAAGACGAGGAGCAAGCAGGCACTGTAAAATTCTTGATACTGAAAAAGCGTGGGAACAGTTTGATGTTTTGGAAGAAAATTATTTTAACCGACATCATGTTGCAGAAGTTACATATCAGTACCCTGTATCTCCGGCTGCAATGGAAAGTGCGACAAATGCAGGAAGATTGTTTGAGAGAATTATGAGAAGAGAAAGTGCTGCACCGCATGATATTGCATATACGGTAAAACATTTGTTTAATCAGGTCGGGATAGACATTCCTGACTGTGCAGTAAAGATTCCGGCATATGAGCAGATTGAACTTCCTTTGAGTTCTTTACAAAATTAGGATTTGGAGGAGATGTTATGCGGTTAGCAGCTAAAAGTGAATTGACGGGTGCGGAAAAATTCGAAAGCTGGATATGCAAAAGAAAAACAGTCATAGCACCGACCAAAGCACATGACTGTTAAACATTTTTGAAAGAAGTTTTTTCTATACATATTATAATACAGAATGGAACTTCTTTCAAGAAAATTTTGAAAGGAGATTTTATTATGAAGGATATTTATAAGGAAATGATTATGGAGTGCATAGATGCAATATGCAGTGAAAGAATACTACACCGGATTTACATAATCGTTACTACAATAAATGAGGATTCAGTTCGGAGAGGTGGTGTTGCGTAATGAAGAGAGCAGAGATTGAAATTCGTTGTAAGGCAAAAGAGGTTATGGATACCACAATCAGCAGTATTGAAGTAGCGGAGATGGTTGGGAAAGAACATAAGGAGTTGCTTCGTGATATACGAAGGTATTGTGAACAACTAGGAGAGAGCAAGATTGCGCTCACCGATTTCTTTGCAGAATCTACATATCGCACATCCCAGAATAAGGAAAGGTTGCTAGGGCTCTAAGGAAGTTGAATCAATTTTGAAGGAGGAAGACGATGCAGGAATTAACAGTAACAGAGTATAAGGATATTCGCGTGCTCACGACACAGCAGATTGCGGATGCGTATGGAACTACAGATAAGGTAATTTCAAATAATTTTAATAACAACAAGGATAGGTACACAGAGGGTAAGCACTATGTTTTGCTCACCGGAGAAGAACTGAAAGCCTTTAAGGGCAATTCATCAAATTTAGGAATTGCTCAAAATGTTGGGAGATTGTACCTCTGGACAGAAAAAGGCGCGTTCCTGCACGCAAAGTCATTGAACACTGACAAGGCGTGGGAAGTATATGACAGATTGGTAGATAATTACTTTAAAAAGAAAGAAGATTTGTTAGATGGCATTTCTCCGGAACTGAAAGCGGTACTGGTGGTTGACAAAAGAGTAACTGCTGTTGAACAAAAGGTTGGTCATTTAGAGAACACTATGAATATTGATTATGCACAGCAGAAACAGATAAAAGAGTTTGTAAGCGAAGTCGTTGTAAATGCACTTGGTGGAAGAAAATCAAATGCGTATCATTACGTTGATGAAAACGGTGTAAAACTTAGACCGAGAGTTTATTCTCGAATTTGGCATGACTTCTACGATTATTTCAACATAAATGCCTATGCGAATCTTCCGAGAGTGAAATTTGGTGAAGCGTTGCAGTACATAAATGCATGGCAACCGCCCACAAATATGCAATTGGAAATTGGCAGGATTAATCGGGAGGTAGCGTAGATATGGGGAAAGATGTTTTTCAGGAAAAATAATGTAACGTGCTAGAAAAAAAGAAAAACAGTAGATAAGAGTAATCGGAACATCTATCAGAAATGGTAGGTGTTCTTTTTGTATGCAAAATTATAGTACCGGCTGCCGATAGAGACAGTCGCTAACCGGGGACAGATAACGGAAGAGAGGTGACCAGAGTGGGAGCGGAGACTGATAGACTGGAAATAGCGGTCGAAACGGAAGCAAGCAGGGCGAATCAACAACTTGACATGATGATAGAAAAACTGAATAAAGTCAACAAATCATTAAGTGGGATTGACCTCAATAAATTACGTGGCGTTTCAGATAGTGTAGAATCTACTGGAAAATCCGCACAAGATTCAGCAAATAAAGCAAAGTATTTTTCCAGTGCGATGTCTACTTTGGCAATACACACAGGTTCATCAAACTCACAACTGAAGAAGTTCACTTCAACGCTTGGGAGTTACGTTGCAAAGACAACACTTGCAACAAAGAAAAGTAAAGGTCTTTCACAGACAATTGGTTCGTTCTATGCTTCATTCTTTCCAGTAATTCGTGGCGTGAAAGCACTTGGAAAATCTATCGAATCGTCAATGGATTATATTGAGACATTCAACTATTTCAATGTCACGATGGACAAGATTGGGAAGGAGTTTTCTAATCAGTACAAAAGATACGGTTATGATAGTGCAAGTGAATATTCAGATTCATTTTCTTCTCGGTTGAATGATTTAACTGAGAAGATGACGGGCTACAAAATAGGTGACAATGGTATGTTGTCCATTACTGGTGACAAGAGTCTTGGTTTAGACCCAAACCAGATTATGAATTATCAGGCAAGCATTGCGGCAGTCACAAACTCTGTTGGTCTTTGTGGAGAGACAAGCGTAAATACATCAAAAGCATTGTCAATGCTGGCAGCAGATATGTCATCTTTTAAAAATGTAGATTTGCAGACAGTTATGACAAATATGCAATCGGGTCTAATTGGACAGTCAAGGGCACTGTATAAATACGGTATTGATATTACTAATGCTACATTACAGACGTATGCGTACAAGTATGGTTTATCCACCGCGGTTTCAGAAATGACGCAGGCGGACAAAATGCAGTTGAGGTTATTGGCAATCCTCGACCAGTCAAAGATTGCATGGGGAGACCTTGCAAACACAGTTGGCTCAGTGTCGAACCAGTACCGTATTTTAAAACAGCAGATACAAAATGTAGCCAGAGCAATAGGATTTATATTTATACCGATAGTTCAGGCAATTCTACCAGTTGTAAATGGCGTTATGATTGCCATGAACAGATTATTTGGATTCATTGGTCCTCTGATTTACGGAACTGAACGCTGGAAAAAAATTATGGACGGAATCAGTTCTGGGTACAGCGGTTTAGATACTGGCGACATTGCGGACGATACTGTAGATATGGCAAACAATTCCGGCGATGTTGCTGACAATCTTGGAAAAGCCAAGAAGAATGCGAAAGACCTGAAAAATGCCATGCTCGGAATTGACGAGTTGAACGTGATTCAGCCGGAAGATAATTCAGATTCAGCAAGTGGGTCTAGTGGAACAGGAGTCGGTACTGGCGGTATTGACTTGTCAAATGAGATTGCGGCGGCACTCGCTGATTATGAAGCTGTCTGGAATAAGGCATTTGAGAACTCTGTGAATAAGGCGCAGCAGTATGCCGATAAAATCACAAAAGTATTCAGTAATATGTGGTCTTTGCTTAAGTCTGGAGATTATGAGGGACTTGGGGAATATATAGCTGGCGGAGTTGATTATGTATTTGAGAAAATCAACTCTGTTTTTAATTGGCAGAAAATGGGTTCGGGAATCACTGCATTTGTGGATGGATATACAAGAACCATTAACAGCCTTGTTACAAATATACACTGGAGAGATATCGGAAATACGATTGGTGACGGTATTAATGTCATTACAAACACAATGTACCTGTATCTCACTGGAATCGATTGGGTAAATCTTGGCTTGGCTTTTGCAAATGGTGTCAATGGAATAATTGATAGCGTTGATTGGCAGATGTTGGGACAGACAATCGGTGCGTGGTTTATGAAGATACCGAAAATCGTGTATGGATTCGTTACGAATCTTAACTGGGATGAAGTAGGAGTAGCAATTGGAAATTCCATAAATGGATTTTTTATGGAGTTTGATGGAAAGACGATTGCCGGAGGAATCAACGGTCTTGTAAACGGAATTTTAACCACGCTGAAAGAAACTATTAAAACAGTGGATTGGGGCGATGTAGCAAAAGCAGTCGGCGATGTGCTTGGTAATCTTGAATGGGGAACATTGGCTAAGGTAGGGCTCGCGATTGGGGCTATGAAAATAGTTAGTGTGTTTGGTGGTTTGTTGACGGATGGACTTGCAAAAGGATTATCCGATTTTATAGGTAATGGGGTAGAAAAATATATTGCGATTTTCGGCGGAAAAATAGGAGAAATGTTCAAACTTGTTGCCAGTGATGGATCTGTGACAACTGGAATTAGTGCGTTTGCAACCAATATGTCAAATGCATTAACATCTACTTTTGGAGGACTATCAACTGGTGGATTAGTTGCTATTGGTGCTGGCTTGGCTACCTTGGTTACTGGTCTTGCTGCTGTGTTCGCAACAAATGAAGAGGTCAGACAAAGTTTTTCCGATGCAGTATCGTCTATAACGGATAATTTTCAACCCGCCATTGAATTTGTTTCAAAAACAATTATTCCAGATTTGGAAAATGCGTGGCAAGGATTTATTGACATAATGAAACCATTTGGCGATTTTTTGAATACGGTATTCACGGATGTATGGCAAAAGATGATAAATCCGGCACTCAAGTATTTGGGTGAGACAGTTCTCCCTAATGTAATATCAACATTCCAAAATTTATGGAAAAATGTACTTGTTCCGCTTGGAGAATTAATTGGTAGCATATTGACTCCAATTATCGAAATTATTTCATCGGTGTTAAAAACTCTCTGGAAAAATATTGTTTTGCCACTTGCTGATGTTATTGGCGGTGTTTTGTCTCATGCATTTAATGGCATAGTAAGCATATTAAATTCAACGGTAATACCAGTAATTAAAACGGTTATAAGCGTATTTAAGTTTTTATGGAATAAAGTTCTTTCGCCGATTGTCAGCTTCTTAAAATCTACATTCGGTCCAGTATTTAAGGATATATTTGGTGTGGTAAAGGGATTGATTAATGGATTAGGTGATGCATTCGAGTGGGTAATAGATAAAATAAATTCAGCACTTGATGTTTTAAAAACAGCCGTAAATGGAATTATTGGGGCGATAAATTGGGTTACTAATGCACTTGGACTTGGTGATGTCTTAGAGCCGTGGTCTGGAATTAAACTTGCCGGAGGTACTGACGGATTAAAAAGTGATACGCTCGCAGTTGTCAATGACCAGAAGGGCGCCACTTATAAAGAACTTGTCATGTTCCCAAATGGAAAATCTTTTATTCCAGAAGGACGTAATGTCATGTTGCCGCTTCCCAAAGGAACGAAGGTCATGCCTGCCGGGCAGACGAAAGATTTTATGAAAGGATTCCCGCATTTCAAGGGTGGAATTGGAGATTTCTTCGGAGGATTATGGGAAAGCGCAAAGAATATTGCTGGAAGTATTTGGGATTATGCAACGCATCCAGATAAGATACTGCAAATTGCCATTAACAAATTTGTGGATATTTCGTCCATGCTTGAGCCGTGGTCTACGATTGCGGGTGGAGTAGTAAAAAAGGTGTTTGGTAGTGCTGTGAAATTCATAAAAAAAATGTTTGATAAAGCAATACCGGAAGTTGACTATGTAGCTTCAGCTGGCGTTGAACAGTGGAGAAAACTTGCGGAGAAAGCATTGCGGATGACGAACCAATTTTCGGAATCAAATTTGACAAGGTTGTTATATCAGATGCAGACAGAATCAGGTGGAAATCCGAGAGCAATCAATAACTGGGATATTAATGCAAAGAACGGTACACCATCGAAAGGTCTGATGCAGGTTATCGACCCGACATTTAAAACATGGGCAATGCCGCCATATGATAAAGATATTTACGACCCGCTTAGCAATATGCTTGCATCTATTAGATATGCGGTGGCTACATATGGAAGTTTGGCAAAAGCATATTCCGGTCATGGTTATGCAGACGGAGGATTTCCAAAAGTAGGGGAATATTTTTATGCGCGGGAAAATGGACCGGAATTAGTTGGACGTGTGGGCTCAAGAAATGCGGTTATGAACAACGACCAAATTGTGAGTTCTGTAAGTAGTGGCATCGCAAGGGCAATGGAAGGTCAGAACGCAGAGACGAATGCGTTATTGCGTCAGATTATCGATTATCAGGAGAAGCTTTTGAGAAAAGATAATTCCGTAAATATCGATGGTAAGAAAGCTGATAAGCAACTTTCGAAAGCTCGAAGTAATGCTGGATATTGTTTTACCTAAAAGGGGGTGTTTAAAGTGAGTAATTCATGCAACTTTATAAGGGTGAATGGAAAGCCATTTCCGGCACCGAAGCGGTATCCGAACATGGTAGTCACTACGGCTGTGAATGCTGCTAGAAATGCAAATAACAAGGTTGTCGGTCAGAAGATTGGCAGGGACAACTACAAAACAGATAACTTGGAGTGGCCGTACTTAGATGCGGCTACTTGGTCATCTATGCTGCAGGAATTTGATAGAAATTTCTTTTCGACCGTGCAGTTTTGGGATATGGTTAATAACCAGTGGCGAACGCTTACGATGTATCCTGGAGATAGAACCGCGGATGTATTTAAGATAGATTCACAGGGAAGACCGACTGCGTATCTCAATTGTAAGATTAATATTATTGATTCGGGGTGGTAATAATGTATCAGACTTCACAAGCGTATAAAGATGCGATGAAAAAGCCTATCCGCAATCAGTCATTTATGAAAGTGCAGCTTGGATTGATTAACCAAGAGGCTCAGCAGTCAGCAGAGCTGCAGGATGTATCGAAATACAATGATTTTTCTGAAACGACATCCGTATTTGGTCAACATACAGTCAATAGATATGCTACCTATGAACAGGACTTTTGGAAGGCAGATGGAAATTTTTATTTTCTTCCAGAGGATACTAGAGAATATTGGAAAGACGGAATCACATCTAAAGATTTGTTTTCCGGCACATTTAGTATAAAGTTTGTGTTTGGTTACGGAAAATCAGACATCAAAGGGCTAACCATCCAGTTTAGTGGAAATTATCCGGTAAAATTCTCAATCGTAACATCTGATGGAACACATACGGAATTTGAGAACAATACAGATTTCTTCTGGACGGATACTGTATTTTCAAATACATCTTCTATTGAGATAAAAATAACTGAGATGAGAGTGCCGAATACCCGTGTTAGGTTGGACTATATTCAATTTGGACTTGGACTTGAGTATGATAACGAATGGATAACATCTGCAAATAGTAGCACGAGCCTTTCTGCTATAGATGAAGATTTACCAGAATCAGAATTTAGCGTCACTCTTCATAATGAAAAGCAGATATTCAATGTTGACAACCCAAGTTCTGAAATCAACTTTTTAGAGGGAGGTCAGAAAATAAACGTTATGGTGGGATACGAGCTGGATGATGGCACAGTTGAATGGATGCAGCTACACTCGTTATACGTGCATGAATGGAGCGCAGATGATTCAAAAGCAACCATTAAAGCGGTGGACATTTTGAAATTTATGGAAGATAAATATTATAAAGGAAAGTATTATGATGATGGAATTACACTTTACGATTTAGCAGTGTTGGTATTTGAAGATGCAGGACTGAAAGATGATGAATATTATATTGATACTTACTTGAAAAAAGTTGTAGTGCACAACCCTCTTCCAAACGTACCGCATAAAGAAGCGCTACAAATTATTGCAAATTCCGGCCGGTGCATCATGGATTATGACAGAGCTGGGAAAATACGTATACACACGGCTTTTTCTCCAGAATATAGCACGACATCTAACGGGGAAACTTCTTACTCAAATGTTTCTGGTGTGGATATGCTTAGTGACAAAAATCAATATGCCACCTATGAGCAAGACTACTGGACAGCTGATGGACAGATGTTGTTCCTTCCCAAAAAAGGAGTACGGAATTCTGGATATGTTAGTTCTGCAGTAAGTGGTGCAGACGGAAAGTTTTTAGAAAATCCAATTTTAACAAGAACTCTGGAATCTAAGTACAAGGCTTATGGTATTTTAATAAACTTTTCCGGAAATCTACCAAAGAAGTTTATTATCCGAACATATGTAGATAGTACCTTGATTGAAACCATCACGATTTCATCTGGCATTACTAAAGAGTTTGAGATTCAATATGACTTCAGGGAATATGACAAGATGGAAATTGAGTTTGTGGAAGCAGAGCCGTATAGCAGAATTCATATTGATTATATTTCACTTGGTGCTGAGACAAACTATAAAGTAGAATACGATGATTTACATACCACACCAATAGGAACTCAACTTGATAAGGTGAAGAATGTTAAGATGGCAAGATATCTGTATACGAAGTCAAATACTGAAGAAGAACTTGCAAGCGAGAAAGTTGTATATAGCGGAACGAATGAAATTTATTATATGTCTGATGCTTGCTATGGATATAAAGTCAGTATTAAAGAGTCTGCACCTGAACAATCAGTATCCATTGTTTCTTCTGGTGCTTATTATGTAGAAATATCTTTCACTGGAATTGAAAAAGGTTCGGAAGTCGAGATTGTTATTAATGGTTACAAATACAACGTTTCCACGGCTTATTATTCACAGCCTGTAAATAATAGGGGAACGGATAAGGAATGGCAGAATCCGCTCGTGTCAGATGCGGAGCATTGTCAGATGGTCGCCTTATGGCTTGGTGATTATTATGCATCTGGAATAGAATATGAGCTTGATTATCGTGGTGAGCCAGCGATTGATTGTGGAGACACGATTGGACAGGAAAACAAATATGACAGCAGTTTAAAAACAATTGTTGAGGAGTCACAAATTACATTTGATGGTGGTCTCTTGAGTGGTGGGCTGAGGACGAGGAGGAAAGAACGTGTGGAAAGAACCGAAAATAAATTGGTCATCTAATGATTTCGTGAACTATTTAGATTACAATAGAATCATTGAAAACATTGCGTATCTCGTAGATTTGGGGAATAGCCTTTACATGAGTTTCCCGTATAAAGTTGCAGGTGAAAAGACTCTGTACTCGGATTTCCCATATGCAAGTGACTTCAATATAATTGAGCAGAATCTCGATATCCTTAAGACAGCGACATTCCCTTTTGTGAATTTTGTTCGTGGATATTGGGTCGACAATGGGAGGACACCAGATTATAACGATTTGAACAGGATAGAGAGTGCTTGCATTGCTTTCCACGATGGATACGAACGGCAGAAAAAGACGCAGCAAAGAATTAGCATTACGCTTGGAAGAGAACAATCGGCAATAAAAGTATAGGGGGCATTGAAATGGAATTTACACCGTTATCTACGGATTTTAAGGATGAAATATTAGCAGAGTCTAATACGCAAAGAAAGTACAGGGAAACCATTAATCAGGATGGAACAATTTCACTGAAAGATGAGACTTCATATCAACAGAATGGTAGCGTGTACGGGGCGAAGCAGATAAACGAAGAGAGAAAGGCAATCAATGATATTTATGCAAATAAACTTGTTTCTCTGGATGAAGTTAACTTGGTTACAGAGCAGGGATTCTTCGTTGATGCGTTGGCAGTTAAAGAATTAATTGGCAAAACCATTAAGTATGAAATTGTACCTATAGTTGCCGGTCTGTCAGTGGGAGCGAATACAATGTTGAGACAAGGAGTTATTTCGGAAGCTGATTTAAATAAGTACTTGTCAAAAAACAAAGCAACAAAGTACATCGGATTCTGTACACTAGATGGCGGATATGGCGACCAGATGCAAGTTACATTTACTATGTATGAGAAGAATTTATATTGTCAGGTGGATAACCGCTTTGCTTCTAATCTTACAATCTACCCATCTGTGTGTATGCTTATGGTTTAAGACCTATAATTTTTAAAATAGGAAATTGCAACCCGTAAACTAGAGCTGAAAGGCTCTTATTATATTTCCTAGCCGGTAGTGTAACCGGCAGAAAGGAGAAATATGCAGAATATAGTATTTCTAGATGCGGAGACAGAATTTCAAGGAACGGTAAAAATGCTTAGTACAAACCTTGTACAGATTATTGGAGATGTTGATATCAACACGTCAGGATTCTACCTTATTAATGGAGCAGGAAGTGTATACGGTAAATATGCAGATTTTACCACGCTCTACAAAGAAATAGAGGGTGGTTTTATTTTGTCAAATGATGGTTCCGTTTATATAGAGCCGGAACCGGTGCCGAAGCCAGAACCTATTGTGCCGACATTGGAAGAAGTGCAGGAGGCGAAAGTAGCACAGATGAATACTGCTCAGCAGGCTGCAATTCAAGCCGGTGTTGATATTGAGCTCACTGATGGCGCAACGGAACATTTCAGCCTTACTGACCACGACCAGACAAGTCTTATCGGACTACAGGGTAGGGTAGATGCAGGGGAAGAACAGATTCCGTGGCATACCAGCGATGAGAGTGAGCACTGCAAATTTTATACCAATGCAGACATGGCTATGATTACAAGTGCTGCAATGGAGTATGTGACGTGGCATATAACTTATTTTCGTGACCTACGGATTTATATTCGTTCCCTTCAGACAAAAGAGGAGGTTGAAGCCGTGACCTATGGAATGGATATTCCTCAAGAATATCAGAGCGAGCCGCTGAGAGCAATGATTGCGGCGAAACATTTATGAGGACGTTAAGACCGCTGATACTTTGCAGTATTGGTGGTCTGCTTTACGTGCTATGCGAATTAGTTTTCAGAGGTTATAGTCACTGGACAATGTTTCTGGTGGGAGGTATCTGTTTTTGGCTGATAGGTTTAATTAACGAAGTCATACCGTGGAAGATGCCATTGTGGGAGCAGTGCATATTTGGTTCGTTTATCATCACTGCTGTTGAATTCCTGTCTGGGTGTGTAATTAATTTATGGCTTGGATGGGACGTTTGGGATTACTCAAACTTACCATTTAATGTGCTTGGACAGGTATGTCTTCCATTCATGGCACTATGGGTTTTTCTGTCCGCAGTAGGTATTGTGCTTGATGATTACCTGAGATATTGGCTGTTTGGTGAAGAAAAACCACATTACAAACTGTTTTGACGAGGTGGGGATATGGAAATCAGGGCAAGACCGTAACAGGTCTTTTTGTTTTAGAAAATCGCACCGGCGCAATGCCGGGGAAAGAGTGGAAAATGTGAAAGATTTTTTGATGCAGACCTATACAATCGTGTTACCAGTCCTGATGGGGTACATAGTATGGTTACTAAAGAGGCAGAAACATGATAGGGATGCAAACAGCAAGGGGACAATGCTCCTTCTCCGGGTGCAGCTTATCGAATACCACGAGAAGTGGATGAAGCGCGGATACATCACAAAGCATGGGTTGGAAAATTTCATTGAAATGTATAATGCGTATCATGCACTCGGGGGCAATGGTATGGTAACGCACCTGTTAGAAGAAGTGAAGGAGCTGCCAATTAAGAATTAAAGGAGAAGTGACTATGGAACAGATTATGAATTATGTAAAACCGGAGCTTATCGTAGTGGCGGTGGTGCTGTACTTCATCGGCATGGGGCTCAAACAGGCACAGACGGTAAAAGACAAGTACATTCCGCTGATTCTCGGCGGAATCGGCATTGCGCTGTGTGCAATCTGGGTACTGGCCACGTGCACGCTGTCCACCGGGCAGGACATCGCAATGGCAGTATTCACGGCGATTGTGCAGGGCATTCTGGTAGCGGGGCTGAGTACTTATGTGAACCAGATTATTAAGCAGATTGGGAAGAATGAATAATGTACACCTGGGAGATAGATGATCTTGTGCGGGCAAGAGGTAATATCCTGTCCGTGCAGGAGTACATACAGGTATGCCGCAGCCCGCAGGTGGATCACGTCAAAAGAGACGGAGACAGAGTCCAGATCTGGACGAAGGACGGCGGCTTCTGGGAGATTGAAATCAAGAAGTAGGATTCAGAGGGCGAGTAATCGTCCTCTTTTTAAATGGAGGAACATGATGAAATATAGAAAGAAACCGGTAGTAATTGAAGCAATTAGATATATGATAGATGATTCACTTCCTGATTGGTTCATGGACAGAGTGTCAGATAATTCAATTATTACTCATTCAGACGGAACTTGCGAAATCAAGACACTTGAAGGAATCATGAAGGCAGACAAAGGAGACTTTATTATTCTTGGAGTGAATGGCGAAGTGTATCCTTGCAAGCCAGATATTTTTGAAAAGACCTATGAATTAGCAGATTAATTGTGCGACGTCGCACAGGAAGGAGAAGAACGGTTATGAAATTTGAACAGGCATTAAAAGCAATGAAGAACGGAGAAAAAGTAAAACTGCCATCTTGGGGTGGCTATTGGTATTGGGATTCGGACAAGGAAACGGTAATGATTCAATGTAGACCACAGGACAGTGATAATGGAGAATTACTTGATATCAGAGAAACACAGAGGGTTGAGTACACTCTTCTCAATGTGGCATCTGACGAATGGGAGATTGCAGACGAAAAGAATTGCCCGGTACTTGGTGGAATTGCAACATTTTCATTTGGTGAAGCAATCAAATATATGAAACGTGGAATGAAGGTGAAACGTAAAGGCTGGAACGGAAAGAGTCAGTACATTCAGCTTGCTACCGGAATCTCATATAAGGCTGCATCTGGGGTGGTTGTGAATTGTGAGCATGAAGCCATTGGTAATATGGCAGTAGCTTTTGTCGGTACATCGGGTGTACAAATGGGATGGCTCGCATCACAAGCTGATATGCTGGCAGATGATTGGGTATTTGTAGATTAATTGTGCGACATCGCACAGGAAGGAGTAACTATCATGAGCATTTGCGGAGGAATTGCAGGAGCAAGAGGAAGGAATCCAATTGGAATTTTTATACATAATGGTGCAGATAGCAGGAATGCCAATACACAGTTTTATCGTAATTGGTTGAGGACACATGACTTAGAAAATGGGTTCGCACATTATTATGTGTGTTCTGATGGCATTCTACAGGCAGAGGATGATTGGAACAGAGCGTGGCATTGCGGACAGACAAATGGAAATAACGAATATTTGTCCATTGAAGTATGCCAGAGCATGGGAGACTTAGAACAGTTTAAGAAAAACGAAGAAGAAGCCTTAAAGCTGGCAGCACAGAAGTGTAAGCAGTATGGCATTATTCCGAATAATGATACAATCAAACTGCACAGGGAGGTGTACGCAACATCTTGTCCGCATCGAAGCGTGGAGATTCACGGTGGGTCTGCGGCAACGAAAGCCTATTTTATCAAACGAATCACGAGTTTATGAATGGAAGTGCAGGA
>DCKD01000018.1:45366-56294 GCA_002320245.1 Lachnospiraceae bacterium UBA1683
GTAACTGGATGCAACTGGAACGACAGTACCAACGGCTATGCGGGCGAAGGGTGTGTAATTGATGCCGTACAGGTATATTATAATACCCCGGCTGATATTGTCGAAAAATACGGATATCAGAAAGCGCAGTACCGAGTAAGCATAGTAAATAGAAGTTATTATGACTGGCAATTCGACAACGAAACAGGGAACGGTCAAGATGGATATGCCGGAGCGTTCGGAATGGCAATGGACAGATTCCAGCTGTTCTAATTTGATATTGACATTGTTGTGCTCTCGGTCTTCGGGCTGAGAGCCATTTTTATTGCGATTTTTTCATCAATGAATTATAATCAATACAAGAGATTTTTGATTGGTGGGAAAAGAGGATAAAATGCAAAAATGCACGATAAGGTTTAGAGATATGATTGTTGTGTGTGAAGGTGAAGGAGAGCGCATAGCGGATATTCAACAATTCTGCAGGATACAAAGAGAAACTGGATGCATAGATCTGAGTAAAGTTCTGAATCGTCTAGCATTCAACAAGATGAAATCAAACGTTATAGGTATAGGACTTAAGAATAAGTTGTGCGCAGTGATTATAAATAGGTATCTTAAGCGCGATGGATTATACTTGTACGATTAGCATTTTAAGGAACTATTGAGAACTGTCGAGATTCAGCACATTTGTACATTACTTGTATGCTTTTAAGTAAATAATGGCTTAAAATGCGGGTTTTATGTTTCCGTTGAGGAAGCAGCGAAGGCTGGCAAGTTCTGAGAATCAGATAATCAGTAAAAAAAGACTGCGCGTAAAGCGCAATCTTCGCGCGCGGGCGGACTGCAAAGCAGTAACCTCATCTCCGCGGGCTGCGCATCATCACACGCAGTGTGTTTTTATGGTATCGGAAATTCGAAGAACTTTCCGATACCATAAAAAAGTACCGTAATCGTAAAAGGTTATGGTATTTTTTTATTCTTATTTCTCATAAAAATGGAATATGGGACATATCCTAATAGATAGAATGTGCTAAATGGAGGTGCAGAAATGATTGGATATGTAATCAGTTTTATAATCGGAATAATTTCCGGGGCTGTAGTGATGTCTCTTGCTCATGCGGCAGAAGCGGAATCAAGAAGACGAGGAGAATAAGGAGCGTATGCTACAATGAAAATTTTATTTTATGATACAAAGGGTTATGACGAAACTTCATTTGAGAAACGCCGGGAGGAGTTCCCGGAGATTGAAATTGATTACCTGAAGCCGGAGTTGGCGCCGAACACTGCGAAACTGGCAAAAGGGTACGATGCCGTCTGTGCATTTGTCAATTGTGATGTCGGAACGGAAACAGTTGAAATTCTCCATCAATGTCAGGTGGGGCTGATTTTGCTGCGGTGCGCAGGATTTAACAATGTGGATATTGAGCGGGCAAATAATTATGGCATCCGGGTGATGCGCGTACCAGGATATTCGCCGGAGGCAGTGGCAGAACATGCAATGGCACTGGCACTCTCGGCGAATCGGAGAATTCATAAGGCGTATGTGCGTGTGCGGGAAAATGATTTCAGTCTGGGCGGTATGCTTGGTTTTAATTTCTATAAGAAAACAGCGGGGATTGTCGGAACAGGGAAAATCGGGGCTGCGATGGCGCGAATCTGTAATGGCTTTGGAATGCATGTGATTGCCTTCGACAAATATCACAATCCGGATTTGGAGTTTGTTGAATATGTGGAAATGGAGGAGCTGCTGGCAAAGAGCGATTTGATTTCACTGCATTGTCCCCTGACGGACGAAACGTATCATCTGATAAGACGGGAGACTATCCAGAAAATGAAGGATGGTGTGATTCTTGTCAATACATCCCGGGGCGGGCTCGTGAAGACGGAGGATTTGATTGAAGGAATCCGCGCAAGAAAATTTTTTGCAGCGGGTCTGGATGTTTATGAAGAGGAGAAGAAAAATGTATTTGAAGACCGTTCCGATGAAATCCTGGAATCTTCGATTACGGCCCGGCTGCTGTCCTTCCCAAATGTAGTCATTACTTCTCATCAGGGTTTTTTTACGGAGGAGGCGCTTGCATCAATCAGTGAGACAACGCTGGAAAATGCAATGGCATATATGAGAAGAAAAAAGAGTGGAAATGAAGTAGATGGAAGTAATATGTAAAATCAAAAGCGGCTGAAAGACCTGTCAGTTAACCAGTTTGGACAAGTCTTTGGGCCGTCTTTTGTTTTGGTATACGGAGATTTTCAAAGGTTATGGAACAGGGAAAAGCAGTATCTGTGCTTTATAGCCGGATTACAGAATATCTTGCGGGTATGTTTTCTTCCGGTGTCATGACAGAGCAGCAGGCAACCCAGACAGCCGGACTGATGTATGTGCCGAGTGATATCGACCGGGTAGGAAAGCTTGCTATGGAGGTCGGCGTGGGAATTCAGGATAAAATTGATAAGAGGTACAAGTATTCGAATGAGGCAATGAAGGACTTGCAAAAGAGCCTGAAGCTGATTCAGGATATGTATCAGGAGGACGGAAAGGTGCTCTTCACCGGAGATTCCAAATATGCGAGAGAGCTGACAGCCCTTTGTCCACCGATGGGAAGGTCAGTAATAAAAAAAGTACGTGAAACCGGCACAGAAGGAAAAGTGCACGTTTTCACGTACTTTAATCATTTGGAAGATGTTGTTAATAGGTCTCTGAGTAAGGATTTAATTTGTGAGATGTCTTTGTTTAAAGAAACGGCAAGTTCGCCACAAAGATTATCAGCGGCTGTTTTCAGAATACGTTCATGTGTCGTAGCAAGCCGCTTTCCTGCTTGTTTTCTAAGGTGTTGTTCGCGTGAAAGTGTCTTAATTACTTTCAGCCACTCATTACATTGACCGGAAGAAATGGCTTCTTTACATTTCTCGTCAAATTCTTTCCGGTTACTGGATTCAATATCTTCCAATTTCGGAGCTATCTCCAGTAGATGATAGGCTTCGGCCTGTGTTATGATTCTTCTGCGATACGCTCCTTTTTTTGTGTCAACAGGGCAGTAGATAATACCATTCTGCCGGTATACTGGACGCAGCATATAGTACTGATGCTTTTCCCGGCTGCCAGGAACATCTTTCAGGGTAATGCCTTCTACCTTGCAGACACCATTACAACCATAAGAAATATAATCGCCTTCTCTGTACAGTTGTATCAGCCCCTTTCTGTAAATTGTAAAGCGAATCTTTTTTACACATATTCATTTTAACAGATTTATCAAAGAAATGTAAGAAAAATTTAAAAAAATATGATATTTATACAAATTAGCTGAAAATTGTGATTTTATAGCTATTAAAAATTTACATAGATTTTACGTTAATGACAAGAAAATTTGCTGTGTTTATACTATGATGTAGGGGTCAAAAGGTATTTTGCCACCTTGATGCTACGGCTTGTTCCGCACTTTGTGCTCCCGCATGGCATCATACGATTCTGATATGGAAAGTAGTGTAAAAGGATATTTGAAAGGAAAACGGAAGATGAATAACAACATTTTTATGAACAGGGAACTTTCCTGGCTCAAGTTTAATGCACGTGTTTTGGAGGAAGCGGAGAATGCAAAGAATCCTCTGTGTGAACGGCTGACATTCGCATCAATCTACCAAAGTAATCTGGATGAGTTTTTTATGGTGCGCGTGGGCTCTCTCATTGACCAGATGTATCTGGATGAGAACATCCGTGATAATAAGACGAATATGACGCCGAAGGAGCAGCTTGAGGCAATTCTTCATCAGGTTAACAAAATGAACCGCAAGCGTGATGCCGTATACGAAGAGATTATGGACAGTATGGAGGAATATGGGGTACGCATTGCAAGCATCCGGAAACTTGAGAAACGCCAGAAAGAGTATCTGGAACGGTATTTTGATGACGAAATCGCACCAATTATTTCCCCGTCCATTGTCGGAAAGAGACAGCCGTTTCCCTTTCTGAAAAATAAGGAAATCTATGCGGTTGTTGTATTGGAAACAAAACGTGGAAAAGAGAAACTGGGAATTATCCCATGCAGCAACGGCGGAGTCGCGAGACTGATTGAACTGCCGGATGAAAAAGGGACATATGTGCTCTCTGAGGAATTGATTCTGCACCATATGCCGAGGGTGTTCAAAGGATATCATATCAAGGCAAAATCATTGATTCGGGTGACGAGAAATGCGGATATTGATGCCGATGCATTGTATGATGAGGATTTGGACTACCGTGACTTTATGGTGGAAATTATCAAACGGAGAAAAAAACTGGCGCCGGTCCGTCTGGAACTTTCGCGCGGGATGGATGGAGATATCGTGAATACATTGTGCGAGTATCTGGATTTGGATACAAATTATGTATTCCGCAGTTATATTCCGCTGGATTTGTCTTTTATTTTCCAGATTCAGGATGGACTGCGCATGACCCCGGAGCTGTTTTATGAGAAACGGATTCCGCAAAAATCACCGCAGTTTGATACAAGCCGTTCAATTCTTGAGCAGATTAAAGAAGGGGACAGAATGCTGTCTTATCCATACGAAAGTATGAAACCATTTCTACAGATGCTTCGGGAGGCTGCAAATGATGACGATGTATTGTCCATTAAGATGACGCTTTACCGTGTGGCGAAACAGAGTAAAGTGGTGGAGGCACTGATTGATGCCGCAGAAAATGGAAAAGAAGTACTCGTACTTGTCGAGCTGAAGGCGAGATTTGATGAGGAAAATAATATTGAATGGTCACGCCGTCTGGAAGATGCCGGATGCAGGGTGATTTATGGACTGGACGGGTACAAGGTACATTCCAAGCTCTGCCAGATTACAAAGAAGACAGATAACCATGTGGAATATTATACACAGATTGGTACGGGAAACTATAATGAGAAAACGGCGCGTTTGTATACGGATCTGTCACTGATGACTGCGAATGAAGACATTGGTCTTGAGGCTGCCACGGTATTTCAGGCGCTTTCCATGGGTGAGACTGTGGAACATACCGGGCATCTTCTTGTTGCGCCAAAATGTCTGCAGAATAAGATCCTGGCAATGATTGATGAAGAAATTGCACATGCAAATGCCGGAGAGCCGGCTTACATCGGCGTGAAAATCAATTCTCTGACAGACAGGAAAATCATCGGGAAACTGATTGCGGCATCCAAAGCAGGTGTGAAGATTGATATGATTGTCCGTGGTATTTGCTGCCTGATTCCGGGAGTGGAAGGTGAGACAGACAATATCCGTGTCATCAGTATTGTGGGACGTTATCTGGAACATTCGAGAATATATATCTTTGGGCCGCAGGAGCGTCAAAAGATATACATTGCATCTGCAGATTTTATGACAAGAAATACACTGCGGCGTGTAGAAGTCGCAGCGCCAATTTATGAGGAAGCACTTCGTCTGCAGTTGAATGAGATGTTTATTACAATGTTAAGCGACAATCAGAAAGCACGTCAGTTGGACAGTGAAGGAAATTATAAGATTCTTCCGTCCGGGGGCGCACCGCTGAACTCGCAGGAATTTTTTGTACAGCAGGCGTATAATAATGCAGAAGGAGTTGGATGAAAATGAGAACCACTTTTTTATGAAAAAGCATCTGAAATATTTCGGAACGATATCTGACCGTGCAGACGGGCTGATGAGCAAGACTGCACATTTGCTGGAATATGCACAGCAGATACGGGATGCGTATCAGGCGCAGGTGGACGAGAAACAGAACAGCAATATGCAGTTTCTGACAGTGATTTCCACGATTTTCTTTCCGCTGACATTGATTACCGGGTGGTATGGCATGAATTTCCGAGATATGCCGGAGCTGGAAAACGGATATCCCGGAGTGGTTGTCCTGAGTATGATAGTGGTTGCTGTCTGCATCTTTGTATTCAAAAAGAAGAAAATATTTTAGCTTTTTAGAAATCTCGGGTATATCTTCCGGAAAAAAGTTCTCAAAAAATCTTTTTTGGAAATTTGCGTGAAAGAAAACTTCTTGCACATCGGAGTAGGAGGGATTATAATAATATAGAAAATCTGGCATAGGGTACACAGGTTATCTGTGAGCACTGTGACAAAAGAATATGAGGTACAGAGATATGATTAAAATTGGAGTTTTAGGTTATGGAAATCTGGGACGGGGCGTGGAATGTGCGGTGAAACAGAATCCGGATATGGAACTGGTGGCAGTTTTTACACGAAGAGATCCTTCTACAGTAAAGATTCTTACGGAAGGGGCTGCCGTATGCGGCATCGCAGACGCGCCGGACTGGAAGGATAAGATTGACGTTCTTATTTTATGCGGAGGAAGTGCAACAGACCTGCCGGAGCAGACGCCGGTATATGCGGAAATGTTTAACGTCGTGGACAGCTTTGACACCCATGCGAGAATTCCGGAACATTTTGCAAATGTAGATGCGGCGGCAAAAAAAGGCGGCAATGTCGGGATTATTTCTGTCGGATGGGATCCGGGAATGTTTTCATTGAACAGAATGTATGCAAATGCAATCCTGCCGGACGGCAGGGATTATACATTCTGGGGTAAGGGTGTAAGTCAGGGACATTCCGATGCAATACGCAGAATTGACGGAGTGAAGAATGCAAAGCAGTATACAATTCCGGTAGAATCTGCACTTGAGGCTGTCAGAAATGGTGAGAATCCGGAGCTGACCACACGTCAGAAACACACAAGGGAGTGTTTTGTCGTACTGGAAGACGATGCGGATGCCGCAAAGGTGGAGAAAGAAATCAGGACGATGCCGAACTACTTTGCAGACTATGATACAACGGTACATTTTATCAGTGAGGAAGAACTGGAGAAGAACCACGGTGGAATCCCGCATGGCGGGTTTGTACTCCGCAGCGGAAGGACCGGGTGGGAGAATGAGAACAGCCATCTGATTGAATACAGTCTGAAGCTGGATTCCAATCCGGAATTTACATCCTGTGTCATTGCAGCTTATGCAAGAGCCGCTTACCGTCTGTCACAGGAAGGACAGAGCGGGTGCAAGACGGTATTTGATATTGCTCCGGCATACCTGAGTGCGGAGGATGGAGCGGCACTCCGGGCAAAAATGCTGTAATTTGTTGTGTGAATTTAGGAGTTTCACAATTATCGTACCGATACAGACGGTGAAAGGAGAAAAAGCTATGGTAACAGAACGTATTGAAAACATGTGCGGCGGAGAGGGACATGTAATTATTAAAAGGATTCTTGGAGAAAGGGAACTCAACGGAAAGTGCGGGTTATATGCACAGGTAACGATTGAGCCCGGATGCTCTCTCGGGTATCACGAACATCACAGCGAGAGTGAGACATATTATATCCTTGCCGGTAAGGGTGAGTACGATGATAACGGCACAAAGCGTCCGGTAAAAGCGGGGGATGTTACCTACACTCCGGATAACTGCGGACATGCACTGAAGAATACCGGAGAAGAGGATTTGGTATTTATGGCATTGATTATCTTTGATTAAATCATAAGCCGGTCAGTCTGGTATTGTGTACCAGACTGACCGGCTTATGATTTAGAATTGTCCGTATTTTCTCACCAGACAGGAGATGACTCCGGCGAGACAGAGACCGAACAAGGCGTTGTGCATGGAACCGAATACATCGAGAGCGCCTTTGATTCCTTTTAAGATATCAATGGATTCGGGGATAAACCGGTTCAGCAAAAATGCAAGGTAGGAGAGTACATAAATGAAGACGAAAGAATACAATCCTCGTCCGACATCTTCACGGTAACTGCCGTATTTATCCCGGACACGCACTTTTGTAGCCGCCCAGAGAAGTGCGATGACTTCGTATAAAATAAGGACAGCGGCAACTGCAAAATAAGCAGTAAGCATCTGCGTGTATATCTGTGTAGACACGGCATTTTGAATATCACCGTAAGGGGCGCTTCCGCGGTAAAAGTTATATGTAAGCAAGACAATGATTGCAGCAATCAGAATCAGAGACAGATTCCGCACAAGAGACTGCGATACTCTGTAGATTGCATTGCCGCCTTTCTGGAGCGGGGCAGCCAGCCGCGTCGGGCGGTAGCGTCTGCGGCGCTGCGGCTTCCGGGAAGTGCGGCTGTCAGAATGCGTGTCTCTGCTGTCATCGTCCACACAGTCATAGTCATTTTCGTAAGAGCTGTTGTAGTCATTCCCGTAAGAGTCGTTGTACTCATTATTTGAGCGGCTGATATCGGTCGGGATACTCAGGTCCACTTTCCCCTTGCGTCTGGAGCCTCCGGCAGCTTTCTTTTTTGCAGGTTTCTCTTTTGGCAGTTTTGTTGTAGAAAAATCGAAATCTGTACGCACGGATGAATCATCTTCATAGGTAACTTCAAAATCGTCATCAAACCAGTTCGCATCATTTTTTGAAGAATGTGTCATAACTTGTCACCTCATATTTTGATATGCAGTTGCGGTTCAGATGAAAGCTGAACGGTAACTATGCTTTATTCCCACGGGCAGCAAGCCAGACGGATATGCAGGCATATCCATTCTGCTTGCCGCGAAAGTCAAATACCCCGCAGTCTGCTGCGTAATGACAAATGGTATGCTCTGTCAGCTTTGCTACAGGAGATTTGACTTCAATGTTCTTTATAGTATAACTTTTTCAGTGAGAACTCAAGCAAAAACATGTAAAATTCATTTTTTTATAAGATTCTTCTGGATGTTTACTTCAAAAGTAGTAAAAAACATGCAAAACCACCGGTATCCCACAGCAGGGATGCCGGTGGTTTTTGAATTAAATCAGATGCGTATCTTCCAGTTTCTCTGTAAAGGTTTCGTTGAGCCTGATAATCGGGTTTCTCAGAACCAGTCCGAATATCAGTGAAATAATCAGGAAAATTCCCAGTTTTCCAAGTTCGCTCCAATAGGTCATTTTGTACATACCACCGATGCATTCACGCATAGCAGCCATGCTGTGCGTGAACGGCAGCAGAGGATAAACCTTTTGGAAAAATGCCGGCGCGGTTTCAATCGGGAAAGTGCCTCCGCTGCCGGCAACCTGCATAACAAGCAGGATTACGCTGATTGCCTTTCCGATATCCCCGAAGGAAACGGTCAGTGTATAGATGATATTCACATAGACGATACTGCTGAACCATCCTGCCAATAAAAACAGGAATGGATGGCTGCACTGAATCTGCAAATAATACAAATCGCCAAGACAAATCAATGTACTCTGCAGCAATCCCACAACCAGGAAAATCGGATAGCGCCCAAGATAAATCTGATACGGTTTTACATGGACCAGTCCGGCGGTGGAAGAGGCACAGACTGTCACCTTCAGTATGGCAACCAGGACAATTCCGCCTACCCATATGGAAAGGACAGAGTAGAATGGCGCCATGGAAGAACCATAATTTTCAATCGGATACAACTCGGTTGTACTCAGTGAAACCGGTGAGGCAAGAAAACCGGAGATTGTCTCGCTGTCCCCGGAAAGTATCCGCTGCAATTGCTGAAAATCTCCTGTGCTGCTTGCGGCGGTCAGGCGTCCGGTTGTGGCGTTCAGTTGTCTGGATGCAGTATCTATCAGTTTGGAGGTGTCATCCAGTGCGGACTGGATTTTACTCAAATCCGATGAGGCAGAGCCGGAAAGACTGTAAATCCCGCCAGCGCCTGCGTCCATCTGTGTGAGCAGTCCGGAAATGATGGAACTTGTATTGTCCAGAGAATGGAACAAATTGTTCAGGTTCTGCTGTATATTTTCCTCGTAATCCGACTGTACGGATGCCAACTGTCGGGCATTATCCTGCATGAGCTGGTCTAACTCTGCTTTCGCAGAACGAATCTGATCCGGGGAATTCCGAATATCATCTGCCGCCCGGTTCAGTTGGTCGCGGATTGCCGTCTGGGAAGAGATGGAGCTGTCTAGCCGTCTGAGAATCGAATCCAGTTCTGCCGACAATTCCGGATGGGAGTCTCCGATGCTGTCCTTCAGCCCGGCAAGTGCATCTCGGATTGCCTGGTAGTTGTTGATGACAGGAGTGATTTTGCCTGTCATCCCATTCAGCACATCTGCAATTGCTCCGGCATTGTCGGACTGGGCGTCAAATGCTTCGTCAATCAGACCGGAAATCTGCGTATAAAAGTTCTGGCTTCCGGTGAGTGCTGTGTTGATTCCGTCTGTGGCATCACCGATGATTGTCTGCATATTGGAAAATGAACTTTCCGTATTCTGCAAATCGGACAGGTTGCCATCGGAGCGTTGCTGTGATTTTTTCAAAAATTTGGAGGTCGATTCAAGCATCTGACCTGCCGAGCCTGTCATCTTTGAGAAAGACTGAATGGTATTCGAGGAAGCCGATAAATCCGAGGAAATCCGTTCCAGATTGGAAATGAGGTTGGCAATGATTGCTTCGGCTCCGTTTTTATCCGCCGCGTCTGACACAGACTGTAGGGCAACAAGCACCGTGTCCGTAATGGTTTCAATAAATACCTGATTGACCTGTTTCTGAATTGCACTGGCTCCTTTGTCCGTTACCTTTGGGGCAATTGCATTTTCTTTTGCATTATAATAATAGATAATCTTTGGGTTGCGGATATCGTCCGAGAAAATACTCATCATTTTCTGGCTGAAGTCCTTTGGGATGACAATGGCAGCATAGTATTCTCCGGACCTGACGCCTTTCAACGCCTTCTCTTTTCCGGTAAAAACCCAGTCGAGCTGTGTGTTCTCCCGCAAGGCGGAAAGCACACTGTCACCAAGATTCAGATTAATCGGAATTAAGTCTCCTTCATAGCCTTCATCTACGCTTGCAACAGCAACTTTCAGGGCGCCGGTGTTGGAATATGGGTCCCAGCTTGCGGCAATATTGAACCATGCATAGAGGCATGGGACAACAGTAATGCCCAAAATAACAAGCATGGCGATGATATTTCCGCGGATTCTCTGAACATCCCATTTGAAAATTTCCAGTATATTTTTCATTTATATAACCCGTCTTTCT
>DCKD01000096.1:0-68678 GCA_002320245.1 Lachnospiraceae bacterium UBA1683
CATGGAACTGCCGAAAAATACCGTAACTATTATGCGTTCAAAGAACTGATTGATTCCTGTTATGATGCGGAATGGATTCCTTATTGTAAGAAAACTTTTATCGGCGCACAGTCTGTGATTGACATTTCAAGGCATATCAGAGAGGTGCCCCATTTTATGGATGAACCAACAGCGAGGATGGATGTGCTTGCGAGGGATGAGATGATCGATTTGCTGCGCGGGTATGTGGAATGTGGAAACCGTTCTATCCTCATTAGCTCGCATATTTCCAGTGATTTGGAAAATTTGTGTGATGACCTTTACCTGATTGACGATGGGCAGATTATTATGCATGAAGAGACAGATACCCTGCTCAGTAATTACGGGGTGCTGAAAGTAACTGAAGAGCAGTATCAGCGGCTGGATAACACATATTTGATTTGCCATAAAAAAGAACATTACGGATATAACTGTCTGACTGCACACAAGCGGTTCTATCAGGAAAATTATCCGGATATAGAGATTGAAAAGGGAACGATTGACGAAGTAATGACAATGATGATTCGAGGTGAGAAGAAATGAAGGGATTGTTGATAAAAGATTTGCAGTTAATGAAAAACCAAAAGCAGTTTTTTCTGGTAGCAGGAGCTGTCGGGCTTATGTTTCTTATTGGAAATTATAATTCTGCTTTCGTTGTTTCGTATCTGATGATTATGTTTTCGACATTTACAGTGAGCACAATTGCGTATGATGAATATGACAATGGAGCAGAATTTCTTTTCACGCTGCCGGTTAGCAGAAAACAGTATGTGCGGGAGAAATATCTATTTTGCGTTATCTTGACAGGAGTATGCTGGTTGGCATATGTGGGAATTGAACTTCTGAATATGATTGTTCGTCATAGTGAGGCCGACATGCAGGAATTTTTGGTGACATCGGTTATTTTTCTGGCAATCGCGCTTTTTATGCAGGAACTTATGATTCCGGTTCAATTAAAATATGGCTCGGAAAAAAGACAAATAGTTATGATGGGGATGTTTGTATTGTTTTTCCTCTTATTTTATGCAGGCGTTAAATTGGTAAAAAAGTTTAACATTAGCGAAATAAAAACCCTGATAAATTTTGTCAGCTCTAATGTAGCTGGCCTGATTACAGCGGGAATTGTAATTTGCATTGTGACGTTTGTGGCTTCCTATTGCATATCCGCCAGAATTATGCAGAATAAGGAATTATGATATCACAGATGTCTCCATATCCGGCTCTTTTAGCCAACTGGCTCAGACCTTCCGGCACTTCCTCTTGTGAATAGTTGTTTAGATGAAGGAAATCAGTTCCTTTTTTCATCATTATATTGCATATGGGCTGCCTCCTATTGAATGAAAAAGCAAGAGGGACACACAGTACACAGGATGTCCCCCTTGTTATCCGTTTTCTATATCAGCTTGTCCGTAATGTGCCTTTTAATTGCCTCAAAACTTTCATTGCTAATGACGTGTTCCATCCGGCAGGCGTCTGCCGCGGCGATTTCCTCATCAACGCCAAGCTGTTTCAGCCAGGATGAGAGCAGAAGGTGTCTCTCGTATATTTTTTCGGCAAGTTCTTTCCCTGTCTCAGTCAGATAGATGTATCCCTGTGGTGTGACTGTGATATGTCCGCTTTCACGCAGTTTTTTCATTGCGACGCTGACACTGGACTTTTTGAAATTTAATTCATTTGCAATATCAACGGAACGGACAACTGGAAGAGACTGACTAAGAATCAGGATTGTTTCAAGATAGTTCTCGGAAGATTCATTTGAATGCATGCTATTCACCCCATTTTCGTGTTTAAATTCGGATGAAGTTATTATATCAAAATACAGGAAAGATGTAAATGGTACTTGACAACTTATGAAGGTTAGCGTATACTAACTATATAAAGGAAAAAAGATTAATATACATAGAGGATAAAAGCGAAGATTGTTTTAAAAGGAGGCAAAAATATGGGAACAGTAGTTGTTGGAGCAATTTTATTTTGCATTGTAATTGCGATTGTGAAACATATGATTCGGGAAAAGAAAAATGGTAAATCGATTCAGTGCGGCGGCGACTGCAAATATTGCGGAGGGCACTGTGGGCAAAGCTTAGAAAACAAATAGTGTAGGGGGAACATAATAAATCCAATATAAAAAGGGCAGGCATACATGTCCTGGAAGTAAAGCAGCTTCTGATAACATGTATACCTGCCCTTTTTATTCCCGCGAGCAACGATCCAAGCAGTCATGCCTGCATGGATATTTGTTGCTGCCGCGAGGGGTGCTGAGTGCCTGTGGCACTTGTTTAGCCCCGACCGAAACGGGGCGCAGACCAAATATCTCGCCCCTTGGGGCGTGTCAGATTTGAAGCCTCGTTGCTTGCAGTGGGGGCTTTGTCTATATAGGAGATTGCTTGTTTTATCATTTAGGAAATTACCGTCCTTATGATAAGACACTCCCGAGGGGACTGGCTCAGGAAAAAACCAGTCACTTACATGACCGTTTCGTGTGTGAATCGGTGGCGCAGGCGCTTTGTTTTTCCGGTATTTTAAAGTTTCAGGTTCTTAAATAAATCACCAAGATTTGTTCCAATGTCTTCGGCTTTTGGGATTTCGACTTTTTCTTCCACTTCCTCCGGAGCTTCTTCGAGGACCTTCATGCTCAGGCTGATTTTCCCATCTTTGATGCCGATTACCTTAACCTGTACGTCATCCCCTGCATTCAGCACATCAGAAGGCATTTTGATACGTTTCTGTGAAATCTGTGAAACGTGTACCAGACCGGATAAACCGTTTTCCAGTTTTACAAATGCACCGTAATTTTGCAGTGTTTCAACAGTCCCTTCCATAACGGAGCCGACTTTGATGCTGGCAATTTGTTCTTCACGGGCTTTTTTTTCTTTTTCTTTCAGAATCTCACGGGCAGAGAGTACCAGACGGTTATTTGCCTCATCTACATCAATGACCTGAACTTCGATATCTTTCAGAAGATAAGTCTCCAGGTCCTCAATGTAAGAAAGGGAGAGTCTGGAGGCGGGAATGAATCCGCGGAGTCCCTCAACCATTGCAATTACACCGCCGTTAACAACACCATCCACCTTTACAGGGAGAACGGTTTTAGCGTTCATATATTCTGTAACACGATTCCATGGGTTCGCATCGTCAAAATGTCCTTCGTAGTCTGCCATCGTTTCTTCCGGCTGTCCTTCTAGTGTTTTTAATTCTTCGCTCATAGTAGCACCTCAACTCATTTTTATATTTGAATAAGACAAGTATACCATATCTTCTTTGAGAAATACAAGAAATAGCTGGAATTCCATGAGAAGGAATTCCATGAAGATGTTGTTACAGGAGAAAAATCATGTTATGATGAACACAGGTTAAATAATTTTTGGAGGAGACATATGTCACAGGGAGTTAATGAAAATAAAGTCTACGTGGTTGGTCATAAAAATCCAGATACGGATTCCATCTGTTCTGCAATTGCATATGCAGAGCTGAAAACAAAAATAACAGGGCAGATGCATGTGCCGAGAAGGGCGGGACAATTAAATGAAGAAACCCAATATGTATTGGAGCATTTCGGCGTAAAAGTGCCGCCGCTTCTTTCGGATTTGCGCATTCAGGTGAAGGACGTAGAACTTCGCAAGGCAAATGGGCTGAAAGCATCTGAATCCATTAAGACGGCATGGGCGCAGATGAAGAATCTGAATATCAAGGCGCTTCCGGTTACCCGGGGGGATAAGCTGGAGGGGCTGATTACCGTCGGAGATATTGCGCGTTCTTATATGGATGTCTATGACAGCGGTATTCTGTCTAGATCCAGAACGCAGTACCGCAATATTGCATCAACCATTGACGGAACGATTATTACGGGAAATGAGCACAGTTATGTATTAAATGGGAAGGTTGCGATAGTTGCATCCAGCCGTCCGCTGATGTCTGAGTTTATCGAGGAGGACGATCTGGTGATTCTCGGTGACCGTACAGAGGCGCAGCAGCTTGCAATTGACCTGGATGTTGGGTGTATGGTCGTCTGCGGGGATGCAAAGATTCCGGATAAGATTCTGAAACAGGCGAAGGCAAAAGAAATCGTATTGATTATTTCCCCGCATGATACATTCACGGTGGCAAGATTGATTAATCAGAGTATTCCGGTACGGCATTTTATGACGAAGGATAATCTGGTTACATTCAGACCAAAGGATTATGTTGATGATGTCAGAGAAGTCATGGCAAGAAAGAAATTCCGTGATTTTCCTGTGTTGGATAACCGCGGTAATTTTCAGGGATTCATTTCCCGAAGAAGATTGCTGAACTGCCGGAAAAAACAGGTGATTTTGGTGGATCATAACGAGGAAAGCCAGGCGGTGGATGGAGTTGAGCAGGCGGACGTGCTTGAGATTATTGACCACCACAGGCTGAGCAGTATTCAGACAATAGGTCCGGTTTTTTTCCGGAATCAGCCGGTTGGGTGTACAGCAACGATTATCTGCCAGATGTACCGGGAAAATGGAATTAAAGTTGAGCCGATAACGGCGGGACTGCTTTGTTCTGCAATTATTTCTGATACATTGATGTTCCGCTCTCCAACCTGTACTCCGCTGGATGAAACAACAGCAAGAGAGCTGGCAGAAATTGCGACGATTGATATTGAAAGTCTGGCACAGGCGATGTTTAAGGCGGGAAGTAATTTGCAGGGCAAGACCGCAGAGGAAATCTGTTTCCTTGACTTTAAGCAGTTCTCAGTCAATGATACGTTATTCGGCGTGGGGCAGGTGAACTCCATGAGTGCGGATGAGCTGAGAGAAATCAAAGCAAGGGTACTGCCGCATATGGATCGGATTCGCAGAAATCATCGTCTGGATATGATTTTCTTTATGCTGACGAATATTATTACAGAATCCTCCGAGCTGCTTTGTGTCGGATCGGAGGCAAGAGAAAAGGCGCTCAGTGCATTTGATTTGAACAGTGAACCGGAAGAGATACATTTAAAAGGTGTTGTTTCCAGAAAGAAACAGTTAGTTCCTGCGATGGTTGAAGCACTGCAGCAGTAAAAGGAGAGAAGTGATGCGATGAGTAAACAAATATGGAAGCCGGGCAATATGCTGTATCCGCTCCCGGCGGTTATGGTAAGTGTGGCGGACAGGGAAGGGCACGCGAATATTCTGACTATTGCCTGGACAGGGACAATCTGTACGAATCCGGCAATGGTATATATATCGGTGAGACCGGAGCGGTATTCGTACCATATGATTCAGGAAACAGGGGAATTTGTCATCAATCTTACGACAGAAAAGCTGGCGCGCGCAACGGATTACTGCGGAGTGCGTTCCGGACGGAACGTGGATAAATGGAAAGAAATGCATCTGCATCAGGAACAGGCATCTACACTGCGGTATGCGCCGCTCATTGAAGAATGCCCGGTAAATATTGAGTGCAAAGTGGCTGAAGAAAAAGAACTGGGAAGCCATCATATGTTCCTTGCCGAAGTGACGGCAGTGCATGCTGATGAGGCATATATGAATGAGAAGAACAAGTTTGAATTGAATCAGACCGGATTACTGGCATATTCTCATGGGGAATATCTTGGCTTGGGAAAGAAACTCGGTACATTTGGATACAGTGTGAAAAAGAAAAAATGATGCAAATGGGACAGTCCCTTCTGACAGGGGACTGTCCCATTTATAATTTCTTTATAATTTTTTGTTATAAGACGGAGATAAATCTGTGGAATGCTGCCAGACCTTCGTCGGTATATTTATATACTCCAGCATCTTCCAATACCTGGCAGAAGACTTTTCCGACTTCCTGCTGTAGGATATGTTCGATGTTTTCTGCATTGACATCAGTATACTCTGGCAGGAATTCTTCTACCCAGTCTGCGTGTTTCTGAATTGTTTCGTTGGAGCGAATATCTTTTCCGTCCAGGATATATTCTTTGAGCAGTTCGAGTTCACCTTTCAATCGTGCAGGCAGAACTGCAAGTCCCATGACCTCAATCAGACCGATATTTTCCTTTTTGA
Source organism: Lachnospiraceae bacterium UBA1683 (assembly GCA_002320245.1). Classification (GTDB taxonomy): domain Bacteria; phylum Bacillota; class Clostridia; order Lachnospirales; family Lachnospiraceae; genus Schaedlerella. Next base: position 6,018 of record DCKD01000096.1, read on the forward strand.
TATGGTGAAGGTTCGCATGGGGATGGTATACGCCAAGTGGATGCTCTTCGGTTGTGATATTATTTCTCAAGGTCAAATCCAGCTCGTACAAATCCCCGCGTTTTCTTGCGATTGGTGTAATCGTATTGTGCGGCTGTCCGTCCGTCTCGGCAAAAATGTATGCGGCTTCGTCCGTATACCCCCGCCATGTTTTCAGAATATGGTCGGCAAGGTCGATGATGCGTGTTTCATCTGCACACTGCAGACGGATGACGGAAAGTGGCCATTTTACGATTCCGGCGGTGACATCTTCAAAGCCCTTTACTGTGAAGTTCTCGGTAATCGGAGCCTTTGCCATGGCGAATGTGTAATGTCCGCCCTGAAAATGGTCGTGGCTGAGAATAGAGCCTCCGACAATCGGCAAGTCGGCGTTGGAACCGAGGAAGTAATGCGGAAATTGCTTTACAAAGTCAAACAGCTTGATAAATGCATTGCGGTCAATCTTCATCGGTGTATGTTCCCCGTTGAATACGATGCAGTGCTCATTATAATATACATAAGGAGAATACTGGAATCCCCATGCGGAATCATTGATGGTAATCGGAATGATTCGGTGGTTTTCGCGCGCCGGATGATTCGCGCGTCCGGCGTAACCTTCGTTTTCCATACAAAGCTGGCATTTCGGATAAGCGGAAACTTTAGCGTTGCGTGCGGCTGCGATGGCCTTCGGATCTTTTTCCGGTTTGGACAGATTTACCGTGATATCAAGCGTGCCGTACTTCGTATCTACGGTCCACTTCATATCCTTTTTAATTCTGTAGCGACGGATGTAATCGCTGTCCTGACTGAATTTGTAGTAGTAAGCGGTTGCCGCTTCCGGAGAAAACGCATATTTTTCCCAGAATGTTTTTTGCACCTGTGCAGGACGCGGCAGCAGACAGTTCATCATCTTTGTGTCAAATAAATCGCGGCACGTAATGCTGTCCTCGGTAATTCCGCGTGAAACAGCTTCATCCAAAAGCTCTTTCAAGACATCCTCCAGTACGATACTGTTCAAATCGCAGTCTACATCCTCGTAACTGTCTTCGTGGAACAATTCCAGAAGAAGATTGGTTGTGTAGATACGCTCACAGTCCGGAGTGATTCCGGAGTTGATTCCATATTGTACCAGTTTTTTTATATTTTTATATAAACGCATTATGCAAGCCTCCTTGCTCCATCTCCGATTTCTACGGTATAAAACTCTGCTTCATGGCCGACTTTTTCTTTGTATGCCTTTCCAATGGTGTCGATAAATGTGTCGATGGCATCATTTTTTACAATGCTGACTGTACATCCGCCGAATCCGCCTCCGGTGATACGGGAGCCGATTACGCCCGGTGTGTTCCATGCAAGGTCAACAAGAATATCAATTTCCTCGCAGGAAACTTCGTAATCATCACGAAGGGATATATGGGACTGATTCATCAGTTCGCCAAACCGTGTGATGTCGTCGGTCCTCAAAGCAGCGACTGCCTCAATGGTACGCTGGTTCTCCGCAACGGCATGTTTTGCACGTTTTTCTTTTACGGCATCCCCAATCACAGCCTTGTGCCGTTCAAATGTTTCCATATCTAAGTCGCCAAGAGACTGGATATCAACCACTGTCTGAAGCGCGGCAAGTGCATCCGCACATTCCTGACGGCGGGTATTGTAAGCGGAATCGACCAGACTGTGTTTTACCTTACTGTTTGTAATAATAATCTTTGCATCTTTTAACTTAACCGGAGCATATTCAAAATTCAGCGTGCTTGTGTCAAGGAAAATCGCATTATCTGCTTTTCCATTTGCAACCGCAAACTGATCCATGATACCGCAGTTACATCCGTTAAAATTATTCTCAGAATACTGTCCGATGAGTGCCAAATCGGTCATTGTCAGACTATCAATTCCGAAGAGGTCTGTTAAAATCACTCCGGTCAACACTTCCAGAGATGCGGAAGAGGAGAGTCCCGAACCGTTTGGAATGTTGCCCCGGATTACCATGTCAAAACCGGAGTCAAGTTTGTATCCTTTCTCTGTGAATGCCCAGATAACGCCGAGCGGATAGTTTGCCCAGTTGTATCTTTTCTGATAAGACAGATCATCTAGGGACACTTCGATGACTCCAAAATTGTCGAGGTTCATCGAATAAAAATGAATTTTGTTGTCCGTTCTCTTTCTGGCAACGCCGTATGTACCGATTGTCAGTGCGCATGGAAATACATGCCCTCCGTTATAATCAGTATGCTCCCCAATCAGATTCACACGTCCCGGTGAGAAGTAGAAACGGACGTCTTCTGTATTGCCAAATAGTTCAGCAAATTTGTCAAACAATTTTTCTTTCATCATGTAGAAATCCTTCCTTTCCGTTCTTTGAGCTGTTCCTGTAAACAGTTCGGCGGATAGCGCAAGTCCGCCGTATAATTTTATTATAAAGCAGCCTGTAAAAAATGTACATACAAAATCCGTGCAAGCGTATGTAAATATGTTGCAAAAGAGAAATTGCGTACTATAATAGGAAATGTAGGAAACTCAGATTATAGCGGAAAGGGGAAAAAGATGGCGCGCACATATAAGTATTCATTCAAGGCGAGGGAAAACCTGTTGAATTCACTGTCGGTTTACAATGTGGGACATCAGAAATGCGGGCCGGGATATCAGTGGGGACCGGGGGTACGGAACCATTACTGTATCCACCATGTGATATCGGGAACAGGCTGGTATGAGGTGAACGGAAACATCTGTCAATTGTCAGCGGGGGACACCTTTATTTTGTATCCGAATACCGAGGTAAAATATTATGCGGATAAAGAAAACCCATGGGAATATGCTTGGGTTGGGTTTGCCGGAGATGATGCGGATTCACTTGTCCGCGCAATGGGTTTCAGGAAGGAACAGCCATGGATTAAGAACGGGCATCTTCCGAGAAAGGTGATACAGAAACAGCTCGGCATTATTTACGGAGTCAAGGGAAGTGATTATGAATCGGCGGTTGCAATGACAGGTGCGCTATACACATTATTTTCTACTTTTATGCACTATGCCGAGCATGAGGAGAGCACAAAGAACAGCCAGATGGTGTATGTGGAGAAAGCGAAAGACTACATTTCCACAAATTATTCTTATCCGATTACAATAGAAGATGTTGCATCTTATGTAGGCATCAGCCGGAGTCATCTGTTTCGTTCATTTCAGACATACCAGAAACAGTCACCGAAAGAATATTTGATGGAATTCCGGATTAAACGGGCAAGACATTTGCTGCGGGACACGGAACTTTCAATTGCATCAATTGCGTATTCCGTCGGATTTGAGAATAATCTGTATTTTTCAAAAGCATTTAAAAGTAAAATGAATATGAGCCCGTCCGAGTACCGGAAAAAATTTCCGGTACTGCTGTAAATGTGAACGGTCAGTCATTTTAAGAAATAGAGACAGATGTATCATTCTGAACTATCCAGCGTATGAATCTTCAATCTGCAAATCCGCCTAAACAGCAGGGAAGAGAGAAGTACAGATACAATCTCTGCAATCGGAATTGCCCACCAAATCATATGGAGCCCGAACACTCTGGAAAATATGTACGCAACCGGCAGGATGACGAATAACTGACGTGCGACCGATACAATCAGGCTGTATACTGCGTTTCCGAGCGCCTGAAATACAGAACTCAGGATAATGCAGTATCCGGCAAAAACAAAGCTGAGACTGATGATGCGAAGTGCAGGGACGCCGATTTCCAGCATGTGCTCAGAAGCACCGAACAGCTTGAGCAACTGCGTCGGGCAAGCCTGGAAGATTGCCAGTCCGAGCAGCATGATAGAGATTGCAACGCCAATACTTAACTTGATAGAAGACAGAATCCGGTGCTTGTTTTTTGCGCCGTAGTTGTATGCAACGATTGGAATCAGCCCGTTGTTCAGACCGAAAATCGGCATAAAGATAAAACTCTGCAATTTAAAGTACACGCCGAATACAGCCGCCGCGGTCGAAGAGAACAACAGCAGAATCTTATTCATGCCGAATACCATGACAGAACCGATTGACTGCATAATAATAGAAGGAACGCCCACCTGGTAAATGATACCGATTACCCGTTTATCCGGGCGGAATCCTTTCATATTCAGGTTAATTTCTTTGTTTTTAGTAATGTTAAAATACAGAGAAAGGATGACGGCAACAATCTGGCCGAATACAGTTGCGATTGCAGCTCCGGCAACTTCCAGCCGAGGAAATCCGAACAGACCGAAAATCAGAATCGGATCCATAATAATATTGATAATCGCTCCGGTTCCCTGTGTAATCATAGTGTAAATGGTTTTTCCGGTAGCCTGCAGGAGACGTTCCAGAGTAACCTGCATAAAGATGCCGACAGAAATCACAGTGATAATGGCCATATATTGTGTACCATAATTGACAATGGTTTCGTTTCCTGTTTGGGATGCCATAAATGCATGGGAGCCAAACAGCCCGATCAGCGCCATAACGATACAACTCATAATGCCGAGGAAGATCCCGTTTCTTGCGGCAAGATTCGCCTCCTCAAACCGTTTCTCTCCGAGATTGCGGGAGAGCAGGGCGTTGATTCCCACCCCGGTTCCGGCTGCGATGGCAATCATCAGATTCTGGACCGGAAATACAAGAGAGACGGCAGTCAGCGCCTCTTCGTTAATCTGTGCGACAAAGATACTGTCTACAATGTTATAAAGTGCCTGTACCAACATGGAAATGATCATCGGCAGGGACATCGAAACAAGCAGTTTCGGAACAGGCATGGTCCCCATTTTGTTTTCTTTCGCCTGTGTATGACTCATTGAAATAAAACCTCCTAAATTTCGCATAACATTTATTATAACATCAATAAAAACGATATACAATGCATATATTTTAAAGGAATGTAAAATACGGTGAAATACCGGAAAAGGCAATGGGATGAGTAGAATAAAACAGTGGATGCAGGGACTCGGAGTTGTCTATGTCCTGTTGCTTTCCGGCATATTCTGGAATGCTTTTGCCATAGGCCACAATGAGGCAGAAGTCGAAACAGCCAGCCAATATGAAGCAAATTATCAGGATGCCAATCAGGGAACAAGTCAGGCGGATAACGGGAAAGAGGTGTCCGAGAAACCAAAAATCGCACTGACATTTGACGACGGACCGTCGGCATCCTGCACGCCGGGACTTCTTGACGGGCTGAAGGAACGCGGAGTCCACGCCACCTTTTTCCTTATTGGAAAAAATATCGAACAGGGAGAGAATGCGCAGATAGTAAAGCGGGAATATGAGGAAGGACACTTAGTTGGCAACCATACGTATCATCATGTGGAAATTACGCGGGTGAGTGATGCAGATGCTTATCAGGAAATTAAGATGACCAATGATCTGATTGAAGGAATTACAGGAGAGCCGCCGGAATATATGCGCCCTCCGTTTGGGGCGTGGCAGCGGACATTGGAGCAGAATATACATATCATGCCTGTGATGTGGACGGTGGATCCGTTGGACTGGACAACGGAGAATGTTGATGAAATTGTAAATAAAGTGGTGACGGAAGTACAGGAAAATGATATTATTTTGTTGCATGACTGTTATCAAAGCTCGGTGAAAGCGGCACTGCGGATTGTGGATATTTTACAGGCGGAAGGGTTTGAGTTTGTGACAGTCGATGAATTGATTTTAAATTAACGTTACGGAGAGAATAAGAGATGCCAAATGAATTTTCAAGAACGGAGTTATTAATCGGGCCGGAAGCACAGGAGCGCCTGCACCATGCATCTGTGATGGTGTTTGGTGTAGGCGGAGTTGGCTCCCATTGTACCGAAGCACTTGCCCGCAGTGGGGTGGGAAAGCTGATTCTGATAGACAATGACACGGTGTCGGTGACGAATATCAATCGCCAGTCGATTGCGCTGCACAGCACGGTGGGGCTGTATAAGACGAAAATTATGAAAGAGAAGATTGCAGACATCTGTCCGGACATCCGGGTGGAGACATATGAGATGTTCGTACTGCCGGACAATCTGGATTTATTATTTGAACAGGAAAAGCCGGATTATATCATTGATGCGATTGATACGGTGACCGCAAAGCTTGCGATTACCGAGCTCGCACAGAAACTGGACATTCCGCTGATTAGCAGTATGGGAACCGGGAATAAACTTCATCCGGAGCTGTTTGAGATTACGGATTTGTCAAAAACAAGCGTGTGTCCTCTGTGCAAGGTGATGCGGAAGGAATTGAAGGCAAGGGGAATCTATCATCTGAAAGTGCTCTATTCCAGAGAAAAACCAGTCGATACACAAGGCAGGGAAACCGGGGAGGATAAAGGCGTCAGACGGGCGCTGCCAGGAAGTATTTCCTTCGTGCCTCCGGTTGCCGGGCTTATGATTGCCGGAGCGGTAATCCGTGAACTTGCCGGATTAAATTGATGGGAGAAAATTATGGATTTATTTGATTATATGAGAGAAACGCAGCAGGAGAAGGAATCGCCTCTTGCATCAAGGATGCGCCCGACGAAACTGGATGAAGTGGTAGGGCAGCAGCATATCATTGGAAAGGACAAGCTTTTGTATCGGGCAATCAAAGCGGACAAGCTCGGATCTATTATATTTTACGGGCCTCCGGGAACAGGGAAAACGACACTCGCAAAAGTGATTGCCAACACGACAAGTGCGGAATTCAAACAAATCAATGCAACGGTGGCCGGCAAGAAAGATATGGAAGAAGTCGTAAAAGAGGCAAAAGAGCTGCTTGGAATGTATCAGAGAAAGACGATTCTGTTCATTGATGAGATTCACCGTTTCAACAAGGGGCAGCAGGATTATCTGCTGCCCTATGTGGAGGATGGAACAATTACGCTGATTGGAGCGACAACGGAAAACCCATATTTCGAGGTCAACGGGGCTCTGCTTTCACGTTCCAGTGTATTCGAGCTGAAATCTCTGGCAAAAGAGGATATCAGACAATTGCTCCAGCGTGCCGTGTATGACAAAGAAAAAGGAATGGGAAGTTATAAGGCTGCCATTGATGAGGATGCACTGGACTTTCTTGCCGATATCGCAGGCGGAGATGCGAGGAGTGCACTCAATGCAATTGAACTGGGGATTCTGACAACGGAGCGGAGCGCGGATGGAATCATCCACATTACATTGGAGGTTGCTTCTGAGTGTATCCAGAAACGTGTCGTCCGCTATGATAAAACAGGAGACAACCATTACGATACCATTTCGGCGTTCATCAAGAGCATGCGCGGTTCGGATCCGGATGCTGCAGTCTATTATCTGGCAAAAATGTTATATGCCGGAGAGGACGTAAAGTTCATTGCACGCAGAATTATGATATGTGCGGCAGAAGATGTCGGAAATGCCGACCCGATGGCACTGACGGTTGCGGTGTCCGCCGCACAGGCAGTGGAACGTATCGGGATGCCGGAGTCACAGATTATTCTTTCACAGGCGGTGCTGTATGTGGCATCGGCGCCGAAGAGTAATTCTGCCGTGAATGCGATTATGGCGGCAAACGAGAGCGTAAGAACCGTTAAGACTACCGTTCCGGCGCATTTGCAGGATGCACATTATAAGGGGGCGCAGAAGCTGGGGCATGGTGTCGGATATCAGTATGCCCATGATTATCCAAATCATTATGCGCATCAGCAGTACCTGCCGGATGAAATCAAAAACGCCAGGTTCTATGAACCCGGCGATTTAGGCAATGAAAAACAGACGAAAGAATGGCTACAAAAGCTTCGAGAGCAGTAGGGCATACAGCTCCTGACTTTGCGTAGTCCAGTTGTTGGCGATGGTTTCCGCCTCTTTTTCTGTCGGAACAGTCAGTTTCAGGTCAATAAGGCTGAAACCATTTTCCATAATCTGACATCTTACTTCATATTCATGGTTGGTATTCAGATAATAGTCTGCCTTGACGGCTGCCTCCTCTTTTAAATCATATTGCTTTTCTTTCAAAAATTCATCGATATCATGCTGGATAGCAGGAGAAATTTTATTACTGAAAAAATGAATCGTATCGGCGCCATTCTCTGTCAGATGATAAAGCGTACGGTTGTGCGTGTTTTCTGACACAATCAATTGCGAGTCAATCATCTCAGAGAGGGAACTCTGTAGTTTAAAATAATTGGTGTATCCTTTATCCAGAATAAATTCGGATATCTGGGAAGTAGTCAGTGGAAAATCGACTTTTTCCAGCATATAAAGTATAATCAGTTTGTATAGTGTGAATGATTCAGTCATGATACTCCTTTCCCTGCCAGATGTCTTCTGCCTTCAGATAGCTGTGCAGTCTGTTCAGCACGGTTCGTTTCTGACTGGTCCAAAGCGGGGCAATCAGAAGTTCTTTTGGCCCGTCCCCGGTCAGCCGGTGAATCGTAATGTCCGGTCTTAATACGGAAATACATGTTCCGAGAAGGCGGATGTATTCTTCCATAGAAGGACTCCAGAACGGTTGGGCGGCATAATCTGCAGCAAGCTTGGTTCCTGTCAGAATGTGGAGCAGTTGGAGTTTGATACCTTGGATATCCATGTGATTCAGGTACTCAATTGTCTGCAGCATCATTTCTTCCGATTCACCGGGCAGGCCGAGAATAGTGTGGGTGATTACTGTAATATTACGTTTCCGCAGTTCGCGGACCGCACGTTCATATACATCCAGCCCGTATCCGCGGCGGATATAGGCTGCGGTCCGGGGATGGATGGTCTGTAGTCCGAGCTCTACCCATACAGGCTTAATGTGGTTCATCCTTTCCAGCAAATCCAGTACATCACTATCCAGACAATCCGGTCGGGTAGCAATCGAAAGAATCCGGACTTCCGAGTCCTGAATTGCCTCGGTGTAGATCTGTTCCAGATAAGCGGCTGACGCATAAGTATTTGTAAATGCCTGAAAATATGCAATAAAGGCATGAACCGGACGCTTTTTCTTTAATAGCTCTTTCCCTTGAATCAATTGTTCCGTGATGGAAAGGGCGGCAGCCCCGGCAAAATCGCCGGAACCTGCGGCGCTGCAGAAGATGCAGCCGCCGGTTCCGATGGTGCCGTCCCGGTTAGGACAGGTCATTCCGCCGTTGAGTGTAATTTTGTATACCTTTTCTCCATAGGTTTGTTTTAAATCATAATCCATGGAATGATATCGCTTTTCGCCCCATCGCTCCATATTAAATCAGTTCCTTCACTGCTCTGCTGACAACATCGGCGACACGTGGATCAAATGCCTCCGGCAGAATGTTGTTTTCGTTCAATTCTTCGTCAGGTACCAGTCCGGCGATTGCTTTTGCGGTAGCAAGTTTCATCTCTTCTGTAATCTGAGCCGCACGTCCCTCCAGCGCGCCCTTGAAGATACCCGGAAATGCGACCACATTATTTACCTGATTCGGGAAGTCAGAACGTCCGGTTCCAACTACCTTTGCCCCGGCTTCCTTGGCAAGGTCGGGCATAATCTCCGGCACCGGGTTCGCCATAGCGAAAAGAATGGCATCTTTATTCATGGAGGAAACCATTTCTTTCGTGACGATATTCGGGGCAGATACGCCGACAAAGATATCCGCACTCTTGAGCGCATCGGCAAGCGTACCTGTTTTGCCTTCCAGATTGGTGAGCTCCGTCATCTTTTCCTGCATCCAGTTCAGGTTCGGAGATGCTTTGCTGATGATCCCGTTGATATCGCACATGGTAATGTCCGGGAATCCGTAGGTGAGCAGCAGTTTCGTGATGGCAACACCGGCAGAACCAGCACCGTTTACAACGATACGGCACGTTTCTTTTTTCTTCCCGGTTACTTTTAACGCATTGATAATTCCTGCAAGCACCACAATTGCGGTACCGTGCTGGTCATCGTGGAATACCGGAATATCCAGCATCTTTTTCAGACGTTCTTCAATCTCAAAACAACGCGGGGCGGAGATATCCTCCAGATTGATTCCGCCAAAAGCAGGTGCGATATTTACTACTGTTTTAATAATCTCTTCTGTATCCTGAGTGTCCAGACAAATCGGAACTGCATTGACGCCGCCGAATTCCTTGAATAAGACAGCTTTGCCTTCCATAACGGGCATCGCGGCTTTGGCGCCGATATTGCCAAGTCCGAGTACAGCACTTCCGTCAGATACGACAGCGATGGTGTTGGCTTTGATTGTATATTTGTAAGCGGCTTCGGGATTTTCTGCGATTACCTTACAAGGTTCTGCGACTCCCGGAGTATAGGCAATGGCAAGGTCTTCCCTTGAGTTCACATGGGATTTTGCAACCGTTTCAATCTTACCATTCCATTCTTCGTGCATCTGTAATGCTTTTTCACTATTTGTCATAATCTGGTACCTCTTCTTTATTATTTTTCCGTAACAATTCAGAACAGCAGAAAAATGCAAAGGCAGACCGGTGCAAGTTTACTTGCATAAGGCTGCATTGGCATTTTGGAATGGGCGGAACGCCCATGAAACCTCAGACAGAAACTGCGTAGCAGCGAATAGCCTGCAAAGCAGGCGGGGCTGTGGTCTGCGTTTTGATATAGTTACATTTTTCCTGAAAAATATCATATCACTCTTAAAGTTCCAACGCAAGAAATTTAAAAAAGTACTTTTCATTTTGGCAGGAATGATGTATACTAAGTCTAAATTTAATTCATTTGTGTCGTTTCAGACCAAAGTTCCCAAAAGCATACAAAAGCAGATTCAGTTTATATGGGTGAAAAGTAATTGGATATTGATGGAATTTGAATTTATCGGAGAGAAAGGAAAACTGTTCTATGACAAGAGAAAAGTATGAATCTTTGCCGCTGGCAACATTGAAGGATCTTGCGAAGGCAAGGAAAATGAAAGGTGTATCTACCATGAAAAAGAGTGATCTCATCGATGCAATGCTTGCACAGGATGAGAAGGAAAGGCAGGAAGAAGCACGCACCGAGGCAAAAGAAGTAGTAAAAGAAGAGATGAAAGAGAAAAAAGAGACGACGGATATCGAGCAGCTTGACAGTGGAAATACGGCAAACGGTATTCTGGAAGTGCTGCCGGACGGATATGGATTTATCCGTTGTGAGAACTATCTTCCGGGAGAAAATGACGTGTATGTTTCTCCGTCACAGATTCGCAGATTTGGCCTGAAAACAGGGGATATCCTGATGGGAAATACAAGAATTAAGACACAGGGGGAAAAGTTCAGCGCATTGCTTTACGTGACGACAATCAACGGACTGCGTCCGGCGGAGGCAATGAAACGCCACAATTTTGAAGATCTGACGCCGATTTTCCCGAACCAGCGCTTTCAGTTAGAGGATGAGAAGAGCAGTACGGCAATGCGGATTATGGACTTGCTGTCCCCAATCGGTAAGGGGCAGCGTGGTATGATTGTATCTCCGCCGAAAGCCGGTAAGACAACCCTTTTGAAAGAAGTTGCGCTTTCTGTTCAGAAGACGGAGCCGGATATGCACCTGCTCATTCTGTTGATTGACGAACGCCCTGAGGAAGTGACAGACATCCGTGAGGCAATCGCCGGACCGAATGTCGAAGTCATCTACTCTACGTTCGATGAGCTGCCGGAGCATCACAAGCGCGTATCGGAAATGGTAATTGAGCGTGCGAAACGTCTGGTAGAGCACGGAAAAGATGTTATGATTTTGCTGGACAGTATCACACGTCTGGCAAGAGCATACAACCTGACAGTCCCGCCGTCAGGAAGAACTTTGTCCGGTGGTTTGGACCCGGCAGCACTGCATATGCCAAAGCGTTTCTTTGGAGCTGCAAGAAATATGCGTGAGGGTGGAAGTCTGACTATTCTGGCAACTGCACTTGTAGAGACCGGAAGCAAGATGGATGATGTTGTATACGAAGAGTTTAAGGGAACCGGTAACATGGAGCTTGTTCTGGACAGAAAACTGCAGGAGAAGAGAGTGTTTCCTGCTATCGACATTCCGAAATCCGGAACACGAAGAGAAGATTTGCTTCTTACCAGAGAGGAGCAGGAGGCAGTGTATATTATCCGCAAGGCACTGAATGGGTTAAAGGCGGACGAGGCGGTGGACAACCTGCTGAATATGTTCTCCAGAACAAAAAATAATGCAGAGTTAGTGCAAAAAGTAATTCGTCAGAAATTTATTTAAAAAACTTGCAATGTAAAATTTGTTATGATATAATAACAGAGTTGTTTAATGAGTAAATAATTATATTTAAATAGAGAGGTGAAAATCATGAGAGAAGGAATCCATCCAGAGTACCATCAGGCAACAGTAACTTGCAACTGTGGAAATACATTCGTGACAGGTTCTACAAACGAGAGTATCCACGTGGAAATCTGTTCCAAATGCCATCCATTCTACACAGGTCAGCAGAAAGCTGCACAGGCTCGTGGACGAGTTGACAAGTTCAACAAGAAATATGGTATGAAATAAGAATGACTTACGCAGGCTGAGGTAATTTTATCTCAGCCTGTTATCGTATTAGGAGGGCAAATGAAGTCATCAAATATTGGCGGACAGGCTGTGCTGGAAGGCATCATGATGAAAAATGGTGACCGGTATGCTGTGGCAGTCCGCAAACCGGATAAAGAGATTGAAGTTCGTGTGGAGGATTACAAAAGCATCGTGCCGTGGAAAAGCGTGAAGAAGATTCCGTTTATCCGTGGAATTTTCAGTTTTGTAGATTCTCTCGTGCTGGGGATGAAAACCCTGACCTATTCCGCGTCATTTTATGAGGACGGAGAGGATGAGGGAGAAGAGATGACGGCGGAGGAGCTGGCAAAGCAGGAGAAGAAGGAGCAGATGTTCATGAATCTGACGGTAGTGCTCTCGATTGTGCTTGCAATTGCTATTTTTATGATTCTGCCTTATTTTCTGAGCGATTTTTTAAAGAAATATGTGGTATCCCGATGGGGGATGACAATTATTGAAGGCGTAATCCGTGTTGCGATTTTTCTTGGGTATATCGCGCTTGTCTCCCATATGAAAGATATTCAGCGGACTTTTATGTATCATGGAGCGGAACATAAGTGTATTAACTGTATTGAGCATGGAATGGAACTGAAGGTGGAGAATGTCCGGAAAAGTTCCAAACAGCATAAACGGTGCGGAACCAGTTTCCTGTTCTTTGTTATGATTGTCAGTATCATTTTCTGCTTTTTTATTACCGCGGAAAGTCAGGTACTGCGTGTCCTGATTCGAATTGCACTGATGCCGTTAATCGCGGGTGTTTCTTATGAAATTATCCGGTTGGCGGGGAACAGTGAGAATCCGGTTGTGAATGCACTGAGCAGACCGGGGCTGTGGGTGCAGAATATGACGACAAAAGAACCGGATGACAGCATGATTGAAGTTGCAATCCGTGCGGTTGAAGCAGTGTTTGACTGGAAAAAATATCTGAATGAAAATTTTGGGACTTTGTACGGAACAGAGGAGGAGATACCGGATTCCATGCCAGACTGTGCATTGCAGAGCGGGGCACCGGAAGCATGACATTAAAAGAATTGTATGAGTTGGGAATTGTAAGGCTGGAGTATGCGGGGATTGATGAGAGTTCTCTGGATGCGTGGTATTTGCTGGAATATATCACCGGAGTAAGCCGTGCAATGTATTTTGCAGATTCCGGCAGACCGGTGGATGAAGAGGAGAAAGAAACATATCTCCGGATGATTGAAAAGCGGGCGGGACATATTCCGTTACAGCATCTGACCGGGGTGCAGGAATTCATGGGGCTGGAATTTCAGGTGAATGAATCTGTGCTGATTCCAAGACAGGATACCGAGATTCTGGTGGAGACAGCGCTGGAAAAATTAGAAACTACAGTGAGATACAGTATGCTGCAGAAGGATGTGCCGCAGGCGGAATTCCGTGTGCTGGATATGTGTACTGGTTCCGGGTGTATTCTGCTTAGTATACTTTATTATATAAGAAAAGATACATGTATGCATCCATCTGGACAGAGGGTGTCGGTATCAGGCATCGGAGCAGATATATCGGGCGAGGCATTGCATGTTGCTAGGCAGAATGCAGAGCAATTGCAGATTGAGGCTGATTTTGTCGAGAGCAATCTTTTTTCTGAGATGGACGGCGTATATGATTTGATTGTGTCTAATCCGCCGTATATCCGGACCGCGGTTATAGAAAAACTGCAGGAAGAAGTCAAAAACCACGACCCGGTACTCGCGCTGGACGGCAAAGAGGACGGGCTGTATTTTTACCGTAAAATTGTGGAGTGCAGCGGTGCATATCTGACAGAAGGCGGATATCTGATATTTGAAATCGGATATGACCAGGCCAAGGATGTTTCGGAGCTGATGACAGCGTCAGGGTTTCGTGATGTGACGGTGAAAAAAGACCTTGCAGGACTTGACCGTGTCGTGTTTGGCGTGTATGATACGAAGAGATAAGTTGAGAAAGGATAGAGTGTTATGTTTGACAGGTTAGAGGATTTGGTAATCCGATATGAAGAAGTAATGGGAGAGCTTCAGGAGCCGGACGTGGCAAACGATGCGGAACGTTTTCGCAGATTGATGAAAGAACAGAGTGATTTGGCGCCTATCGTAGAGGCATATAAAGAATATAAGCAGTGCAGGCAGAATGTGGAGGACAGTCTGGTGATGCTGGAGGAAGAGTCCGACGAGGAGATGCGTGAACTGGCAAAGGAGGAAATGAACGAATCCAAAGCCAGGATTGAGGAGCTGGAGAAAGAGCTGAAAATTCTTCTTCTTCCAAAAGACCCGAATGATGACAAGAATGTTATTGTGGAAATTCGTGCCGGTGCAGGCGGAGATGAGGCTGCCCTTTTTGCGGCAGAGATTTACCGTATGTATGTACATTATGCGGAAAGCCGGCGGTGGAGAGTTGAGATGATTTCCCTGAATGAGAATGGAATCGGCGGATTCAAAGAATGTGTCTTTATGATTACCGGGCAGGGTGCGTATTCCAGACTGAAATATGAAAGCGGTGTACACCGCGTACAGCGGGTTCCGGAGACGGAGAGCGGCGGAAGAATCCATACATCCACCATTACGGTTGCAATCATGCCGGAGGCGGAGGAAGTCGATGTGGAGCTGGATATGAATGACTGTAAGTTTGATGTGTTCCGTGCGTCCGGTAACGGCGGACAGTGTGTCAACACGACAGACTCTGCGGTACGTCTGACTCATATTCCGACCGGGATTGTGATTTCCTGTCAGGACGAGAAGTCTCAGTTAAAGAACAAGGATAAGGCATTGAAGGTGCTGCGCGCAAGACTGTATGAGATGGAGCTGGCAAAACAGCATGACGCGGAGGCAGAGGCGCGCAAGAGTCAGGTCGGGACAGGAGACCGCTCCGAGAAAATCCGTACTTATAACTTCCCGCAGGGACGGGTGACAGACCACAGGATCAAGCTCACACTGCATAAGCTGGATACGATTCTGAACGGAGATTTGGACGAGATTATTGATAGCCTGATTGCAGCGGATCAGACCGCAAAACTTGCAAAGATGAATGAATAGCATGAACGCAGATAAAAAAGAGAAAACCGCCCCCTTGCAGGCATCGCCTGCAAGGGGGGCGGTTTTCTATATAATGACACGTAGTTAAACAGTCCCGCCCAGGTTTTGCAAGGCTGCGCTACGCTTTGTCCAAGTAAGGTCTGAACATTCTGTAAAACAAAAAGGAATTGATGTAGGCGGTTAGACCAAATCCAAAGAAGAACCAGCAACAGGCATAAAGTGGTAAAAGTTTTAAGTCTAAATAAGTCATAATCATAGGGAGCGTTGAGATTGTCACAATCGCTAAGGTTGATGGAATGTGCATAAAAGCGAAAGCAAACGCATTTTTGACAAGTTGTCCGGTAGTGTTGGAAAATGCTGCAATCACTGGAAATATGTAAAGCACCAGAATGAGCAGTAGTACGGTCACGCCAAATGATGCGCAGAGTAGAAGTTGTCCTGTGATGGATGGGGAGGTCCACAAAAATCCAATGTTCGTGATTAAGATAAAGGCTGCGGCAATCATGCTGAGCCAGACAATCAAAGACTGCATAAAGTTTTCCTTCAAGGCGTGGAAGAAGGTGCGGATTGTTCCATAGTCATTTCCCTTGACTGAGCGGAGCATGCAATGATACAGTGCAGTAAGGGAAGGACCGATAGTGATGATGGGGATACAGCACAAAAGGAAGAGCAGATTCGCAATTACAATATCGCCGATTTTATTTAAAAAGATATGGACTGCATTGTTTTCATTCAATAGATTCATATAGGTTTCCTCTTCTTTCTTCTTTTTATAAGCTTAAATTCTATTAGGTATTCTAGCATCAATTTGCACAGATTGCAAAAGATTTTGTTTCGGACGAAGAAAACGAAAAAAGCAAAAGAAATATTGAATAATGTTGGGAGATTTTGAAAAAAATATTTTCTAATTCGAAAAAAGAGTATTGTAATTGGTAAAATGTTAAAAAAATAGGAAAAAAAGTTATGGAAGCAGGAGAAAATATATAAAAATAACATTTTTCCATATAGTGCAGACAAATCTCCATTTAACATTATTCCATGTGAAATTATAATAAAAATAGCATATGGAACAGATGCTAAATCAAGCAATCTGACAAAAAATAGCATAAGGGAGGAAGAAGTATGAAATTTAAGAAGGCGTTGGCTATGGTGTTGGCAGGAGCCATGGCGCTTTCACTGGCAGCATGCGGAGGAAATGGAAGCAGTGAGAGCACAGATGACAATCAGGCAAAAGCAGACAGTGGTGAACTATCTGTTTCTATCTGGGATTCTTATCAGGAGCCGGGAATCAAAGAGATTCTTGCAGATTTCACAGAAAAGACAGGAATTAAAACAAAGCTTACTGTGGTAAAATGGGACGAGTATTGGACCATGTTGGAAGCGGGTGCACAGGGCGGCTCGCTTCCAGATGTATTTTGGATGCATTCGAATGAAAGTGAAAGATACATGTCTAATGGGATGCTTCTGGACTTAACAGATAAAATTGCGGAAAGCGATACCATTGATCCCGAAAATTATCCAGAGGATATTTGGGGATTGTACACATATGAAGATAAATATTACGCAGTGCCAAAGGATGTGGACACCATCGCTTTGTGGTACAACAAGACGTTGTTTGATGAAGCTGGGTTAGCATATCCTACCGCAGACTGGACATGGGATGATGTGACAGAGGCAGCGAAAAAGCTGACAAAGGAAGATGGAAGCCAGTATGGACTTGCAATGAGAAATGACAACAATCAGGAAGGCTATTATAATATGGTTTTCGATAACGGCGGGTATATCATCAGTGATGATAAGACAAAATCAGGCTGGGATGATCCGAAGACAATTGAAGCAATGGAAACTTTAGAAGGTTGGATTCAAGATGGCTTAATGCCTTCTCTGGAGACGATGTCTGAGAACAGTGTGGATGTTTTGTTCCAGTCAGGTAAAGTTGCGATGGTATGCCAAGGTTCCTGGATGCTTCCAGCTTATAAGAGTAATGAGTATACATCTGAGAACTGTGATGTTGTAGAACTTCCGAAAAATGCAACAACAGGAAGAAGGGCTTCCGTATACAATGGACTTGGATGGGCTGCATCAGCCAACGGCAAAAATACGGAAAATGCATGGAAGCTAATTGAATATTTGGGATCTAAAGAGGCACAGGAAAAACAGGCAGAACTTGGTGTTACGATGTCCGCATATAAAGGAACATCTGACGCATGGACAAAATCAGCAGACTTCAATTTACAGGCCTATTTGAACATGATGGATGATATGGAAATCAGACCATATTCAAGATCTACCGTAACCTGGGAGAATGAGGACAGTGAGTTGTTAAAGAGTGTTTACACAGGCGAAAAGAGTATGGCAGATGCGTGCAAAGAGATGGCAGCACAGATGAACGATAAGTTAGAGGAAGAGGCACAATAAAAATTAAGACATTTCAAGATATCGGGCAGGTTCTTTTGAATCTGCCTGTATTAAAGGAAGGAGAGTGGTTTGCATGGATAAAAAGAGAAAACTTGCAGGAACAAGCAGAGAGCGCAGTGAATTTCTATGGGGCTGGCTGTTTATTCTGCCAACGATGGCAGGGTTGATTATTTTGAACCTGATTCCTATTTTCCAGACGATTTACCAAAGTTTCTTCAAAACAGGGGATTTTGGAAGAGGAAATATTTTTGTTGGATTGGATAATTATGTGAAGGTATTCGGAAATAAAGAAGTATGGCAGGCTCTGATTAATACATTAAAATATGCGATTGTGGAAGTTCCGTTTTCCATCGCTATCGCGCTGGTTCTGGCGGTTCTTCTGAACAGAAAGATGAGGGGACGTTCTGTATACAGAACCATCATATTCCTTCCGATGGTTGCGGCCCCGGCGGCAGTGGCTATGGTATGGCGGTGGTTATTCAACTCAGATTTTGGCTTGATTAATAATCTGTTCCATATTCATGTAAAATGGATTTCTGACCCGAAGATTGCGGTATTTTCTATTGCAGTGATTGGTGTCTGGTCAATACTTGGATACAACATGGTACTATTTCTTTCCGGTCTGCAGGAGATTCCCCATGATTATTATGAGGCGGCAGAAATTGACGGAGCAACAGGAGTGAAAAGCTTTTTTTACATCACGGTTCCTTTATTGTCCCCGACAATTTTCTTTGTGCTAGTAACCCGCGTAATTAGTTCCCTTCAGGTATTTGACTTGATTTACATGGTAATAGATAAGACGAACCCGGCACTTGAAAAGACACAATCACTGGTATATTTATTTTACAAATATGCATTCATTAATAAGAATATGGGATATGGCGCAACGATTGTTGTTCTCCTTCTTGTTCTTACGATGATTCTTACCGTATTCCAGATGATTGGACAGAAAAAATGGGTATTCTACAATTAGGGGGGAGCAGAATGGCTAGTATGGAAACAAAAAGAAAAATATCTACAATTGTAATACACATTGTATTGGTTCTTATATCGATTACGATGATGGTCCCCTTTTTATGGATGATACTGACATCTTTCAAATCGGTCACAGAAGCCACCGCAATTAATCCTTTTGTTATTTTTCCAAAGGTATGGAGAACAGAGGCGTTCACAGCAGTTTTGAATAATATGAACTTTCTGATGCTGTACAAAAACACATTCCTGTTAATCTTCTTCCGTGTCCTATGCGCAGTTTTGACTGCAACGATGGCAGGGTATGCATTTGGAAGGCTCCACTTTAAGGGAAGGGACTTTTGTTTCGCATTGGTATTGTTTCAGATGATGGTTCCGGTGCAGATTTTCATCATTCCGCAGTATCTGATGATTAGTAAAATGGGGATGCTGAATACCATTTTTGCATTGGTATTCCCGGGTATGGTAACAGCATTTGGAACGTTCCTTTTGCGTCAGGGATATATGGGACTGCCAAATGATCTGGAGGAAGCGGCGAGGCTGGATGGATGTAACATCGGTCAGACCTTTCTTTATATCATGGCACCGCTGACGAGGTCCAGCATGGTGGCACTTGGAATTTTTACAGCAGTTTTTGCATTCAAAGACCTGATGTGGCCGATGATTGTTAATACAGACAAAGATATGTTAGTTCTTTCTTCTGCATTGGCAAAGATGCAGGGACAGTATGTAGCAAAGTTCCCGGAGCTGATGGCAGCGTCTTTGATTGCATGTGTACCGATGATTATCATTTATGTGATTTTTCAGAAACAATTTATTGAAGGAATTGCTACCAGCGGTGGTAAATTATAACCGTAGACATTTTTGGCTGGCGTAACAGTGATTACGTCAGCTCTTTTTTTAACAAGGAGGGAATTATGGCAATAAGGTATCATGAAAAAACAAAAATATTTCATATTTTCAACAAAGAAGTGAGTTATATCATCCATATTATGGAGAATGGTCAACTGGAGAACCTGTATTATGGGAAGGCGGTCCGGGATAAAGAAGATTTTACTTATCTTCATGAAGAATGTATACGTTCGCATATGGCGGTTTGCGTACCGGAACCGGGAACGCTGTCTATGCATTACACAAAGCAGGAATATCCGGTATATGGGACAGGGGATTACAGAAGTCCGGCATTGTCGGTGAGACAGGAAAATGGAAGCAGAATTGTGAATTTCACCTATCGGTCGCATGAAATCTATGGCGGGAAAAAACCTCTCACACCGTTACCGGCTGTTTATACCGAAAATGATGGGGAAGCACAGACATTAGAGATTCTGCTTCATGATTCTCTTATGGATACTGATTTGGTACTTTCTTATACAATATTTACTGAGATACCTGTTCTTACAAGAAATAGCAGGATTGTCCAGAAAGGAAATCAGAAAATCGTACTGGAACGTGCGATGAGTGCAAGTGTAGAATTTCCGGATATGGACTATGAAATGGTACATCTTTCCGGCGCTTGGGCAAGAGAGCGTTATGTGAAAAACAGGAAGTTGGAAATGGGAATTCAGGCGGTACAAAGTCTGACAGGGACATGCAGTAGTGCAGAGCACAATCCGTTCCTTGCACTGAAGCGACCTCACACAACAGAAGATCAGGGAGAGGTATATGGATTCAGTCTCGTTTACAGTGGTAATTTTCTGGCGCAAACAGAGGTGTCAACTTTTGATATAACCAGGGTTATGATGGGAATTCATCCGGAAGGGTTCCAATGGGAATTGGGTGCAGGGGAAGAATTTCAGACACCGGAAGTTGTTATGGTCTATAGTAGTCAGGGATTAAACAAGATGAGCCAGACGTATCACAGATTGTACCGGAAACGGTTGATGCGGGGGGTGTGGAGAGATCAGGCGCGTCCGATTCTTCTAAATAACTGGGAAGCTACCTATTTCGATTTCAATGAAGAAAAAATACTAAATATTGCGGCAAAGGCAAAAGAAGCAGGGGTAGAGCTTTTTGTGCTTGATGATGGATGGTTTGGTACACGGAATGATGACTACAGAGGGTTAGGTGACTGGTATGTGAATCTGGAAAAACTGCCGGATGGTATCTCAGGACTCTCTCGTAAAGTGGAAGAAATGGGGTTAAAATTTGGTCTTTGGGTAGAGCTTGAGATGGTAAATAAAGACAGTGACCTGTACCGGGCACATCCAGATTGGATTATAGGGGTTCCGGAGCGGTTTGAATCGCATTCCAGACATCAGCATGTATTAGATTTTTCCAGAAAGGAAGTAGTGGATTATATTTACGCGATGGTGTCCAAAATTATCCGGGAGTCCTCAATCTCTTACATCAAATGGGATATGAATCGGTATATGACAGAACCGTATAGCAGAGGATTGGATGCTTCTTCGCAAGGGAAAGTCATGCATAAATATATCCTTGGGGTGTATGATTTATATACAAGACTTACAACAGAATTTCCGGAAATTCTCTTTGAATCCTGCGCCAGCGGAGGTGCAAGATTTGACCCTGCGATGTTGTACTTTGCTCCACAGACATGGACAAGTGATGACACAGACGGCAGTGAAAGAACAAAGATTCAGTATGGGACTTCCTATGTATATCCGATTGTAAGTATGGGAGCCCATGTATCCGCAGTGCCGAACCATCAGCTTTACAGGGTTACTCCGCTTTCGTCAAGAGCCAATGTTGCATATTTTGGCACATTCGGATATGAATTGGATCTCAATTTGTTAAGTAATAAAGAGATGGAGATGGTCAAAGAACAGATTGGATTCATGAAAGAGAACAGAGAATTGATTCAGATGGATGGCGATTTCTACAGATTACGCAGCCCGTTTGAGGGGAATGATACAGCATGGATGGTAGTTTCACAGGACAGAAAACAGGCAATTGCCGGATTTTATCAAAAGATGAATAAGGTAAATGCATCTTGGCTGCGTTTAAAGCTTCAGGGGTTGGACAAAGAAAGACTATATGATGTACAATGTGAAGAAACTATATATCAGGCATATGGTGATGAACTCATGTATGTCGGAATACCTGTGGACAGAGAGCGTTTAAATAAAAAAGGAGGAGATTTCGCGTCGTTGATTTATGTGCTCAAGGAGGCTGAAAAATAACTTCTGTTTGTGTAAAGGAGAAGATGCATTGAATCATACAATAGAATTTACGAATTCAGCAACATATAAATGTCTCGGGGATATGCAGGAAGGTTCACTTGAACTGCGCCTGACGTATTGTGGGTGGGAATCCTGTAGACCTGGCCACAGGTTCGGTCCGAATCAAAGAACGTCCAGTGTATTGCACGTGATTCAGAAAGGAAAAGGTACCCTGGAAATCAATAAAAAGGTATACGAACTGAAAGCTGGCGATGCATTCTTCTTGCCTCCCGGAGTGGAAGCGTGGTATGAAGCGGATTGGGAAGAACCATGGTGTTATATGTGGGTCGGATTTATCGGAATCAATGCAGAGGAATATGTCAGCAGTGCAGGTTTTAGCCTGAAAAACCCGGTTCGTAAGGTCAACTGTGTAGAGAATGTGTGGGCGTACATCAGTCAGATGCTGGAGGCCCACCAATTGACCTATGCCAATGAATTAAGGCGGAATGCTTTCCTTCGGCTTGTTCTCGCGGAATTGATTGGCGATTATCAGCAGACGGCAAGGAGAGCCAATACGGTTCATCATTATTCTGGTGCGCTGTATGCAAAACATGCGATGGAGTATATCACCTATCACTATAATGAACGCCTGAAAATCAATGAACTGGCAGATTATATTGGTGTAAACAGAAGTTACCTTGCAAGTAGCTTCAAGAAGACGTTTGGATGTTCCCCACAGGAATTCCTGGTGAATCTGCGAATGGAAAAAGCAAAGGTGCTTTTAAAAAAACAAGATATGTCCATCAGCGCAGTAGCAAATGCGGTAGGCTATACGGATCAGCTTGCGTTTTCCAAAGTATTTAAGCAGCATTTTGGAATGAGTCCGAGCACGTATAAGGATGAAAAAAACTGTTTGGTAGTTAAAACAAAAAAAGAGGAGCACAAGAATTTTTAGCGGTATGTTAGCGGATACACTTGAAAAACTATCTGGGCGGTTGTAATATGGTAGTCAGTATGTGGAAATACAATTGCGGAGAATAAGAGGGGACATCAATGAAAGAAAAGTTAAAAAAATTATTTGCCTACTACAAACCATACAAAACGTTGTTCTACAGCGATATGTTCTTTGCAATCCTGGGTGCGGCAGTGACACTGGTCATTCCCCTGATTGTGCGGTATATCACGAATGATGTTGTTTATTTCAGTGCGGCGGAGGCAAAGAAAAGTATCATCACGCTCGGCATACTGATGATAGGGCTTGTATTACTGGAGGTGTTCTGCAACTTTTATATTGCTTACTTCGGGCATATCATGGGCGCAAAGATGGAAGCCGATATGCGGAGGGATATCTTCGGGCATTATCAGAAGCTGACATTTGCATTTTATGACAATCAGAAAGTGGGACATCTGCTGTCCAGAATTACAAGTGATTTGTTTGATATCAGTGAATTGCTGCATCATGGACCGGAAGATTTGGTCATTTCGGTTATCAAGATAATAGGTTCTTTTGTGATTCTTCTGACAGTAAACGTGAAACTGGCACTGACTGCGTTTGCATTTATTCCGGTGATGGCTGTGTTTGCATTTTACTACAATGGGAAAATGAAGACGGCGTTCAGGAAAAACCGGGAGAAGATTGCGGACATCAACAGTCAGATTGAGGACAGTCTGTCCGGAATCCGTGTTGTGAAGTCTTTTGCAAATGAAAAGGTGGAGATGAAAAAGTTTCAGAAAGGAAATGATAATTTCGTCGCAGCAAAAAAGACAAGCTATAAATATATGGGAATTTACAATTCCGGACTTGGTGCCATGAGCACACTGATTACAGTTGCCGTGTTAATTGCCGGCGTTGGTATGATGCTGAAGGGAACCGTGCTCGTAACGGATTTGATTACTTTTCTGCTTTATATCAACAACTTTACAGAGCCGGTAAAGAAACTGGTAACTTTTACGGAGCAGTTTCAGAATGGATATTCCGGATTTGAACGTTTTCTGGAAATCCTTTCCATTGCTCCGGATATCGCAGACGAGCCGGATGCCGTGTCAATGGGCGATGTAAAAGGCGGGATAGAATTCAGGGATGTCTCATTCCAGTATGAAGATAATCAGGAGACTGTCCTGAGCAATATCAATCTGAAAGTCAACGCAGGAGATTATGTGGCGCTGGTCGGGCCTTCCGGTGTGGGAAAAACAACGCTCTGCAGCCTGATACCGAGATTTTATGAAGTGTCTGCAGGGGCAGTCTGTCTGGATGGAGTGGATATTCGTCATATCAAACTAAATGAGTTGAGGAATCAGATTGGAATTGTACAGCAGGATGTGTATCTGTTTGCCGGAAGTATTATGGATAATATCCGGTACGGCAGACCGGACGCAACGGATGAAGAAGTTGTGCGCGCGGCGAAAAATGCAAATGCGCATGAATTTATTATGAGTTTCCCAGATGGTTATGATACGGATATCGGACAGAGGGGCGTGAAGCTCTCGGGAGGGCAGAAACAGAGACTTTCAATCGCACGGGTATTTCTGAAAAATCCGCCGGTACTGATATTTGATGAGGCGACCTCAGCACTGGACAATGAGAGCGAGCAGGTAGTGCAGCAGTCCATGGAACGTCTGGCAAAAGACCGGACAACCTTCGTAATTGCGCATCGCTTGTCTACAATCCGTAATGCGCAGCGGATTCTTGTATTGACGGAAGAGGGAATTGCCGAACAGGGAACCCATGAAGAGTTGTTGAAGAAACAGGGAATCTATGCAGGATTATATGAGATGCAGTTCCGGTAATGCATTGTCTTCCGGATAAAAGATGTTATCTAAAGCATGACCTTTTGACTCTGGCATCATATTATTGAGCGGAGGGAAGGCAAAATGAATTATAATTGTCAGGGAATTATATCCTTATAATTTCCTTAGAATTATCCATTACACTGTCCGATGTAAGGAGGGACAGATAATGGATAATTTTATTTTAGAGACAAAACATGTATCAAAATCATTCCGGAAACATCCGGTACTAAAGGAGGTTTCCATTCAGATTCCGGAAAACTGTGTCTATGGGATATTAGGCGCAAATGGGGCAGGAAAATCTACGCTGTTAAAAATAATAGCAGGGCTGCTTCGTCCGGACAGGGGACAGATTCGGTTTGGCGGACATGACTGGACGAGAAATGATTTGGTGGATATTGGAGCATTGATTGAAGCGCCGCCGTTATACGGGAACCTGTCTGCGTGGGATAATCTGAAAGTGCGGGCGCTTATGCTCGGAATCCCGGATGAGAGGATCAGTGAAGTGTTAGAGCTGGTCGATTTGGCTGACACGGGCAAGAAAAAATCAGGCGCCTTTTCTCTGGGCATGAAACAGCGGCTTGGGATTGCTGCCGCATTGCTGAACCATCCGAAGTTCCTGATATTGGATGAGCCGGTAAATGGGTTGGACCCGGTTGGGATACAGGAACTGCGGGCACTGATTCGTAATTTCCCGAAAGAAGGAATCACTGTTCTGGTATCCAGCCACATATTGAGTGAGATTGAGCAGACCGCGGATTACATCGGGATTCTTGCGGATGGTACGCTGGAGTATCAGGGCAGTATGAAGGAATGTGGAAATCTGGAGGAGCTGTTTATGGAGATTGCGTCGAAACAGAGAGGGGAGGGAGTGCGATGAGCAGATATTTTTGTGCGGAATGTCTGAAACACCGTCACACGGCTGCAGAAAAACTGATTATTTTGATGCCTTTGTGCTCGACTGTGTTGGCGGCGCAGTTGACACACAATTATTTTGCTATTGATGGTTATAATTGGTGGTATATCACATTGTTTCCTGCAATGATTGCATTGGTTTGCGGGATGGTCAGCAATAAAGACAGAAAAATGCAAAACAAAGCAATACAGGTACTTCCGGTAAATCTTGGAAATGTCTGGGATGGGAAAGTTTTATATGGCGTGTGTGCGGCGGGACTTTCACTTATAGTTTTATTGGTCTTGATTTTGGGCGGAGGAGCTTTGATAAAATCTGTGCTGCACATGACATTTATAACCGAGCCTTCTGTGAAGATGCAATTGGCAGCAGTGCTGGTTCTTTGGATTTCCAGTCTGTGGCAGGTTCCGTTCTGTCTGGCTCTGGAACAGAAGGCAGGATTTCTCCCAATGGTACTTGTCCACATGGGGACATACATTTTGGCTGCTGCCGCCGCTTCATTAAAATCATTTTATCTGCTGTTTCCAGGAGCGATTGCTGCAAGAATGATGTGTGCGGTTCTGAAGGTACTCCCGAATGGACTGCCTGCGGCGGAGGGAATGATGACGTATTCCCCCGAATTGACCGATATGCGTTCTGTACTGTTTGGAATTCCGGCGGCGGTATTTTGGTTCCTACTCTTCTGGTTTGTCGGAAAAGTGTGGTTTGAAAGGCAGGTGGACAGATAAATGTTGGAAATGCTGAGATTGTGCAGGGCAGAATGCAGAAAAATGCACCATACAATATTACTGCCGATGCATTTACTGGTTCCGCTGACAGGAAGTGCCGTATTCCTGCTTTATTACCGGGTAAGCCAATGGAGTGAAACTGCACAGGTTTCCGGCTATCTGGAAGTGCTTGGGGTGATACTGCCGTTTCTAATCAGTGTGGTTTGTTCCCGGTCTGTTGAGCTGGAGGAAGAAAACCATTTTCAGACATTTCTCGGGACGGTGCCGCATAAGCAAAAGGTATTTCTGGCAAAATGTGTGGTTCTGATGATGATGGAACTCGGCGCAGCCGGATTGGCAGTGGGAACATTTGCTGCCGGGTATCATGGTTTCTTAGGAAAGACGGGAATCCCGGCTGCTGCGTATGTGTCTATAATTGTTACGTTATGGCTTGGAAGTCTGCCGTTATATTTGTTCCATCTCTATTTGAATCTGCGTTTTTCCAAAGCGATTTCCGTGTGCACCGGAGTGGTGGAGCTGCTGGTGGCGGCCCTTTTTTTAACAGGGTTGGGGGAAGGCGTGTGGCGGGCGGTACCCTGTTCCTGGGGGGCAAGATGGGGAGGCTATCTTTTCCTTTCTGCCGCGGAATCCGGCATGGAAAATGAACTCCGCTTGTATTTGAGACAGTCTTTTTGGAGCTGTCTGTTGATTACTGCGGCAGTGTGTGCCATAATCTTGACATGGTTTCATTTTTATGAAGGAAGGCAATGTGATGACTAATATTTTGGTGATTGATGATGAAGAAGAGGTTTTGTCACTGATACGAAGGGCATTGGAAAAGGAAGCGTATTGTGTAAAAACTGTGAGTAATCCGGTTGAGATATGGAAACTGGATCTGATGCGGTATCAGTTAATTTTGCTGGATGTAATGATGCCGGGCATAGATGGAATCACACTTTGTACAAAAATCAGAGAGCAGGTGGACTGTCCCATTTTGTTTGTGACTGCAAAGACTGGCGAGGCAGATTTGATGAGAGGACTCGGAGCCGGAGGCGACGATTACATTACAAAACCATTTGGAATCGGGGAACTCCGGGCAAGGGTGGCGGCACATCTGCGGAGAGAGAGCAGGGAAAAGAAACGGGCGGTGACAGTGAATGGCGTGCAGTTTTATCTGTGCTCCAGAAAGATGGTTTATGAAGAAAATGAGATTACGCTTACAAAAAGTGAATACGACATTTGTGAATATCTTGCATTGAATCATGGGCAGGTATTCTCAAAGGAACGCATTTACGAGCAGGTGTTTGGGTTTGACGGGGAAAGTGACAGTTCTGCTATCACGGAACATGTTAAGAATATTAGGGCAAAGTGCAGCAGATTTGGCTTAGAGCCGATTGAAACGGTGTGGGGGATTGGATACCGATGGAAGTAAAAAAACATAAAAGAACATTAGTAGGGATGTTTCTGCAGTATGTGGCGATGTTCTGCGTTAATACGCTGCTTATTTTAGGAATGGTCATTTTACTGTTTTTGGTGTTAGATATAACAGGAGCCGTGATTCCTGCAAATTATGCGGAGCAGAAGTTACAGGACAATGCGGAGAAAATTATTTCTTCGGATAAGGTCGGGGAAAATCTGATTCCGGAGGGCAGCAGTTATGGAGTATATGACAGGGATGGAAACTGGATGTACGGGAGTTTCGCCGTGCAGGAGCGGAAACAGGCATGGAAGTCTTATCGGGCTGAAAATAGGTATAGGGAGCATGGAGGGTATTACCGTTTTTTCACAAGGAAGAACGGAGAAGTCTGCATCGTGGAATACGAACTGCACACTTCTTTTTCAGGGCAGACCAGTAAAAGCAGACTTTTTACACCGGAAGTATTGTTAGTGGGGTTATTTGTCATTCTGTTTTTAGTGCAGACATTTGTTTTGGCAGGAGTATTTGCAAAAAAGTTAAGAATCCGACTGCATAATCTTTGTGAAGTGACAGAAAAAGTAGCGGCGAATACACTGGAATTTGAAGAAACACATTCCGATATAAAAGAAATTGATGAGGTACTGACCTCCTTGAATCAGATGAAAGATGCGTTACAGATGTCATTGAAACAGCAGTGGGAATTGGAAAATCAGAGAAAAGAGCAGCTTGCTGCACTGACACATGATATCAAGACTCCGCTGACAGTGATTCGTGGCAATGCGGAGTTGCTGTCGGAAGAATGTCTGTCGGAAGAAGGTAGGGGGTGCAATGACTACATTCTTCAGAATGTATCCGAAATGGAGTCTTATCTGGAGGCAATGCGGTGTGTCCTGTGGTACGAAACGAAAGAAACAAAAACAGAAATGATATCCTGCCGGCAGATGGCGATGAAATTGGAAACGAAAGCAACTCAGCTTTCGGCAGCCAGAAAGATGCCGGTCCGTGTCTGTAATGGGACACTGGATGGCAGGCTGCGTGCGGATATAGGTCAGATTCTCCGGGCATGGGAGAATCTGGTCGGCAATGCGCTGGATTACACGAAACCGGAACGGGGAATTGTTATTGAAATCGGATGTGCGGTGTGGGAAGACTGCAATCACTCTGAAAGCAGTGAAGCGGAATACGAGAATTATCTGACTGCGAAAGTGCTGGATTATGGGTCTGGTTTTACAAAACGGGATTTGTGTCATGCAAAAGAAGAGTTTTACCGCGGGGATTTTAGCAGGCATGACCACAGCCATCAGGGGCTGGGACTGTCGATTGCACAGGAAATGACAGAGACGCAGGGTGGATTTCTGACACTGGGGAATTCGGAAGAGGCCGGAGGGGCAGAAACTGCGATTTGGCTGAAAGTGGAATGACAGGCAATCCGTGTATTATCATAGGGGCCAAAATACCTTTTGATCCCAACATGAAATGAAGATTAATGAGAAAAATAATCAATAAGGTTATTGACAACTTTCTAACATTAGAATATACTAACCATGATAAAGAAATGAAAATGATTATCAACAAAGCAGGAGGATGAGATGATGCCTTTATCAATGGTGAATACCGGTGAAGAAAACACAATTAAAAAAGTCGGCGGAAAAGAAGAGACCAGACGTTTTCTCGAGGGACTTGGTTTTGTAACTGGCGGAAAAGTAAAAGTTGTATCTGAAATCAATGGAAGCCTGATTGTAAATGTGAAGGATTCAAGGGTTGCCATTGGAAGAGATATGGCAAATAAAATCATGGTTTAACTGCAAGAAAGAAGGAGTGGGCAATGAAGACATTAAGAGAGATACCATGCGGTCAGACTGTTAAAGTCCAAAAACTGAACGGCGGCGGACCAGTGAAAAGACGTATTATGGATATGGGAATTACAAGGGGTATTGAAATATTCGTAAGAAAAGTAGCTCCATTGGGAGATCCAATTGAAGTTACAGTAAGAGGATATGAATTATCCCTTCGAAAAGCAGATGCGGAAATGATTGAAGTTGAGTAATTTTTTTTAATTATAGGTTAGATTCAACTAATTATAATCAGAAAAATGAAATCTTAAGTAGCTGAGTGAAATTAAAGCAAAATGTAAAAAGAAAGAGGGCATAGAAATGGCAATTAAAATTGCACTTGCGGGAAACCCAAACTGTGGTAAGACAACACTGTTTAATGCACTGACAGGCTCCAATCAGTTTGTCGGGAACTGGCCGGGCGTAACAGTTGAGAAAAAAGAAGGAAAACTTAAGGGATACAAAGATGTAAGTATCATGGACTTACCCGGAATTTATTCCTTGTCTCCATACACACTGGAAGAAGTTGTGGCAAGAAATTATCTGATTGGTGAGAGACCGGATGCAATCATTAATATTGTTGACGGAACGAATATCGAGAGAAACCTGTATCTGTCAACACAAGTGATGGAACTTGGCATTCCAGTTATCATGGCGGTAAATATGATTGACGTTCTGGAAAAGACCGGAGATAAGATTCATATTGACAGACTTGCAAAGAAACTTGGCTGTGAGGTCGTAGAGATTTCCGCACTGAAAGGTACCGGGATTAAAGATGCGGCAAGCCGGGCAGTTAAACTCGCGAGAAAGAATGAGACGGCAGTACCTGTTCATGAATTTGGGGAGTATATTGAAGAAATTATCGGCCGGGTGGAAGACAAACTTGGGAGTCATGTGCCGGAAGAACAGAAAAGGTTTTTTGCAATCAAACTGTTGGAAAAGGACGATAAGATTGCAGGACAGATGAAAATCACTCCGGATGTTTCCAGAGAGATTGCTGAATTGGAGGATAAATTAGATGATGATATGGAAAGTATCATCACAAATGCAAGATATGAATATATTTCATCGATTATCGGAAGTTGCGTTACAAGGAGCAAAAAAGAAAAACTGACAACTTCAGACAAGATTGACCGTGTTGTTACAAACCGTTGGCTGGCGCTGCCAATTTTTGCAGTTGTTATGTGGCTTGTATATTACATATCCGTTACAACAGTAGGCGCGTTTGTGACAGACTGGACAAATGATGTGCTGTTTGGTGAGATTATCCCGCCGGCAATCGAAAGCGCCCTTACTGCAATTCACTGCGCAGACTGGCTGCAAGGCTTGATTCTGGATGGTATTGTGGCAGGAGTCGGGGCCGTACTTGGATTCGTACCGCAGATGCTGGTATTGTTCCTGTTCCTTGCGTTCCTTGAATCCTGCGGATATATGGCGCGTGTTGCATTTATCATGGACAGGATTTTCCGTAAATTCGGTCTTTCCGGTAAATCCTTCATCCCGATGCTGATTGGTACCGGCTGTGGTGTTCCGGGGATTATGGCATCCCGAACCATTGAAAACGACAGAGACCGCAAGATGACGATTATGACAACAACGTTTATTCCGTGCGGAGCAAAACTTCCAATTATTGCCCTGATTGCAGGTGCTTTGTTTGATGGCGCTTCATGGGTTGCGCCGAGTGCGTATTTTGTAGGAATCGCGGCAATTGTCTGCTCCGGTATTATCTTGAAGAAGACAAAGATGTTTGCCGGTGAACCTGCGCCGTTTGTCATGGAACTTCCGGCATATCATTGGCCGACTGTAAGTAATGTACTTCGAAGCATGTGGGAGAGAGGCTGGTCCTTCATTAAAAAGGCGGGAACCATTATCCTTCTTTCCACGATTGTACTCTGGTTTTTGATGAACTTTGGATGGGCAGACGGTTCCTTTGGTATGCTGGAAGCCGAGCAGCTTGACAGCAGTATCCTTGCATCTCTTGGAAGTGTGGTTGCACCAATTTTCGCACCACTTGGATGGGGTGACTGGAAAATGGCAGTTGCAGCAGTTACAGGTTTAATTGCAAAAGAAAATGTAGTGGGTACGTTCGGTATTCTCTTCGGATTCGCAGAAGTAAATGCAGATAATGGAATTGAAATCTGGGGACAGCTTGCAGGAAGTATGACAGCAGTGGCGGCATATTCATTCCTTGTATTTAACCTTCTGTGTGCTCCTTGTTTTGCGGCAATGGGAGCAATCAAACGTGAGATGAACAATGCGAAATGGTTCTGGTTTGCAATCGGATATCAGACACTGCTTGCATATGTAGTATCTCTTTGTATATATCAGATTGGAACTCTGATTTCCGGTGGAGCATTTGGACTTGGGACAATTGTGGCGTTTGTATTGGTAATCGGATTTGTTTATCTGTTATTCAGACCTTATAAAGAAAGCACAACATTGAAGTTCTCAATGAAAAAAACAGCAGCAGCAAAATAAGATGAGGCTGCATTAAGATGGAGCCTGCATCGGATTAGTGATGCGGGCTCTTTTGGGAAGAATGTCACCAGGAGGGGAACGGATGCCGGGAAAAGAGGACTGTTTTCAAGGCTTGGAAAATAAAAGAATGAATATAGAAAGGGGCGGGAATACTGTCATTAAACTGACTGACCGTCTCTTTTTATGTGCTGGCAATGGATTGAATCCATTTGTGCCTGCACAGGAATGTATCTGGCGGATGCCCCGATTAAGCGGCGGTACGCGAGATTCAGTGTCAACGTAATCGAGCAGGGCTCTTACCCGGTTACAGAAGAATGGCTAATGATAAAAAATTTCAGGAGAGAGATTCTTGCAGAAATTATGTTGACAGAAAAGAACAAATCCGGTATGATAATTACGTGTTAGATAAAACTAACTATATAAAACAAGGGTTTGTACGAAAACGGCAGAGAAAGGCCGTATATTTTTTGTTACCGAGTTAGATTAAACTAACATAAAAAGATGAAAATGAGGAAAGGGTGAAAAGATGAGTATTGTTATCATAGGCGGAAATGAAAGAATGGTATGTCAGTATACAGATATCTGTAAACGTTATGGCTGTAAGGCGAAGGTGTTTCCAAAAGAACACGGCTCTGTGAGAAAGAAAATCGGATGTCCGGATTTGATGATTTTATTTACAAATACGGTTTCACACAAGATGGTGGTAAGTGCCGCACAGGAAGCAAAGAAAAACAATATTCCGGTTGCCCGGATTCATACAAGCAGTGCGAGCGCACTTCGCACCGTCCTGGAAGAACACTGTACGGTGGTATAGGAGGATGGAATAATGGCAATAGAGAAAATGCTGGTTGAACATTGTTCGGCTACACTTGCATCGATTAAAAGTGCAAATTTGTTCAGTATGTATTTTACGACAGAAGAAGAACTGAAACGTCAGATTGATTACTGGAATACATGTATGGCGGAAAAAGGAATCCGCTTATCTGAGCTGGGGGTTCAGAGGGGCAGAGTTCTTGTTTATGTGTATAGAAGAAATCAGTTGCAGGCGGATCTTCAATGTCCGGGTGTAGCAGCATTTTTGAAAAAGTACGGGTACGAGAGTGTAGACATTGAATATGCACTGGAGCGTCTGCGGGACAGGATTGTGAAAAGTGGCAGTTTTCCGCACGAGATTGGACTCTTTTTGAATTATCCGCTGATGGATGTAAAAGGGTTTATTGAGAACAAAGGGCAGAATTATCAATATTCGGGATTGTGGAAAGTGTACTGCAATGAGGAAGAGACGAAAGAGCTTTTCCGAAAATATGAAAAATGTAAGGATGTGTATATCCGCCTGTGGGAACAGGGAAGAAGTGTTATGCAGCTTACGGTAGCTGCCTGACATAGATTGAAAATATATCAAGGAGGAAAGAGGGTAAATTATGAGCAAAATAGCAATTGTATATTGGAGTGGAACAGGAAATACAAGGATGATGGCAGAGAATATAAAAGAAGGGGCAAAGGCTGCGGGGGCAGAAACGAATGTATTTACGGCGGCTGAATTTTCTGAAGATAAAATAGAAGAATTTGATGCAGTTGCATTTGGCTGCCCGTCTATGGGGGCTGAAGAACTGGAGGACAGTGAATTTGAACCGGTGTTTGCCTCATGCAAAAACAAATTAAGCGGCAAAAAGATTGCCTTGTTTGGTTCTTACGGATGGGGAGACGGAGAATGGATGCGTAACTGGGAGGATACCTGTCTGGAGTGCGGGGCACAGCTTGCGTGTGAGAGTGTTATCTGTAATGGTGAGCCAGATGATGAGGCACAGGAGATGTGCAGGAACCTGACGCACTGTCTCATCGGCAATTAGCACTATGCACGTCAATCAAAAGGCGTTTTGAAAAAATTTCTGACATGGATAAAATTTCTGCAATCGGTGCTTTTTTTGGATGTAATGTGATATAATTAAACGAACTGAATCTTTTCAGATTTACATTGAAAGAAGGATGATGACATGAAAGTATTATTATTAAACGGAAGCCCGAGAAAAGAAGGCTGTACATTTACAGCGCTGACAGAGGTTGCGGCGTCTCTTCAGGAGCAGGGAATTGAAACAGAGATTTTTCAGGCGGGGAATGCAGATACAGAGAATGTAAAGGCAGCGGCAGAAAAGCTGAAAAGTGCAGATGCGCTGGTTGTAGGTTCTCCTGTTTATTGGGCATCTCCTACCGGGCAGATTATTGAATTTATGGATAAGCTCTGCTCTCTTGCAGGGAAAGATATGTTGTATAAACCCGCTGCTGCAGTTACATCTGCAAGACGTGCAGGCACAACCGCTACACTGGATGTCCTTATGAAGTATTTCCTGTTCTACCAGATGCCGGTTGTGTCCTCTAACTATTGGGCAATGGTGCACGGAAACACACCGGAGGAGGTGAAACGGGATGCAGAAGGACTCCAGATTATGCATGTTTTAGGCAATAATATGGCATGGATGCTGAAATGTCTGGAGGCAGGGAAGAATGCAGGAGTGGAACTGCCGAAGACAGAGGAGAAAATTAAGACAAATTTCATACGATAGCCGTGAGAAGGAAATTGGGAAACAGAGGGAATATGCGCCGGCAGGGCATTACGGTGATGCAGAGTTGGAAATCGGGCGTGTGTGCGTTCACCTTGCATCTCCGGATTCCAAGTATATGTCAGGCGAGACGATTACTCTTGAAGGCGGAATGGGACAAAGACCATAGAGCAGAATATGGAAGAGAAAAGAAAGCAGCAGGATTTTCCGGTGAACAGGCGGAAGAGAATCCTGTTGCTTTATCTTTTTCAGAGAGGTTGTCAGAAAAGCTCTGATTGTGTTATACTGTCAAAGTGTATCCGGTACACTGACACATTTATATCAGGATACCGGAGGAGAACTTTAGAAAAAGAAGGCTAATATATGAAAGATATAGAATTTAAACGTCCGGAGTTGGAGGACAGGGAGCTTATCAGTTCTTATTTTGAAAAAGCACCAAGCAGGAGCTGTGAACGGACTTTTGCAAATGTGTACCTTTGGTCCCGGCGGTATCATGTGAGATATGCGGTGATTGAAGGTGCGCTGGTGTTTATGGATGACGAAGACGGGCTGATGTTCGCGTACCCGGCGGGTGAGCCGGAGGCAGTGAAACGCGCATTGGAGTTTTTAAAGTCATATAGTGAAGAGCGCGGATGCTCCCTGAAACTTTATAATGTGACGGAAGAAAATTTTGCGCAGATGGACTCATGGTATCCGGGAAAATATCAGATTGAGTATGACCGTGATGAGGCGGATTATGTATATGAGACAGAAAAACTTGCGACACTTGCGGGCAAGAAATTGCATGGCAAGCGTAATCATATAAACAAGTTTAAATCATTACACGAGAACTGGAGTTACGAATCTCTGGATGATGACAATGTGGAAGAGTGTTTCCAGATGGCATTGAAGTGGAGAACGGATAATGGCTGCGAGGATGATGCCGAAAAGAATGCTGAGATGTGTGTGACTCTGAATTCCCTTCGGCTGTACAAAGAATTGGGGATGGTTGGCGGTGTGCTGCGGGTTGATGGAAAAGTCGTTGCATTTACCGTAGGAGAACAGAACTGCAGGGACACATTTGTCGTGCATATTGAGAAGGCGTTTGCAGATGTGGATGGCGCCTACCCGATGATTAACCAGCAGTTTGTACAGCATGAATGTATGGAATATGCATATGTAAACAGGGAGGATGATGCCGGATCTGAAGGATTAAGAAAAGCAAAACTGTCTTACCGTCCGGCATTCCTTGTGCAGAAAGGATTTGTGACGAGGAAGTCAAAGACTCCGCTGGAAGCAACGGGGCATCAAGTTTGACACGCCCCAAAGGGCGGGGAATTTGGTCTGCGCTCCGCTTCGGTCGGTGCTAAACGAGTGCCACAGGCACTCAGCACCCCTCGCGGCAGTCGCCAAATGTCCATGCAGGCATGACTGCTTGGCCCGTCGCCCGCGGGAATAAAACAACAGGAGGAATACACAGTGATTTCAAAGAAAATGGAAAATATGGTTGCAAACAGCTCCGCTATCCGTGCAATGTTTGAAGAAGGCAACCGTCTGGCAAAGATTTACGGGCCGGAGAATGTTTTTGATTTCAGTCTTGGCAATCCGAACGTGCCGGCACCGGATGCCGTCAAAAATGCAATTAACAAGATTTTAAGGGAAGAGGATCCGGTGGTTTTGCACGGATATACGAACAGTAATGCGGGATATGAAGATGTGAGACAGGCAGTCGCAGAGTCCTTGAATGAGCGCTTTGGAACACAGTTTTCAGCAAAGAATATTACGATGACAGTTGGTGCGGCAGGCGGGCTGAATGTCATTCTGAAAGCGCTTATCAATCCGGGAGACGAAGTCATTGCGTTTGCTCCGTATTTTGGAGAGTATCGAAGCTATACGGACAATTATGACGGAGTTTTAGTTGAGGTTTCTCCAAATACAGTGGATTTTCAGCCAAAGCTGGATGAATTTGAGCGGAGGATTACGGCAAAGACAAAAGCAGTTATCGTGAATTCGCCGAATAATCCGACCGGAGTCGTCTATTCGGAAAGTACCATCCGGAAGATGGCAGCAATTATGGAGAAAAAACAGAGTGAATTTGGCACAGAGATTTATCTGATTTCAGATGAGCCATACCGTGAGCTTGTATACGACGGAGTGGAAGTTCCTTATCTGACCAAATATTATGATAATACAGTTGTCGGATATTCTTACAGTAAGTCTCTGTCGCTGCCGGGGGAACGAATTGGTTATCTTGTGATTCCGGATGAAGCTGCTGACAGTGAGAAACTGATTCATGCGGCAAATGTGGCGACAAGAATTCTCGGGTTTGTAAATGCGCCGACTTTACAGCAGAAGGTGGTCAAAGCCTGCCTGAATGAAAAGACAGATATCTCGTACTACGACAGAAACCGCAAAACGTTATACAACGGACTGAAAGAACTTGGGTTTGAATGTATCAAACCGGAAGGAGCTTTTTATCTGTTCGTGAAGTCTCCGGCCGCAGACGAGAAATCATTCTGTGCGGAGGCGAAGAAACACAATATTCTGATTGTTCCGGGAACATCCTTTGCATGTCCGGGTTATGTAAGGATAGCATATTGTGTATCTTATGAGACAATCGTAAATTCACTGCCAAAGTTTGCAGAACTTGCGAAGACATATCATCTGTAATTACAGTCGGTCATCATGAATGTGAAGGAGAGAGAAGTTGAACGCTAGTATTATTGAAAATATTCGAAGAGTGGAGCCATATGTTCCGGGTGAACAGCCGCAGAACAAAGTCATTAAGTTAAATACAAATGAAAATCCATATCCGCCGGCATCGGGAGTAGAGCTCGCTTTGGAAAAACTGGATTCTGACAGGCTGCGGCTGTATCCGGATCCGGCGGCAGAAGTGCTGGTTAATGCGCTGGCAGAAAATTATGGAGTGGATTCCAATCAGGTGTTTGTCGGAGTTGGATCGGACGATGTATTATCCATGTGTTTCCTGACCTTTTTTAATTCTGAAAAGCCAATTCTTTTCCCGGACATCAGCTATTCTTTTTACAAGGTCTGGGCAGAGCTATACCGGATTCCTTATGAGTGCCAGAAACTGGATGAGAATTTCCACATCCGAAAGGAGGACTATTATAAGGAAAATGGCGGAGTTATCTTTCCAAATCCGAATGCGCCGACAGGGGTTTACGAGAATCTGGAATTTGTGGAGGATATTATCGCACATAACCAGGATTCGGTTGTGATTGTGGATGAAGCTTATGTGGACTTTGCAGGGGAGTCTGCACTACAGATGATTGATAAATATGACAACCTGATTGTTGTCCAGACATTTTCCAAGTCGCGCTCCATGGCAGGTATGCGGATTGGATATGCAATCAGTAACCCGACATTAATTAAGTACCTCAAGGATGTAAAATACTCTTTCAATTCCTACACAATGAATCAGACGTCTCTTGTCTGTGGTGTGGAAGCTGTAAGGGATACCGAATATTTCCATGAGACAGTGGAAAGAATCAAAGAGACAAGAGAATGGGCGAAAGCGGAGCTGAAAAAACTTGGGTTTGAATTCCCGGATTCGCAGGCAAATTTTATTTTTGCCACGCATCCCAAATTGGATGCGAAAGTACTGTTTGAAGCGTTGAAACAGAATCATATTTATGTAAGATACTGGGGAAGTGAGCGGATTGAGCAGTATCTGCGCATCACGATAGGTACAAGAGAAGAGATGGAAACATTCTTCTCATTTTTAAGAGCATATGTGAAAGAACAGGGAGGAACTGTATAGATGAAAGATGCGTTGATGGGCGGAATGATTTCTGCCCTTACAGGAAAAGTTGGAAACGAAGTGATTGTATTTCTGATTTCTATGGTGCCGATATTGGAACTCAGAGGCGGTCTGCTCGCCGCGGGGCCGGCACTTCTGGATGTGCCGATGTGGCGCGCGATTCCTATTTGTGTAGTTGGGAATCTGCTTCCGATACCATTTATTTTGTTGTTGATTACGAAAATTTTTGACTGGATGAAAGGAACAAAGAAACTGAAACCCGTTGTGGAGAAGTTGGAGAAAAAGGCGATGAGCAAAAGTGCCAATATTGAAAAATATGAGTTTTGGGGACTTGTCATCTTTGTAGGTATCCCACTTCCGGGAACCGGTGCGTGGACAGGTGCATTGATTGCAGCGCTGCTTGGCATCCGGTTCAGAAAAGCGTTTCCGGCGATTGTGCTCGGCGTATGTCTGGCAGCTTTTATTATGACAATCTTGTCGTATAGCATCCTCGGCACAATCTTTGCCTGATTCAGGAGCAATCCGGCGTTCTCGCTGCGGGGGGATGGCATGGTTGCAGCTCAGCCCTTAACTGAACTGTAACTGCTTCCTGTCCGTTTAAACTTACTTCCGGGTCACTGTTCACTCCATCCTCAATCACTCTGCTGGTTGAGGATGAGGATGCACGATTTATCATGAATGCATCCTGCCAATCGCCGAAGGCGATTTAAAATGGCGGGATGCTTTGGATGTTTTACGTTGACACCGTATCCGATAATTCGTATAATGAAAAAAAGAAAGAAAGGGAGAAAAACATGTTTGCAAAGAATGAAGAGAAGGAGAGAAACATTATCTGGCGTGCAGTGATGTCTGTTACATCTATATTAATCATTCTGATTGCAGTGTTTTTTCTGATTCGTATGTTCACTTCTAATCCGTTGGAGGGCAGATGGAATTATGAGGACAGCGATTTGATTTTAACAATCAAGGGAAATAATACAGCAGTTGTAGAATGTCCGGAGCGATTCGGTGGAAATGACATTGCGGTGGCGATGAAGTATGATATTAACACAGATACAAAGACATTCACCCTTCAGACTGATGATGCCGCGGTCCGCAAAGCGGCACAGGATTCTGACGGGGCGGTGACAGAGGAGACGGTCCATTCTGTGCTGGATTCACTGGAAGGTACATTTGATTATAATATGGAGCAGAATCAGTTGACACTGACAGACCGTGAGTATGGCAGCCAGATGATTTTCGGCAAAGAATACCAGTAAACAGGGATGTAGCATCCCTGTTTCTTTATCATATAGGCGAGGGCTTTGGCTCCCGTGGGTGTGCGGATTGTTTGAAAGGAGAAATTATGTTAAGAAATCAGACAAAGGAAGTAACGATTGGAAATGTAACGATTGGCGGGAATCATCCGATTGTAATTCAGTCCATGACAAATACAAGAACAGAAGATGTAGAGGCGACCGTTGCGCAGATTCTTCGTCTGGAAAAGGCAGGATGTGAGATTGTCCGCTGTACCGTTCCAACAGGAGAGGCAGCACGGGCAATCAAGGAGATTAAGAGGCAGATTCATATTCCGCTGGTGGCAGATATCCATTTTGATTATCGTATGGCGATTGCAGCTATCGAGAATGGTGCGGATAAGATTCGGATTAATCCCGGAAATATCGGAGCACGTGAGCGTGTACAGGCGGTTGTTGACAAGGCAAAGGAGTACGGCGTGCCGATTCGTGTCGGTGTGAACAGTGGTTCACTGGAGAAAACGCTGCTTGAAAAATATGGCGGGGTAACGGCGGAAGGAATCGTGGAAAGTGCGCTGGACAAGGTGAGAATGATTGAAGAGATGGGATATGATAATCTGGTGGTCAGTATTAAATCTTCGGATGTCCTGATGTGTGTCAAGGCACATGAGCTGATTGCCGGTCAATGTCCGTATCCGCTGCATGTAGGAATTACGGAGGCGGGAACGCTGTATTCCGGAAATGTAAAGTCTTCCGTTGGACTTGGAATTATTCTGCATGAAGGAATCGGAAATACCATCCGTGTATCTCTGACCGGAGACCCTGTGGAGGAGATTAAGACCGCCCGGTTGATTTTAAAAACACTAGGGCTGCGCAGGGGCGGTGTGGAAGTTGTTTCCTGCCCGACTTGCGGCAGAACCAAGATTGACTTGATTGGACTTGCGAATCAGGTTGAGGCCATGGTGGAGGAATTCCTACTTGATATCAAAGTTGCGGTAATGGGCTGTGTGGTAAACGGGCCGGGAGAGGCAAGGGAAGCAGACATCGGAATTGCAGGGGGAATCGGCGAGGGGCTGCTGATAAAAAAAGGTGAAATCGTGAAAAAAGTTCCGGAAGAAGAACTTCTGGAAACCCTTCGGCAGGAGTTGTTAAATTGGAACAGGTAAGCAGCGCAAAGGTATTTTTTGAAGTATTTCCTACACTGAAAGCAGAAGATGATATTCAGATTTTGTTTGCAGATGTAGAGGTGCGGAAAATTACGACGAATTCGGCGAGAGATTTTCTGCATATATACATATTCAGCCGGCATCTGATTCAGAAAAAGCAAATCTGGCAGATGGAACGCCGCATCAAGGAGCAGTTATTTGGAAAAGCCGCGGTCAATATCCGGATTGAGGAGGAATATACGCTTTCGGAGCAGTACACGCCATCGGCTCTGATGATGGAATACAGAGACAGCATTATTCAGGAATTGCGGGAATACAGTGTCCTTGCGGCAAATATGTTTGAGCAGGCACAACTGCGTTTTGAGGAGCAAAATGTCATGTATCTGGAATTGCTGGATACCATTGTGTCGGAAGGCCGCCGGGAATACATTGTGGATTTGCTGAATCAGATATTCAACGAACGTTTTCATGTGAACACAGATATCCGTGTGGAATATAAGGAGAAGAAAGGAGAAGACAAGAATCTGGAATACGATGAACAGCGTGTTCAGCGGGAAATTGATGCCATTTTTGCCAGAAACAAAAAGCTACATGGCGAAGAAGCGGCGAAGAAAGCAGAGGATGTGTCCGGTGAAGCGTCAAACCGAAAATCAGAGAAGAAACCGGAAAAGGCTGCCGCGGTAAAAGAATTCCGGAAAGACTCCGGAAAAGGTAATTTTAGGGGCGATTTCAAGAAGGGGTATGTACGCCCTCTGAAACAGGGGAATGATCCCAATCTTATTTTTGGACGCGACTTTGAGGATGAACCAATCCGTCTTGACCAGGTTGTTACCGAGATGGGAGAAATTACGGTTCATGGGAAAATTATTAGTTTTGAGACTCGTGAGATTCGAAATGAGAAGTCAATCCTGATGTTTGCGGTGTCCGATTTTACAGACACCATTATGGTGAAAATGTTTACGCGGAATGACCAGTTGCCGGAGTTGCTTGGCGATTTGAAAAAAGGTGCTTATCTGAAGGTAAAGGGAATCACCACCATTGATAAATATGACGGGGAGCTGACCATCGGTTCTGTGACCGGAATCAAAAAAATCGGAGATTTCACGACCAGACGGGAGGACTTGAGCCCGGTAAAACGGGTGGAACTGCATTGCCATACAAAGATGAGCGATATGGACGGCGTATCCGAGACGCAGGACATTGTCCGCCGTGCACACGATTGGGGACATGCAGCGATTGCAATTACCGATCATGGAATTGCACAGGCATTCCCTGATGCGAACCATTACATCGAACGTCTGGACAAAGACGATCCGTTTAAGATTCTGTATGGAGTGGAAGGGTATGTAGTAGATGACCTGACAGAGATTGCGGTCGGAGCGGGAGAAGAGACGCTGGATGACACGTATGTAGTGTTTGATTTGGAGACAACGGGATTTAGCTCTATCAAAGACAAGATTATCGAGATTGGCGCTGTCAAAGTGGTAAAGGGAGAGATTATTGATTCTTTCAGTACATTTGTAAATCCGGAACG
Source organism: Lachnospiraceae bacterium UBA1683 (assembly GCA_002320245.1). Taxonomy (GTDB): domain Bacteria; phylum Bacillota; class Clostridia; order Lachnospirales; family Lachnospiraceae; genus Schaedlerella. The sequence goes on from DCKD01000096.1 coordinate 48,369, forward strand.
CCCGATTCCGTTTGAGATTACCAAGCTGACCAGCATCACCGATGAGATGGTACTGGAATATCCGAATATCGAAACGATTCTTCCGCAGTTTCTTGAATTTGTCGGGGATGCAGTGCTTGTAGCCCATAACGCAGGGTTTGACGTGGGATTTATTGAGCAGAACTGTAGGTATCAGGATATCGGACCGCATTTTGTATCCGTGGACACGGTTGCGCTTGCCCGGGTACTTCTGCCGACCTTGTCAAAATACAAGTTGAATGTTGTCGCGAAAGCGTTAGGCATTTCGCTGGAGAACCATCACCGTGCCGTGGACGATGCAGGTGCAACTGCGGAAATCTTTGTGAAGTTCATACAAATGCTGAAGGAACGGAACATCACAACGCTGAAGGGAATGAACCGTTTTGGCGATACGAATCCAAATGCAATCCGGAAACTTCCGACACATCATATTATTATCATGGCAAAAAATGATATCGGGCGTTACAATATGTATCAGTTGATTTCCGAGTCGCATCTGACCTATTATGCGAGAAGACCGCGTATTCCGAAAAGCCTTCTGAATGAGCACCGGGAAGGTCTGGTTATCGGGAGCGCCTGTGAGGCGGGCGAGCTGTATCAGGCGATTCTGAATAAAAAATCACCACAGGTAATCGCGAAACTGGCGGAGTTTTATGACTATTACGAAATACAGCCGCTTGGTAATGATAAATTCATGCTGCAGAGTGATAAATATCCGGATATCAATACAATGGAAGATTTGATGGAAATTAACCGTCAGATTGTGGAACTCGGGGAGAAATTCAAAAAGCCGGTTGTGGCAACCTGTGATGTCCATTTTCTGGATCCGGAGGATGAAGTATACCGAAGGATTATTATGGCAGGAAAAGGGTTCAGTGATGCAGACGAGCAGCCGCCTCTTTATCTGCGCACGACGGAGGAAATGCTGGCAGAGTTCGAATATCTTGGCTCTGCGAAGGCTCAGGAGGTTGTCATTGAAAATCCTTGTAAAATCGCTGATATGATTGAAAAGATTTCACCGGTTAACCCGAATAAATGTCCTCCGGTCATTGAGAATTCAGAGCAGACACTGCGCGATATCTGTTACAACAGAGCCCATGAGATATATGGGGAGAAACTTCCGGAACCGGTGTCTGCACGGCTGGAGAAGGAACTGAATTCCATTATTTCAAACGGATATTCTGTCATGTACATCATTGCACAGAAATTGGTATGGAAGTCCAATGCAGATGGATATCTGGTAGGCTCCAGGGGTTCGGTAGGTTCTTCCTTTGTTGCGACAATGGCGGGGATTACGGAAGTAAATCCGCTTCCTGCACATTATTATTGCTCCAACTGTCATTACAATGACTTTGATTCGGAAGAGGTAAGGGCATTCGCCGGCTGCTGCGGATTCGATATGCCGGATAAGATGTGTCCGGTCTGCGGACAGAAACTGGTCAAAGCCGGGTTTGATATTCCATTTGAGACATTTCTCGGATTCAAGGGAGATAAGGAACCGGATATCGATTTGAATTTCTCAGGTGAGTACCAGTCGAAAGCACACAAGTATACAGAAGTTATTTTCGGGGAGGGGCATACCTTTAAGGCAGGAACTATCGGAACTCTGGCAGATAAGACAGCGTATGGTTATGTAAAGAACTATTACGAAGAGCGCGGAATGCGGAAGCGCCGCTGTGAGATTGAGCGTATCAGTGTCGGCTGTACCGGAATCCGGCGAAGCACCGGACAGCATCCGGGGGGGATTGTCGTATTGCCTCACGGACATGACATTAATGAGTTTACGCCGGTACAGCACCCTGCAAATGATATGACAACGGATATTACAACAACACATTTTGATTACCATTCTATTGACCATAACTTGCTGAAACTGGATATTCTTGGACACGATGACCCGACGATGATTCGTATGCTGGAGGATTATATTACATCCGATGCGATGGATAATGAATACAATGAGGAGCATCCGTTTGTGGCGACGGAAATTCCGCTGGATGACCGTGATGTCATTTCGCTGTTCCATAATACAAGTGCGCTTGGAATCAAGCCGGAGGACATCGGTGGATGCCCGCTGGGAAGTCTTGGGATTCCGGAGTTCGGCACGGATTTTGTCATTCAGATGGTACAGGAAGCCAACCCGCAGTCACTTTCGGATCTGATTCGTATTTCCGGCCTGTCACATGGAACAAATGTGTGGCTTGGAAATGCACAGGAGCTGATTAAAGACGGAAAGGCAACGATTTCCACAGCAATCTGTACACGGGATGATATTATGATTTACCTGATTAATCAGGGCGTGGACAGTGCACTTTCTTTTACCATTATGGAGAGTGTGCGAAAAGGAAAAGGGCTGAAACCGGAATGGGAAACGGCAATGAAGGAAAAGGATGTACCGGACTGGTACATCGATTCTTGTAAGAAAATCAGCTACATGTTCCCAAAAGCACATGCGGCTGCTTATGTTATGATGGCGTACCGAATTGCATATTGCAAGATTCACTATCCGCTTGCTTATTACGGGGCCTATTTCAGCATCCGCGCGGATGCATTTTCCTATGAGTTAATGTGTCAGGGCAAAGAAAAGCTGAACTATTATATAAACGACTACCGGAAGCGGATGGACAGCCTGTCCAATAAAGAACAGGATACACTGAAGGATATGAAACTGGTGCAGGAAATGTATGCGCGCGGACTGGAATTTGTGCCGATTGATCTGTACCGCGCGAAGGCAAAGGACTTTCTGATTGTCGATGGAAAGCTGATGCCTTCCTTTGCAAGTATTGACGGGATGGGGGATAAAGCTGCGGAGGCTGTGGAGCTGGCAGCGAAGGACGGGAAATATTTATCGCTGGACGATTTCCGGCAGAGGACGAAAGTCAGCAAAACAGTAATTGATTTGATGGCGGATTTGGGATTATTTGGAGATTTGCCGCAAAGCAACCAGTTGTCACTATTTGATTTTTAATCAATATGTGTTATACTTGTTTGCAATGGAAACCGATAGAAAAGAGAAACGACGGAGGAAAAACTCATGTATGATTTTGATGAAATTGTGAAAACAGATGCAGAAGTGGCAGAGGCGATTCAGGACGAGATGAAACGGCAGAATTCACACATTGAGCTGATTGCATCTGAAAACTGGGTAAGTAAAGCCGTTATGGCGGCAATGGGAAGCCCGCTGACCAATAAATATGCGGAAGGATATCCTGGAAAGAGATATTATGGCGGATGCCAGTGTGTGGATACAGTAGAAAATCTCGCAAGAGAGCGTGCAAAGAAACTGTTCGGATGCGAATATGTCAATGTACAGCCGCACTCCGGAGCACAGGCAAACATGGCGGTTATGTTTGCAATGCTGGAACCGGGGGACAAGATTATGGGAATGAATCTGGATCATGGCGGTCATCTGACACATGGCTCACCGGTTAATTTTTCCGGGAAATATTTTGACTGTGTACATTACAGAGTAGATGGGAACGGTTTTATTGATTACGACGATGTGCTTCGAATCGCCAAAGAGCAGAAACCGAAGCTGATTGTTGCCGGGGCAAGTGCTTATGCAAGAACCATTGATTTTAAACGGTTCCGCGAGATTGCAGACGAAGTCGGCGCTTATCTGATGGCAGATATCGCGCATATTGCCGGTCTTGTTGCCACAGGGCTTCATCCAAGCCCGATTCCGTATGCGCATGTAACGACCACGACAACGCACAAGACGCTGCGGGGACCTCGCGGGGGTATGATTATGTGCAGCGAGGAGATGAACAAAAAGTTTAACTTCAACAAAGCGGTATTTCCCGGGATTCAGGGCGGACCGCTGATGCATGTGATTGCCGGAAAAGCAGTTTGTTTCAAAGAGGCACTGGAGCCGGAATATAAGACTTATATGGAGCAGGTTGTAAAGAATGCGAAAGCGCTCAGTGAGGATTTGATGAAGCGTGGTGTAAGAATTGTATCCGGCGGTACAGACAATCATCTGATGCTTGTAGATTTGTCAGGCACGGAAATCAGCGGAAAAGAACTGGAGAAACGTCTGGATGACGCACATATCACTGCCAATAAGAATACGATTCCGAACGATCCGCGTTCTCCGTTTGTTACAAGCGGGGTAAGACTGGGAACACCGGCAGTTACTACACGTGGCATGGTAGAAGAGGACATGGATAAGATTGCGGAAATTATCGTGATGGTAATGGAAGGTGAAGAAAATGTCGGGAAGGCAAAAGCAATGGTTGCTGAACTGACGGCAAGATATCCGCTTTGCTAGTATAAGCAACACCAAATGACCTTATGTTTCACTTGCCTGAATCGGTTTATGCTTATGTATGCAGGCATCCGATGCATAAATACGTTGCAGATGCGCATGACTCTGAATAATTACAAACTAACGCAAAAAAACAGCACCGTTTGAGGTGCTGTTTTTTCAATCTCATTTCATTGTATTGCTTTTAAATATTAAATAGAAAATTTATATAATTAAAAGGTACATTTAAAAATCTGATTAAAGTTTTACTACATTCGTTGCCTGTGGTCCCTTAGCGCCTTCTGTTACGTCGAACTCAACAGCCTGGCCTTCTTCTAAGGATTTGAATCCATCCATTACTAATCCTGAGTAGTGTACGAATACATCATTTCCTTCAGAATCAGAGATGAATCCATAACCTTTTTGGTTGTTAAACCATTTTACTGTACCTGTCATTGTGTGAACCTCCATTAAGAATAAAAAATATTGTGTCTGTACCGCACAGGCAAATGAATGCCTAATAACAATACTGTTTCATGGTAGCATATTTAACAATGAAAGTCAACTTATTTCTTGGGTGTTTTGTAAAAATGTACAAATGTGATAAAAGAACAGATGTTTGAAAAATGTCTTGATGTTATGGGAAGAATATGCTATAATAGTAAAAAGAACATATGTTCTAAAAAGAGAGCATAAACAGGGAAAGAAAAGTATGTATGGGCGAGGTGTGAAAGATGACAGAGAAAATTCAGGTACAGATGTCGATGTATGATAAACTTCAGATATTATCGGATGCTGCAAAGTATGATGTCGCATGTACATCCAGTGGGGTAGACCGGCAGAATGACGGGACCGGAACCGGCAACTGCAAGGCAGCGGGTATCTGCCACAGCTTTGCCGCGGACGGAAGGTGTATTTCTTTGCTGAAGATTCTGTTTACAAACGAGTGCATTTTTGACTGTAAGTATTGTATTAACCGTTCTTCCAACGATGTAATACGTGCTTCTTTCACACCGGATGAAGTTTGTTCCCTGACGATGGAGTTTTACCGGAGGAATTATATCGAAGGCTTATTTCTGAGCTCCGGTATCCTGAAGAGCCCGAATTATACGATGGAACTGATTTATGCAGCAATCTATAAACTCCGGACGGTATACCGTTTTCAGGGATATATTCATGTGAAGGCGATTCCGGGAACGGATGGAGAACTGATTCGCAGAATCGGCTTCCTGACGGACCGGATGAGTGTCAATCTGGAATTGCCGACGGCAGAAAGCCTGCATCTGCTTGCTCCGCATAAGAGCCGGAGGAATATTCTGACACCGATGCGCCTTGTACAGAATAAGATGGAGGAAAATAGGCAGGAGATTGCACTGTATAACAAAACGCCAAGATTTGTACCTGCGGGACAAAGTACGCAGATGATAATTGGCGCCACGCCTGAGACGGATTACCAGATATTGAACGTGGCAGAGTCACTATATAAAAAATTTGAGTTAAAAAGAGTGTTTTATTCTGCGTTTGTCGCTGTGAATGAGGATTCGGCATTGCCGGCACGGACCGGGGAGGGACCTCCGCTTTTAAGAGAGCACCGGCTTTATCAGGCGGACTGGCTGTTGCGTTTCTATCGGTTTGAGGCACGGGAGCTGCTGGACGAACAGAATCCCAATTTCAATATTTTTCTTGATCCAAAGTGTAACTGGGCGCTGAAACATCTGGAACAGTTTCCGGTGGAGGTGAACCGGGCAGATTATGAGATGCTGCTGAGGGTTCCGGGAATTGGCGTGAAATCGGCATTGCGTATAGTGAAGGCAAGAACGATGGGAAACCTGAAGTTCGAAGATCTGAAAAAAATGGGAGTTGTGCTCAAAAGAGCCCTGTATTTTCTGACTTGCAACGGTAAGATGATGTATAAGACGAAGATAGATGAAGATTATATTACAAGAAATTTGTTAAATACAAAAGAACGTCTGCCGGATTCAGTGTCGGGTATGACATATCGGCAGTTGTCTCTGTTTGATGATATGAATTTTACGGAGGGCAATGTATTACAAATCATAAAATGACAGTGGAAAATTGAGTGAGGGATGTTGGATATGAAGAAAGTTTATGTATGTGAGGATACAATTACGGGAATGTATTCTGCGATTTATGATGCGTGGATAGAAAGCCGGAATGATGAGGTGGGAATCGAGCTTCGGGGGCAGATGAACCAGCAGTTATTCTGTGAATACAGGGAAGTTACCGAGGCAAGCCATAAGGCAGTTGCGGTTGAACATCTGATTCAGAAGAATCTTGGATATAACTGTTACTGGGATATTTATCATGCGCTGCTGTCCGGGGATTCACTGAAAGCAGAGGCAGTGTTTCACGTAATGCAGGAGGCAAGGCATATGGAGGACAGTAAGAAGGTGATGGAACATCTGACAAATGCAGATGTGGCAAAGGTATTCGAGCTGAGCAGAAAAGTAGGGAATGAAGCACATTTGTTTATTGAGTTCATCCGGTTCCGTGAGCTGCAAAATGGTGTGCTATTTTCCGAAATTACACCGAAAAGCCGTGTATTGACTTGCATCGGTGACCATTTTGCCAACCGTTTTCCGCTGGAGAACTGGATGATATTTGATAAGACGCACAAGGAATTCCTTGTGCATCAGAAGCAATGCCAGTGGGTGCTTGTGGCAGGGGAAGAACTGAATCAGGAGATGACGGAGCGGGTGTCCGATGCGGAGGCAGAGTATCAGCGGTTATGGAAAGGGTTCTTTCAGAGCATTGGGATTAAGGAACGGACGAACCCGGTCTGTCAGCGGACACATCTTCCCATCCATTTCCGTCGGGATATGACGGAATTTCAGACATTGCAGTGAAGGGCAGGGGTTCGGCATTCACTCTCACGGTGTTTCCTCATTCAGCTGTTTTCTCATTCAGACAGAAAAACACTGCATTCACGCAAAAAATATTGTATAATGGAAAAAGAGAGAATAAGATAGAATCAACATCAGGAAGAAAAGCCGGATGGAATAATACAGAGAGAAGGGAGAAGAATGGGAAGAGAAGTGTTAATATGGCTTGGGTTGCTGATATTGTTTTTGGTTATTGAGATTGCAACGGTCGGACTTACGACCATCTGGATGGCGGGCGGCGCACTGGCAGCATTATTTCTGGAACTTGCGGGGCTGAACATCGGGTGGCAGATTGGCGCATTTCTTGTTATTTCATTTGTGTTGCTTGTATTTACAAGACCTTTTGCGATGAAGTACATAAATTCTCATCACGAGAAGACAAATTATGAAGGAATTATCGGAAAAGTGGTTAGAATAACAGAAAAGGTAGATAATCTACAGGAGACAGGAACGGCTGTTGTCAATGGGCTTGAGTGGATGACACGCACAGAGAAAGACGGAGAGACGCTGAATCCGGGGGATTTGGCAAAGGTTGTACGGATTTCCGGAGTCAAATTAATTGTCAGAAAGTATGAGGAGGAATAAGAAATGATTGGGATTAGTGTACTGATAGTGATTTTGGTAATTGCATTGGCGATTATTGTTACAAGTATTAAGATTGTTCCGCAGGCACATGCATATATTCTGGAACGTCTGGGAGGTTACAGAGATACGTGGAGCGTCGGGCTTCACTTCAAGATTCCGCTTCTGGACAGAGTCGCAAAGCGTATTTCGCTGAAGGAACAGGTCGTTGATTTTGAGCCGCAGGCGGTAATTACCAAGGATAATGTTACGATGCAGATTGATACGGTCGTATTCTTTCAGATTACAGATCCGAAGAAATATGCGTATGGAGTGGAAAGCCCGATTTCAGCCATTGAAAATCTGACAGCGACGACGCTCCGTAATATTATTGGTGATTTGGAACTGGATGAGACACTGACATCACGTGAGACAATCAACACGAAAATGCGCACCATCCTGGATATTGCGACGGATGAGTGGGGAATCAAAGTAAACCGTGTGGAATTGAAAAATATTATGCCTCCGAAGGCAATTCAGGATGCGATGGAGAAACAGATGAAGGCGGAGCGTGAACGAAGAGAGGCAATCCTCCGTGCGGAGGGAGAGAAGAAGTCCACGATTCTTGTTGCGGAAGGTGAGAAAGAATCCGTGATCCTGGAGGCAGAGGCATCCAAGCAGGCAGCAATCCTGAAGGCGGAAGCTGAAAAGCAGAAGAGAATCAAAGAGGCGGAAGGTCAGGCGGAGGCAATCCGGACAGTGCAGAAAGCAACGGCGGAAGGAATTGAGTTTGTGAAGGCGGCAGGAGCAGATGATGCCGTACTTACATTGAAGAGTCTGGAAGCATTTGCAAAAGCAGCGGATGGAAGAGCCACAAAAATTATCATTCCGTCCGAGCTGCAGGGAATCGCAGGCCTGACAAAGACGATTGCAGAAGTTGCGCATGTAGAGAAATGTGAAGGATAAGCTTGTGTTTATGAGCAGGCAGCGAAGCGTATTGGGAACGCTTACTCTATAAATTGTCTGTGGATAGACAGAGTAGGAATTGTGTATGTTGAGAGTACTGGTGCTGGAAGATGAAACGTTCAGCAGAAAAGCATTGGTTTCCATACTACAGAATACATCCGGAGAGATAACGGTGGATGCGGCGGCAGACCTTGCATCGGCAAGGATGCTGCTTGACAGCACCGTTTCTTTTGATTTATTCTTGTTGGATGTAAATCTGGACTGCGGGAACCGGGAAGATATATCCGGAATACAGTTTGCGGAAGAAGTCCGGGCAAAGCGTGAATATGAATTTACTCCGTTGGTTATGGTCACTTCAGTCGCCGGGATGGAAATGGAAGCATATCGGAGGCTGCATTGTTATCAATATCTCGTAAAACCATATGAACAGAAAGAAATCGAAGAGCTGCTCCAAAAAGTTTTGTTTCATATGCATGCAAAGGAAAGACCATCGGTCGTTGTAAAAAAGAATGGAATTAACTATAAAATCGATTGCGAAGATATTATGTTCTGTAAGGCAATTCCGAGAGGAGTCTGTTTGTTCCTGAAAAAAGAACAGATGGAGATTCCGTATCTGACAATCCGACAGTTGTTGGAGAAACTGCCGAAGGATCAGTTCGTTCAATGCCATCGAATTTTTGTTGTGAATAAAGATGCGGTGAAATATTACGATTTGGTGAATCAGATGATTGTAGTGGAAGGATATAATACACCGATTGATATCGGGGTAACGTTTAAGCAGGAAATCAAAAAAATTATACAGAGACAGGGAGAAATGCGATGAATCAGAAAAACCGGAAAAATTTATATCGGATATTCTGCGCGGTTTTACTTGTGATTGGCATCTATCTTGTAGCAGAGCTGACAGTGAGCGGAACATTAGATTTCAAGCTGATTGTTATATTTATATTCCTTCTTATTGTGATTTTATGGGCGGCGGCAGATTGGAAACTGACGAATGAATTGCTGCAGAATCAGGAAAAGGAGCTCAGGATGTATCAGCTCTACATTCAGCCATTGGAGGAACTGGTAAAGGAAATCCGTGCAAAACAGCATGAATTTGATAACCATATGAATGCAATTTTAAGTATGCATTTAACAGTCGATAATTATGAGGAGCTGGTGGAACAGCAATCCAGATATATACAGGAGGTTCGAATGGATGGTGCCAGCCAGTATTTGCCTTTGCTGCGTATTAGTGATAAAGTATTGGCAGGCTTTTTGTACAGTAAGATTATCAGTGCGCCGGAGGATGTCCAGACAGATGTGGAAGTCAATAACTGGCAGATTCTGTCCGGAATGTCAGAGCATTGGCTCATTGAGGTTGTCGGTGTGCTTGTGGATAATGCGTATGAATCAGGGAGCAAAAAAGTAAAAATCTTTCTGGATTCCAGAGATGACAAGATGATTTTCGAGATACTAAATCAGTATCAGAGACTGCCGTATGAAGAGATTGGCAGATTTTTTGAGAATGGATATACAACGAAAACATTTGATACGGAAAAGCATGGATTGGGACTATATCGTGCGAAACGTATCGTAGAGAAGTCGGGTGGCAGCATCCTTGCTGGACAGGAAGAAATCGCAGGAGAAAACTATATTCACTTTACGATTGAAATATAGAAAGAATTAAGAGAGTATTTATGACATGGAAACGGAACAAATCATAAGAATTTCTGTCCGTAATCTCGTGGAGTTTATTTTTCGGGAAGGGGACATTGACAATCGGACATCGGGCAGTATGGAGAGAGATATGATGCTGCAGGGGAGCAGAATCCACCGCAAGATACAGCGGCGAATGGGTTCTGATTATCATGCGGAGGTTCCGTTGAAAATACAGTGCCGGTGCGATGGTTTTTTATTGCTGATTGAAGGTCGTGCAGATGGTATCATAGAGAATGAGCAAGGCGTCTGCATTGATGAAATCAAGGGGATTCTGCGGGAGTTGGAGCGTGTGGAAGAACCGGTTGGAGTACATTTGGCACAGGCAAAGTGCTATGCTTATATTTATGCTGCGCAGAATCATCTGGAACAGATTGAGGTGCAGATGACGTATTGTAATCTGGAAACTGAGGAAATCAGGCAATTTCGGGAACAGTTCCATTTTGAGGAACTAAAGTCATGGTTTCGGAATCTGATACGGGCATATGAAAAATGGGCAAAATTTGAGACAGAGTGGAAGGCATGCAGAGATAAATCCATTCGGAATACTGAGTTCCCATTCCCATACAGGGAGGGACAGAGAGAGCTTGTCGCATCTGTATATCGTACCATATTAAGGAAGAAAAAATTATTTATCCAGGCTCCGACCGGAGTCGGAAAAACGATGGCGACCGTATTCCCGGCAGTACGGGCGGTAGGGGAAGGCCTGGGGGAGAAGATATTTTACCTGACTGCGAAAACGATTACGCGGACAGTCGCGGAACAGGCGTTCCATACGCTCCGGAAACAGAACCTGCGATTTAAGACAGTCACCCTGACAGCCAAAGAAAAAATTTGTTTCTGCGAGGAGACGGAGTGCAATCCGGACGCCTGTCCATATGCCAAAGGGCATTATGACAGGGTAAACGATGCAGTGTTTGACTTGATTAACCGCGAGGATGAGCTGACAAGGGAGGTACTGGAAAAGCAGGCAGAAAAATATAAAGTCTGCCCGTTTGAAATGTCGTTGGATGTCTCTGTCTGGGTGGATGCGGTAGTTTGTGATTATAACTATGTGTTTGACCCAAATGCCCATTTGAAACGATTTTTTTCGGAAGGCGGAAAGGGCGGATATTTATTTCTGATTGATGAAGCCCACAATCTGGTGGAACGGGGCAGAGAGATGTACAGTGCCCAGCTATATAAAGAGGATGTGCTCGCTATCAGAAGATTGACGAAGAATGAGGATGCGAAGCTGGCGCGCCGTCTGGATGAATGTAATAAGCAATTGCTCGAATTAAAGCGGGAATGTGAAGAATATCAGATCCTTGACAGCGTTTCCCATATTGCATTAAAATTAATGAATGTGCTTGGAGAGCTGGAACGGTATCTGGAGGAACATACAAATTCGGAGAAACGCAAAGAGGTACTGGAGTTTTATTTTCAGGTGCGCGCATTTTTAAATATTCATGATATACTGGATGAAAATTACGTAATTTATACAGAGATGGAACACGATGGCCATTTTAAACTGAAATTGTTCTGCGTGAATCCGGCAGTGAATTTACAGAAATTCCTGCAACAGGGAAACAGCACCATTTTCTTTTCGGCGACGCTGCTCCCGATTCATTATTATAAAAAACTGCTCAGTGTGGAGCCAGATGACTATGCAGTGTATGCAGAGTCCACTTTTTCCAGGGAAAATAGACTGCTTATGCTTGGAACCGATGTCAGCACAAAGTATACCATGCGGGGGCCGGTGATGTATGAGCGTTTTGCACAGTATATTCTGCAGACGGTACTTGCGAAAAACGGGAATTATATGGTATTTTTTCCGTCCTATCGTTTTCTGGAAGATGTATATGAATGTTTCCAGACGTTTCTGGAGGATGGCATGCAAGTGGAATGTATTGCACAGTCCCAGTTTATGGGCGAGGAGGCGCGGGAAATCTTTTTAGAAACTTTCGAAGAAAAGCGGCAAGGTTCTCTGGTAGGATTTTGCGTGATGGGAGGTATCTTTTCGGAAGGAATCGATTTGACTGAGGACCGGCTTATCGGGGCAGTCATAGTCGGAACCGGGCTTCCGCAGGTGTGCAATGACAGAGAGATACTGAAAAATTATTTTGACCGGCAGAAGATGTCCGGATTTGATTTCGCCTATCTGTATCCGGGGATGAATAAAGTTTTACAGTCTGCCGGACGTGTAATCCGGACGGAGACTGACAAAGGTGTGGTTCTTCTGCTGGATGAACGGTTTCTCAGCAGAAGGTATCAGGAAGTGTTTCCACGGGAGTGGAGCGGTTATCAGACATGTCATGTACGGGAAGTGGGCAGACGCATGGAAGAATTCTGGGAGAACCTGTGAGGGCAGAGTTTCCAGAGACGATAGAAGCCGGTATGGAAAGGTAGGAAAGGAATATAAGGCTATGAGAGATAAATTGACGAAGAGTGATGTGAAGAAAATCGAGGAGGAAATAGAACACCGTAAGCTAGTTGTCAGAAAAGAGGCGATTGAGGCGGTGAAAGAGGCACGTTCCCACGGGGATTTGAGCGAGAATTTTGAATATCATGCAGCAAAGAAGGATAAAAACCGGAATGAAAGCCGGATTCGGTATCTGGAACGTATGCTGAAAACAGCGATTATCGTGGATGACAGCTCCAAAGAAGACGAAGTAGGAATCAATAATACGGTTGAGTTATATATGGAGGATGATGATGAAATAGAGACATACCGTCTTGTGACTTCCGTGCGCGGAAGCTCCATTCAGGGACTAATCAGTATTGATTCCCCGCTTGGAAGAGCTGTTCTCGGACACAGATTAAATGACCGGGTGTATATTAAAGTCAATGATGATTTCGGATATTATGCGGTTATCAAAAAAATTATCAATACGCAGGATGATGGGGATGATCAGATTCGGAAATTTTAAGTGTGGAATCCCGGAGGGCGTAGAAGCCGCTTTGCCATATACGCCTCCTGCGCTCTGTGGTTTTGGTAAAAAGGCGGGAGAAGCCTGTTTATACAGGTTTTCTCCCGCCGGTCAGTTATTACTCTAAGTTTTTATTTGCTGTAGACAGCATCAATTTGATACGGTTCAACTGATTTACTTCACTTGCGCCCGGATCGAAGTCGATTGCCACGATGTTAGATTTCGGATGCCGTCTGCGCAGTTCCTTGATTACGCCTTTTCCTACGACATGGTTCGGGAGACACGCGAATGGCTGAGTACAGACAATGTTGCCTGCCCCACCTTGAATCAGCTCTAGCATTTCTCCGGTCAGGAACCAGCCCTCACCGGTTTGGTTTCCGATGGATACAATCTCAGAAGCCATCTTTGCCAAATCTTCAATATGTGCCGGTGGCGTAAAGTGCTTACTTTCCCTGAATGCTTTTGCGGCAGGGGAGCGGAACCATTCCAACACCTTAATGCCAATATTCCCAAGCGCCGCCTTGGACTTCTTCATGCCCAGATGGGATACTTTGAAGTTCTGGTTATAGAAACAGTATTGCAGGAAGTCCAGCAAATCCGGAACAACTGCCTCAGCTCCTTCGTTCTCTAACAGGTCAACCAGATGGTTGTTGGCTGCCGGAAGGAATTTGACAAGAATCTCACCGACAATGCCGACGCGGGGTTTCTTAATATCCAATGTCTCGATATTGTCGAAATCCTGAATAATATCCCGGCATAATTTTTTAAATCTTCTTCGGGAGGGATACCCCTCAGAAACAAATTTCTTACAAATTTCTGCCCATTTCCGATGCATTGCATTTGTTGCACCCGGCACTGCTTCATACGGCCGCATCCGGTAGATGCATTTCATGAAAATATCTCCGAGCACCGCAGCATATACGCCCCTCAGTGCGAGGGCTGGAGTAATTTTAAATCCGGGATTGTCCTCCAGTCCGCTTAGGTTAATGGAGATGACCGGAATATGTGCATATCCGGCTTTTTTCAGGGCACGGCGGATAAATCCGATATAGTTGGACGCACGGCATCCGCCTCCGGTTTGGCTGATGATAACTGCAAGATGGTCAGTGTCATATTTTCCGGATAAAATAGCATCCATAATCTGGCCGACAACCATCAGTGAAGGATAACATGCATCGTTGTTGACGTATTTCAGTCCCATATCAACTGCCTGTTTATTGTCGTTCGGAAGAACATCAACCTTATATCCTGCAGCGCGGAATGCCGGTTCAATCAGCTCAAAATGAATCGGTGACATCTGCGGGCAGAGAATGGTGTATGTCTCACGCATTTCTTTTGTAAACGGTACTTTTTCAATAGCAGATGGTTTGACGGTGCGTTTTGCATGTCGCATTTCCCGTACCCGGATTGCAGCAAGCAGAGAGCGGACACGGATTCTGGCGGCCCCCAGGTTGTTTACCTCGTCGATTTTCAGGGTGGTATATATTTTATCGGAATTCGTCAAAATGTCCGCAACCTGATCGGTTGTAACCGCATCCAGACCGCATCCGAATGAGTTTAACTGAATCAAATCCAGATTATCAACGGTTTTTACATAGTTTGCAGCGGCATACAGGCGGGAGTGGTACATCCATTGGTCCATGACATTCAGCGGCCTCTCCACCGGGTTCAGATGAGAAACGGAATCCTCTGTCAGAACCGCCATATTGTAGGAATTAATCAATTCCGGCAGTCCGTGATTGACCTCAGGGTCAATGTGGTATGGTCTGCCGGCGAGGACGATGCCGTGGTTTCCGGTCTCGTTCAGGAACTTGATAGTCTCATCCCCTTTTCTGCGCATATCTTCACGGCAGGATGCGAGCTCTTCCCACGCAGTGTGTACCGCGGAACGAATCTCATTGCTGGAAACAGAAAACTTGTTGCCAAGCTCTTCTTCCAAACGATAGGAAATCGTTTCTTCACTCTGGAAATTGATAAATGGATGAATAAAGTCTACCTCTCCCTGTACAATTGCATCCATATTATTTTTGATATTTTCTGGGTAAGAAGTTACAATCGGACAATTGTAGTGGTTATTGGCATCTCGAAATTCATTCCGCTCATACGGGATGGACGGATAGAAAATATGTTTTACGCCGTGATTGATTAACCACTGTACGTGACCGTGCGCAAGTTTCGCCGGATAACATTCGGATTCACTTGGAATGGATTCGATACCAAGTTCGTAAATGCTGCGCGTGGATGCCGGTGAAAGTACAACCCGGAATCCAAGTTTTGTGAAAAATGTAAACCAGAATGGATAGTTCTCGTACATATTAAGAACACGGGGAAGCCCAATTACTCCACGCGGGGCATCGGGTTCCTCCAGTGGCGTGTAGCCAAAATAGCGGTTCATCTTATATTCAAACAGGTTTGGCAGTTTGTTTTTTGATTTTTCTTTTCCAAGTCCGCGCTCACAGCGGTTTCCTGTAATGAACTTTCTTCCGCCGCTGAAATGATTGATGGTCAGACGGCAGTTGTTTGTACAGCCTTTACATTTTGTCATAGTCGTGGAATATTCCAGAGCCTCAATGTCTTCGATGGAGAGCATGCTCGTACCCTCACAGTCCACATAGCGCTCCCGGGCAATCAGAGCAGCTCCGAATGCCCCCATAATTCCGGCAATATCCGGACGGATTGCCTCACAATTTGCAATTTTTTCAAAACTTCTCAGTACGGCATTGTTATAAAATGTTCCGCCCTGAACAACAATGTGTTTTCCAAGTTCCGAAGCATCGGAAACTTTAATTACTTTGAACAAAGCGTTTTTGATTACGGAATACGCCAGTCCGGCGGAAATATCGGCAACCTCGGCGCCTTCTTTTTGCGCCTGCTTTACCTTCGAATTCATGAATACTGTACAGCGTGTTCCGAGGTCTATCGGATTGCTTGCATATAGCGCCTCATGTGCAAAGTCTTCTACGGTATAGTTCAGCGATTTTGCAAATGTTTCAATGAAAGAACCACAGCCGGAAGAACATGCTTCGTTTAACTGGACACTGTCGACGGTCTGGTTTTTGATTTTGATACATTTCATATCCTGCCCGCCGATATCAAGAATACAATCGACATCCGGTTCAAAGAAAGATGCCGCGTAATAGTGGGAGACAGTTTCCACTTCACCTTCGTCCAGAAGAAGTGCGGATTTAATCAATGCCTCCCCGTATCCGGTAGAGCAGGAGTGGACAATCTCAACGTCCTCCGGCAGTTTGCTGTAAATATCCTTGATGGCAGAAATTGTCGTGCCGAGTGGGTCACCGTCGTTGTTATGGTAGAAGGAATACAGAAGTGTCCCGTCTTCGCCTACAAGGGCAGCCTTTGTCGTGGTAGAGCCGGCATCGATTCCGAGAAACGCTTTCCCGTGGTATGTAGATAAATCTTTGACCGGGACCTGATGTCTGTTGTGGCGGCTGATGAATTCTTCATAGTCTGCGGTGGTGGCAAATAAAGGCTCCATACGGTCTACTTCGAATTCCATCTGGATTTTGCCTGCAAGACGTTCCTGCATTGCGCGCAGAGATACACGGATATCTTTTTTTGAATTCAGCGCCGAACCAATCGCGGCAAACAGATGGGAGTGATTCGGCGCGATCGTGTGTTCATCATCCAGTTTCAATGTGCGGATAAATGCCGCCTTCAGCTCAGACAGAAAATGCAGCGGTCCGCCCAGAAATGCAACGTGTCCCCGGATTGGCTTACCACATGCCAGTCCGCTGATTGTCTGGTTGACAACGGCCTGAAAAATAGATGCCGCAAGGTCTTCTTTGGATGCCCCTTCGTTGATTAATGGCTGAATATCAGACTTCGCAAATACGCCGCAGCGGGCGGCGATGGAATATAATGCCTTATAATTTTTTGCATACTCGTTCAGGCCGGAGGCATCCGTCTGTAAAAGGGAAGCCATCTGGTCGATAAAAGAGCCGGTACCTCCGGCACAGACTCCGTTCATACGCTGCTCTACATTCCCGCCTTCAAAATAGATAATCTTGGCATCCTCGCCGCCTAACTCGATTGCTACATCAGTCTGCGGTGCGTAATCCTGCAGTGCAGTAGATACGGCGACAACCTCCTGCACGAAGGGAACACCAAGGTGTTTGGCAAGCGTCAGCCCGCCGGAACCGGTAATAACCGGAGAGACCTGAATCGGTCCCAACTTATAAAGTGCTCTTCCGAGGAGGTCTGATAATGTCTCCTGGATATTGGCAAAATGCCGCTCGTAGTCAGAAAACAATACTTCATTATCCTGATTCAGAACCGCAATCTTTACAGTTGTAGAGCCGATGTCAATCCCTAAAGTATGTAATTCATTCAAACCCATAATTAACCTCTCTTTTATTTGAAAAATATATCAGTTATTTCCTATTTAATTGTACTCTTAAAGTGACAACAGTTTACATTATACGACAAGAAGAAAAAAAACACAATTGGCATTCTGTCGGACGTTCGAAATCTTAGCACACTATATACAGAAACTTTAACTAAATCTTTGCCAAATCTTTATTCTTTTTTGTTTGACAAACGCACAGATGAAATGTACAATTACTTTTAAATGGGTTTGTTTATAGTTATTATAGTTATCGAATGAGGGAAAAGATAACAATGTAAAAGGAGATAAAAAGTATTTGAACTGGTTAAGTAAATTAGAAAAAAAATTTGGGCGTCTTGCGATTGAAAATCTGACAATGTATCTGATAGGGGCTTATATTATCGGATTTGGAATTGACTATTTCCTTCCTGGGCTTTTTAAATGGCTGACACTGGAACCGGCATATATCTTAAAAGGACAGGTATGGAGGATTGTTTCATGGGTGCTCGTTCCGCCGAGCGGAAATCTTATTTCCATTATATTTATCATATTGCTGTATTATTCGCTTGGTACTGCATTGGAACGTGCATGGGGGACGTTTCGGTATAATGTATATATTTTTTCGGGAATTTTATTTACCGTAATCGGTGCGTTCATTCTGTATTTTATTATTGGGACAGGCACGGTCGGGTACGGATATTTTTTCAGCACATATTATATTAATATGTCAATTTTCCTTGCATTTGCGGTAAGTTATCCGGATATGGAGCTGCTTTTGTACTTTGTGATTCCGATTAAGATGAAGTGGATGGCAATTGTGTATGCGGCGTTTATTATCTATGATTTTATCGCGGGGAATTTTGTGTCCAGGATTGCGATTGCTGCATCGCTTTTGAACTTTATTGTATTCTTTTTATCAAGCAGGAATATGAAACCATATTCACCGAAAGAACAGATGCGTAGGAAAAAATATAAGCAACAGTCCCGTCCGCATATGACTTATGCCAATGGAGCACGGCATCGGTGTGCAGTATGCGGCAGGACAGAATTGGATGATCCGAATCTGGAATTCCGTTTCTGCTCCAAATGTAATGGAAACTATGAATATTGTCAGAACCATCTGTTTACACACGAACATGTGAAGTAAGCGGTGAAGTGCATAAAATGGAATTAAAAGGAGAACAGAGTAAAAGATGAAGAAAACAAAAGTAGTATGTACAATGGGACCAAATACGAGTAATCCGGACATTATGCGCGGTCTGGTGCGCAGTGGCATGGATGTTGCACGCTTTAACTTTTCTCATGGGGATTATGAGGAGCATAAAGGCCGTATGGATTTGCTGAAGCAGATTCGTGGGGAGGAACACGCGAATGTTGCAATACTTCTGGACACAAAAGGACCGGAAATCCGCACGGGGATTTTAAAAGGCGGCAGGAAAGTACAGCTTGAGACAGGTGCGGACTTTACACTGACAACGGAAGAGTTCGAAGGAGATGCCGCAAAGGTATCTATCACATATAAAGGTCTTGTCAATGATGTGGAAAAAGGAAAGAAGATTTTGATTGATGACGGACTGATTGGGCTGGAAGTGGTTTCCAAGACAGAAAAGGATATTATCTGCAAAGTTATCAATGGCGGAGAGCTCGGTGAGCGAAAAGGAGTGAATGTGCCGAATGTTCCGGTCAGACTTCCGGCAATTACGGAGAAGGATAAAGAAGATATCAAATTCGGAGTGACTCAGGGAATTGACTTTATTGCGGCGTCTTTTGTCAGAAATGCAGAATGTATTCTGGAAATCCGCGCATTTTTGAAAACGCTGGGAGCACCATATATTCCGATTATTGCTAAGATTGAGAATTCTGAAGGAATCGAAAACATTGACGAGATTATCCGTGCGGCAGATGGAATCATGGTTGCCCGTGGCGATTTGGGCGTAGAGATTCCTGCAGAGCAAGTCCCTTACTTGCAGAAGATGATGATTAGGAAATGCAATGATAATTTTAAAACTGTGATTACAGCAACACAGATGCTGGATTCCATGATTCGTAATCCGCGCCCGACCAGAGCAGAAGTAACGGATGTTGCGAATGCCGTATATGACGGAACTGATGCGGTGATGCTCTCAGGGGAGACTGCAGCGGGAAAATATCCGGTCGAGGCGTTACAGATGATGGTCCATATTATCGAAAGTACGGAGGAGCATCTGGATTATGATTTGATTCTCCAGCAGGCAGGAGACCATTTGAAGGCGGGGATTTCCAGTGCAATCGGGTATTCGTCCGTACTGGCTGCCTCGAATCTGAATGCAAAATGTATTATCACGCCGTCTGTATCCGGGGCGACGACAAGGGTTGTGTCGAATCTGCGCCCGAGGCAGGAGATTATCGGAGTGACGCCAAATGAACGTACACTTCGCAGAATGGCTATTTACTGGGGCGTCAGACCGCTGAAGTCATTGCAGTCTGACACAACCGATGATATTTGCGACAATGCAATTGAACTCGCGTCCGTAAAAAAATATGTTGAACCGGGGGATATTGTTGTGCTGACAGCGGGAATTCCTTCACCGAGTGTACAGAAAGAAAAGAGCGGCGTCAGCAATATGATGAGAATTGCGGTTGTAGAAGAATAAGCAGAAACAGGGAAACTCCCACGCCATG
>DCKD01000096.1:68687-74698 GCA_002320245.1 Lachnospiraceae bacterium UBA1683
CATGGCGTGGGAGTTTCCCTGTTTTTATGGGATAAACTGTTCAAGCGAGGCACGTTGCGCGTGAAACACAATCTTTTAGTTGAAATAATTTAAAAATTCTACGGCGGCATTGGAAAGGGGGATTTGTTCGTTGTGTGCGATTACAAGTTCACGTTCCGGTAATTCCTCCTTTGTTTTGACAATAAACAAATCGCTGGAATCTTTGGCGATACAATAATCCGGAATAAATGCGATTCCAAGACCGATTCTTGCCAAATCAATGAGTAAATCGTTACTCGTCAGTTCTATCTCAGGGACCAAATCTAATTGATGCTGCTGAAACAGCCGGTGGAGAAACTCACTTGTGGTGCTGTGCCTGTCTAACATCAGAATCGGATATTTGGATAATTCTGTATAAGAAAGTTCTTTGTCTTTTAAATATTCAAAAGAATGGTTTGCAATAAATACGTCCCGGAATTTCTGAATCTTTTTAATGGAGGATACATTGCTCAGATATTTATTCGGATAGTTGACAACAATCAGGTCAACCTGCCCGCTCTCCAAAAGTTCCACGCATTTAATGGAGGTCTGATTGATGACCTTTAAATGTGCATTCGGAAAATCTTCGTGAAATTTTTTCAGGTAAGGAACAAGAAAATACCGGCAAATCGTATCGCTTGCTCCGATTCGAATCTGCCCTCCCGTGGATGCGGCATCCATGAGCTGCGCCTCGCCGCGCCGAATGAGATGCATGGCAGGCTCAATATGCCTGAGGAGGATTTCCCCCTCGGGTGTGAGCTGAACCCGCTTTGTACTGCGGATGAACAGTGTCTGATCTAGTTTGCGCTCCAGTGTTTTAATAGACTGGCTCACTGCGGATTGGGAAATAAAAAGTTGCTTTGATGCTTCGGAAAAGCTAAGTGTAGACGCTACGTGGTAGAATACCTTATAAAGCTCATAATTGATGTCCATCATTAGACCTCCTAATAAAAACTGATTTTATTATAAGTGAAAATGAAAAGAAAAGCAATCCAAAGTATAGTTTGACGAAAGAAAAGTATGATATACTGAAGTGGATCAAAGTCAAAGCCCCCGCTGCAAGCAACGGGGCATCAAGCATGATGCGCCCCAAAGGGGCGGGAGATTTGGTTTGCGCTCCGCTTCGGTCGGTGCTGAGTGCCTGTGGCACTCAGCACCCCTCGCGGCAGCCGCCAAATGGATATGCAGGCAAGGCTGCAAGGCTCGTTGCCCGCGGGAATAAATAAAAAGGAAGCAGATATGAAAATACTACATTGGTCGGCAGGGGTTCTGGCGGCATTCGCGGTGATTATTATATTATTGATTACAAGTTTCGAAGTGGCGATGTACGCGGATTACAGCGTATACGAAGAAGAATATAAAAAGTATGATGTGTTATCTCTTTTGGATATGAAGATGGAAGATGCCATGACTGTGACGGTGGAAATGATGGAGTACCTGCGGGGAAACCGTGAGACGCTGAGTGTTGTGACCACTGTGGATGGAGAAAGACAAGATTTTTTTAACGGGCAGGACCGTCTGCATATGGCGGATGTACAGGGGCTGTTCCTTGGTGGACTCCGCCTGCGGACCGGAGCAGCGGTTATCTTGGCTTTGTGCTTTATGGTACTTATCGCAACGAAGGCAGATTGGCGGAATGTCCTATCGTTCAGTTATTGGATTGCATTCGGGATATTTGCGGTGATTGCGGGGATTCTTGGAATTGCAGTGGCGTATGATTTCTCATCGGTGTTTACCTTGTTTCATGAAATATTTTTTACGAATGATTTGTGGGTATTCAATCCGGCAACGGATTATATGATTCGGATGCTGCCGGAGGGATTGTTTTTCGATATGGTATTACGGGTTGGACTGCTTTTGGGGGCGTGGCTTGTCTTGTTACTTGGTATCAGTATAATTGTGATGAGGAAAAAGAGGTGAATGTGGGTGAAATGTCCATATAGCAAGAAAATAATATTGGATTATGGGAAAGGAAATTAAGCACAACTTATCAATGAATTTAATTATATTAATTTCATTTATCAGATTAAGTATGGTAGGATGAGAGAAGAAAGTGAAAAATGATACATGCAAAAATGAATTACAAAATGATACATGCAAAGGAGAAGCAATATGAGTAATGTAAAGCGTGTTTATGTTGAAAAAAAACCTGATTTCGCTGTACAGGCAAAGGATTTGCGCCATGAGATTAAGCATTATCTTGGTGTACAGGCGGTAACCGGAGTCCGTGTACTGATTCGGTATGATGTAGAAAATGTATCGGATGATACATTTGAAAAGGCCTGTAATGGTGTATTTGCCGAGGCTCCGGTTGATATGCTCTACCGTGAGGCATTTCCAATGAATGAGGGAGCCCATACCTTTTCGGTAGAATCTCTGCCGGGACAGTTTGACCAGAGAGCGGATTCAGCCGAGCAGTGTGTACGGTTTATCAAAGAAGATGAAACCCCGGTTATCAGAACGGCGGCTACCTATGTAATTGAAGGGGCGGTTACCGATGAAGATATGGAGGCAATCAAACATCACTGTATCAATCCGGTCGATTCCCGTGAAACAGGACTGGAGAAACCAGAGACATTGGTGACGGTGTTTGACGAGCCGGCGGATGTGAAGGTTTTTGACGGATTCAAGGAAATGGCAGAGGCTGATTTGAAAGAGCTGTACGATTCCCTCGGGCTGGCGATGACGTTCAAGGACTTTCTCCATATCCAGAAATATTATGGGGATGAAGAGCACAGAGACCCAACGATGACAGAGATTCGTGTGCTTGATACATATTGGTCTGACCACTGCCGTCATACAACATTTTCCACGGAACTGAAGAATGTAAAATTTGACGAGGGTGACTGCAAAGAACCGATTGAGAATACTTACAAACAGTATCTGAAGGACCACAGTGAGATTTTCGCAGGCAGGGAAGATAAGTTTGTCTGCCTCATGGATCTTGCACTGATGGCAATGCGCAAGCTGAAAAGAGAAGGAAAGCTTCAGGATCAGGAAGAGTCTGATGAAATCAATGCATGTAGTATCGTTGTCCCGATTAAAGTGGATGGCGTAGAAGAAGAGTGGCTCATTAACTTTAAGAATGAGACACATAACCATCCGACTGAGATTGAGCCGTTTGGAGGGGCTGCTACCTGTCTTGGCGGCGCTATCCGTGATCCGCTGTCAGGGCGTACTTATGTATATCAGGCAATGCGTGTTACCGGTGCGGCAGACCCGACGGTATCTGTAAAAGATACATTAAAAGGAAAGCTTCCGCAGAAGAAACTGGTTCGCGGTGCGGCGAAGGGATACAGCTCTTATGGTAATCAGATTGGTCTGGCAACCGGAGCGGTAAAGGAGATTTATCATCCGGATTATGTTGCAAAACGTATGGAGATTGGCGCTGTCATGGGTGCGGCTCCGAGACGGGCTGTCATCCGTGAGACATCGGATCCGGGCGATATTATTATTCTGCTTGGCGGACGTACCGGGCGCGATGGCTGTGGCGGTGCAACCGGTTCCTCCAAGGTGCATACAGAAGAGTCCATCGAAACTTGCGGCGCAGAGGTCCAGAAGGGAAATCCGCCGACAGAACGCAAGATACAGCGTCTGTTCCGCCGCGAGGAAGTAAGTAAACTGATTAAGAAATGTAATGACTTCGGTGCAGGCGGAGTTTCCGTTGCAATCGGAGAACTGGCTGATGGCCTTCGCGTAGATTTGGACAAAGTTCCAAAGAAATATGCCGGGCTGGACGGGACTGAAATCGCAATTTCTGAATCTCAGGAGCGTATGGCAGTCGTAGTAGACCCAAAGGATGTGGCAGAATTCCTTGCGTATGCGGAAGAGGAGAACCTTGAGGCAACAGAGGTTGCCGTTGTTACAGAGTCCCCGAGGCTGGTCCTTGTATGGAGAGGAAATGAAATTGTGAATCTGTCCCGGGCATTTCTGGATACGAACGGCGCACATCAGGAGACGGATGTGGAAGTAGAGATTCCGTCCATGAAGGATTCTGTTTTCACAAGAGACGAAGTGGCTGATGTAAAAGAAAAATGGATGAATACCCTGAGGGACCTGAATGTATGCTCCCAGAAAGGGCTTGTTGAGATGTTTGACGGTTCTATCGGAGCAGGCTCAGTATTTATGCCGCATGGCGGTAAATACCAGATGACTGAGACGCAGACAATGGTGGCGAAAGTTCCGGTTATGAATGGAACAACGGATGCAGTGTCTATGATGAGCTATGGATTTGATCCGTATCTGTCAAGCTGGAGTCCGTATCATGGAGCAATCTATGCGGTGGTTGAGTCGGTGGCTAAGATTGTTGCATCAGGCGGAGATTACAGCAAGATTCGTTTCACGTTCCAGGAATACTTCCGTCGTATGACAGAAGAGCCAAAGAGGTGGAGCCAGCCGTTCGCAGCGCTGCTTGGCGCATATGATGCGCAGCTTGGATTTGGCCTGCCGTCTATCGGAGGAAAGGACAGTATGTCCGGTACATTCCAGGATATTGATGTTCCGCCGACCTTGGTATCCTTTGCGGTAGACATGGCTACAGAAAATGAGGTCATTACGCCGGAGCTGAAAAAGGCAGGAAATAAACTGGTTTGGGTACGTGCAGAGCGCAATGGTTACGATTTGCCGGTATATGCACAGTTGATGGAACAGTATGCCAGATTTGCGGACGATATTCACAGCGGAAAGATTGTGTCTGCCTATGCGCTTGACCGTCATGGAATTATCGCAGCAGTCAGCAAGATGGCGTTCGGTAACGGCATGGGTGTGAAATTGGAGCATAATCTGGATGCAAGAGATGCGTTCGCTCCTGCGTTCGGTGATTTGGTTGCGGAAGTCCCGGCAGATCAGGTCGGGAATTTAAGTGTTACATATACCGTAATCGGTGAAGTGACAGACGAGGCGGCATTTACATATGGCGATACGGTCATTACGCTGAAAGATGCCGAGTCTGCATGGACAGAGCCGCTTGAGAAAGTATTTGCCACCAAATCAGCGGCAAGTAATGATGAGAAGATAGAAGAAAGATTATATCATGCATCTGATGTCCATATCTGTAGCCACAAGATTGGCCAGCCGACGGTATTCATTCCGGTATTTCCGGGAACAAACTGTGAGTATGACAGCGGAAAAGCATTTGAACGCGCCGGTGCGAAGGTCATCACAAAAGTATTCAGGAATCTGGATGCGGAAGGAATCCGTGAATCTGTAAATGAATTTGAAAAAGCAATCGGTCAGGCACAGATGATTATGTTCCCAGGCGGATTCAGTGCAGGTGATGAGCCGGATGGTTCTGCAAAGTTTTTTGCGACTGCATTCCAGAATGCGAAAATCAAGGAGGCAGTAGAAAAACTGCTGAATGAACGGGATGGACTGGCTCTTGGCATCTGTAATGGATTCCAGGCATTGATTAAGCTCGGACTTGTTCCGTATGGTAAGATTGTTGGTCAGACTGACGATTCACCGACACTGACATACAATACTATCGGACGCCATATTTCCAAGATGGTATATACAAAAGTTGTGACAAACAAATCACCATGGCTGCAGGAGGCGATTTTGGGCGGCGTTTATACAAATCCGGCTTCCCACGGCGAGGGGCGTTTCGTTGCGGGTGAAGAGTGGATTGAAAAGCTGTTTGCGAATGGACAGATCGCTACACAGTATTGTAATCCGGAAGGAAATATCAATATGGACGAAGAGTGGAACATCAATGGTTCTTACCGCGCAATCGAGGGCATCACAAGTCCGGACGGACGTGTGCTTGGCAAGATGGCTCACTCCGAGCGACGCGGTGATTCTGTTGCAATCAACATTTATGGAGAGCAGGATTTGAAGATATTTGAGTCCGGTGTGAAGTACTTTAAGTAAATTGTTCTAAATGTTGGAAAAATTTAAAAAAACTGTTGACATTGGGACAACTATAATAGTATAATAGCAAAGCGGGTTGCGGAAAAACGCAGCCCGCGAGATTTGAAATATGGGATCTTAGCTCA
>DCKD01000096.1:74738-74904 GCA_002320245.1 Lachnospiraceae bacterium UBA1683
GGTTCGAGCCCTGTAGGTCCCATGGTATTTCAAAGTGCTTGCAGCGAGGCGGAATAGCTCAGTTGGCTAGAGCACACGGTTCATACCCGTGGTGTCGCTGGTTCAAATCCAGTTTCCGCTACTAGGAAAATTTATTTTCCGGTTTGAAATATGGGATCTTAGCTCA
>DCKD01000096.1:74937-138024 GCA_002320245.1 Lachnospiraceae bacterium UBA1683
GGTTCGAGCCCTGTAGGTCCCATGATATTTCAAAAAATAGGAGGAACACCGCCTTTTAAGTCCGAAAGGACATTACCAAGTGCGGCGGTGTGCATCGTACATAAGCGTTAAAAATACCAATGCTAAGTGCGCATAGTGAGGCGGAATAGCTCAGTTGGCTAGAGCACACGGTTCATACCCGTGGTGTCGCTGGTTCAAATCCAGTTTCCGCTACTAAACAAGAGGGGACGGTTTCTTTTGAACCAGAAAGTCAGAATATTCTGAAAATCGAGTGCAAAGGGGACTGTCCCCTTTTATTTTTTTCTTTGACATGATATAATGAGCCTAGCGGCGGTCTGCGCTTGCGCAGAACGCCATTAAGCGAGTGAACACATCGAGACGCTAGTTGAGATGATATAATGTGCGCGAACCATGGTGAAGCGGAGCGGAATCATGGGACTATACTGCGCGTCAGGCAGAGTGCAAAATATACAGAGGAGAAAGATATGAATAAAAAGGTGAACTATATTTTAAGAATCGTACTGGGGTTGTATCTTGCGTTTGTCGGTGGAAAACTGACCAGAGAGATGCTGATGGAACGACCAAGTGATATGGCATTTAAACTTTTTATGGGAGCAGTATTTATTGCAGTTGGTCTTGGGTATGTTATTTGGATTATCAAGTCCATGGCGGCAGAGAAGAAAAAGGAGCAGGAAGAAGAGCGGAAGGCAGAGGCTGCGGAAGCGGCAGAACGTAAGATTAAGCAGAGACGGGAACGGGCAAGAGAACAGTCCAGAACCGCACCTATGCCGTCGCAGAGTGAGATTGTTCAGGGAATGGCAGTCCTGAGAGAAAAAGATATTTCTGAGACAGAAGGATGCGCTGATTCCGAACAGGAAGTGAAACAGGAAAGTGAATTACAGGAAACGGAAACGCAGGACATAAAGGCGCAGGAAGCAGGACTCAAGAGAGTGTGTGCAGGGGAAGATAATGCAGCGTTTGAAGAAGTGCAGAATACAGAGGACGAGGAAGAAGAGACAGATTTTGAGGAGGTATAGCAGATGCGTGTGGGTATGGGATATGACGTACACAAGCTGGTAGAAAACAGGGACTTGATTCTTGGCGGTGTGAAAATACCGTATGAAAAGGGACTGCTCGGGCATTCCGACGCAGATGTATTGCTGCATGCGATTATGGATGCACTGTTGGGAGCGGCGGCGCTTGGCGATATAGGAAAACATTTTCCGGATACAGATGAAACGTACAAGGGGATTTCAAGTATCAGGCTGTTGGAGTATGTGGCGCGGTTGCTCGATGAACATGGATATATCGTGGAAAATGTCGATGCGACAATTATTGCCCAGCGTCCGAAGATGCGTCCGCATATTGATGAGATGCGGAAAAATATTGCAAATGCGCTGAAAGTGGATGTTGCACAGATTAATGTCAAGGCAACGACGGAAGAGGGGCTTGGTTTCACCGGAACCGGAGAGGGAATTTCTTCACAGGCAATCTGTGCACTGGAAAAGATTATGAATTACAGCAGCTATGATGTGGCAATTGAAGGCAGAAGCTGTGCGGGATGTCAGGGCTGCCGGAAAGCCTGATGCAATAGCGGCGGGAGTGGAAAAAGTATGGAACTTCGAAAGCTGGAACAAAATGAAAATGGGAAAACAAGGCCACTGTGGGAGCATGTTTTCAACGAGGATACAAAAGCTTTTTTGGATTATTATTATTTCTTCAAAGCAAGAGATAATGAAATCTATGTGGTGGAGGAGGACGGGAAAATCTGCTCCATGCTACAGTTGAATCCTTATCTGCTTCAGGTGGAGAAATCGCGGTTTACAGGCAATTATATCATTGGTGTCGCAACAGAGCCGGAGTACCGGAAACGAGGATATATGGGGGCGCTGCTGCGGCGGTCCATACAGGAGATGTATGGCAGGGGAGAACTGTTTACCTTTCTGATGCCTGCGGCAGAAGCAATCTATACACCGTATGATTTTCGGTTCGTGTATGACCAGAGGCAGTGTGAACTGCCTGTAAATCCAGAAAATACGGAAGATGCAGACATTTCAAAGCATAGCGATGACAGGGCGGGAATAGCCATGACGGATGCATCCATGGGAGATGCCGGGGAGCTTTCACATTTTTTTCGGGAACATTTTGCGGAGAAATGGCAGGTTTATGCGGTGCGGGATGAGGCATATTATCAGTCTTTGTTGTTCGAACGTCAGAGCGAGAACGGTGGAATTAAGATGATAAGGGATGGGGAGCGGCTTGTAGGCACATTTACCTATTCAGATGAAGGAGGATTGGAAATTCTGGAACCGCTCATACTGGAGGGGTATGACGAAGTGCTTCGGCAGTGTATATGTAAGATGAATCCTGTCCCGGAAGTTCCGGTGAGGGTGTATGCGTACGGTGCATGGGAAAGTACGAAACCGGGGGATAAAGAAAAGCCAATGATTATGGCGCGCATTCTCCGTCCGGAGAAACTTCTGGCGGAAATGAAGGTGAAGAAAGGGGAGTCTTTGGACTGTACGTTTGCGGTATTGGATTTCCTTCTCCCCCAGAACAGCCGGATATGGAGGGTTCAGGGCGATGGAAGGGAAGACGGTCGGATTCGGGTGCGGGAGACAGAGAATTCGGAAGGAGTGCTTCCCATTGGGGCGCTGACGAGTTTCCTGTTTGGGTACAAGACAATTGAGGAGACGGCGCAGGAAGGGGATGTAATCATGACGGGACATCTGGCGGCAGAATTGAAGAAAATAGAACCGCTGCAGAATATTTTTTTAAATGAACTTGTCTGACATCGGAGGTTGACAAATTAATACTTTTTGCATAATATATACTATATCGTGAGAAAAGCGAAGAACGAAAAAAGTAGCAATACCGGAAACTGCCAGAGAGAATCTGTCATTGGCTGAGAGCGGATTCAAGCGGAAGCGTTGCGAAGTGCATTCGGGAGCTGATTTTGCGAAAACTGATTTATGTCTGCAAAATAGGTATTGGAAGTATGGATCGGTGAGTAGTGAAGTACGGGTGACGGACGTTATACGTTGATAAGTGAAGGAATCAGAGGATTCTTTTATTAGAGTGGAACCGCGGATATGACTTCGTCTCTTTTTCAGGGACGGAGTTTTTCTTATTATATATTGCTTTAGGGAGGCAGATTATGGGTATCATATCCTATATAAAAGAAGAAATAAACGTAGTGAAGGAGCGGGATCCTGCGATAAAATCAGACATGGAAGTCTTGCTTTATCCAAGTTTCAAAGTTATACTGAGTTACAGGGTGGCGCACAAACTGTATTTAAAAAAACATTTTTTCCTTGCACGGTGGATTTCTCAGCGCGCAGTGCGTAAGACGGGAATTGAGATTCATCCGGGAGCAACCATCGGAAAGGGATTGTTTATTGACCACGGAAGCGGCGTCATTATAGGAGAGACGGCAATTCTTGGAGATAATATCACGCTTTATCAGGGAGTCACACTTGGAGGAACAGGAAAGGAACAGGGAAAACGGCATCCAACGCTGGAGGATAACGTTATGGTCAGTGCCGGTGCAAAGGTCCTGGGTTCCTTTACCATAGGAGAAAACTCAAAAATCGGCGCGGGCTCTGTCGTGCTGGAGGAAGTCCCGCCGAACTGTACCGTTGTGGGAGTCCCGGGAAGAATTGTCCGCAGGGATGACAGAAAAGTCCCGCGGGAAGAACTGGACCAGATACATTTGCCTGACCCGGTGCTGAACGATATTAAGGAATTACAGATTGCAAACTTCCAACTGCATGAGAAATTGGTAGCGATGGAAAAGCGGTTGAAATGCATGACCTGCGCGAATTCGAACTGTTCAAAAGAAGAAAAGATAAGGGAGGAATCAGAAAGTGAAACTGTATAATACAATGTCAAAGAAAAAAGAAGAATTTGTACCGTTGGAGGATGGACACGTTAAAATGTATGTCTGTGGACCAACTGTTTACAACTTTATTCATATTGGAAATGCGAGGCCGATGATTGTGTTTGACACAGTCAGGCGATATTTTGAATATAAAGGGTACGATGTGAATTTTGTTTCGAACTTTACGGATGTCGATGATAAGATTATTAAAAAAGCAATTGAAGAGGGAGTAACTGCCGGTGAGATTTCCAAACGTTATATTGCAGAATGCAAAAAAGATATGGATGGAATGAACATCAAACCGGCAACGAAGAATCCGCTCGCCACAGAGGAAATCGGCGGAATGGTCGATATGATACAGGCGCTGATTGAAAAAGGATACGCATATGAGAAAAACGGAACGGTGTATTACCGCACCCGCCGTTTTAAAGATTATGGAAAGCTTTCACACAAGAATCTGGATGATTTACGCTCCGGAAACCGTTCCCTGCTGGTAAGCGGTGAGGATGAAAAGGAAGATCCATTGGATTTTGTGTTGTGGAAACCGAAAAAAGAGGGAGAACCTGCATGGAAGTCCCCGTGGGGCGAGGGAAGGCCGGGATGGCACATCGAGTGTTCTGAGATGTCAAAAAAATATCTGGGAGAGCAGATTGACATTCATGCCGGCGGGGAGGATTTGGTTTTCCCGCACCATGAAAATGAAATTGCGCAGAGTGAGGCTGCCAACGGAAAAGAATTTACAAAATACTGGCTGCATAATGGGTTTTTAAATATTGATAACCGGAAGATGTCCAAGTCTCTCGGTAATTTCTTTACTGTTCGTGAAATCAGTGAAAAATATGACCTTCAGGTACTGCGTTTCTTTATGTTGAGCGCACACTACAGAAGTCCCCTGAATTTTAGCGCTGACCTGATGGAGGCTGCAAAGAGTGGGCTGGAGCGTATTTTAACGGCAGCAGATAATCTTCAGTTCCTGCTTGGAAATGCAAAAACGGAAACGATGACAGATGGGGAAAGAGATGTATTTGCAAAATCACAGGAATTTGTGGACAGCTTTGAAAAGGCAATGGATGATGATTTCAATACGGCGGACGCAATTGCGGCAGTATTTGATTTGGTAAAATATGCAAATACAACGGCAAACGGAGAAAGCTCCGAAGAATATTTACAGGGCATCTATGATTTGATTGTAAAGCTGACAGATGTGCTCGGAATTGTTGTGGAGAAAAAGACAGAACTTCTGGACGGGGATATTGACGCATTGATTCAGGAAAGACAGAATGCGAGAAAGGAACGGAATTTCGCGAGGGCAGATGAAATCCGGGACGAACTTCTGGCAAAGGGAATCATTTTGGAAGACACAAGAGAAGGAGTAAAATGGAAGAGAGCATAACAAAGGATTTTCGGGATTATATCGAAACTGTGCTTGAATTAAAAGAGGTGGATGCGAATCAATATTCACCTCTTGTTTTAGCGTATATCGGAGATTGCGTCTATGATTTGATTATCAAAAGCATGGTGATTCATAAAGGAAATAAACAGGTAAATAAACTTCATGAGGAGACAAGCCATCTTGTACAGGCATCGGCACAGTCATTGATGATGCGCACAATGCAGCAGCATCTCGACGGGCAGGAACATGCAGTGTACCGCCGCGGCAGAAACGCGAAATCAGTATCTCCGGCGAAGAACCAGTCTATTACAGATTACCGGAGGGCGACCGGGTTCGAGGCGTTGATAGGGTATTTGTATCTGGAGCGGAGATATGAACGGCTGATGGAACTTGTGAAAATCGGACTGGACAGTCTGGAGGATGCGGGAAAGATGCCGCAGCGGACTACGTATATCGGAGATGAAGGAGAGAAAAATGTCGGAAAGATTTGAAAATATGGCAGGGAAAGATAACAGAGAGCACACGCTTGTGATAGAGGGAAGAAATGCAGTTTTAGAGGCATTTCGCTCCGGTAAGCCAATCGATAAGGTGTTCGTATTGGATGGCTGTCAGGATGGCCCGGTCCGCACCATTATAAGAGAAGCGAAAAAACACGATACAATTCTTAATTTTGTCGGGAAGGACCGTTTGAATCAGATATCCACAACCGGAAAACATCAGGGAGTCATTGCATATGCGGCGGCTTATGAGTACTCACAGGTTGAGGATATGCTGAAACTCGCGGAGGAAAGAGGGGAAGCTCCATTCTTGATTCTGCTGGACAATATTGAAGACCCGCATAATCTGGGAGCCATCATTCGTACTGCCAATCTTGCAGGGGCGCACGGTGTGATTATTCCAAAGAGAAGGGCTGTGGGGCTGACAGCTACCGTCGCTAAGACTTCAGCAGGGGCGCTGAACTATACACCGGTTGCGAAAGTGACGAATCTGGCAAAGACAATGGATGAGCTCAAGGAAAAGGGGCTGTGGTTTGTGTGTGCGGATATGGGCGGAGAATCCATGTACCGCCTCAACCTGAAGGGGCCAATCGGACTTGTGGTAGGGAATGAAGGAGAAGGAGTCGGGCGTCTTGTGAAAGAAAAATGCGACTTTATCGCAGGTATTCCGATGAAAGGTGAGATTGATTCTTTGAACGCATCTGTAGCTGCCGGCGTGCTGGCTTATGAGATTGTGCGGCAGAGAATGGGTTAATCATTAGGATAATGTACCCTCGGTGGCCAAAGGGCGTGCTGCCTCTTGCACACTGAGGGAATCATTATAGGTTTGCTTTATTCCCGCCCTCTTGGGGAGTTTCAAATTCGATGCTCCGTTGCCTGCGGCGGGGGATTTGACTTAGACAATGTAAAAGGCAGAGGTATTTTCAATGGGAGTATATGATACAATTCCGGACGAGCAGTTGATTCGGAAGCTGAGAGACGGAGAAACAGAAGTGATGGATTATCTGATGGTAAAATATAAATCCATGGTGCGGAAAAAAGCGAGAGCGATGTATTTGATTGGCGGAGAGAATGATGATTTGATCCAGGAGGGAATGATTGGGCTGATGAAAGCTGCACGGGACTATGACCTTGCGCAAAATCAATCCTTTTCCAGTTTCGCTGAGCTATGTGTGTCACGGCAGATGTACTCAGCTATCGAGGCATCCAGGCGGAAAAAGCATATTCCGCTGAATTCGTATGTGTCACTTTATGATGAACGGGAAAGCGGAGATGAAAAAAACCTTCCTTTGATTGATACGATTGAGCCGGTGATTGAAAATAATCCGGAGGTGCTTTATTTTGGAAAGGAGTATACAGAGGCGTTTTACGAGAAACTCAAAGAGAATCTGAGTGATTTGGAAAGGCATGTCCTGTATCTTCACCTGATGGGAACTAATTACCGTGATATAGCAGAATTGTTGGAAAAAAAGCCGAAGACAATTGATAATGCGCTTCAAAGAATCCGCAACAAAGCGGAAAAGTTATTAAAACAGACATAAAAAGCTGCCTAGCGGACTTGAACCGCCGACCTCCGCCTTACCAAGGCGACGCTCTACCTACTGAGCCAAGGCAGCGTAGCGTTGTGTGATTCACACAACGCTATTACTATACAATAGGACAGGTGCGTTTGTCAATTCTTTTTTTGAATTATTGCGTTTCGGGAGTAACAGTTCAGCCGGAGGGCTGAACTGTTACTATCGGGAGGATGCCGGCGGACTGTAACTGTCAGAGTCCAGAATGATAGTGAATGGGCCGTCATTGACAAGGCTGACTTTCATTTCCGCACCAAAACTTCCGGTTTCTACAATTGGAACCTGTTCCCTGCATCTTGCAATAATGTACTCGTATAATGCATTTGCCTTATCCGGTGCGCCGGCTTCAATAAAACTTGGTCGGTTTCCCTTTTTACAATTTGCATAAAGCGTAAACTGAGAAATCAAAAGCAAAGAGCCGTTTACATCCGCAAGGGAAAGGTTCGTCTTTCCATTTTCATCCTCAAAGATACGCAGACCAATCATTTTCCGGATCAACTGATCAGCAATTGTCTCATTGTCCGTGTCGGCAACTCCGATTAATACCATATAACCCTTTCCAATCTGCCCGATAATCCGATTCTCTACAGATACAGAGGATTCTGTGACACGTTGTATTACGAATTTCATATATAGATTCTCCTTTGTTAATATATAACTGTTCAGATACATATGGCGGATACGCCACACCGAGGAAATGCTCAGCATTTTCGGGGTTGGCTCTGAACAGTTACGTTAATATTAAATAAGATATCCAGGTCCGTTAGGATACCATTTTTATTTTAGCTGTTTTTCTGGCAAAAGTCCACAAAAAAGCAACGATTTGTTGCGATAATATTGTGTGGTATGGGAGAAAGGAATAATCTAATAGTATGTAGCATTGGTGGGTGTATTTTGGAAAGGGATATAGTTTGAGGAGGGTATATGGATAATTTACAAAAAGAGGAACTGGTACAGTTAAGGGATGCGCTAAGTGCACTGATGGGGGTTGTGCAAAACGGATCCTGTCTGGAGATTCCGTATTTCTATCGTTTTCTGGATTTTATGAAAAACAATATTGAAATTTGCCTGTATACGCCGGCAGACAGAATCGAGAAAGAGGAGATGATGGAGTTGCTGGATGAAGTGCTGTATCGGGATTGGAGTGCGGCAAATGATGCCCAATTGGGGATTGCGTCTTTTGATATGTTAGCGGAGAAAACCACGGACAGACCGGAAATCTGTGTGAAGTATCTGGAGTTGGTAACGGAAATCGACCGGTATTTTGGATAAGAAAAATCAGGCAGCAAATTTACCTGGAAATGGGTGTATAATGAGTAAAACAAAAAGGAATGCAGGAGAGGCAGGAAAAATATACGGTGAAAGAACAGGGGGTGACGGCAGTAGACCATGCGGCAATTCTCGTGCAGGCATTGCGGATTCTGCAAGATAGACTTTCTTGAAAAATCCTTGCTGTCATATGTAATTTATGATAAGATAATTGGCAGAACTTTACGATTTGAGGAGGCAATCATGGAAAACGAGACTGTTTCAAAGAATTTTATTGAACAGGAAATAGATAAGGATTTGGCGGAGGGGGTATACAATCACGTGTGCACAAGATTCCCGCCGGAACCGAATGGGTATCTGCATATAGGACATGCAAAGTCAATTCTTCTGAATTATGGGATTTCCCGGAAGTATCACGGAGAGTTCCATATGCGGTTTGACGATACCAACCCGACAAAGGAGAAGCTGGAGTTTGTCGATTCTATCAAAGAAGATATCAAGTGGCTCGGTGCAGACTGGAAAGACCATCTGTATTTTGCATCAGACTATTTTGACCAGATGTATGCTTGTGCGGTGAAACTTATCCAGAAAGGAAAGGCATATGTCTGTGACCTGTCAGCAGAAGAAATCCGCAGCTATCGGGGCACACTGACGGAGGCTGGTAAGGAAAGCCCATACCGCAGCCGCAGTGCGGAGGAGAACCTGAAGTTATTTGAAGAGATGCGTGACGGAAAATATCAGGACGGGGAGAAGGTTCTCCGTGCAAAGATTGACATGGCATCCCCAAATATCAATATGCGTGACCCGGTTATTTACCGTGTGGCGCATATGACTCACCACAACACAGGAGATAAGTGGTGTATCTATCCGATGTATGATTTTGCACATCCGATTGAGGATGCAATCGAGGGAATCACACATTCTATCTGTACATTGGAATTTGAAGACCACAGATCGTTGTATGACTGGGTTGTACGGGAATGTGAATTTGCAAATCCGCCTCGGCAGATTGAATTTGCAAAACTTTACCTGACTAATGTAGTAACCGGAAAGCGTTACATCAAGAAACTGGTAGAGGATAGGATTGTAGACGGATGGGATGACCCGCGCCTCGTCTCGATTGCGGCGCTCAGGAGAAGAGGATTCACACCGGAATCAATTAAGATGTTTATTGAGATGTGCGGGGTATCCAAAGCGCAGAGTTCTGTGGACTACGCAATGCTTGAATATTGCATCCGCGAAGATTTGAAGATGAAGAAAGCACGTATGATGGCGGTGCTTCATCCCATCAGGCTGGTGATTGACAATTATCCGGAAAATCAGGTGGAATATCTGGACGTGCCGAATAATCTGGAAAATGAAGAGCTTGGGACAAGAAAAGTGCCGTTCTGTAAAGAACTGTATATTGAGCGGGAAGATTTTATGGAGGAACCGCCGAAAAAATATTTCCGACTGTTCCCGGACAATGAAGTACGTCTGATGTCCGCATATTTTGTAAAATGTGTTGGATATGAGAAGGACGAAGATGGAAATGTAACAGTCGTGCACTGTACTTATGACCCGGAGACAAAGAGCGGCAGTGGTTTTACTGGAAGAAAGGTAAAAGGAACAATTCACTGGGTTGCGGCACCTACTGCACAGAAGGCGGAGGTCAGGCTGTACGAGAATCTGGTAGACGAAGAAAAGGGCGTATATAATAAAGAAGACGGCTCTTTGAACCTGAATCCGAATTCATTGACAGTCCTGAAAGAATGCTATGTTGAGCCAAGTTTCACAGAAGCGGAAGCGTATGACAGTTTCCAGTTCGTGAGAACCGGATATTTCTGTATTGATGCAAAGGACTCCAGACCGGATGCACTGGTATTTAACCGGATTGTATCTTTGAAGAGTTCGTTCAAGCTACCAAAAAAGTAAGTCAGTTACGAGATGAACGAATTAACAATCAATTTGCAGCAGCGATCAGGGACTCCGCTGTATGAACAGATTTATTCATATATTAAAAGTGATATACAGGGCGGACATCTGAAAAGCGGTGAAAAACTACCATCGACGAGGGCACTCTGTAAGTATCTGGAGGTCAGCCGGAGCACGGTTGAACTTGCTTATGAGCAGTTGCTTTCCGAAGGATATGTGGAGGCAGTGCCATATCGTGGTTATTTTGTGGCAGAGATTAACGGACTGTATCAGTTGGATACACAGAGCCATGAATGCAGTGAAAAGACGGAGCAGGAGAAAAAAACATTCCGATATGATTTTACGCCAAATGGAGTGGATCTGAACAGTTTCCCCTATAATACATGGAGGAAACTGGCGAAGGAATGCCTTGTGGATGACCGGGCGGAGTTGTTCCGTCTCGGAAATCCACAGGGAGAGCCGGGGCTGCGCGATGCAATCTGTAGTTATCTCCATCAGGCGCGGGGCGTAAATTGTTCGCCGGAACAGATTATTGTCGGGGCCGGAAATGATTATCTGTTGATGCTGCTGACAACCGTACTTGGGACAGAGCACAGGATTGCATTTGAAAACCCGACATATAAAAGAGAATATCAGTTGTTTTGCAACATGTCGTATGAGGTGTGTACTGTAGATATGGATTCCCGTGGAATGAGTGTGTCGGGTCTGGAAAAGTCCGGCGCAGACATTGCGTTTGTGATGCCGTCCCATCAGTATCCGCTTGGTATTGTAATGCCGGTTACGCGCAGGCAGGAAATACTGAAATGGGCGAATCAGGCAGAGGAACGTTATATTATAGAAGATGATTATGACAGCGAGTTCCGTTATAAGGGAAAACCGATTCCGGCTTTGCAGGGGTATGATAGGAATGGAAAAGTGATATATATCGGAACGTTTTCCAAATCTATCGCACCGGCAATCCGAATCAGCTATATTGTGCTGCCCAGACCGCTTTTGGATATGTATCGGGAAAAGAGCAGCTTTCTGAACTCTACAGTATCGAAAGTGGACCAGATGATTTTGCAACGGTTCATCAAGGAGGGGTATTATGAGCGCCACCTCAATAAGACGAGGGCACTATATAAGAACAGACACGATGTACTGCTAGGAAATCTCAAAGGGTTAAAACAGATGTTTGACATTTCGGGTGAGCACGCAGGCGTCCATCTGCTGCTGCACTGTAGGAAAGAGATATCGGAGACGGAGTTAATCAGACGGGCGGAAGAAAAAGACGTGAAGGTATATGGTCTTTCGGAATATTATGTTGAGCCACAGACTGAGACGGGGGCGACGATTCTGCTTGGATATGCGAATATGAATGAAAAAAAGATATGTGAAGCGCTTGAGATCCTGCGCGGAGTGTGGATGGAATAAGCAGTATAAGTCAAAGACCCCGCTGCAGTCACCAAATATCCATGCAAGCATAGCTGCGTGGCTCGTTGCCTGCGGGAATAAACATACCCTTTGTCTGCTGAAGGTAAAAAACGTAGATAAACAGAATCGGTTCAAAATTCTGCTTATCTACGTTTTTCATTGTATTTCATAATTACTGTATATTATTTGGTTCCTCTCTGGATTCGGTATCGGCAGCCGTGTTGACGGCATTATCTGTGGTATCGGACGCTGTTTCAGTTCCCTCCGGCTCATTTTTCTTCAGCGGGACATATTCCCGGTTTTTGACGGGCTGTAAGTCCATGTCTAAATCATCCTCTGCAAAATCGTCATCATCCAAATCAAAGTTTCCGTCATCTTTTTTCTTAAAGAACAGGATTGCCAGTCCAATGACGGTTCCTGTGGCAGCTAAACCTGCAAGTAATTTCCAAAACTTCTTCAATGTATAACACTCCTTTCAATAGGGGAATAAAATCAAATCTATTATATTCTAATACTTTTTTAAGGAAAATACAATTGTTTTGAAATAATTTATGAAATGTGGTAGACTGTTATAACGTAACAGCAAAGTCGGATGTAAATGAGAGATGCAGATAGGAGGCGGGGCAGTGTCGATTCAAAATAAAGCAGCAAAGAAAGCAAAAAAAGGAATATTGAGTGTCGTGTTCAGCCGGACAGCGCTGATTGCCCTGCTGATTTTGCTGCAGGTTGGTGTGATATTCGGCCTTTCAACGATTCTCTCGGAATATGCGGTATATATATATGTAATTGAGATGCTGGCACAGGCAATTGTTATTATTTATATTATCAATGAAAAAACAAGTCCGGAATTCATGTGTACGTGGATGCTGTTAATCCTGATTTTTCCGGTATTTGGCTGCCTGTTTTATATTTATGTGAAATTGGAACTTGGGACAAGAATGTTCGGAAAGCGTCTTGCGGATGTCCAGATTGAGACATGGCCATATATGAAACAGAGAAAGCAAGTGATTGAGGAACTGAGGGTGAGTAAGGCGGCAAATGCAAATCTGGCACAATACATGGTGCGGCAACTGCATTATCCGACTTACCGCAATACAAAAGCAATGTATTTTAGCTGTGGGGAGGAAAAATTTCCGGAGCTGATTGCGCAATTGAAAAAAGCGGAGAAGTTTATCTTTCTGGAATATTTCATTGTGGCAGAAGGCTATATGTGGGATACGATTCTGGAAATATTGAAACAGAAAGCAGCGGATGGCGTGGAAGTCCGGTTCATGTATGACGGAATGTGCAGTATTTCGCGGCTTCCATATAATTATCCGAGAGAAATACAAAAGTATGGGATTCAGTGTAAGATGTTCAGTCCAATCCGGCCAGTGTTATCTACAACGCAGAATAACCGTGACCATCGGAAAATTTGTGTAATTGACGGAAAAGTGGGCTTTACCGGAGGTATCAACCTGGCAGATGAATATATCAATCAGAAAGAGCGGTTTGGATACTGGAAAGATACGGCGGTGATGCTCGAGGGCGATGCGGTACAGAGCCTGACAATGATATTTCTCCAGACTTGGAATGCAACAGAATTACGCCCGGAATCTTACGAAAATTATCTGACGGAGATGTCTGGCAGCCTCCGAAGAGAGCTTGGATATATGATTCCTTATGCCGACAGTCCATATGACCACGAGAATGTCGGTGAAGAGGTGTACTGCCACATTTTAAATCACGCGAAAAAATATGTACATATTATGACGCCGTATCTGATACTGGACAGGGAAATGCTGGATGCACTCTGCCGGGCGGCAAAAAGTGGAATTGACGTTAAAATCATTATGCCGCATATTCCGGATAAATGGTATGCATTTGCAGTTGCAAAGACATACTATAAAGAACTGATTGAAGCCGGGGTAAAAATATACGAGTTCCTGCCGGGATTCGTACATGCGAAGATATTTGTATCCGATGATGATACGGCGACAGTCGGAACAATCAATCTGGACTACCGGAGTCTGTATCTGCATTTTGAATGTGGTGTGTTTATCTACAATAATCCTGCCGTGCGGGATGTAGAGCAGGATTATCAGAATACGCTGAAAAAGTGTCATCGCATTTCAATTGCGGATGTAAAGAAAATCAACCCGTTTATGATGCTTTGCGGACGGGTTCTCAGGCTGATTGCACCGTTGATGTAAAAGAAGTAAAAAGACTAGCTATTTATGGATTGATTTGTTATAATAAACGCAAATGAAAGAAGGTAAGTGATTAGTGATGAAATGATGCAGGGTTTTATCACTAATTCTATTTGAGGGATAAACGGGCAGCCGGCAGGACATGCATTTTAAAGGAACATAAGAGGTATACATGAAAGCAGTTATTTATAATGGAAAGTCAGTGGAGTATAGAGAAGATTTCCCAAAACCGGAATGGAGAGCTGGATACAGCCTGATTCGGATTCTCCGTGCTGCGGTGTGCAGTACAGATAAAGAGGTCCGGAAAGGGTACCGGCCGCATTTTAGCGGCGTAATGGGGCATGAATTTATAGGTGTGGTGGAACAGTCCTGCCGGAAGGAGCTGATTGGCAAGACAGTTGTCGGCGAATTGAACGAAGGATGCGGACATTGTCTTTACTGCAAAACCGGGCGGGAGAAACATTGCCCGGAGCGTAAAGTAATCGGAATGGAAGGAAGAAACGGATGTTTTGCAGAGTATATGCTCCTTGCGGATCGTTTGGTGCACCCGGTTCCGGACGGACTTCCGATTGAGACTGCAATTTATACGGAGCCGTTGGCAGCAGCACTGGAGATTCC
This sequence comes from Lachnospiraceae bacterium UBA1683, assembly GCA_002320245.1. GTDB lineage: Bacteria > Bacillota > Clostridia > Lachnospirales > Lachnospiraceae > Schaedlerella. The sequence goes on from DCKD01000096.1 coordinate 89,685, forward strand.
GGCTCAGGTACACATCAATCCGGAGAAGAATGTGGCAGTGATAGGGGACGGGCGGCTCGCATATATGATTGCGCAGGTGCTTTCACTCAATGGATGTGATTTGACCATTATCGGAAAACATATGGAAAAACTCACACAATTTCAGACTTGCGGTAAAATCCAATTGCTGGAATCCATTCAAAAATATCCGCCGGTTGATGAGACATATGAGATTGTGGTGGATGCAACCGGCTCGCCGGAGGGGATTGAACTTGCAAACCGTCTGGTCCGCAGAAGAGGGACTGTCGTGCTGAAAAGCACTTATGCGCAGAAGGCGGCACTGGACATGAGTCAGTTTGTAGTGAATGAAATTACAATCGTCGGCAGCCGATGCGGCCCGTTTGAACCGGCGTTGAATCTTCTGTCGAGGGGATTGGTGAAACTGCCGGAGATTGAGTGGCATTCGCTGGATGCGTATGAACAGGCATTTTCCTCAAGGGCGTTCAAGGCGGGATTCCGGATATCGTAATCATTTATAATAGCAAGGCAGGAGGGACTGCTTTACTATAAATAAGTTACACCAATAAACAAAAGGAGGACGTAGAATGAAAAAGTTATTGAGTATCTTATTATGCGCAGTAATGACAGCATCTTTGCTTGTTGGATGCGGCGGTTCGGGAAAAGCGGACAGCTCAGACGACACAGGTAAGGACAGCGGAAAGGAAAGCGGACTGAAGATTGCAATCGTAAGTTCCCCATCCGGAGTTGACGACGGTTCTTTTAACCAGAACAACTACGAGGGAATCCAGGCATTTATCAAAGAGAACCCTGATGCGACTGTGACACCGGTCAAAGAGGAGACTGGTGATACTGCAGCAGCAGTTCAGGCTGTAGCAGATATCGTAGCAGACTATGATGTAATCGTTTGCTGTGGATTCCAGTTTGCAGGAATCGGAACAATTGCAGAAGAGAACCCGGATGTAGATTTCATTCTGGTAGATTCATATCCGACTAACGCTGATGGTGAAGAGGCAGAATATGACAACATTTATGCTATGCAGTTCAAAGAGCAGGAGAGTGGTTTCTGCGCTGGTATCGCAGCGGCTCTTGAGACAAAGACCGGCAAGGTCGCAGTTGTGAACGGTATTGCTTACCCGTCGAATGTAAACTACCAGTATGGATTTATGTCAGGTGTAAACTATGCAGTTAAGAACTATGGCGCAACCGCAGAAATCGTGGAGCTTCCATCTTATGCGGGAACTGATGTTACCGGAGCAAATGTCGGAGGGAACTATGTCGGGACATTCTCTGATGAGGCAACCGGAAAGGTAGTAGGTAAAGCGCTGATTGACGAAGGTGCTGATGTAATCTTTGTTGCGGCAGGTGCATCAGGAAATGGTGTATTCACAGCAGCAAAAGAAGCAAAAGACGTATTTGTAATCGGATGTGATACAGACCAGTACGATGACGGTGTGAATGGTGACAGCAATATTATGCTCACGTCTGCATTGAAGATTATGGATATGAACGTAGAGCTGCAGTTGAACAATGTCAAAGAAGGCAAGTTCAAAGGTGGGAACGCTCTGCTTGGCGCAGATACAGATTCCACAGGATATGTAAGTGAAGAAGGAAGATGCCAGCTTTCAGACGATATAATCTCTAAGATTGACGAGGCGTTCGCAAAAGTGAAAACCGGAGACATTGTTCCGGCAGCAAACTTCAACGATATGACACCGGACGATTTTACAGGTCTGTAAAAAGAACAGCGTAACAGTTTAGCCTTCCGGCAGGACTGTTACGCATCCTGCCATTTTGAATCGCCTTTGGCGATGGGCAGGATGCATTCAAATCAAAACGTGCATCCTCGTACTCAATCAGTGTTATGATTGAGTACGGGCTGAACTGTAACAGAACAGGTGCTGTACAGTCATTGCACAAAGACAATGCATGAGAGGGGCGCATTCCCCTCTCAATTCAGGCACAGAAGGTGTCACAGCCTTTTGTGCTTTTTCCAGAATGGAGCAAAAGGAGGAACGGACTATGGCGGACTACATAGTGGAGATGAAACATATTACAAAGCGTTTTCCGGGGATTGTAGCGAATGATGATATCACGCTTCAGATAAAAAAGGGTGAAATCTATGCTATTCTCGGAGAAAACGGGGCTGGAAAGTCTACGCTTATGAGTATGCTGTTTGGCATGTATGAGCCGGATGAGGGAGAGATTTTTGTTCGTGGAAAAAAAGAAACAATCAGTTCTCCGAGGTATGCTACTAAGCTGAACATTGGTATGGTACACCAGCATTTTAAACTGGTGTCAAATTACACAATTGCAGAGAATATTATTATGGGGATTGAGCCTGAGAAGAGATTTCTTGGATTATTTCCGTACGTGGATATAAAAAGTGCAAATGAGAAGATTGCTGCACTTTCCAGACAATATGGTCTGGAAGTCGATCCGACCAGAGTAATTTCTGAAATTAATGTATCCATTCAGCAGCGTGTCGAGATTTTGAAAATGTTGTACAGAGAAGCGGAAATTCTGATTTTCGATGAGCCTACAGCAGTGCTCACACCACAGGAAATTGAATTCCTGCTGGAAATTATCAAAGGGTTGCGTGACGGAGGCAAGACAATCATTCTGATTACACATAAGCTGGAAGAGATTAAGAAGGTCGCAGACCGTTGCGCGATTCTTCGCCGCGGTAAGCTGATTGATATTATGGATGTCGCATCCACAAGTACGAAAGAGATGGCGAATAAGATGGTCGGGCGTGAAGTCTCATTTACAACAGAGAAGAAGCCGGCACAATATAAAGATGTGATTCTGGATGTGCAGAATCTGACTGTAACCAATGAAGATAAGTTTGAAGTGGTAAAGGATGTTTCCTTTTCCATCCGCGGCGGAGAGATTTTTGCGATTGCCGGTGTGTCCGGCAACGGTCAGGTAGAGATTGCAGATGCAATTGCCGGGCTGTCGAAGGCGCATAAGGGAAAGATCCTTCTGAACGGAACAGATATCACAGAATATTCCATAAGGAAACGTACGATGGAAGGAATCTCTTATATCCCGGAAGACCGGCAGTCATATGGTCTTGTGCTGGACTTTACGCTGAAAGATAATCTGGCGCTGAAAAATTATTATAAAGAACCGTTCTCCCGCAAAGGAATTCTGAATCCAAAAGAATTCGAGACATACGGTGAGAGACTGATTGAGAACTATGATGTGCGAAGCGGTCAGGGAAATAAGACACAGGTGCGTTCGATGAGCGGCGGTAATCAGCAGAAAGCCATTATTGCAAGGGAGATAGAGCAGGATACGCCTCTTATGATTTTTGTGCAGCCGACGAGAGGGCTGGATATCGGGGCAATTGAGAATATCCACCGTCAGATTGTTGCCGAACGGGATAAGGGGAAGGCGATTCTCCTGATTTCTCTGGAACTGGATGAAATTATGAATCTGGCGGATACGATTGGTGTTATCTATAACGGACAGATTCAGAAGATTGCGGATGCAAAGAGTTTGGGAACAAAGGAAGTAGGAGAGTTCATGATGGGCGTAAAAGCGGTCCATGGCTCAGAAGAAGGTACCGGGGAGGTGAAAGACTGATGAAGAAAAACAAGAGAAAGAATCCGGCAGGGAGACTGTTTGTAAAACTGCTCGGAAATGAACGCTATCAGGTTATTTCTATTCCGATATTTGCAATTTTAATCAGTTTGGTTGTCGGCGCGGTTGTGATTGGCATCCTTGGAAAAAATCCGGTTTCTGCATATGGAAATCTGCTGCAGGGTTCAGGACTGGTTCCGAAAGCAAAATATGCCGGAGGAAAAAGTATGCTGACAGATTTCTTCAGCTTTATGGATTACTGGACTCCAATGATTTTTGCGTCCCTTGCAGTTGCAGTTGCATTGAAGGCAGGGTTGTTTAATATCGGTGTGTCCGGTCAGATGCTCGCGGCAGGATTTGTCGCAACCGTGATCGTCGGCTACAGCACACTGGGCGCCCCGGTTGCAAAACCACTTGCAATTTTGATTGCCGCGGTAACGGGGGCGTTAGTTGGAGGACTGATTGGATTCCTGAAATATAGATTCAACATCAACGAGGTCGTTTCTTCGATTATGTTGAATTACATTGCGGAGTACATTATTGCATTTTTCATCAATACAAGGTTCGTAGATCCGGTATCCCGTCAATCAAAAGCAGTCAGTGATGCCTCAAGACTGACATTGCCCGGTGTGAAAATCGGAGGGCTGAAAATGGATATTCCGCTTGGCATCATTCTGGCAGTGATTGCTGCGCTGGCCATTAAGTTTATTTTTGATAAAACGGTACTTGGTTATGAATTGAAGGCGGTTGGTGCAAACCGGAATGCATCTCGTTATGCCGGGATTAATGTCGGAAAGAATATGGTGCTTTCTATGGTGATTTCGGGTGCGCTAGCCGGTCTTGCAGGGGCAACATATTACCTTGGATATTATGCATCTATCCAGCCGAGGGTTCTTTCGAGTACCGGATTTGATGCCATTGCAGTTTCTATTCTTGGAAATTCAAACCCGATAGGGATTCTCTGTTCCTCGTTCCTGATTAATATTATCAACAAGGGAAGTACCTACATGAGTTCCACGGCGGGGCTGGATGCAGAGATTGCATCGGTTATCACCGGACTGATTCTTCTCTTTGCGGCTTGTGGTGAGTACATTAAATATCAGGTGAAGAAAACAAAGGATAAAATGGAAGATGAGAGGAGGAATGCCGCATGAATAATGTAATTATCGATGGGCTATCATTTGCGTTGCCATTGTTTATCATGGCAATCGGCGGAATCTACAGCGAGCGCAGCGGCGTTACCAACCTCGCGCTGGAAGGCCTGCAGGGGATGGGAGCTTTTGTAGGAGCACTTGTGGCATATGTGCTGATGCGAAGTATGGGCACAAATTCTCAGGTTCCGTATTATATGGCAATGTTGTTTGCGATAATCGGAGGAATGGTGTATTCTCTCCTGCATGCATTGCTCTGTGTCAAGTTTAAGGCAAATCAGGTAATCAGCGGTGTCGTGATCAATATCCTTGCAATGGCACTGACAACTTTTATGACGAAGGCTATCAATCGCTCCGTGTTCGGAGCACCGTCCGATAAGTTTGAGCTAGGGGTATCGGTCCGTTGGACCGTGCCCGGACTTTCAAAGATACCGGTGCTTGGCGCGGTGTTTACAAACATTTATCCGTTTGAAGTTGTAATTGTAGTGATTGCATTTATTGCATGGTATCTGCTTTACAAGACAAAGTTTGGCATGCATGTCCGTGCCTGCGGGGACAATCCACATGCAGTTGATGCAGCCGGAATTGATGTGGCAAAAGTTCGAGTGAAGGCGGTTATGATGTCGGGGGCATTATCCGGGCTTGCCGGAATTTCTTTCGCATATTCCATTTCTGCGAAGTTTTCTTCCGGTATTTATGTTGGATACGGATACCTTGCGATTGCCGGATTGATTTTCGGGAACTGGAAAATTCTTCCAACATTAGGCGCCTGTCTTCTGTTTGGTTTTGCAAAATCAGGCGGATACCAGATTGTACAGAACCTCGGAATGCCGAGCAGTTACTCTGACCTTGTTATGATTCTGCCTTATGTTGTGACGTTGTTGCTGCTGATGTTCTTCTCAAAGCACAATCAGGCACCGCGCGCATTAGGAGAAATTTACGATAAGGGAAAACGGTAAAACAGATTCATTAATCGGATAATACTGGCAGGAACCGGCATTGTGGAAAGAAGAAAACGAAAAATGCGCGGAAAATTAGGAAAAAGGATTTTACATTATGATAAATTTATAGTATAATTCTTAAGGTGGTTCATTGATAAGAACTGCTAATAAGAATTTAAAAGTGTAAATACGCAGGAGGATTTGATATGGTTAAAGCAGTAGTTGGAGCGAACTGGGGCGATGAAGGTAAAGGGAAGATTACCGATATGCTCGGAAAAGAAGCGGATATCATCGTCCGTTTTCAGGGAGGGGCTAATGCAGGACATACAATCGTAAATGATTATGGAAAGTTTGCGCTGCATACTCTGCCTTCGGGTGTGTTTTATAGTCATACAACAAGTATTATCGGTAATGGAGTAGCGCTGGACATTCCAAGACTGTTTGATGAGATTCAGTCAGTAGTAGAGAAAGGTGTTCCGGCACCAAAGATTCTTGTGTCTGACCGTGCTCAGATTGTGATGTCCTATCACAAATTATTCGATGCATATGAGGAAGAGAGACTGGCTGGAAAATCATTTGGTTCCACAAAGTCGGGAATTGCACCATTTTATTCTGACAAGTATGCAAAAATCGGATTTCAGGTCAGCGAGCTGTTTGATGATGATTTGTTAAAGGAGAAGGTTGTCCGTATTGCGGAGCAGAAGAATGTCCTTCTGGAGCACCTGTATCATAAACCACTGTTAAATCCTGATGATTTATATAAGGAACTGAAAGAATACAAAGAGAAGGTTGCGCCATATGTATGCAATGTATCTCTGTTCCTTTACAATGCATTAAAAGAGGGAAAGAATGTCCTGCTGGAGGGACAGCTTGGTTCGCTGAAAGATCCGGACCACGGAATTTATCCAATGGTAACATCTTCTTCGACGCTGGCAGCTTACGGTGCAATTGGAGCAGGAATTCCGCCGTATGAGATTAAGCAGATTATTACTGTATGTAAGGCATACTCCAGTGCAGTCGGCGCAGGCGCATTTGTCAGTGAGATTTTCGGGGATGAGGCAGATGAATTGAGAAGACGCGGTGGAGACGGCGGAGAGTTCGGCGCAACAACAGGGCGTCCGAGACGTATGGGATGGTTCGACTGTGTTGCTTCCAAATATGGATGCAGAATGCAGGGAACAACAGACGTAGCGTTTACAGTGCTTGATGTATTGGGATATCTGGATGAGATTCCGGTATGTGTAGGATATGAGATTAATGGAGAAGTTACAACGGAATTCCCCGTTACGCACTTGCTTGAGAAGGCGAAACCGGTATATAAGACATTGCCGGGATGGAAATGCGATATCCGCGGAATCAAGACATACGAAGAACTTCCGGAAAACTGCCGTAAATATATTGAATTTGTTGAAGAGCAGATTGGCTACCCGATTACTATGATTAGTAACGGACCGGGCAGAGATGATATTATTTACAGACATAAATAAAATGCCATTTCTGACAGATTGAGTCAGGCTTGCAAAAGGAAAGACACGGAACAGGGTAGAGTGTTCCGTGTCTTTTCTGCGCAAAGGGGACAGTCCCTTCTCAGAAGGGACTGTCCCCTTTATAAAAATTTTAGTAATATTTATCGGGAACTCTCAATATAATAGTAAGGCTGAAGACTAGAGAAGGGGAGGTGTTAATATGCACCAGAAGAAGCAGGAGAGTTCCCAGAATGTGCTGTCAATAGAGGAGTATCTGGAGAAAAGACGGCTGACTCAGAAGGAAAGTCAGGGAAACTACATACAGGATTCCATACCGGTCGCAGGACGGCGTGCAGTTCTGGAACTGGAAATATTTTATGTTTAGCGGTCAGAGTCAGGTTCCTCTTTTTTGATTATACGGTAAATGAGAATATAGGCATATAAAAGTACCGGAAGAATAATTGTGGCGGCGATGGATGCCTTTAGTAAATCAGAGGACAGCGGTGAATCGATCAGTGCAAATACCAATGTGCTGACATACAGAAGAACCAATAATATTGCGATAAGGATTGCAAAGATTCTGGTTGTTTTTTTCATTGAGATTCATTCCTTTCTTAAAATCATATGTTACATTATATATGAAATTTTACCGAAATACAAATTGAATGGAAAACAAACATGAGAAAACATAAGATACAGAAGATTTTAGTTGCAAAACAGGACAATTTGACATAGAATATTATAGGATAATACTATTTGTAGATAAAGGAGTCAGATACAATGAGCGATAAGAGTTTACTTGACCAGTGGAGGGGCACTGCATATGACCAGAATTTAAGCAAGACAGAATTGGAGAATTTCTGGGGAAAATACTTTACAATTGAGAAAGATATTTATGTAGAACTGCTGACAGATCCGGATGAGGAAGTCAGAGGAACAGTCAAAGAGCTGGCAGCAAAATATGGACATGACATCATGACGATGGTTGGATTTCTGGACGGAATTAATGACAGCCTGAAGGTTCCGAACCCGATTGAGACAATGACAGAAGATACAGAGGTGAATCTTGTATTCGATAAAGAATTGCTGTACAAGAACATGGTAGATGCAAAGGCTGACTGGCTGTATGAGCTGCCACAGTGGGATGCAATTTTTGACGAGGCAACAAAGAAACGCCTGTACCGCGAGCAGAAGCAGTCCGGGACAATCCGTAAGGAGAAGAAGATTGGAAGAAATGACCCTTGCCCTTGCGGAAGCGGGAAAAAGTATAAAAAGTGCTGCGGGCGTAATGCATAAAAGGAGATGCTGATGCGGATTTATTTTGAAATCGCAGGAATCATCAGTTTGTCTTATTACATGGTAATCGTGTATTATACGAGGAAATGGAATTCTACATTTGCAGGATTCTGGGCTGTTGGAGGATTGATTCATCTGGCAGCCGTTTTTCTTTATCCGATGATGCCTGAATGGGCGAAGGAGCTGATATGTGTCATAGTATTAGCTGGTTGGATTTTGTTCCTACAGACTGAATTACAGATTATTCTGGCAATGAAACCGAAAAAGAATCCAGAAGTGGCGTATTTGATTTTGCTTGGCGCGCAGGTGCGGGGAACAAAGATTACGAATTCATTGATGCGGAGAATTGACAGCGCATATCGGTATATGGAGAAATATCCTGAGCCGAAAGTGATTGTTTCCGGCGGACAGGGGAAAGGTGAAGATATCCCGGAGGCAGAGGCAATGGCGGGAGAGCTCGTGCGAAGAGGGATTCCGGAAGACCGGATTCTGAAAGAAAACCGTTCGGCATCCACATGGGAGAATCTGGTGTTCAGCGGAAGAATCATCGGGAATCAGTCAGTGCCGGTTGCACTGGTGACAAATAATTTCCATCTGTACCGCGCACTGATTCTGGGAAAACAGGCCGGTTATACAAATCTGCATGGGATTCCGGCATCTTCGAACCCGGTACTGCTTGTAAATTATATGGTCAGAGAATTTTTCGCTGTTCTCTTGACAAAAATAAAGGCAATGTTATAATGAACTAGTGTAGAAAGTGCACAGATTTGAAAATAAGATAACGAACACGTTGACGAGAAGAGTAGGATGTGAAAGGATACAGAGAGAGGAATCAAAGGTTGGAAGTTCCTTATTGCGGAAACATCTGAAAACTACCTCCGAGTGGCTGAAAACAGTCCGGTGATTCCGTTACCATCACAATGAAGTGGTTCTGACATAGGTCAGTTCAATTAGGGTGGAACCGCGAGATAAGTATGCTCGTCCCTTTCTGCAGTCTTGCAGGAAGGGACATTTTTATTCCCTGAATATCAATACCGCAGGCTGTGTGGATAGACAGAAAAGGAAAGGAAATGATGTTATGAAAATCACATTAAAAGATGGCTCCAGCAAAGAATACGCAGAGAGCAGACAGGTTATTGAGATTGCAGCAGATATCAGCGAAGGGCTGGCAAGAGTTGCAACAGCAGGAGAGATTGACGGAGAAACTGTTGACTTGAGAACTGTTGTGGATAAAGACTGTGAGCTGAATATCCTTACATTTAACGATGAAAAAGGAAAAGGAGCATTCCGTCATACAGCATCCCACATCATGGCGCAGGCAATCAAACGTCTGTATCCGGACACAAAACTGGCAATCGGGCCTTCTATCGATGACGGGTTCTATTATGATATCGACCGCGCGACACCACTCACGGCAGAAGACCTGGAAAAAATTGAAAAAGAGATGAAGAAGATTGTAAAAGAGGCACTTCCAATCGAGCAGTTTAATAAACCGAGAGCAGAAGCAATCGAATATTTTAAAGAAAAAGGTGAAAACTACAAAGTAGAGCTGATTGAAGATTTACCGGAAGATTCCGTGATTAGTTTTTATTCACAGGGCGAGTTCACGGATCTTTGTGCCGGACCGCACCTGATGAACACAAAAACTGTAAAGGCGTTTAAACTGACAAGCCTTGCCGGTGCTTACTGGCGTGGAAGCGAGAAGAATAAGATGCTCCAGAGAATCTACGGAACAGCATTTCCAAAAAAAGCAGAATTGGAAGAGTATCTGAATATGTTGGAAGAAGCGAAGAAACGTGACCACAGAAAACTTGGAAAAGAATTAGGTCTGTTTATGATGCGCGATGAAGGACCGGGATTCCCATTCTTCCTTCCAAAGGGAATGGTATTGAAAAATGCACTCCTCGACTACTGGAGAGATATTCATAACAAGGCAGGTTACGTGGAGATTTCCACACCAATCATGCTGAGCCGCCATTTATGGGAGACTTCCGGACATTGGGATCATTATAAAGAGAACATGTACACAACGGTAATTGATGATACAGATTTCGCAATCAAACCGATGAACTGTCCGGGAGGAATTCTTGTATACCAGTCAGAACCACGCTCCTATCGTGATTTGCCGCTGCGTATGGGTGAGCTTGGTCTTGTTCACCGCCATGAGAAATCCGGTCAGCTTCACGGATTGATGCGTGTACGCTGCTTTACACAGGATGATGCGCATATCTTTATGATGCCGGAACAGATTCGCGATGAAATCAAAGACGTTGCAAAGCTGATTGACAGTGTGTACAGCCTGTTTGGATTTAAATATCATGTAGAATTATCTACACGTCCGGAAGACTCCATGGGAAGCGATGAGGACTGGAATATGGCTACAGATGCTCTGAGAGGTGCACTGGATGATTTGGGACTTCCATACGTTGTAAATGAAGGAGACGGGGCATTCTACGGGCCGAAGATCGATTTCCATTTGGAGGATTCCATCGGAAGAACTTGGCAGTGTGGTACAATTCAGCTTGATTTCCAACTGCCAATGCGGTTTAACTGCGAATATACGGGAGCAGATGGAGAAAAACACAGACCGATTATGATCCACCGGGTTGTATTTGGCTCTATAGAGCGCTTTATCGGTATTTTGATTGAACATTTTGCAGGGGCGTTTCCGACATGGCTGGCTCCGGTACAGGTAAAAGTGCTTCCGATTTCTGATAAGCATATGGAATACGGACAAAAGGTACTCGATGAACTGAAAGCATCCGGAATCCGCGCGGAGCTGGATTCCCGTGCGGAAAAAATCGGATACAAGATCCGAGAGGCGCAGATGCAGAAAGTTCCGTATATGCTTGTTGTCGGTGCTAAAGAGGAAGAAGAGAATCTTGTGTCTGTAAGAAGCCGCTTCGCGGGAGATGAAGGACAGAAGAGCCTGGACGAATTCAGTGCAGCGATGAAAGAAGAAGTTGAATCTAAGACAGCCAGAACGGCAGAGACACAGGAATAATTCGGAAAAGGAACGGGAATAATGACAGTGATTCAAAAAAAGGAGGAACTATCATTATGCCAGAATTAAAATGTACTGTACAGACATGTGTACACAACAAGCAGTTTTTATGTGATTTGGATGCGATTCAGGTGGGAGGAAGCGATGCAAGGACTCCGAGAGAGACTTGCTGCGACAGTTTCCAGGAACGAAAGGGAGACAATTACTCTAATATTACCGGACAGGCATCCGACCTTACAAAGATTGATTGTAAGGCAGTTGAATGTAAATACAACGAAAACTGCGACTGCCATGCAGGTAAAATCAGCGTGGAAGGAAGCAATGCCTGTGAATGTGAAGGAACGGAGTGCGCCACCTTTAACTGTCGGTAAAATAAAAGATAGAAAAGCAGAAATCCGGGGTATAACAATCCCGGATTTCTGTGTTTTCGCCGGAATTGAAAGAGATATTAGAGGGAAAGGTTTCTGGACAGAATTGAGAAGGGGTTCTTTGGTTGACGGGAAGTTGCTGTCGCGGTATAATCAAATATATTGTGATGAAAGAAAGGCGATTGCATGGAAACAAGTCAGAGATCAGGAGAAAAAGAAGAATTCTCAAAAGAAAGAACAGGAACAAAGGCAGAACCGGAGCAAGGAAAAGAAAGAAAACAACATTCTGCACAATCAACCGGATATTATATCAACCGCCCTGTATTTGGAAACAGCGGTCCGTCCAAGCTGCGCAGACAGCTTAGTCAGGGGATGGCATTTTGCCTTGTTATTGTGGTATGCATCCTCTTTTATTTTGCACTTTTGAGGCTGGATAAGATTTCGGGTGTTATTCGGATTATCATCGGAATTTTGAAACCGATAATATATGGTCTTGGGCTTGCATATTTGTTAAATCCGATTGTAAAGTTTGTGGAGCGCCATCTGGAACAGTTTTTGATGGAACGGTTCCCGGAGATGAAAAAAGTGAAACCTTTATGCAGAGGTGTGGGGATTTTTGCCGCCGTTCTTGTGATGATCATGTTATTCGTGACCTTGTGTAACATGATGATTCCGGAATTATACCAGAGCATCAAAAATATGATTGTGACTGTGCCAAGCCAGTTGAATGATGCCATGAAAAGTATTACGGAGATGCTGTCAAAAGATACTACGCTTGGACAGTTTGCTACAAGTGTACTGGAGGAAGTTACATCATTTGTGCAGAACTGGATGAGAAGCGATTTGCTGAAACAGGTGAACGTGGTGATGTCTAATCTGACAGTCGGCGTGATTAATGTCATCAGTGAACTGGTAAATGCTGTAATCGGTGTAATTATTTCGATATACGTGCTCTGGGGAAAGGAAAAGTTTTCACAGCAGAGTAAAAAGATTGTGTATGCACTGTTTCAGCCAAACCATGCCAATATGATTCTTCATCTGACCATTAAAAGCAACGAGATTTTCGGTGGATTTATCATCGGGAAAATTATTGATTCCCTGATTATCGGAGCGCTCTGTTTTGTCGGGCTGTCCGTTCTGAACATGCCCTACACAATGCTTGTCAGTGTGATTGTCGGCGTGACGAATGTCATTCCGTTTTTCGGCCCTTATATCGGTGCGATTCCGAGTTTGATCTTGATTACGCTTTCAAATCCGATGAAGGGATTATATTTTCTGATTTTCATTCTTGTCCTACAGCAGTTAGACGGTAATGTGATTGGACCGAAAATTCTGGGAGATTCCACTGGTTTGTCTGCATTCTGGGTTGTATTTTCCATTTTGCTTGGCGGCGGGCTGTTCGGATTTGTCGGAATGATTCTGGGCGTACCGACATTTGCGGTGATTTATTATGTTGTCAGTATGTTAGTCAATCAGAAACTGGAGAAGAAAAAACTGCCTACCGACACGGCGTGTTACGATGAGATGAGTTACGTGGATTCAGACGGAACTTATGTACATTCAGAGGAAAACGAATTTAATAAAAACAAAGGGGAATAGCAATGCCAATACGAGTACAAAATGATTTACCGGTAAAGGAAATACTGGAACAGGAGAATATATTTGTGATGGATGAGTACCGGGCTGCGCATCAGCAGATTCGTCCAATCAGCATTGGGCTTTTGAATCTGATGCCGCTGAAGGAAGACACAGAACTTCAGATTTTACGGTCACTGTCGAATTCGCCGCTACAGGTGGATGTCACATTTGTACGGGTATCCAGCCATGTGTCCAAAAATACATCAACAAGCCATATTTATAAGTTCTATGAGCCGTTTGAGAGCATTAAGAATCAGAAGTTTGACGGGTTTATCATTACCGGGGCTCCGGTAGAACAGATGCCGTTCGAAGAGGTGGACTATTGGGATGAACTGAAGGAGATTATGGACTGGACAGTGACAAATGTGACATCCACGTTACATTTGTGTTGGGGAGCACAGGCAGGCATTTATTACCATTACGGAATTGATAAAGTGAAGCTTCCCGAGAAAAAATTCGGAGTGTTCCCGCACCGCGTCCGTAACCGGAAGATTCCGCTTGTGCGCGGCTTTGACGATGTGTTTTTTGCACCGCATTCCAGGCACACCGAAGTGCCGCAGGATTTGCTGGAGCAGGATGACCGTATTATGATTCTTGCTGATTCTGAGGAGGCGGGTGTTTTTCTGTGTATGGCAAAAGAAGGACGACAGGTATTTGTCATGGGACATCCGGAGTATGACCGTATTACGCTGGATAAAGAGTATAAGCGTGATGTAGAAAAAGGCCTTGATATCCGGATGCCGGTAAACTATTATCAGGATGACAATCCGGACAATAAACCAAATTTGATCTGGCGCTCTCACGCAAATGCACTCTACAGCAACTGGCTGAATTACTACGTTTATCAGGTGACTCCGTTTGATTTGTATGGGACGCCATCAGTATGGCAGAATGCAAAATAAAAGGGTTTGAGGGGAAAATCAAAATGAAGGATACATATTTTTCAGACAAAGTAAATGGATTCCGACCGGGAATCTTTGCAACGTTGAATGAGAAAAAAGAAGAATTGCTAAGACAGGGGAAAACCGTATATAACCTGTCGGTCGGGACGCCGGACTTTCCTCCGGCTCCGCATATTATGAAAGCGATGGAAACTGCATGTCGGGAACCCAAAAATTATAAGTATGCATTGAGGGAACTTCCGGAGCTTATTGAGGCGGTGCAGTGCCGGTACCGGCACCGGTTTGGCGTGGAACTGGAAAAAGACGAGATTACTGCCGTATATGGTTCGCAGGAGGGAATGGCACATATCGGGATGGTGCTCTGTAATCCGGGAGATACCATTCTTGTACCGGATCCAGGGTATCCACTGTTCGGGATGAGTGGAATCATGGCAGACGCCAACGTGGAATATTATCCGATTGAGGAAGAAAATGGGTATCTTCCTGATCTGGATGCAATCCCAAAAGAAGTACGGATAAAGACAAAGTACATGATTGTTTCTTATCCGCTGAATCCGGTCTGTGTCTGTGCACCAGATGAATTTTATAATCGGCTGATTGCATTTGCAAAGGAAAACGATATTATCATTATTCATGATAATGCATATTCAGATATTATTTATACAAGGAAGCAGGGGCGCTCATTCCTGTCCTTTGAGGGGGCGAAGGAAGTTGGGGCTGAGTTCTATTCACTGTCCAAATCTTATAATCTGACAGGAGCAAGAATTTCTTTTGTCGTTGGAAATCAGGAGATTGTCCGGAAACTGAGGATTTTCCGTTCTCAGATTGATTACGGAATCTTTCTTCCGGTGCAGTATGCCGCAATTGCAGCGCTGACTGGCCCAGATGATTTTGTGGAAGAGCAGCGGCAGAAATATGGGCGCAGAAACCGTGCTTTGTGCGGTGGCCTGCGAAAAATCGGGTGGAATGTACCGGACAGTCAGGGAACGATGTTCGTCTGGGCAAAGATTCCGGAGGGGTATGATTCCTCATTGGATTTCTGTCTGAAACTCATGGGACAGACAGGTGTGATTGTGACCCCGGGGAATGCATTTGGAAGCAGAGGGGAAGGTTATGTGCGGATGGCGCTGGTAATTGATGAAGAGAAGATCCACGAAATGCTTGGCGTTTTGGCGCAATCCGGAATCTTTCAGCCAGCATGACTTCAATATAAGAGACTTTTTAATATTTAGAAAATCCGTATTCATATGGATATCATCTACGGGCGGAAAACAGTGAACACAATATCCGGACTGTTTGGCAGGAAGTACCGGACAGAAGGGCTGCCGTCCTTTGTAAAAGCAGTGGGAACGGATATGATATGGAAAAAATAAATGCAGGAGAAGACAGAGAATATGCAGAGAATAGCAAAATTTCACAAAGTAAGTAAAGCGCAGTTTGCCAGAGATTGGACAGATACATTTGGGGTACAGCCGGAGGGGGAGATTGAAAAAATCTACACTGCAATCCAGCTTCCGAAACGCGCGACAGCATGTTCTGCCGGATATGATTTTTATGCTCCGTCAGATATCTGTATCGAACCCGGAAAAACAGCTAAAATCCCTACAGGCATCCGCGTTGAGATGGAGAGAAACTGGGTACTGAAATGTTACCCGAGAAGCGGATTGGGATTTAAGTACCGTCTACAGCTCAATAATACGGTCGGTATCATCGACAGTGATTATTTTTACTCGGACAATGAGGGGCATATTTTTGCAAAAATAACGAATGATACGCATGAAGGAAAGACAGTTGAGATTCCTGCCGGAAACGGATTCATGCAAGGTATTTTTGTGGAATATGGAATTACGGTAGACGATGATGTGACAGAGGTTCGAAACGGTGGATTCGGAAGTACGACGAAATAGCCGGATAAAAAATAAGAATGGACAAAATATGCAATAAGCAGTTTGATTTGGTTAACCATAAAACCAGACAGGCTGCTTTTTGCATATTTTTCTCAAAGTGAGGGATTCTATTACAGAACATAAGAACGTGAAAGGACGGAAAAAGATGGTTCGGAAAACTGATAAAAAAGTCTGCGCGTCATTTGAAGACAATATTGCATATATGAATCAGGTGCTGCCGATTCAGGAAAGCTTTGATATCATCCGCCGTGATATGGTTATCGGAGAGAAGAATGCAACCTTTTATTTTATTGATGGATTTACAAAAGATGAGGCAATGCTGAAAATTATGGATTCGCTATTTAAAGTGACAGCAGAGCAGCTTCCGGAAGATGCAACTTCATTTGCAAGAATATGCATTCCCTATGTGGAGGTGGATGTCATCCAGCAGTTTGATGAAGTGGTGCGCAATATTTTGTCGGGTGTGACCTGTCTGTTTATAGACGGATATGAGGCATGTCTTGCGATTGATTGCCGTACTTATCCGGCAAGAAGCGTGGGAGAACCGGAAAAGGATAAATCACTGCGGGGTTCAAGGGATGGGTTTGTAGAGACGATTGTGTTCAATACAGCGTTAATCCGCCGCCGAATCCGGGATCCGCAGTTGATTATGGAAATGATGGAGGCGGGGCAGACTTCACGGACAGATATTGCGGTATGCTATATGAAAGACCGGGTGGACACAGCACAGTTAAAAAAGATCCGCTCCATCATTGACGGGCTGTGTATTGATGACCTGAGAATGAACCAGCAGAGTCTCGCAGAGGCAATGTTCAAACGGAAATGGTTTAATCCATTTCCGAAATTTAAATTTTCAGAGCGCCCGGATACGGCGGCGGCATGCTTGCTGGAGGGGAAAATTGTTATTCTGGTTGACAATTCACCTTCGGCTATGATTCTTCCAACGTCAGTTTTTGATATGGTGGAAGAGGCAAATGATTATTATTTCCCGAAAATTACAGGGATTTATCTGAAGCTGTCACGTGTGCTGATTTCCGTGGGAACCGTATTTCTGACACCGCTCTTTTTATTGTTTATGCAAAATCTGGAATTACTTCCGCGCGTGTTTTCGTTTGTGGCAGTCCGGGACACGGTGAATATTGCATTGATTTACCAGTTTTTAATATTGGAGCTGTCAATTGACGGTTTACGCCTTGCGGCATTGAATACGCCGAATATGCTCAGCACTCCTTTAAGTGTAATTGCAGGTATTGTAATGGGAGAGTTTTCCGTAAAGTCGGGGTGGTTTAACAGTGAAGTAATGTTATATATGGCATTTGTCGCAGTTGCAGACTATACACAGCCAAACTATGAGCTGGGTTATGCACTGAAGTTCATGCGGCTGATGTTGCTGATTCTGACAGCATGTTTCAACATCTGGGGATTCGCAGCCGGATGCGTGCTTGTTGCCTGTTTTATCATTTTCAACAAGACAATTACCGGACGGAGTTTCTTGCGGGTGAGTAAATAATAAGTAGAAGAAATTATGAAAAAGCAATTGTAAAAAAGCAACATGGCATCAGATTTGACGCGCCCTGAAAGGCGGGGGTTTTGGTCTGCGCCCCGCTTCGGCCGGCGCTAAACGAGTGCCACAGGCACTCAGCACCCCTCGCGGCAGCCGTTAAATATCCATGCAAGCAAGCTGCCTGGCTCGTTAATCTGTCGGACAGAGGGGTCCAGATTTGCCGGTTTCTTCAGCGGCGCGAGAAAATTAAAAAAACTGTTGACACAGTATAAGAAGTGTGTTATCTTATTAAATGCATGAGGCAAAAAGAAAGAAGAGTATCCGCTCTCACCATAGCACAATCAGGTGACTATTGGTTTGATATTTATAGTATTTACCAAAATGATTTATAGATTTATAAAGGTAATGTTATTGATTCGAGTGGATATGGATTCACTCGGTTTTTTTGTTTTATGAAGATGTTTCGCAGAAAACAACCTAAGGGAAATTCATTTGACGGAGGTATACGACAATTAGCGATTTAATGATTAACGAGCAAATCAGAGACAGAGAAGTCCGTCTGATTAGTGAGAACGGGGAACAGTTAGGTATCATGTCAGCAAGAGAGGCTTACAAGCTTGCGCAGGAGGCAGAGCTTGACCTTGTAAAGATTGCGCCGACAGCAAAGCCGCCGGTGTGCAAGATTATTGATTATGGCAAGTATAAATATGAGCTGACAAGAAAAGAAAAGGAAGCAAAGAAAAAACAGAAAACTGTTGAAATTAAAGAAGTACGCCTGTCACCGAATATTGATACTAACGATTTGAATACAAAGGTGAATAATGCGAAGAAGTTTATCGAAAAGGGAAACAAAGTCAAGGTAACACTTCGTTTCCGCGGAAGAGAGATGGCGCATGTACAGCAGAGCAAACACATTCTGGATGATTTCGCAGCAATGCTGGAAGATGTAGCCACAATCGAGAAACCGGCAAAGATGGAAGGTCGGAACATGAGCATGGTTTTAACTGTAAAACGTTAAAAATAAAAACATAAGCATAATAAAGGAGGAACTTATCATGCCAAAAATCAAAACAAATAGAGCGGCAGCAAAACGTTTCAAAGCAACAGGAACAGGAAAACTGAAAAGAAATAAAGCTTACAAGAGCCATATCTTAACAAAGAAGACAACTAAGAGAAAAAGAAATCTCAGAAAGTCTACAATTACAGATGCAACTAATGTAAAGAACATGAAGAAAGTTTTACCATATCTGTAAGATTTGGTTTGAGTAAGGAGGATTAAGAAATGGCAAGAATTAAAGGCGGAATGAACGCAAAGAAAAAACATAACAGAACACTGAAACTGGCAAAAGGATACAGAGGAGCACGTTCCAAACAGTACAGAGTTGCAAAACAATCTGTAATGAGAGCTCTGACATCTGCTTACGCAGGAAGAAAACAGCGTAAACGTCAGATGAGACAGCTTTGGATTGCACGTATCAATGCAGCAGCAAGAATGAACGGACTGTCCTACAGCAGATTTATGTACGGACTGAAACTTGCAGGTGTTGACATGAACAGAAAAATGCTTGCAGAGCTTGCAGTGAGCGACAAAGAAGGATTCACTACACTGGCAGAAGTTGCAAAATCAAAACTTGCTTAATTTGTAACTGTTCAGAGTCAGGCAAATTCATAGAAAAAGTGTAATGGATGCTTGTTTTAATTTTAAATATAAATCAGGAAAAGGTCTGGTTCTCGATAGAGAGTCAGACCTTTTCCTCTATAAAGGCAATCATATTTCTTATCGTTGTAATGGTTTCTGTAAATTATTTGGGGATATTAGCCAATTGTTCTGTGAGGCTGTAAATCAGATTCTGATTGTTTTTTCCAAGCCGCTCGTAGGCACGGCACAGGTGATAATTCCGTTCCGTAATCTGATTAAATTCAAGCTGATATTCTTCCGTGCGTCTTGTGTCGGAACGAAATAGAATATAATCGACGGATACACCGAAAAAATCCGCCAAATCGACTAAGATGTCGGCCGGAAGGGCATTGTCCCCATTTTCAATACGGCTGATTGTCTGTTGTGAAACATTAATTTTATTTGCAAGTTCTCCCTGCAGCATATCACGTTCTTTTCGAAGTTCTCTTACCCGATTTTGCACGATTCTTCACTCCTTAGTATTCTAATACTATTGTATCGGATATCTGATATTGTGCTACCCTAATTGGGGATATATGTATACCATATATTGGATATTTATACATTGAATACCATATGGTTACCGGCATATTCATTTTCCGGCCGGAAGTGTGGCTGCCAAAAAGCGAAACGGAAAATCTGGTACTAGCCGTTGCACTGGTAGTCTGGTATAATATGTAAAAAGTCTGTTTAAAGACATTGCAGCAGAGAAGGAGTATTAAATATGCCAGTATTTGATTTTAGCGAAACATCAGACAATAAAAATGATTCCGAATGTACTTACACTACATTTCGCTCTAACGAGACTACCGTTTCACCGAATAGGCCGATTCTGGTTCTGGACAACCATAAGCGGAGATGGAAACATCATTCATGCGGCGTTTTTACCAATCCGGCTAAGCGGACAACTTTTGAATTTACAGAGGAGGATGGAACTGTCAGCGCTGATATTCTGCGGATGGATGCCCGTTTCGTCAGCCTACTCCGGTGGCTTGGAGAAAGCCATATCAGTGTGCGTTTGTCAGGGAAGAATCAGGAAGACGGCTATGCTGTTTACAGAATCCGTGAGATGGCGTTTGGAGGCGGAACGAAACTTTCTGCCGAGGACGGGTTTCTTCAGTTTATGATTGACAGGTTATTGGCAAGCAGTGCGCCCCTGGAAGAGTACGAAGATGAAGAGCAGGAGGAGGTTGGAGATAACATGAAACTGACCAGCCTGCAGAGCATCACAGACTTTATAACCTGTGCCGGCAGGACTCTGCCTGACAACATCCGGCTTTGGGCGCGAAGAAATCTTGCGGTTGCCCGCTCACATGAAGTCTCTCAGGAAGAAAGAAGGCATGCACAGCGTGCGCTTTCTATAATGATGAACATCCAATGGAAAAACAACTACTTTGAAGCAATTAACCCGCAGGAAGCACGGCGGATTCTGGATGAAGAACTTTACGGTATGGAGCAGGTGAAACAACGGATTATTGAAACAATTATACAAATCAACCGGACACATACGCTGCCTGCTTATGGTATTCTGTTGGTTGGCCCTGCAGGAACCGGAAAATCTCAGATTGCATACGCGGTTGCCCGTATCCTGAAACTGCCGTGGACAACGCTGGATATGAGTTCCATTAACGATCCGGAACAGTTGACCGGCAGCTCCCGTATCTATGCAAATGCGAAAACAGGGATTATCATGGATGCCTTCTCTATGGCGGGAGAATCCAACCTTGTTTTTATTATTAATGAGCTGGATAAAGCGGCTAGCGGAAAAGGCAACGGGAATCCTGCGGATGTCCTTCTGACACTGCTTGATAATCTTGGATTTACGGACAATTACATTGAGTGTATGATTCCGACGGTTGGCGTGTATCCGATAGCGACCGCTAATGATAAGAGCAAAATCAGTGCGCCGTTGATGTCACGTTTTGCTGTAATTGATATTCCGGACTATACATCAGAGGAAAAGAAGATAATATTTTCAAAGTTCGCTATGCCAAAAGTCCTGAGACGCATGAGCCTGCGTGAAAACGAATGTATCATAACTGAGGACGCCCTTGATGCGATTGTTGGAAAATACGCGGATACGACCGGTATCCGGGATTTGGAACAGGCGGCAGAGCATATAGCCGCTAATGCGCTTTATCAGATAGAAGTAAACCATGTCTCTGAGGTTATCTTTGACGCAGATATGGTGCGGGGGCTGCTTGCATAAGCAGCCCCGTTTCCGATTCTTTCCCGCTGCTGTGCAGCTATACGTTGCTTTTATAATCTTCCAGCGCTTTCAGAGCCTGTCCTGACATCGGATACAGGGCGAGTAGGTTAAAGATTGTCATCAGGCCGACACCAACGTCACCAAGATCCCAGACAAATGTGTAGGCTGCGAGTCCTCCGATAAACAACATGACAAGCGCCAGTATTTTGTACGCGGTCTGGAAATACCAGCGGTTGCCGAACAGATATGCGATGTTCGACCTTGCGTAAAACAGGATTCCGATGAAGGTGGAAAAGCTGAATAGTCCCAGTGTGACGGCGATAAAAATCACGCCGAAATTCCCAAGATGATAATACATCGCAGTCTGCAGAAGATCCATGCCGGAAAGTCCGGCGGTCAGTTCTGTTGGAGCCAGCAGCATAATCATAGCAGTACAGCTACAGATAATGATGGTATCAATAAAAACGCCGAGAGCCTGTACCAGTCCGATTTTTGCCGGATGGCTGGACTCGGCGGCAGCCGCCGCGCATGGTGCCGAGCCGGAACCGGCTTCATTAGAGAAAAGCCCGCGTTTTACTCCATTCATGAGCACTGCACCGAAACCGCCTGCGGCCACCTGCTGCAGCCCGAAAGCCTCACGGAAAATTCTGCCGAACACGGCAGGCATTTGTCCGATATGGGTCAGAATGATGAAAAGAGTGATTATAAAATAGCAGCCAGCCATAATCGGAACCATTACATCCAGTACTTTGACAGTAGCATTCCGGCGTAATACAATCACCGCTGCCAGCGCGACAAGTGCTGCTGTCGTATAGAGCGGCGGAATGTGAAAGGCGTTCTGAAAGGAGGATGTGACGGAGTTACTGATTACCTGACTGATGCCACACCAACAGATTAGACCGGAAATGGCAAACAATACGGCTATCAGCGAATAGCGTTTCTTTTTCCCTCCATTTCTCTGCTCCGAAAAGTGATGGATGTAATAAGCGGGGCCGCCGTGGTATCCGCCGTACAGCGGGTCCTTTTCCTTATGGAGCTGTGCAAGCGTGGCCTCGATAAATGCAGTGGATGAGCCGAGCAATGCAGTAATCCACATCCAGAACACCGCACCCGCCCCTCCGGCGGAGATTGCTGCCACCACGCCCACCAGGTTTCCCATACCGACCCGCGTCGCTGTGGATACGATTAGCGTCTGCCAGGAAGACAGACTGCCCTCTTTTTTATTTTTCTCTGTCGTTGCGCGCACCATATCCGGAAACAGGCGGACCGGCAGAAATCTTGTCCGGATTGTGAAGTAAATCCCGGTTGGAATCAGTAAGATGACCAGCAGGGAAAGACCGATGCTTCCACCGTCTGGCAGGGGCAGTATCAAGAGGTCTCCCCATAGAAATTCATATATCTTTTCAATCATTGTAATCATTTATCCCAATCTCCTTCCAGTTTTACAGGACTCGTTCTCCCAGCCTTACGAGGCTTGGCTTGAACAGTCGGTATAGTTATTATATAATCATTTATATATATCTGTAAAATAGATAGTTTAGTTGAATACTATTAACATATTAGATGGAGGAATTATGGAACTGAAATATATCGAAAGTTTTATACAAGTGGCAGAGTTGAATAGTTTTACAAAGGCTGCAGAGAAATTGGGCTATTCTCAGTCAACTGTCTCGTTTCAGATTCGACAGCTCGAAGAATCCCTGGGTGTCCCCCTATTTGACCGGGTCAATCACACGATTAAACTTACACAGAAGGGCGGCGAAATTCTGGCGCTGGCGCATCAGCTCATTGCAGTTTCGCACGATATGGAAAAGGCAGCGCATGGAATACACACGCTTGGCGGACATATCCGTGTGGCGATGGCGGATTCGCTTTGCCACTCGATTATATGGGATAAATTCGAGTCCTTTCACAGGCAGTATCCTGCGATTTCCTTACAGATTACTTCTGCGAGCACAGAAGTAATGTTCCGGCTTCTGAAACAGAACGAGACGGATTTGGTGTATACGCTGGATAAACATATTTATGATTCCAGTTATGTAATTGCATTTGAAAAGCAGGTACAGACGCATTTTGTTGCGTCAAAAAACAATCCGCTCTGTGAAAAACCCGAATTGCCGATTACGGATTTGGTGGAGCAGCCTATGATTCTTACTGAGAAGGGGATGAGCTACCGAAAACTCATGGAAGAATCGCTCGCCAGCAGATTTTTTGCCGTTCACCCGTTTTTGGAGCTTGGGGATACCGCTCTTATTTGCAGGCTGGTGGAACAGAATATGGGAATTTCTTTCCTGCCCGATTATGTGACGGAACATTCTGTAAAAAGCGGTAAAATCTGCCGGCTGAATGTAAAAGGCTTTTCAATCGACAGTTGGATTCAGTTATTATATCACCGTGACAAATGGTGTACACCGGAGATGCAGTGCGTCATTGATTATTTGTTCTCGGTACATGGGGACAATGGTGGGTTTTAAAACAGGATTTTGAGACAGGTATTGACAGGACGATGTGAGCCTTATCATTTACTGTTACTTGATATCACCCTGCCCGATGGACCCGGGGTTTTTCCATGCTATAAAAAATTACAAAATTTTACAAAAAATACTTGACAAAAATATTCGGGGGAGACTGTCCGAAAACTCGGATGTTTAAATTACAAAATATGATAAAAAAGCTCCGGCGGCTATGGCATGGAAAGCATTTACAGGTTATGAACAATCATATTCGGATACAGAAGAAAGTGCAATACAAGCGTTAAAAGACAAACTTGATGGGATCGAGTATGTGGACGGTAATGGAAAACAAAAATTCCTATATAGTTGGAAACTTGAAAATACCGACAGAGTGCCACAAGGAAAACGTGATTGTGTATCTTTGAGAGATAAAATTAAGATGCTCAATAAAGATTTGGGTGATGGAATTACCCCGGATGGCGGAAAAATTACGGTATTACAGTTAATGGAGAAATATATAGGGCAGAAAACAGGCGTAAGACATAATACAGAAGCTAATTACAAGTTTGTTATTAACATAATTAAAAAGGAAGATTTTGGTGCAAGACGCATAGACAAAGTCAAAATATCAGATGCTAAAGAATGGCTTATCAAATTACAACAGGTGGACAAAAGAGGATATAGTTCGATTCACACTATTAGAGGTGTTGTAAGACCAGCTTTTTAGATGGCAGTTGATGATGATTTATTACGCAAGAATCCATTTGAATTTCAATTAAACACTGTTGTAGTAAATGACAGCGTCACAAGAGAAGCAATTACAAGAAAACAGGAAAGGACATTTTTAGAGTTTATTAAGAATGATAAGCATTTTTGTAGATACTATGAGGGAATCTATATCTTATTTAAAACTGGATTGCGAATTTCTGAGTTTGTTGGTCTTACAGAATCAGATGTTGATTTTGAGAGTGAAAAGATTAGAGTAAACCATCAATTACAGAGAAAAAGGGATATGGAATATATTATAGAGGAAACAAAAACAGATAACGGGGAGAGATATGTTCCTATGACAAAAGAAGTTATGGAATGTTTTCGTTATATCATGGATAATAGAAAGAATCCTAAGATAGAGCCTATTATCTTTGATAAGAATGGTACTGCATATAAAAAATTTCTGTATTTGGACAAAAACGGTATGCCGATGGTAGCTCTGCATTGGGAGAAATACTTTCAACATATTTGCGAGAAGTATAATAAAACATTTAAAGAGGAATTACCTAAAATCACACCTCATGTATGTAGACATACTTTTTGTAGTAACATGGCGAAATCGGGCATGAATCCAAAGACTTTACAGTACATTATCTAAGATATGCCAACTTATGCCACGATATGCAAAAATAAATGAAAATCCACTCTGTCAGAAAAGCTCTGAAAGTGGCTTAAATACAAGGAAAACCAGTAAAATAGAGGTATAAATGATTATGATTAAAGTACTATTCATCTGCCACGGCAATGTTTAAGGGACGGGGCAAAAGCCTTGATTCTATTGGGTTTCTTGGATGGAAACGTAGAATTTACACCTTATTTACACCTTTGGAAGATCGGATCGGTAGTCAAGACGTAAAGAAAACAGAATAATCAAAATTCTTGAGGATTTGCAAACTAATTAAGAATCAATCGTGAGAGGTGTGTGTTCAGAATTCTGGGTACATATCAGATGGTTGGTTCTTTTTAAATGCCCGCTTTTAGTGGATTAGAATATGATATGTAGATGGATTAATATGCTGACTTGAAAAAGTAAATTCCAGTGCAAGAGTAAATTCCATCATGTTTTAAATTTTGCCGAAATTACGAGAGATTTTTGCTTGAAATCTCTCGTTTTCTGTTATAATTAATGTAACTCATCGAAATTTTCTAGATTTCAAGGCATGCTAAATGGGCTACTGGAATTTGGTGTGCTAGACTAAATTCCACCAGCCACATTCGAAAAATGTGAAAAGTTTACATCCAGTCTGACAGCAGATTTCGATTAGTTTTATTAACGGTTAAAGCGTATCAGCTTAGGCGTCAGATTGACTTCATCGGGTGCAATCAGCTTAAGCTGAAATGCTTTTAAGATATCTTCTCCAAGTGTTTCTAAAGCAGCTTCATATGGCGTTTTCCCACCAAGACTCTCTCGTGGAGTGGAATTGATATGATTTACAATGAGATTCACATCCCATTGCGTCAAAAACTCAAAAGAAGTACCTTTAGGCAAAACCATACGAAGCATTGTATGTGCTTGTTCTAAGGCTCCTTTTTGTCCACTGCGCATGGGATCACAATAATAGATACTGCTTCTTTGGATACCATGAATTCCTGTTTCCAAACTTTCAGGATCCTCGAATTCTGAACCTCTATCGGTCAATATATTTTCAAAAACAGAGAGAAATTCATATGTGCTTAATCGTTTCTCCAAACGATCAAATATAAGTCTTACCGCTCCCTTAGTACAACGATTAAGTAAAAAGGCAAGAAACAACTTTTCCTGTGTGAAAAACAATGTTAAGAGAGTCTTGTTTGATTCTCTTGAAGAATGTACTGTATCCATTTCTACAAAGGAGTCCAACTTTAATAAACAAAAATCAGAGTAAGTCCTGTTTTTAAAGACAGAGCGATCTGTAATCTGTGTTTTATGACACTTTCTAGGTTTGAACTTTGCCTGTCGTTTCAGATCAATATTTCTGGCTGTGAAAAGTCCCTTGTCAATGTATGTATACATAGAGCGGACAGACATATCCAGTTTTGGATGATTTGTAAGGATTTGATAAGGGGATTGCCCCTGTTCAATCAACGGCGAAATGATCTGGTCTTTCTGATGAAGCTGCCGTTTAGTCATATTTATTCCTGAACGAGAGTTTTTCAGTAATTCACGATACTTTCTGTTGGCAGCACGTCCGTTATAATAGTATTTATGTGCGATTGTGCAGTGATTGATCTTTTTGGGGCATCCATTACAAACGTACGGTGCTTTGTCCAAGCGTTTGCATCGTTCTTTTTCAAAATCTTTGCAGGTCTGATTACAGGTTGGACATGAGGTACACTTAATGCCACAGAGAAGAATTTTTCCGCAAGCATTGGTCTTCTTGCAGTGGTAACGATGAATGCAAAAGTTCTTTGAATTATAGAATGTGCCTTTGTGATACCAATCTGAAATTCGGTGAGCACGGACCTCTTTGGATATGGTCGTTGGATCTTTGCATAGAAAAGCAGCAATGTCTTTAAAAGATGTTCCTTTTGCTAATTCGTTTTCGATGTAAATGCGGTCATTTAATGTTAAGTGTTTCTGATTTCCTGGTATATATTTACTCATGATAATTCTCCTTCTACTGCTGTCAGAAGGTATATTAGTTTAGGCTTTACACATAATGTCACAAAGAGATTAGCAACATTTGGTTACATCGAAAAGGAAGAAACTACATTGGCATTAAAAGCTCTTGAAGAAGAATACGCGGGAAAGTGTTATATGTGGCCTGCAAAGAATAAAGATGGATTGTTCGAAGGTACCTATGAATTGTATGGACAGAGGTTTATTTCTTATTTAAAAATTGATCAGAGAGATGATAAACGTTTTACAGTAATTAGCATTGCATTTGTTCAACCAGACAGATTGATTACACAAAAAGAAATAGCGTATGAGATTCCCTATGGTGTACAAATTGGAGGTGGTGTAAGAATTCATTACAAGGCAGAGATTAATGCGCAGATATTAAGTGAAGAGGTATTGAATCACGAAGCAGATTATATTAGTCATCGTGATGAAGATATGCATCAGAAGGATATAACAGGAAAATGGAAGAATATTCTAGAGTTAGAAAAGAAAAAGATAAATCAGGAAAAATCTATATTAACATATCACAACTTAAAAATTAACGAAGAGGATGCTTCGCTAGAAATTCAGATTAATACAGATAAAGCCTATGAGTTGAATTATACTTCTGATGACATGCTTCAAATGACAACAAAAAAGAAAATTCATCATTATATTGATGTTGGACACATGAGAGAGTTTTCGGACGGGCGAATGATAATCGACATGACCCCACAAGTTGATTATTCTAATATTGCTTCTTCTGGTGAAATCTCTATCAGTATGAGAATGGCGGAGATTGCTCTTGACAGACAACGTAAGGCATTAAAGAGTATTCTGTATAAGGAAAATGTTAATCCTGAAATAAGTGATATTATCTTACGACAAATCCGCAGAATCCGTTTATCATTAAAGGGCATTTCATAATTTACAGCCAGTTCATCACGGATCCGTCGGTATCCCATATCTGGATGGAGGTGATGAATCTCTTTGATCAAATCTGCAATCTGTTCATTTTTGCGCTCGCTTTCACTCTTCGGATACCTCAGCCAATGGTAATAGGCAGAACGTCTGATCCCAAGGCAGCGACACATTTGTCTGACCGGATATCCTTTTGTTTCAGCCAGTTCCCTGACGGCCTGATATTCACATGATTTATGTATTAGAGAAAACGATGCCCCCTTTCTAATTCCCTTACTTTTTTTAACAGGTCATTCTCCATTTGTAGATCTTTGTTCTTTCGTTCCAGTTCTGCTATGCGATCCCGCAGTTCTTCTTCCGGTGTACGGATTGGTTGAGATCCGGCACACTTTCCCCGTCGGTCCTCCAGTCCTGCACTCCCCATCTTTTCGTAGCGGTTTACCCAATTTCGTACCTGCTGATAAGAACAATTATATTTCAGAGCCATTGCCCCGTAATTCCGATTATGTGAAAGGCAGTCTTTTACTACGGCAATCCGTTCTTCCAATGTTGTTTTTCTGGCTTTCTTCATGGTGCTACCTCCGGTAAGTTCTTTTAATTCCTTACCTTCATTATACACCTTAATCCAACTCATAAGCTGAACATGCTGCCGGATTCCAAATCTTGCACATATTTCATCCAAAGAACCTTCCCCAGAAAGATAGGATTGTACAGCCTTCAACTTCAAGTCTTTTGGATATTTCTTGTTCGTTTTCGGTGTTAATAATCCTTGCGGACCTTCTGTCTTATAGATCCGGATCCAGTCCTGGACACTCCGTTTGTTCACACCGCATACTTTGGCAGCACCTTTTTGACTAATTTCTCCATTCAGATACTGCTCTACAATTTTTACTTTCTTCAGTGCATCAATTTTACTTTTTCTGGACATAAAATACCCCCAAGTAGGTTTTTTTATATTTTAGTGTCCTACTTGAGGGTATCATATCAAGTGTTTGAAACTGCTTGGCGGTTTCCTCGTCCATCGGAAGAAGCTGCCCAATCTGTCCGGCAATCATAGCAGTTACATCGTCCATAGAAAGCGGCTCCTGCTGGTGGTCTTTCATGGTTTCCTGCATGGTTTGGAACATAGCGGCGGTCACAGCTTCTCCCGGCTGTTCTCCGTTGTCCATATCTTTCTTAATATCTCGCAGGATAGCAAGAAATACATTCTTGATTTTTTCAATCTCCGCTTCATGTTCTCCCATCTTCTGTGCGTTCAGAAGTTGCAAATCCTGTCTTGCTTCTGCCCGATGTTCCGGGTGTTCTTTCATCAGATCGGACAGGGAAGCTGTTGCCAGTTCAATTAGCTGGTTTCTTGCCATGATACCCTTTGTCGCTGTGTCTTGAAAATAAATCCGTATCAAATTCATCAGTTTCGGGAAGTTCCTGTGTTCCAACAGACGGTTGAGGATTTGCACATCGACTGTACCTGTCACAAGCCCTCTCACAGCTCCCTCGGACAATCCTAATTCAGAAATATCATAGCTTTTACGGACACTCAAAGTGGACAAACCCAATATGTAGTCCGTTGATTCCTGATCTGTTAGTTCATAACGTCTTGACATAATATCAGCCCCTTTTTCTTTATTTTATCATGAAAGAAGGGCTATAAACAAATATTTTGTACACTTTTTAATTTTCAAACACGCTCTAGAAAGTTATAGAAGATGGGAGGTGTGTGATTGAAAGATATCAAAGAAAAAGTGCGGGATCAAAGTCCGAAGATCCGAAATCCAGCCTCCCGTCTTCCAAAGGAACTGGTGCGTTCTGCTATGCTGGAAACGAAAGAATAGTCCAGTATTGTGGCAGATAAGATGGGAAGAGAAACGGGAGAGGAATCCCCGGTGGAATATGCCGGAAACCGCATCCAGCGTGTGGAACAGCGGGTTGGAAAGGAAAGCGTAGATTACATTTATTTAACATATATTTCACAGAAACAAGATAGAGAGATAGACCTGAAATCTAATAAGATAACTCTCGGACATCGATGAACTAAAAAAGAAAACAGTGTTTCTAACTGCGAAGGAGGAAAATAATGGCAGAAATGGCATTAAGAAATGTCTGTAAGCAATTTGATTCAGCACATTATGGGGTTAAGAATTTTAACTTGGATATTCATGATAAAGAATTTGTAATATTTGTTGGACCTTCAGGGTGCGGAAAATCAACAACACTAAGGTTGATTGCAGGCTTGGAAGAAATTACAGATGGTGAATTGTGGATAGATGGAAAGCTGTGTAATTATCTGGAACCAAGGGAAAGAGACATGTCTATGGTATTTCAGAATTATGCACTATATCCTAATATGACGGTTTATGAAAATATAGCATATTCTTTGAAAATAAGAAAAGTGCCGAAGAAGGAGATTGATAAAAGGGTAAAGGAAGTTGCAAAAATATTAGAAATTGAACCGCTTTTGAAGAGAAAACCTGTAGCATTGTCAGGAGGACAGAAACAAAGAGTTGCTATTGGAGCAGCAATTATAAGAAAACCAAAAGCATTTTTGATGGATGAACCATTATCAAATCTGGACGCAAAGTTAAGAGCCCAAATGAGAGTGGAGCTAAAGAAAATACATAATCAATTAGATACAACAATTATCTATGTAACGCATGATCAGACAGAAGCTATGACTCTCGGAACTAAAATTGTGGTTATGAAAGACGGCGAAATTCAGCAAGTGGATACACCACAGAATATTTATAGTAATCCTATTAATAAATTTGTTGCAGGTTTTGTTGGTTCACCTTCAATGAACTTTATTGCATGTGATGTTGAGGAAGAAGCAGGGAAAGTTGTTTTGATTTTTGCAATTAATAATGCAATCAAAAAGATTTATCCGAATAATCATGATGCACAGCTTATTCGAGAAAAATATATGGGAAAAAGAGTGATTCTTGGGATTCGTCCGGAAGATGTTTATGAATATGAGGAAGCAAAAAAAAGAAAAATCGATTTGAACAGTGTAGGAATTGAAGAAGAGATAGTGACCCGTGAAATGCTTGGGGCTGAGGTAATGCTATATTTTGAGGAGCAAAACAGAACACATGCAGTGAAATTAGGTCCTGAAAACAAGACTCGCATTGGAGAAAAGATACAGTTGTTTTTTGATACAGACCAGATTCATATCTTTGATATTGAAACAGGTAGAAATATTTTATATAGGGAAAGGAATTAAAAATGAAGTCAGGAAAAAAAATTGAATTTGCACCATATTGCTATCTGGTGCCTAGTATGCTGATATTTGCAGTTTTTTTATTCTATCCTTTTTTTAAGACTATTTATTTAAGCTTATTTATGACGAATAAGATGGGACAGGCAAAATTATTTGTAGGACTTCAGAATTACATTGATTTACTTAATTCAAAATCATTTCAGAACAGTTTAAAAGTAACAGTTGTTTTTGTTTTGATTGTTGTAGTTGGTGGAATGTTACTAGGTTTAGTAGCTGCAGTGTTGTGTAATAAAGCATTTCCAGGAATTCGTGTGTTTAGTACTGCATATGCGCTTCCTATGGCAATTGCATCTAGTTCAGCAGCTATGATTTTTCAAATTATGCTTCACCCTACGGTAGGTATTGTGAATAAGCTTCTCGGATTAGATATTAATTGGCTGAATGACCCACGTACAGCGTTGTATTGTGTTGCGATTCTGACGGCTTGGCTTAACAGTGGAATAAATTTTCTTTACTTTTCAGCTGGTTTGGGGAATATTGATGAGACAATCTATGAGAGAGCTTCTGTAGATGGAGCAAGTGGAGTGCAACAATTTTTTCATCTGACACTCCCAGGATTGTCACCGATCATGTTTTATACAGTGGTTGTTAATATCATTCAGGCATTCCAGTCATTTGGGCAGATCAAAATTTTGACAGAAGGAGGACCAAATGAATCGACAAACGTAATTGTCTATTCAATTTATAGAGATGCGTTTTTTAATTATCGTTTTGGAAGTGCCTCTGCTCAGTCAGTTATTTTGTTTATCATTATAATGCTTGTAACACTTGTAATGTTCCGAATGGAAAGAAAAGGGGTAAATTACTAATGAATCAGATTGATAGTATGGCAATTCCAGTGGAAGGCCGTATGACAACAGAAGAATTATTTGAATTAAAAAATAAGATGAATACAAAAGCGCTTGCAAAAAGAAGGAGTAAAACAGTTTTGCGTGTCGTAGCAAATATTGTATTTGCAGTAGTTATTTTACTTCCGCTTTTGTATGCAATTAGTATTGCATTTATGCCATCAAATGAGTTGTTTACAACAGAATTGAATATTGTACCAAAGCATCCAACAGTTCAGAATTTTATTGATGCATTGAGAACAGTTCCGTTATTGCGTTTTATTGTAAACTCGTTTATAATGGCAGGTTTTATAACTGTAGGGCAGATAATTTCTTGTTCTTTGGCTGCATTTTCCTTTTCGTTTTTGGAATTTAAAGGAAAAGGGATTCTATTCGCAATAGTTATGGCAACCATGATGGTACCTGGAGAAGCAACGATTATTTCAAACTATTTGACGGTGGCAAACCTTGGAATGTTAGATACCTATCCGGTTCTGATTATTCCATATTTAACATCCGCAATGGGGATTTTCTTATTCCGTCAGTTTTATATGACATTCCCAAAATCATTGTATGAGTCTGCAAAATTAGATGGATGTACAAACCTTAAGTTTATTGTAAAAATATTAATGCCACTGACTAAGTCGGCAATAGGAGCGATGGCAGTATATACGTTTATTAATGCATGGAATATGTATATGTGGCCATTACTTGTTACAGGATCAAACAATATGCGAACAGTTCAGATTGGTATTAGTATGCTGGACAGCATCGATTCCCAGTCAATAACATTAATGATTGCAGGTGTTGTTATGATTATTATCCCGTCTATTTCAATTTTTATCGTCGGACAAAAACAGCTGATTCGCGGAATGTTTTCTGGAGCGGTAAAGGGATAACAATATTATGGTAGGAGCGGAAATGTGTAATAGAAAGAATCATTTCCGAATCTATAAATAAGTGTAACTACAAAAAAACAAAAAATAGGAGAGTAGAAATGAAGAAGAAACTAGTATCATTATTACTTACAGCAACAATGGTAATGGGCGTTTTGTCCGGATGCGGAAATGGAAAAACGTCAGTAAGCCAGACCGGTGATACTTCTACGGATGAAAAGGTAGAAATGGCAGCGGCAGATGATGTTGACGGAACAACAATTACATTCTGGCATTCTATGGGTGGCGTTAACGGACAGGCAATTGACACACTGGTAAATAAATTTAATGAAGAAAATGAATATGGTATTACAGTAAAAGCACAGTATCAGGGGGAATATGATGATTCCTTAAACAAACTGAAAAGTGCGCAGATTGGAAACATGGGTGCAGATTTGGTACAGGTATATGAAATCGGAACCAGATTTATGATTGAGTCTGGTTGGGTTGTTCCAATGCAGGAAATGGTAGATGCAGATAATTATGATGTGTCACAGATTGAACCGAATCTTGCAGCTTACTATACAATTGATGATAAGCTTTATTCTATGCCGTTCAACTCATCAACACCAATCATGTACTACAATAAGGATATGTTTGCGCAGGCTGGAATCACAGAAGTTCCAGATAGTTTGGAAGGCATTTCAAAGATTGGCGATCAGCTGATGAATCAGGGTGGTGCAAGTGAAGTAATGTCTCTTGGTATTTATGGCTGGTTTTTTGAACAGTTTGTTGGAAAGCAAGGACTGGATTATGCAAACAATGGAAATGGACGTGACGATGTCGCAACAGCCGTTGATTTTGATAAAAACGAAGCTGCAAAAAATATTTTGACAGAATGGCAGACCCTTAATCAAGAAGGATATGCACCAATTGTTGGAAAAGGTGGAGACGCAGGATTGGCAGATTTCTCAGCAGGAAAATCAGCAATCACTCTTGGTTCAACAGCATCACTGAAACAGATCCTTCAGGATGTTAATGGTAAATTTGAAGTTGGAACAGCATATTTCCCGAAAATCAAAGAGAGCGATGAAGGTGGAGTATCTATAGGTGGTGCCTCTCTGTGGGCTTTGAATAATCAGGATCCAAAGAAACTTCGTGCAACATGGGAATTTGTAAAATTCTTGATTTCACCAGAATCACAGGCTTACTGGAATGCACAGACCGGATATTTCCCAGTTACAACAGCAGCACATGAAGAGCAGACCTTCAAAGATAATATTGCACAGTATCCACAGTTTCAGACAGCAATTGATCAGTTACATGATTCTTCACCAGAATACTGTGGGGCATTATTAAGTGTTTTCCCAGAGGCAAGAGCAACTGTAGAATCTGAGATTGAGAGCATGCTTAATGGAAAAGAAAGCGTTGATGAAGCCGTAACAAATATGGCTGATACAATTAATAAATCTATTGATGATTATAATACAGTAAATAACTAATATCTGCGAAGAAGTGAGACTGTAATTACAATCGAATAAATGATAGACAGAGGATCAGGGACAAAGAAAAGTCCCTGATTCTTCCATTACTATTGATAATGATGGATTATATTTAAGAAAAGAGGAAAACAAATGACAGAGATATTTGCACATAGAGGAGCAAGTGGATATGCTCCAGAAAATACGATGGATGCGTTCAAACTTGCAGTTAAACAAGGAGCAGAAGGAATAGAGTTGGATATCCAACTGTCAAAAGATGGAATTCCGGTAGTTATTCATGATGAAACAATTGATCGTGTAACAAATGGTCATGGATATGTCAAGGATTATACGTTAGAAGAGTTGAAAAACTTTACAATAATGAAAGGAAAATATCAGGAATATGAGCATTCTAAAATACCGACTTTGGAAGAAGTGCTGGTATATGCAAAAAAAGAAAACTTGACCGTAAATATAGAATTGAAAACAGGCATATATTGGTATCCTGAAATTGAAGAAAAGACAGTGGATCTTGTGAAGAAAACTAAAATGGAAGATCTAGTGATATATTCATCCTTTAATCATTACAGTATTAGGAAAATTAAAGAAATTGCACCTCAGGCAGAAACGGCCTATCTATATAGTGACGTGATTCTGCAGATTGATAAGTATGCAAAAAATGAAGGGGTTAATGGTTTACATCCCGCAGTTTATCATGTAAAGATGGCCCATTTTTTGAAAGAATATCTGCAGAGCGGATTAAAAGTGCGCGTGTGGACGGTGAATCAGGAATCGGACATGAAGATGTTAATAGATTCAGGAATTACGGCGATTATTACTAATTATCCGGATAAAGCGCGAATGATACGAGAAGAAAGTGAGAGAGGGTAGATGCTTGGAGATAAAAAATTATTTCTGTTAGATATAGATGGAACTATTTGTAAAGGAAATCAGTTGATTGGAGGTACAAAAGAATTTTTGAGTGATATTGAAAAAAATGGTGGAAAATATATATTTATTACCAATAACGCAACTCGCAGTATTGATGATTATATTCTTTTTTTTCAACAACTTGGAATTATGACAAATCACAGTAATTTCCTGACAGCATCTTATGCAACAGTATACTATCTGAAAAAATATCATCCAGGAGAATTGATTTATGTTATGGGGACAAAATCATTTATTCGAGAACTAAAGAAAAATAAAATTCGTGTTACGACAGATGGTGAGGATGAAGAGATTAGTTGTGTTTTAATTTCATATGATAATCAGCTAACTTATGAAAAAATATCTGATACATGCAGGTTGCTTAGTACGAAGAAAGTGGACTATCTTGCGACAAATCCAGATTATGTATGTCCGATTGAATTTGGATATGTGCCTGATTGTGGAGCAATTTGTGAGATGCTTAATCACGCAATAAAAAGAATGCCCCATTTTATTGGAAAACCAGAACCAGATATGGTTGAATTGGCAATAAGTCGAAATAACTATAGAAAAGAAGAGACATTAGTTGTGGGAGATCGCTTATATACAGATATGCTTTGTGGACACAATGCGAAGGTGGAAACTGCAATGGTTTTAACTGGAGAGGCGACGAAAGAAGAAGCAGAATGCTGTCCCTATGGGCCAGATTATTTGATGCAGTCGGTTGCGAGTTTGCATAAAAAATGGTTGGAAGAGATAACATAGTATAGAATAAATTAAATTTCTGCTGAGTCATTTTCATAAAACGGTAAACCGCATCCTTAGCAAAAGAAGGCGTATTTCTTCCAGAAAGAAGATTCATATACATGCTTCTATTGAAAAAAACCAACAGGAACAGATATTGAAATATTTCCACAACAGGAATGCCCTTTCTTTTATAAGCATTCACTGCTTTTAGTGCAGAAGAAACATGAAATCTGGTAAAAAATCTTCGAATAGTTTTAGAAATTTGGTTATCATTCTGAGTGTCTTGTGTTATACTTTTATTCATAGCATGAGCCTCCGGTTTTTAATTGTTTTTGAACAACTCAATTATACCAAACCAGATGGTATTCATGCTATTTTTATTCCAGGAATTATTGAATTTTCAAGGCACATACGAACTTATTCAAGTGCGAAGTTTGAGTTATTTAGATAATTTCGGAAGAACAAGCAAATTATTGTGTATATAAGAAGACATAGAAATAATGAATTGTTTGTGGTTTCAATAAAATTAATTCTACGATAAAAACATACCGTCTAGACAGCTACTTTTTAAGCTCTTATCCAAAAGACATATAATATATAGGCTCGAATGGTGAAAGTGCCCATTTGGGCCTATTATTGTATAAATTCATACGTTACAACCAGAGCAAGATCCACCCGTGTAAAACAGTATTGTCATTTTGACAATTTTGTATTACTTATGAGTGGCAGACTTGATGGGGATTACGTCCCCATACCCACGTGAAAATATAATTGCTAGCAATTACATTTTAGCAGATATGCAGGCATATCTGAATAAGCGTCATAGACAACAAAATAAGGAAATTTTGATAAGGCATTCACCTGGAATAGGTGAGTGTTTTTTTGTTTTCAAATATTCAATTAACCAAAAAAATTAAAAAAATTTCATTAGGGGGCTGTAAAAATGCCTCTCAGCGTTTCGTTTTGGGAAGGCTGCCAGGGTTGTTTCATGAATGATTTTTAAAAAGATAAAAAGATCAGATATTATCGAGGGTTATGCATGTTATACAAAACATGTGTAACTCTCGACTTTTTGTTCTTGTAGAGGTATAATGTCTATATAGTATAGGTGTTTTCTACCCATACAGAAAGGAGGATATTATGCCAGTAACTGAGAAAAAGTACCCGGATTGGGTTCAGAAGTATCGGACAAAAGGAACTACCGTGAAGAAAAAAGGCGATTCGTATTATCTCTATAAAAGAACATCCCGACGCGTGAAAGGGAAAAAGTATCCGCAGCCAGTCGATACCTATATCGGCGTGGTTACTCCGGAAGGCGTTATACAAAGCAATAAAAGAAAAGTATCTTTAACAGATGCAGAAGTATGGGAATACGGATTTTCAAAAGCCGTCTGGGAACTGTGTCCGGATGATTGGAAAAAACCGTTGGGGGATGATTGGCAGGATGTACTTTCCATTATTCTTTTAAAACAGTCCCCAACCTCTTATATCCAGAAAACACGGATGCTGAAAAAAGAATCGGATTTCCGATATAAGTTTGCAGCCCAGACAGCGTCCCTGTCCCGCAGAATCTATAAAAAACGGGGCATTGGCCTGGAAGAATTACATCAGTTAAAGACCATCTATTTAGTATGCCTGGATAAAACGGAAATCATTTCAAAAATTAATGAGGAGCAGCGGGAACTTCTGGAGAAAATACAGGTGGCATTGGAAATGTGCTGAAAGGACGGTTCTGACAGAAAAGCTGATCCATTATTTCAGGCAGATTCCGGATTATCGGTGCGGCAGAGAGAAAAGACACGATCTTGCAGAAATGCTGGTATGTGTCACCCTCGGATTCCTTTGTGGCCGGACAACGATCCGCAGGAGCCTTAAATGGTGCAAAACCCACCTGGAAGAGCTGCGGAAACATATGAAATTAAAATACGGGATCGCCTCGCCTTCCACCATTACCAGGATGCTGTGTGGAATTGATGAGGAATTAGCTTTGTATGCTTTTATGGAGTGGGCCGGCGAGATCGTGGACTCCAAGAATACCCATCTTGCTATTGATGGGAAAGCATTGTGCGGTGCAACGGAAAAAACGAAAGGTGAGACACCCCCGATGCTGTTGAATGTAGTAGAAACGGTCCGGGGATTGATACTTGCACAGCTCCCGGTAGATTCAAAGACGAATGAGATTACGGTGATTCCCGAATTATTAAAGCTTCTGGATATTAGCGGGAGCATTGTAACGATTGATGCGGTTGGGACACAGACTGCAATCATGAAACAGATTCATGAACAGGGAGGACATTTTGTGCTGACAGTAAAGAAAAACCAGCCAGAGGCTTATGAGGAGATTCATACGTTCATGGATAAACTGGAGGCGGAAGATATCAAAAGGAAAAAAGGTGAAACTTTGGATTCAGGGATGAGGGAGTTCCTTGAGAAATATGAAGAAATCAGCCGGATGGAAAAAAACCGGGACAGAAATGAGTATAGGGCTTGCCAGATATGTAAAGATGCCTCAAATCTGACCAAAAGCCAAAAAGAATGGTCGCACGTTCAAAGTATTGGGCGGATCAAGCAGGTGAGGATACCCAGTGAAAAAGACAGCCAGGGGAATGATGTGACTCCGTCAAAGGAAGAGTTTTTGAAAAAAGGCTCCAGAAGAGTCCCAGCTCCTTCTGCCGAAGAGGGGTGCGGGAAAGATGTCCAGTGTACGGCACTGATATCAGACCTGATCCTTACGGCGGAGGAGCTGGGAAGCATAAAAAGAATGCACTGGTCAATAGAGAACCGGCTCCATCATGTGCTGGACGACACATTCAGGGAAGATCGTTCGCCAGCCAAAAAGTCCCGAAACAACCTGTCACTCATCAGAAAATACGCATACAACATTCTACGCCTGGCAATGTACGAGACAGGTTTGGCAAATATAATGACAGAAATGATGGACTGCTTTTGTGACAATGCCGCCTTGCGGGAACGGTATGTGTTTCAAGGCATAGCCAGTCTGTATTGACTATATAGAGAGAATACCTCTGAAAAAAAGTCCTGTAAAGGGATATAGAGTTAGTTTGCGCTTTTTTACATGACCAATTAACCAGAAACAATATGAGAGATGTGATAACAAGATTGCAATAAGTTAGATCTTCTCATGAATAGTTCATGAAACAACCCTGGAAGGCTGCGAAGCACTGTTGGAATTTATCCTGAAACGTGATATGCTATGAAGTATCTGATAAAAAATGAAATCGGGAGATTAGATACTAATGAATATTTTAAATATTGAGCATATCAGTAAAATATATGGAGAGAAAAAGATTTTCGATGATGTTTCTTATGGGATCCATGAAGGGGATAAGATTGGAATCATTGGCATCAATGGAACGGGAAAGACGACGCTTTTGAAAATGATTGCGGGACTGGAAGAGCCGGATGACGGGCAGGTGATTATGCAGAATGGCCTGCGGGTGACTTATCTTCCTCAGAACCCGGAGTTCCCGGACAAGGCAACGGTGCTTTCGTATGTCGCAGACGGTAAGCAGCATCAGGACTGGATGACAGAGAGTGAGGCAAAGACGGTTTTGAATCATCTCGGAATCCGTGAACATGACGCATTGATTGCACAGTTGTCCGGAGGGCAGAAGAAACGTGTGGCTTTGGCGAGAACACTGGTCAATCCGGCGGATGTCCTGATCTTGGATGAGCCGACGAACCACATTGATAACGAGATGGCAATGTGGCTGGAAGATTATTTGAACCGGTTCAAAGGCGTTGTTGTGATGGTTACGCATGACCGTTATTTTTTGGACAGGGTGACGAATAAGATTCTGGAAATCAGTCATGGCAAGCTGTATTCCTATACAGCAAACTATTCACAATTTCTTGAGATGAAGGCACAGCGTGAGGAGATGGAACTGGCAACGGAGCGGAAACGTCAGAGTGTACTTCGGATGGAATTGGAATGGGCGAAACGGGGCTGCCGTGCCAGAAGTACAAAACAGCGGGCACGTCTGGAGCGTCTGGAGGCACTCAAGGAGGGCAAGGCGCCGGTACGGGAGCAGAACGTGGAGTTGGACTCCATTGGAACAAGAATGGGGAAAAAGACCATTGAGCTACATCATGTCAGTAAAAGATATGGAGAGAAGAAAATCATTGATGATTTTGACTATATTATGCTGAAGAATCAGCGGCTTGGAATTATTGGACCGAACGGGTGCGGAAAGTCTACGCTGATGAAAATCATTACCGGCATTTTGCAGCCTGATTCCGGAGAAGTGGAATTGGGAGATACCATTCGAATTGGTTATTTCGCTCAGGAAGTGACTGATATGGATGGCAAACAGCGGGTGATTGACTATATCAGAGATGTGGCAGAGTACGTGCCGGCAAGTGAAGGGCGGATTACGGCATCTCAGATGTTGGAGCGCTTCCTGTTCGATGCCGCGATGCAGTATACCCCGATTGAAAAATTGTCGGGTGGAGAAAAACGGAGACTGTATCTATGCAAGGTGCTGATGGAGTCTCCGAATGTGCTGATACTGGATGAGCCGACGAATGATTTGGACATTCCCACGCTGACGATTCTGGAAGATTATCTGGACTCTTTTGCGGGAATTATTATTACGGTATCACATGACCGGTATTTTCTGGATAATGTTGTGGAGCGCATTTTTGCGTTTGAGGGGGAAGGAAAGCTGAAACAGTACGAAGGCGGTTACACCGATTACCTGGAGACACGCCGGAAGATGGGACTGGCATCCGGACAGAATGTATCAGGAAAAGTTTTACAGAAATCCGTGCAGCAGGGAACAGAAGGGAAAAAACAATCTCAATCCGGAAAAAGCTGGAAACAGAATCAGCCTGAGAAATTGAAGTTCAGTTTTAAGGAACAGCGCGAGTATGAAACAATCGATGATGAGATTGCGGCACTGGAAGAGAAGCTGGAAAGACTGGACGGCGAGATGATGGCAAATGCAACGAACTCTGCGAAACTTTCGGAGTTGGCTGCCGAGAAGGAAAACAGAGAACACGAGTTGGAGCAGAAAATGGAACGATGGGTATATCTGAATGATTTGGCAGAACAGATAGAGGCGCAGAAGAAGTAAGAACAGCAGGACAACGACAGAAACAACAAATAAAATATGCAACAAAATTACATATTTTTAACAGATATTGCACGTTTCGTTTATTGATTATCGTATGCATTTGCAGTATACTGTCAACTAGGTTAGGAGGAAAAGAATATGAAAAAGCCGGTATTAGTAATTATGGCAGCCGGGATGGGAAGCCGTTACGGGGGACTAAAGCAGATTGACCCGGTAGATCAGGAAGGTCATATTATCATGGATTTTTCCATCTTTGATGCAAAGCGTGCCGGATTCGGGAAAGTGGTATTTATTATAAAGAGAGCCATTGAGCAGGAATTTAAGGCGCGAATCGGCAACCGTATCAGTCAGGTTATGGATGTGGAGTATGTGTATCAGGAACTGGATACATTGCCCGGAGGATTTGAAGTGCCGGAAGGAAGGCAAAAACCATTCGGGACCGGTCATGCAGTCTTAAGCTGCAAAGATGTGATTGACGGACCATTTGCGGTAATCAATGCGGATGATTATTATGGAGTACACGCATTCCGGGAGATTTATAATTATCTTGCTGCCAATGAGGATGACAGCAAATATCATTATGCGATGGTTGGATATATTCTTTCAAATACACTGACAGAAAACGGATATGTGTCAAGAGGCGTCTGCGGGATGGACAAGGAAGGCTTCCTGACCGGGATTACTGAACGGACGCATATTGAAAGACGTGGAGAGGGGGCTGCATTTACCGAAGATGACGGGGCAACATGGGAGAAGATTCCGGCAGATTGTATTGTTTCAATGAATCTGTTTGGATTTACTGCAAGTATGTTGAAGGAGCTGGAGGCACGTTTCCCCGTATTCCTTGAGAAAGGGCTGCGGGAAAATCCGATGAAGTGCGAGTATTTCCTCCCATCCGTGGTCGGAGAACTGATTGCGGAGGACAGGGCGGACGTGAAGGTACTGCGTTCTGAGGACCGTTGGTATGGAATTACATACAAAGAGGACAAGGCTGCTGTTGTAGAGGCAATTCAGGCATTGAAAGACAGTGGTGTATATCCACAGCATTTGTGGAATGAGTAACTAAACATCAAACCATTTATGTAAGAAGAAAGGAAGAGGCAGTTATGGCAATTTTAGTAGCAGGTGGAGCAGGTTATATCGGAAGTCACACATGTGTAGAACTTTTGGAAAGGGGATATGAGGTTGTGGTAATTGACAACCTTTATAATTCCAGTGAAGTCGCATTGGAAAGGGTACAGGAGATTACAGGTAAGAAATTAAAGTTCTACAAGGGTGATGTCCTGAACAGAGAGGATCTTGACCCGATTTTTGAAAATGAGGATATCGAGGCGGTTATTAATTTTGCAGGGCTGAAGGCAGTCGGTGAGTCGGTACAGAAGCCGTGGGAATATTATCACAATAACATTACAGGGACATTGATTCTCACAGACGTGATGAGAAAGCACGGATGTAAGAACATTATTTTCAGTTCCTCAGCAACAGTATACGGCGATCCGGCAGAGATTCCGATTACGGAAAAATGCCCGAAAGGAAAGATTACAAATCCATATGGACAGACAAAGGGAATGCTGGAGCAGATTCTGACAGACCTTTACGTTGGTGATCCGGAATGGAATGTGATGCTTCTCCGTTACTTCAACCCAATCGGGGCGCATAAGTCTGGAAAAATCGGAGAAGACCCGAAGGGAATTCCAAACAATCTGGTACCGTATATCGCACAGGTTGCTGTCGGCAAACTGAATTGCCTTGGCGTTTTCGGTGACGATTACGATACACCGGACGGGACGGGGGTCAGAGATTACATCCATGTTGTTGACCTTGCGGTTGGTCATGTAAAAGCGATTGAGAAGATGAAGGGACAGACAGGCGTACACATTTACAATCTGGGAACCGGAGTTGGATACAGTGTACTTGATGTCGTAAAAGCTTATGAGAAGGCTTGCGGAAAAGAAATCCCATATGAGATTAAGCCAAGAAGAGCCGGAGATATCGCAACATGCTATTGTGATGCGACAAAAGCAAAAGAAGAACTGGGATGGGTTGCAGAGCGCGGCATCGAAGAGATGTGTGCAGATTCATGGAGATGGCAGTCCAACAATCCGGATGGATACAGGAGTGAAAACGTATAAAACGTATAAAAAGGATGGGGTATTTCTGCAAAAGGGATACTCCATTATTTTTTTTCGAAAAGTTTCGGCAGAGTGTTGACAAATAGAGGCAAAATTGCTATTATTAAAAAACAGAACGCACTCTGTTTTATCTCTAAGACAAAACATTTGCCGTATGGAAAGAAAGA
This sequence comes from Lachnospiraceae bacterium UBA1683, assembly GCA_002320245.1. Classification (GTDB taxonomy): domain Bacteria; phylum Bacillota; class Clostridia; order Lachnospirales; family Lachnospiraceae; genus Schaedlerella. The sequence continues at coordinate 133,589 of DCKD01000096.1, forward strand.
GGAGAGATTATGAGAAAACAGGTATATTCATTACTCGTTGATAATAATCCAGGTGTATTGAGCAGAATTGCAGGATTGTTCAGCAGGCGGGGGTACAGTATTGACAGCATTACAGCCGGAATGACCGCAGATTCGAGATTTACAAGAATCACGGTAGTTGCAACAGGGGATGAATTGATTTTGGAACAGATTGAAAAGCAGGTTCGCAAGCTTGTCGATGTAAGAGAGATTAAGGTCTTAAAAAACGATGAGTCCGTATACCGTGAACTGATGCTTGTGAAGGTGCGGACGAATACACAACAGAGAAGTGAGGTTATCTCTGTGGCAGATATTTTCCGGGCGAAGATTGTAGATGTGGAGAGTGAATCGCTGATGATTGAACTGACGGGCAATCAGTCCAAGCTGGAGGCGTTCCTGAATCTGTTAGATGGATACGAGATTCTGGAACTGGCAAGAACCGGGATTACCGGATTGTCCAGAGGAAGCAAGGATATTACATATTTTGATTGATTGACAGGGATTGGCGCAGGAAGACAGTGTAAGCTAGAGGTTCAACCTTTAACTATATAGAAAAACAACCGGATGGATTCCGGTGCAGAAGATTTAGGAGGAATGTTAAAATGGCAGCAAAAATTTATTATCAGGAAGATTGTAACCTTTCCATGCTGGAAGGACAGAAAATCGCAATCATCGGGTATGGCAGTCAGGGACATGCACATGCATTGAACCTGAGAGAGTCCGGATGTGATGTAATCATCGGTCTGTACGAAGGAAGCAAATCATGGAAAAAAGCTGAAGAGCAGGGATTCAAAGTATACACGGCGGCAGAGGCTGCTAAACAGGCTGACATCATTATGATTCTGATTAACGATGAAAAACAGGCAGCGCTTTACAAAAATGATATCGAGCCAAATCTGGAAGAAGGAAATATGCTGATGTTTGCACACGGATTTAACATCCACTTCAATCAGATTGTACCTCCAAAATACGTTGACGTTACAATGATTGCGCCAAAGGCACCGGGACATACGGTAAGAAGTGAGTACCAGGCGGGAAAAGGGACTCCTTGTCTGGTAGCTGTCGAGCAGGATGCAACGGGAAAAGCTCTGGAGAGAGCACTTGCATATGGGCTTGCAATCGGCGGGGCGAGAGCCGGCGTCCTTGAGACAACATTCAGGACAGAGACAGAGACAGACCTGTTTGGTGAGCAGGCAGTACTTTGCGGTGGTGTTTGCGCATTGATGCAGGCAGGATTTGAGACACTGTGCGAAGCCGGATATGATCCGAGAAATGCATATTTTGAGTGTATCCACGAGATGAAACTGATTGTAGACCTGATTTACCAGTCAGGATTCGAAGGAATGAGATATTCTATTTCTAACACTGCTGAGTATGGCGATTACATCACAGGACCAAAGATTATTACAGAAGATACAAAGAAAGCAATGAAGAAGATACTTACAGATATTCAGGACGGTACATTTGCGAAAGACTTCCTGCTTGATATGTCTGAGGCAGGTGGACAGGCTCATTTCAGAGCTATGAGAAAACTGGCTTCTGAGCATCCGTCAGAGAAAGTCGGGGCTGAAATCAGAAAACTGTACAGTTGGAGTGATGAGGACAAACTGATTAACAACTAAGATGTTTTTATAGATTTATCTAAGGAAACCGGAAGATGATGAATCTGACACAGGACAATAAGTCAAAGACTCCGTTATAATCAACGGGGCATCAAATTTGACATGCCCCAAGGGGCGGGGATTTGGTCTGCGCTCCGTTTCGGTCGGTGCTAAACGAGTGCCGCAGGCACTCAACATCCCCTCGGCAGTCGCCAAATATCCATGCAGGCATGGCCGCTAGGCTTGTTGTTCGCGGAAATGAAAATGATGAAATGTTTGCAATATCAGAACATTTCATCATTTTTTTGATGAATTCTCCGAGTTACTGTGCTAAAATAAAAATAACATAAAAACGGATTTACAGCAGGCAGAAGGGAGAGTTGTAGTATGGATGAAAGATTTGTGGATCTTCGCTCAAAAAAGAATTCAAAGGCACGTATTAAAATGTTAAGCGGGCATTTTGCCACAAAGAATTCGCATGTCAATACCTATATTGATATGTCAACGGTAAAGTCAAGGCACAACAATGCGCGGGAGACAGCGCGTACGCTTGCGGCAGAGTATCAGATGAACACAACGGTGGATACGATTGTATGCCTGAAGAACATGGAGGTTATCGGAACATTTATGGCAGAGGAACTGGCAGACGCGACAAACGTATCCATGAGTTCGGGCAATAATATTTCAGTGGTCACACCGGAAACGGATTCCGCAGGACAGCTATTTTTCAGGGAGAGCAGTCAGCGTATGATTGAGGGAAAGAATATTTTGATTCTGACGGATTCTATGGCAACCGGAACATTGGTTTTTCAGGCAGTACAGTCGATTCTCTATTATGGGGGCGTTGTCTGCGGAATCAGTGCAGTATTCAGCTCAATTTCGAAGGTTGCAGGCATGGAAGTAAAGACTATTTTTACAAGTGCCGATATTCCTGACTACCATGTATATCCGACGCACGAGTGCCCGATGTGTAAGGCAGGCGAAAGGCTGGATGGAATTATAAACAGTTTTGGGTACGCCAAGCTATAAATGTACATCCGAGTGTGTTTTTGTGGTATAGGAAGTTCGCAGAACTTTCCTATACCACAAAAAAGGCATCCGCCATGACGGCAGCGGATGCCTTTTTCAATTCGTCTATTATAAATTAAGCAATGCTGTTTACAGTCTTTGTCAGACGAGAGATTTTTCTGGAAACTGTGTTTTTGTGATAAACACCCTTGCTTCCTGCTTTTGTGATCTCAACGATGGCAGCTTTCAGAGCTGTCTTAGCTGTTTCAGCGTCTTTCTGTGCAACTGCAGCCTCAACTTTTTTTATAGCAGTTTTCACTTTAGATTTGATTGCTTTATTTCTTGCAGCTTTTGTCTCGTTTACTAAAATTCTTTTCTTAGCAGATTTAATGTTAGCCAATCTGTACACCTCCAAATAATGATATTTTCAAATGTAATGACATAAGCGGATTGCAAATCACCGCTTTACCGTTCACATTAGACTCGGACACGGACGTTCTAACGGAACATACTCGTATATTTTATGCTAACTGGAAGAGGTTGTCAATACATATTTCTCAAATTATTGTAAAAAATGTTACTATTCGGTAAAAGCAAAAAGCAGTTGAAGAAGAGAGGACAGAACATGATTGAGAAATACAGTGTGCGTACAGACCTTGCATTGGAAGAGAAAGAACGTTTTGAATCAGATAATGTAGAAATCGCAGGAGTAATTCTGGAAGAAGAGTATGATGAGGAGAAAGAAATACGGATTACACGGGTAAAGATTGAGACAGAAAACGGAGCAAAAACGATGAAAAAGCCGGTTGGCGTTTATCTGACGCTGGAAGTCCCGAATATGGCAGTGCCGGATGAAGACTATCATAGGGAAATATCCGAAGAATTGGCACGTCATATCCGGACACTGATGCGAGGGAAGCAGATTGACGAAACAGATTTCTCCGCACTTGTGGTCGGGCTTGGTAACCGGCAGGTAACGCCTGATGCGCTTGGACCGTATGTGGTGGATAATCTCAATGTGACACGTCATATTGTGAAGGAGTACGGAAAATATGCAATGGGAATGGAACACGCACGGATGGTCAGTGCAATTGTGCCGGGAGTGATGGGACAGACCGGGATGGAGACGCTGGAAATCGTAAAGGGAATTGTAGATGAAACAAAACCGGATTTTGTTATTGCGGTGGATGCGCTGGCAGCAAGAAACAGTAAACGTCTGAACAGGACCATTCAGGCTGCAGATACGGGAATCCATCCGGGTTCCGGCGTTGGAAATAACCGATGCGGCCTGACAGAGGAGACGTTGGGAATTCCTGTAATCAGTATCGGAGTACCTACGGTTGTAGATGCGGTGACGATTGTAAATGACACGATGGAAAATCTGATCCATGCGATGGAATCATCGGAAACCCTGAAAGGCGTTGGGGAGGTGCTGAGAAGTTATAATAGCGCTGAGAAATATGAGCTGGTTAAGGAATTGATTTCACCGCATCTGAACGGAATGTTTGTCACGCCAAAGGATGAAGATGAGATGGTCAAACAGATGAGTTACACGATTTCGGAGGCATTGAATATGCTGTTTGCAAATCCACAGTGTACAGGAAAATGTACAGGCGAAGAAAAATAGAGAATGCCGAAAATCATAAGGATACAGCTCTTATATGGCAGTGATTCTTTATGTAGCGATGATTCATATATATCGGCTATTCCTTCATATACAGATGTTTTTTTCATATATATGAGTTGCCCGACAAATGAACACGATAAGTACCTTGAAAATTTAATACATTACCTTGTAAATATGTAGTA
>DCKD01000045.1 GCA_002320245.1 Lachnospiraceae bacterium UBA1683
ATGAATTAATCAGCGTTTCCCTAAGTTAAGAATCCCCAATGTTGTATACAGAATAATTCTCATTGTATTTTCAATACAGAATACGATACAAATATTGGCTTTAAATGCTTTACTGTTATCCGTAACACGGTTTACATATGCCGCCAGCAATGCTCCCACACCATACAGCCCGCACAATATTCCCGACGCCACTCCGGAAAAGCATCTCAAATCCAATTGCAATCACTGCTATTCCGAATCCAGCTTTGGCAAGACGGGCATCTGCATTTTTCAGCAGCAACATTCCGGGGATGCTCCCTGCTGCAACAACTAACATGGATAATGGCAAAAATATTTTCCAATCAAGCGATTTACTCTCTTTCCATGCCAATATGATGTTACTTGGATATCCCAGTATGAGCTCCACCGGAGAAATGTTTATATTGTCTCTTGTAAATCCTAAAATCGTTGTAAACACAAGTGTATTCGCAAAACCGCACAGGCCTTTTACAAAGAATGCGCACACTGTAGCGATTATTAACCAAACCATATTTTTCTCCCAAAAAGTCCCCCGCAGATTTTAATTGATGGCAACGGTACTTTTTCTTCCCTTTCTCATATAATAAATGGAGCATTATCTCCCAAGAGGTTCTCTATGCCAATTGAAAATCGAGGAACACTGTCACAGTTTGGTCCTGTCATGGCCATAAATAACGCCTTTGTGGAGGAGGCGCAATGCAGAAGCTGTTCTATCGGACACCTTTTGATTTCCTATACCGTTCCCACTCGAAACGAAATTGTTTCTATGGAAACTGTCAGACTTAATATTAACCGAAATACGCGCATTATCACTCCGAACGGTCAGAATGCCTGCCTGTGCAGCATCCGTTCAGGCTCCTGGATTGACGCTGTCTTTTCTTCCCGTATGACACGCAGCATCCCTCCTCAGTCCAACGCATTTATCATCATTGCAAACAGACGTTCTCGTTCACAGACACGGATTTTTACCGGACGCATCGCTTCCATTGATTTGCGACACCGGTTTCTTTACACAGGAAATCCGAATGATGTGGAAAGCCAGATTCGATTTGTTATATCTAACCAGACCGTCATTCTCGACCGAAACGGGACTCCTGTTCCACTCAGCCGACTCCGCCCGGGACAGCGCGTGCGCATTGTCCATTCCAATGCTATGACCGCAAGCATCCCTCCACAGACTGCCGCGTTTTATATCCAACAACTATAAACCTATTTGAATAATGGATTAGCTGATGTTCCCGACTCCAATATGCTGTACAGTTCTTCCGCTTTCCCGGGCGGCATATTGATACAGCCGTGAAAACCCGCTCCTGAAATCCGACGAACGGCTGCCGCCGAATGCGCTTTCCCCGGTACACTGTCTTCCAAATCCCTCCGGTTCATATGCAAAATGAATGATTTCATATGCAAACCGGAAAAGATTCAAAAAACATGTTTTTTTACAAACCGTCCTGCGTTTTCATAACAGATTTTATCCTTCAGTTTCTGTCCAAACCCTGCCGCTGCCATCGCTTCATACAGGTCCGGGATTGACTCCACACCCCGGATTCCTTCCGGGAACGCTCCATTGCATCCGTCAAAATCGCCTCCCAGCGCCAGCACATCCTCCCCGCCAAGCTCCAGCACTGCATCCATATGCCGTATGATTGCCTCGGTATTCTTCTCCCCGCCAACAAACTCCCGGTAGAAATTCATCCCTATGATTCCTCCTCTGCGAATCAGTTCCCGTATCACCTCATTCTCCAGATTCCGTGGATGACTGCATATATCACGCACATTGGAATGTGATGCAATCAACGGCACATCCGTCAACTCAAAAAGCTCCTGCGCGCCCCGATCCGATAAATGAGAAATATCCAGTACAATCCCCTGCTCCAAAAGCATCTGCGCCAAACACCGTCCCGCTTCTGTCAGTCCTCTTTTCTGATTTTCAACAGCCCCGCAAGCATATTCATTTTTATAATTCCATGACAGCATCGCAAACCGAAATCCCAATTCCCGGATTCGTTCCACAGCGTTTCCCATAATTGACACATCCTCCACCGATAAAAAAGCGGCTGCCTTTCCCTGTGAATGTGCCCACTCCATCTCCGCTCCGCTTCTGCACCAGACAAGCCTGTCCTGCTGTGCCATCAGCAACTCTGCCGCCCTGCGGTAGTTCTTGCAAAACTCCTGCTCCAGACATTCCCCATCCAGAAGATTCCGATTTTCCCAAACTGCAAAAATCTGCGTATAGGGCGCTGCGAACTGCTCTGTGCGTGTCAAATCCAAATCACACGTATTCTTTCTTAATGTTTCCCCCGGCACTGTAATCTCTGTCAGTGTATCTGCATGGCAGTCAAAATATTTCATGCTCATCCCACCTATTTTATTCTTTCATTACCAGTATATACCAATTTCATAGATTTAGCATTTGCAAATGATTGAGCAGAAGGAAAAATAGATGCCCGGTAAATGGCTTTATGGGAAAAGACAGCAAAAGGGCGGCCAACGGTTGAACCGCTGCCTGCCCTCTGTCGGTGCTTTCTATTCTTTTTACAAACGATGCCGTTACAGAATTCCAAATTCCTGCATTGCTTTCTTTAAAACTTCCCTGTGCTGTGGTTCCAGCTCAGTCAGAGGTCCCCTGACCGACCCGCATTCTTTTCCGAGCAGATTCATTGCTGCCTTTACCGGAATCGGATTTACTTCACAGAACAATGCATTGCACAACGGAAGTGCGTCTAACTGCATTTTGCAGGCTTCTGCCGTATTTCCTTCCATGTATTTGTAAACCATGTCATGGACATAAGTCGGAGCGACATTGGAAAGTACGGAGATTACACCGACTCCGCCAAGCGACAGAAGCGGTACGACCTGATCATCATTTCCTGAATACAAATCGACGTTGCCATCACACAGATGCATAATCTGCGCTACATTTCCGATGTCTCCGGACGCCTCTTTGATTCCCACAATATTGTCTACATTTTTTACAAGGTGCGCAACCGTTGCCGGCTGAATGGCACATCCTGTACGGCTTGGTACATTATACAGTATCGCAGGGATACCTGCTGCCTCTGCGATGGCTGTATAATGTGCAATCAGCCCGTTCTGCGTTGCTTTATTATAATATGGAGTTACAAGCAAAAGTCCGTCCGCCCCTGCCTCTGCTGCCTCTTTGGACAGCTGAACTGCTGTTGCCGTACAGTTAGAACCTGTACCCGCAATAACCGGAATCCTGTGATTCACACGCTCAATTGCGAATTTGATGACATCCATATGCTCCTGCTCTGTCATCGTTGCAGACTCGCCGGTTGTTCCACAGATAATGATAGAATCTGTCTTCCCTGCAATCTGCTCTTCCAGAATCTCGTCCAGCTTGTCATAATTCACTTCCAGATTATCCTTCATCGGTGTAACAAGTGCAACACCTGCGCCTTTAAAAATTGCCACTTCTTTGTCCTCCTTCAATTTTCAAAAATGAATGTTTTCTTAAACAATAAAAGAAACGGCAAGATGCGCCGTTCCAAAATATACATACTGTATATATCAGATAGCTCTCCATCCTGCGATGACAGTCGTGTCGTTCTTCACGCCACGCCCAAGTAATATGACCTCAGGCAGTCATACCCTTTCGGCATCTTTCCCTTTTTGATGTCTTCTCCTGCTCCTGTACATCCGGCATCATACTCATAAAAAATGCAACCTCTATCCACGTTTCCTGATTAACAATAAAAGTGTATCACTGACCGGATATCTTGTCAAGAAAACCACGGGGTATTATAAAAATTTGTAACTGTTCATTCCAATTTTTCCCGTGAAATTAATTTTTCGTTTAAAGCCGTGATATCATTCTCCGGTATCTCATAGCCTCCATCTTTTTTGCGATTTACATGGAGCGTTACTATCTGTGCTTTTCCGTATTTCACCCCGCTGTCCAAAGCATCCCGCAGCACATCATAATAGATTTGGTACACCTGACTCTGAATTTCCTGCTCTTCTGGCATTTGCCCGCCATTGAGTACCTCATCCGTCACCTTCCGGGCATAGGACTCCGCCTGGTTCTGAAATGCATCATATGTATCATCAAACAGTGTCATTGGCTCGACTTCCACCTGCACTGCGTAATTACCGCCCTTCTGTGCTGTTACCTCCCCCACTGTGTATCTTACCTGCTTCAAAATGTCCTGAAATAACGCGCGGTAATTCTCTTCCTGTGCTTCCGACAGCTTAATTGTCTGAAATTCATCCATCGTTGCGTCCAGATTTTTTTGAAACAGTTTTTCCACATCAGCATCCGAATTACCGGTTAATTTCTGGTAGTTTTCTCTCTCATCCCTGTACGCCGCGTCCAGTACCGCCTGTGTATATGCTCCTGCATCAAAATGCAGCGCCCACTTTCCCAACAGAACCGCACCTGCCACAGCCCCCGTCAGCAGCAAAATCTTTCCGATGGTTTTCCACCTGTTTTTTGTACGATGTTCTCCATTCCACCCGGTTTCTGCCAGACTCCCCTGTATTCCGCTGTTTTCATACATAAAAAAGTTCCTCCCTTTCTCTTCCACTTCTGTGATATCTCGTTAGTTCTTATACAAAACATACCCTAGTCTATCACATAAAGTCTGAGAAAAAAGGAGAAACCTGTCATCCCCGGCTATCCTAATATTTTATTGCGGTATTCATTCGCCGACATTCCCGCATACTTCTTAAACACCCTGGAAAAATGTGCAATATCCAAAAAAACCCACCTGCTCTGCCACGTCACACACACGCAGTGTATGGTTACGCAGATACTTCTTTTGACCTTGGACCTCTCGTCTACAAAAGTTTGAAAAAGAAACTTCCTGAGCTCCGGGATGCCATTGACGGCTACATCACACCGGAACAGGCTGGTAAACTTAAGGTGAGCAAAGCTCATTATGAAAACCTGGAATCCCGGAAAGCAGAGCTTGAAGAACTCATTCTTGCGCTCGCCGCTCCCTATCAGCAGGAACTTTCCATTCTTCAAACCGCTCCCGGTATCAGCAGTGATTTTACTGCTATCGGGATCATTTCCGAAATCGGTACCACCAATATGGAGGCTTTTCCTTCGGCGAAGCACTTATGCTCATGGGCTGGACTTACTCCAACCAACAATGAAAGTGCAGGGAAGAAAAAATCTGTCCGGGTTTCCAAGGCCGGATGCTATATCAAGCCACTGTTTGTGCAGTGTGCCAATGCTGTTGTCACCAGCAAAAAGCATCCTGAGATTCGCAACCGCTATCTCCGTCTTAAGAAACGTCCCGGTCACAAGAAAGCAATCATTGCCATAGCAAGAAATCAAGGTTATAAAATCAAGTCGGCAACTGCATAACCTTATTGTTACCCTTTGTTTCTATTTTTGTTGTTCCTCGTTTTTATTCCTGCCGTCTGCATTTCCTTGTGTACTGTCTTTGTGTTTCCAATACCGCTCTTTCTGTTTTTCATCCAGCCCAGTCACAAAGCGCTTTTTCAAGACTAAAAACTCTTCCAAATCCATCAGAATGTGATACAGCATGGCACGGCTCTCAAACTCTTCCCTCGTAACCGGAAGCGGCTCCCGCTGCATTTCCACAAAAATCGCCTCAAGCCGTTCCATCTGTGCAGCCGGTACATTCATTTCTACCACATAGTCTATCAAATAGAGGATATACTGTGCAATCACCGCCGCCTGTTTCGGCATCGACCGGATTTTTTTCATTTCATAATGCAGATTATGCAACACATTACACTGTTTCATCCGCATTTCAAAATAATCGATATAATATCCCGGGTGGGATTGAAAAGTATTGCCCTGATACTCGTAAGCATCCTTTATAAACGTCTGCGTTTCCTGCTCCAGTGTCCTGATATCGTCCCATACATCCCGCTGCATATCATCGTCTGACAAATATACCGCAATCTCTCTGAGAATCGTCTGCATCCGGCTTTCCGCATAGCGCATATTGCCGACCAACGACCTCTTCTGGCTCTGATAATCGTAAAACAGATTCAGAATAACCGCAATGGCCACACCGATAAGTACAAGGAAAAACTCATTGATGATAAAGCGTATTCCAATGTCACGCGTCATCAAAAAATGCGTTCCGATGATTGCATTTACCGATACTGTCGTTTTCCATCCAAGTTTCTCAAATAGTACCACAATCAGGAATACATAAATACCATACGCCAGCCACTCATACCGGATATGCGTAAATATCATCCACGCCAGTACCACTGATACAAAAAATGTCAGCAGCCTGAGCATGGATAGTTTCAACGTTTCCCACTTCGTCGTTACCAGTGTCAGAAACGCAATACTTCCCGCAAAAGTTGCAAAATCCAGATTCAATACCCCCGCCGTATAGATTGCCGCACTGCTCCCCACTGCAATTTTCGCTGCCTGAAGTAATACTTTCCGTTCTCTCTTTTCCATACCGCTCCTTCCTACCTTTTTTTCATATTCTCTTTTTCATACCCGTCTTTTCCATACCTCTTTTTTTGACTTTTCCTCATATTTTATGTTTCTGCAAATTTTCTTATATTATTACTTCTAAATTATTTTAAGTTTCTATTCTGTCTCACTCTGAATATACATAAACTTTTCCTGAAAAAATAAATATTTTTTGTTAACAAACACAATAAAAATCTGATTATCCACTAAAACACAGTATCTATCAGCATTTTCAAGGAAACAAATACATCAATTTACTACTTATTTACTACCATTGAATGAGCCTTGATACGCAAGTTTTCCTAGATATGCAAAGATATGGTACAGCACATCAGTATTGAAACAAGAAAAAATTGAATATTTCATAGACTATGGAACGCCTAACATGACGTTCCTTTTCTATTTCTAGCCGTTCTTATTGGACGGCTATTTTATTACTCAAAATGAAAGGAGCATTAGATTTATGAAAAAGATGTTAAAACGATTGTGTACGGGCTTCTTAGCTCTTGCAACTGTCGTTACTGCTTTACCAACTACAACCGTTCATGCTGAAAGCAAGCAATACTGGACGGAAAGTGCAGAGCGTGTCGGTATCATTGAAAAAGTGATGAATGACGGTTCTATCGGTTCTACATTCAATGAGGGCATGATGAAAGTCGAGGGCGAAACTGCCTATTGTATTGACATCAATACAGATTTTAAGAACGGCTACAAGACCAGAGCTGACGCAAGCTCACGCATGAGTGCCGACCAGATTTCAGATGTGGCGTTATCCTTAGAGTATGTCAAACAGTATGGCGAAGCTCACAAGGAACTGAACTACAAACAAGTTTATCTGTTGGAACAATGCGTTGTCTGGCAGAGATTGAGCGTACATCTTGGCTGGCAATGTGATAACGTGCGAGCTTCTTATAATGAAATTCCAAAAGCTACGCAGGACGAAGTTTTCGCTGGTGCAAAAGCCTTTGTCAAAGAGAATAAAGGACGCTATGAATGTGGCGGTTATATCTACTCTGGCGAGGGGCAGGAATTGGGACAATTCTGGGCAAAATTGAATGTCGGAAATGCGAAACTTCAAAAGACTTCCAGTAATGCCAGCATTACGGACGGTAACGGGAATTACTCTATCGCTGGTGCAACATACGGTGTCTTTGTTGATAAGGACTGCACGAAACAGCTTGCCACCCTTACGACTGATGAAAACGGAAATACAGATGTTGTAGAGGTAACGGCTGGCACAGTCTATATCAAGGAATTATCTGCACCAGCAGGATATAAAGTGGATAAAACAGTCTATCCATTGACAATCAAAGCTGGCGAAACAGCAACTTTGAACGTATCTGATACACCAAAGGTAACAGACACTTTGATTGAGCTTTTTAAGATTGATATGGAAACACAGAAAGACAATCCGCAAGGGAACGCTTCTCTAGCAGGTGCGGAATTTACATGGAAGTATTATGCAGGCTTCTATACGAAAGACAATCTCCCTGCCGAAGCTACAAGAACATGGGTCACAAAGACAATCGCCGAAACAGACAGCGACGGGACAACTCATTACATCACAAAATTAGCGGACGCATACAAGGTGTCTGGCGACAGTTTCTATATGCAGGACGGCAAGGCAGTTCTTCCTTTAGGAACACTAACCGTTGAGGAAACAAAAGCTCCAAACGGTTACTTGTTAGACGGTGCGTATATGCAGGCTGGCGATAAGTCGGAACAGATTAAGGGCTTATATGTAACACAGATTACCGAGGACGGCGACCTTGCCGTATTGACTGGAAGTAACCAGTTTTCCGTATCAGACAAAGTTATCCGTGGCGGTGTGAAAATTCAGAAACGAGATTTAGAAACGGGCGATACAAAGCCACAAGGAAGTGCTACCTTGAAAGATACTGCCTTTGACATCATTTCCTTAAATGACAATTCTGTTTTGGTTGAGGGCAAGCTATACAAGAAAAATGAAGTGGTAAAGACAATCCATACAGACATTGAGGGTATCGCTTCTACTTCTGCCGACCTTTTACCTTATGGAAAATTCCATATCGTTGAGAGTGAAGCTCCAAACGGTTACTTGACAGACGGTGCGAAGCCGATTGACTTTGCAATCACAGAAAACGGAAAAATTGTGGACTTAACCGACGAAGCTCATTCTATCTACAATCAGATTAAGCGTGGCGATATTGAGGGCGTGAAAATCGGGGCAGGCACACATAAGCGTCTTGCTGATGTTCCCTTTAGGATCACAAGCAAGACGACGGGCGAAAGTCATGTCGTGGTAACTGATGATAACGGGCAGTTCTCCACTTCTGCTGACTGGGCTTCACATAAGCACAATACCAACGCAGGAAAGACCAGCGAGGACGGTGTGTGGTTTGGGACTTCTGAACCTGACGACAGCAAGGGTGCATTACCTTATGATACTTACATCATTGAGGAATTACGCTCTGACAGCAACAAAGGCTTTGAACTTATCCCACCATTTGAAATCGTGGTATCAAGAAACAATCTTGTGATTGATTTAGGGTCTTTGACTGATGAATACGAAAAAGAAATCTCAATCCATACCACAGCAACCAGCAAGGACGGCGAAAAGACTATCCTTGCTGGAAAAGAAATCACGATTGTAGATACTGTAAAATTGGACGGACTTACAAAAGGCACAAAATATCAGTTAAAAGGCTGGCAGATGTTAAAAGAGGAAAACGCCGAGCTTATCATTGACGGGAAACGTGTAGAAAACGATTATACCTTTGTCGCTGATGATGAAGAAATGAAAGTGGAAATTTCCTATACATTCAATGCGTCTGCTTTAGGTGGCAAAAACCTTGTTACCTTTGAAGAATTGTATGATTTAAGCAATCCAGACGAACCCGTGAAAGTTGCGGAACATAAAGACATTGAGGACGACGGGCAGACGGTACTTATCACAGAGCGTATCATCAAGATACATACGACTGCTACCGATAAGGACGGGAACAAAGAGCTTGAAGCTGGAAAAGACGTTACAATCATTGATACCGTAACCTTAGAGGGCTTAGAAGTCGGTACACAGTACAAACTTGTGGGCTGGCAGATGTTGAAAGAAGAAAATGCAGAGCTTCTTATCAATGGAAAACGTGTGGAAAGTGATTACACCTTTATCGCAGACAGCGAAACTATGAAAGTGGAAGTTGCCTTTACCTTTGACGCTACTTCTCTTGACGGCAAACAGCTTGTAACTTTTGAAGAATTGTACGATTTAAGCAATCCAGACGAGCCAAAGAAAGTTATCGAGCATAAAGACATTGAGGACGAGGGACAGACGATTACCTTTAAGGAAAAACCCGAAGTCCCAGAAGAACCAGAGAAACCCGAAACGCCACAGACACCAGATACACCGCATAAAACAGACAGTCCAAAAACTGGCGATAGCACAAACCTTTACGGACTGCTTGCACTTCTTTTGACTTCTGGTGCTGGACTGGCAGGTATCTTCTTCTGCAAACGCCGTAAAATGAAGAAATCATAAGGCGGTAACGGTATGAGAAAAGGAAAATCACGCTCTCCGCCGAAGCTGTCAAACGGCAGACTTCCGCTTATTCTGGCTTGTCTGCCAACAACCTGCAAGAACACGGATAGTCAAGGGTGCGTAAGCATTTATTTTACCCTTTACTATCGGTGGGATTGCTGGTACTTCCCGAACCGCCAGAATAAGAAATCACAATCAAAAAACTTATCAAATATAGAAAGAAACGAGGTAAAACAATATGGAAATGAAATATGTCGTGCCAGATATGGCACAGTCTTTTGGAACTCTTGAATTTGCAGGCGAAAGCGAACCTATCTTTGAAAGAGATAAAAACAACCGTAAGGTCTTAGCCAGACGAAGCTATAATCTTTATTCTGACGTACAGAAAGGCGAAAATGTTGTGGTGGAAATTCCCGTGCAGGCAGGCGAAAAGCATTTTAAGTATGAACAGAAAGTAAAACTTGTCAATCCGAAGTTATTCGGCAGAGGTTACGCAATCGGGGACATGGGACATACCGATTATGTGTTAGTTGCTGACGATATTGTCGCAGTTGAAGAAAAGTAAAGGAGTGAAAAATTTATGAGATTATCAAACGGGTTTGTTATTGACAAAGAGAAAACATTTGGAGAATTAAAATTTACAGCGGTGCGTGATGTGTTCTTGCAGAATGAGGACGGGACACCGAGTACCCAGCTTAAAAAGCGTATCTATGATTTGAAATGTAGTCTGCATGGTGGAATTATCCCCGTATCTGTACCGCCAGAAGTACCGTTAAGGGAATTTCCGTACAATGCAGTCGTGGAGCTTGTCAATCCCGTAGCCGATACGGTATCAAGAAAGACCTATACGGGTGCAGATGTGGACTGGTATGTAAAGGCAGAGGATATTGTGTTGAAGAATAAAAGCAACCAAAACGCAGGCAATCCACAGAACCATACACCGCAGGGACAGCAGAAAAAATAATTTAAAAATAATTTCTTTATAAGCGATTGTATCTAAATTCTTATAATGCTATACTAATAAAAAATACAAAGGAGGCAACTTGGGTGAGAACGGAACTAATAAATTCACATCAAGAAGATAGTGCTGGTTATGGTGCTGGTAGTGGCGATACTGAACGTTACGAATACAAATGTCCTTGCGGAAAAGGCACTATCGTAGAAGAACATGATAATATTCCCGGATTTAGGGAGCATGACGTATATATCTGTTGTGATGAATGTCGAAAAAACTATGAATTAGATACAAGTAAAGGCGTAAGAAATTGGGAATTAGTAAAAAAATAGCAATTAAAAAAGCAGTTAGTCTTAGGATTGACTGCTTTTTTCGTACCCAGAAAGGAGTGATTGATTTATGCAAAAGATTTGGAACAAAGGACACCGTATCAGAGCTAGTGACAAGCACCTTGTCTATTACTTTTCCATAGGGACGCTTCTGTTTGTATTCGTGGCGGTTCTCCTGCTACTGAATATCCAACAGCTCATGCGTACCGATTGGGAGCATTTCAGCTTGTTAGAAAACGGCTTGACACTTTCCCCTTACAACTTCATAACGATACTGATAGCGACTGGTGTTTGTGCATTGGTCGCTTTTCTGTATTACCACTTCTGTTACGACAGTTTCAAGAAGCTCCTGCACCGTCAAAAGCTGGCAAGAATGATACTGGAAAATAAGTGGTATGAAGCCGATACCGTACAAGACAACGGTTTTTTTACTGACCTGCAAAGCAGATCAAGAGAAAAAATCGTCTGGTTTCCGAAGATTTATTATCAAATGGAAAAAGGCTTGCTCCATATCCGCTGTGAAATCACGTTAGGAAAATATCAAGACCAGCTTTTACGGTTAGAGGATAAATTGGAAAGTGGTTTGTATTGTGAGCTGACCGACAAGACCTTACATGACGGCTATATTGAATATACCCTGCTTTATGATATGAGTTAAACGACAAATGAGACAGATTTTTGGCTCTGTACTATATTGAACCTTGAAAATTTAATACATTATCTT
>DCKD01000054.1 GCA_002320245.1 Lachnospiraceae bacterium UBA1683
TTCAATGTTAACTTAATGACATTGACCAGCAAATCCTCTTCTTTTTTCACGACAACCGTAAGTACTTTATCCTCCTGCTCCAAAGGATCCAGTCCATGCTCGATTGCATTCTCCACAAGCGGCTGCAGTATCAGCTTCGGAATCTCGCAGGTGAATATGTTCTCATCAATCTCTTCTTCCACCCGAAAGCTGTTATCATGCATAATCAGCTGAATACGCAGATATGCACGGATATTGTTGATCTCATTCTCCACTGTCGTCATCGTCTCTCCCCGATTCAGGCTGGTTCGGTAATAAGTCGATAAATCCAGCGTCACTTTACTGATTTCATCTTCTTCTGCCTCGATTGCTTTCCAGTTTATGATAGACAATGAATTGTACAGGAAATGCGGATTGATCTGTGCCTGCAGTGCCCGCATCTCTGTATGCTGCAATTCGATTTTCGCCTCATAGACTTCCGATATCAATTTATTCAGTTCGTCCATCATCCGCTGAAAGGAACGAATCAATGTACCGACTTCATCCTTGGACTCGCTGTGAACGGTAACCTTCCGGAATCCCATATGCACCTGATTCATATTCTCAGTCAGCCTCTCCAGACAGGATACAAGTCTCTTAGAAAAAATATAACTCAGTGCAACCAAAAGTACGATACATATTCCGATGATTGGAAAGTTCTGCCCTGTCAGCATCTGCGCGGATTTCGTAATGATTTTTTCCGGCCGGTACATGCAAAATGTCCATCCTGTACTTTCCATCTCCCGCTCCATGCAAACATAGTTGGCACGAATATATTCCAGAGACTCCGGTTTTTCTGGACGATATTCTTCATCCATTGAATATCCGGAATAAATAACATTTCCCTCATCATCACAAACCAGACCACCGGTCTGTTCTTTTAAAGTCGAACTGAACGGCTCCAGCGCTTTCGTATAATTCAACCGTATAGAAAGAACCGCTGTGAGATCTTCTTCTCCATAAAATTTTCTGGCTGCGACCACTTCCCTGTTCGCTCCTCTCTTTACAAACCATTCGAGGAGGGAACTATCAGAGAGCTTTGAATTCCATTCTTGCTCTTCCAGCTCAGACATCGGAACAATCGATTCTCCATGAGCGACATCGACATTGTCCGAATAAATCGTAATCCCTTTGATTTCCTGATGATAAATCTGGGGCATCTCAAGCAACGGATCCACGATATCCGTGTAACGGACATACATCTCATAATCATTCTGCCCTCTCTGATTCAGAACATTTCTCAAATCTTGAGAATACGAAAGATAGTCAATCAGATTCTCATAAATCTGCATCTGATTCTCCATCGTATCCACGGCCTGGTTAACAGAACTTTTCATCGTATCCGTCTCCTGCTCCCGTAGGAGGCGAACCATTCCCGTCTGCATATAAGCTACGATAATCGCTACTGGAAGTACTCCTGCAAGCACAGTGAGAATCGCTATCTTATATCTGTACTTCAGATTTTTATACTTCTTCATTATTTTCCTGATCATTTCCATTTCCCCGCCGGCAGGACTCCGGTGTACTTCCGAAAAACTCCCGGAAACTCCTGCAAAAATAAGAAGTATTCGAAAAGCCCACTTCTTTCGCTATCTGTGTAATTTTTTTATTTGTGTTCTCCAACATTTCTTTTGCCTTTTGCATCCGTACTTCCCGAATAAAACGGTTCAGATTCATCCCTGTCTCTTCTTTGAATACGGCGCTTAAGTATCCGGCAGACAAGTATACCTGATCCGCCAGCATCTCCACGCTTAGGTTCTTCTCATAATTATGATAAATATAACTCTTTACTTCTGTAATCTCTTTACGGAATTCTTCATTCTCTTCCTGGAGAAAATTCTCCAGCTCACGAATACTTTTCTCTGTGATGGCAAGCACCTCCTGGATTGTTCTGCATCGATACAGCCGGTCCACTGTCCTTGACAGTTCCTTCTCCCCGGCTGAGGACATGACTTCATAAATCTCCTTCAGAATACTTGAAAATACAAACTTCACATACATTTCCGAAAACTGTTTCACTTTTCGATACTTCTCTTCCAGCTTGTTGAAATCCTGCCACAGATGAGTGATGTCTTTATACCGAATGTCTTCGGTGATACTTCCGAGAATCTCTGCATCTTCTACTTCTCTCGCCGGCACTTCTTCCACTTCTTTTCCGCTTAGGAAAATATGATGCCTTGGCTGATAAAACTTCTCTTCCAAAAGCTGTTCCAGCTGCTGAAATTCGGACGGCATCTCATCCGCGTCCTGTATCTCCCTGCTCACCGCAAAATAGCATTCTGTATCGTAATGCTGCTGGAAAAACAGATAGATCTGATTCGCCAACTGTTCATAATCCGTATATTTTTCACGGAATAAAAAGAGGGATTCATTGGAGTTCAAGTTCAGGTAAAAAAACTCTCGCTGAATCTGATCTTTTAAATTAGATACAAAACGTTCCTCTTCTGTTTCAAAAAAATTCTCGGAACTTGCCACAAGAATCATCCGGACATAGCCAATCGATTCTTTTTCTTCCCATCCCGCAAATCCGGACAATCTCCGGTAATCTTCTTCATTCCCCGTATACAGATAATTCATGAGAAAATATTTTTTCAGATAATCTTCCTGTCGAATCTGTTTTTTTGTATCCTCCAGCCGGTCTTCTATCTTCCCCCTCACTCGTTCAAATGTTTTATGGAACTCTGAAGGATCCACCGGCTTTAGAACATAATCCACAACACCAAAACGCAATGTATCTCTGGCATATGTGAAATCATTGTATCCGCTGAAAATGACAATTTCCAGATCCGGATAAATCTCTCGTGCTTTCTCCGTCAATTCAAGACCATTCATATACGGCATCTTGATATCAGAAAACAGAACATCCGCCTTCTTCTCCATCAGAATCCCAAGAGTTGCTTTTCCATTCTCTGCTTCCAGAATCGTAAATTCTTCTTTTTCTCTTTTCAGCAAAAATTTAATCCCGTTACGTTCCAGTTTTTCGTCGTCCACTATCAATATCGTAATCATTTTTCCATTCCTTTTTTAATGTTCGAAAACAGCAGTACCTTTCTGCTATTCCCACGCGGAAAGAATACTGCTGTTTCAGTAAATTCAATTAATTCTATTGTAAATCATCGGGCGGTATATTACAAGCTTACATCATTTCTGCTAATATCATCAACCTTTCACAGCACCTGCAACAACACCTTCGATAATGTATTTCTGACATACAAGATAGAAGATAATGATTGGTACGATTGCCAGTACCAAAGTTCCCATCATAGCTCCCATATCAACAGAACCATATCCACCTTTTAGATATTGTACCGCAATCGGGATTGTCTTCCATTTCTTCGTATCAAGTACAAGTGACGGAAGGAGGTAGTCATTCCATATCCACATCGCCTGCAGAATCGTAACCGTCACACAAGTCGGTTTCGTGATTGGAAGTACGACTTTGAAAAATGTCTGGATTGGCGTACATCCATCAATCATTGCTGCTTCCTCGATTTCCAACGGAATGGATTTCATGAAACCTGTAAACATGAATATCGACAGCCCTGCTCCGAATCCAAGATAAATCAGGATGATTCCCCATGGATTTCCAAGTTTCAGCATATTTGCAACCTTAGACAGTGTATACATTTCCATCTGGAAAGGAACGATCATTGCAAACAGGCACATCACATAAATCGCTTTGGTCACTTTTGTATGAACGCGGCTGATATACCATGCACACATGGAGCAACAGATAATAATCGCTGCAACCGAGCCAATTGTGATGAACATACTCCATCCAAATGCTTCAATCAATCCTGTTCTTTCAATACCTCTGATATAGTTCTCCAGTTCCACATACATATTGCCTGTAGGAATCTTGAACGGATATTTACTGATATATGCTTTCTTTTTAAAGGAGTTGATAAAAACCAACACAATCGGGTACATATATAAAACACTGATAATCGTAAAGATAATCGTCAGGAGTGTTCCATGTTTGGATTTTCTCTCTTTTCCAGACTGGTCTCTGTGCCGCATTTCTGTCTTGTTTTTCTGTTTATTCTGAAGCATTACTGCTGTACCTCCTTTGATGTCGTAAGTTTATTCTGCAGAACCGCAATCACACCTACGATAATAAAGAAAATAACCGCCTTCGCCTGACCGACACCTTCGTATCCGGTTCTTCCATAGAATGTGTTATAAATGTTCAATGCGAGCATTTCAGACATCTTGGAAGGAGCACCATTGGTCAATGCCAGGTTCTGATCGAACAGCTTAAATCCATTCGTCACTGTCAGGAATGTACAGATTGTGATGGAAGGCATAACCATCGGAAGGGTCACATAGCGGAGCAGCTGCTTCGCGTTTGCCCCGTCAATCTTTGCTGCCTCAATCAATTCACCCGGAATATTCTGGATGCCTGAGATGTAGATAATCATCATATATCCGATTTGCTGCCAGCACATCAGAATAACTAATCCCCAGAAACCGTATACAGAAGAATAAGTCAATGTTCTTCCAAAAATCGCCAGCACACCGTTGAGCAACAACTGCCATATATAACCAAGTACGATACCTCCAATCAGGTTTGGCATAAAGAATACCGTCCTGAATATATTTGTTCCGCGGATTCCTTTTGTCAGCAGCAATGCCACTGCAAATGCCAGTACATTAATCAAAAGCACAGTCACGATTGTGAACAACGCGGTGTACCACATCGAATGTATGAACGTCGGGTCCTCAAATACTTTCATATAATTTTTCAATCCGATAAATGTGGCATCCGTTACGGTCGTGAATTTACAGAAGGATAAATATACTCCCAAAAGGAATGGTGCGATAAATCCGATTGTAAATGCAATCATCGTCGGAAGCACAAAGACTGGAAAATATCTCTTAATTGCTTTCTCCATTTCATCCGCCCTCTCTACTTGACAGGAGCTCCGTCAAAACTGCCGGAGCTCCTTCCTTAAGTTACATTAACTTTTTATTTGTTACTCGTTTGCTGCTGCGTACTCTGTTGCCCATCCGTCAACAAATGCTGTCTCTACTGTGCTCCAGTCACCAGTTCCCTGAGCATACTCAAGAAGTGCGCTTCCTACGCCGTTCTTCCACTCTTCAGAAGGCATTGTTGTGAAGTTCCATGTTACAGGTGTCTTTCCTGCTTCTGTATACTCTTCGTTTGCCTGTACAAGCGGATTGGATGGCAGATAATCTGCAAATGTTGTAAACGGTGTTACGAATCCCATTTCATTTGCCAGTGCTTCGCGTCCTTCATCACTCTCAACTACCCATGTCATGAAATCAAGTGTCGCCTGAATGTCTTCCTCCGAAGCATTCTTGTTTACGCACCAGTAGTTCTCTGATCCTGTGCAAAGACCCTGATCCTCTTCACCTTCTGCTCCAATGTAGATTGGAAGCATTCCAAGATCCTCATCAGCTACTTCGTTATCTTTGATATCATTGTAAGCCCATGTACCATTCTGATAGAATACTGCTTCACCGAGTGTAAACTCAGAAGCTGCATCCTCACCTGTCTTAGAAGAAATCATGCTTGCATCACATGTTGAATCTGTGATGTACAAATCCCAGATGTTCTTGTAATTCTCAAGATATGTACCTTCGATTGCATCTGTAGATTCGATTCCTTTATCTGTGTACTCGTAATAGATAGGAAGGTTTGCAAGGTGTGTCTTAAATCTCCAGTCTGAAGAAGAATCCATACCTGCTGATGTGAACGCCCCCTCTACTCCGAGATCATCTTTATGTGCCTGAATTCCGTCAGCGACTTTCTTCAAAGCATCAAAATTATTCAGCTTATCAATAGATTTGATTTCTGCATCATCAAGTTCAAAATATTTGTTCAACAGAGCCTTGTTGTAAATGATTCCATATGTCTCGATAACATATGCGATACCCTTTACTTCATCTCCCTCTTTCAGTACATAGTCATCACTCTGTACATCTTTGTAAATCTGGCTGTCTGCTAAATCGTAGCAGTAATCTTTCCATGTAGCCAATCCAACCGGTCCGTTTACCTGAAATAACGTAGGAGCCTCGTCCTTAGCCATCTCTGACTTCAGCTGTGACTCATAAGTTCCGGAAGCTGCTGTCTGTACATCAACCTGAACACCAGTCTCTTCTGTATACTTCTCAGCAAGAGCTACCCACTGGTCAGCCTGTTCTGGTTTAAAGTTCAAATAATAAACTTTTCCTGTTGCTTCTTTCTTGTCTGAAGAATCAGCCTTATCACTGTCTCCTGATCCTCCACATCCTGCAAGTATTCCTCCAACCATTGCTGCAGAAAGCAGAACTGCGATTAATTTTTTCTTTTTCATAAAAACCGTCCTCCTTTTTCTTTCCATGACTTCTTGGCTTTTGTTGAGTTTATTATAAAAGAAGATGAACTATTCGAACATGATAAAAAAAACAGAAACATGTTCAATTTTCACGAAAATGTACAAATGGGGACAGGTACCGGCGTGTATCGGGGACTATCCTCAATACACATCGGTACCTGTCCCCGATAAGTATCTTATTCTTCAAACGGAATAACTGCTCCGTCATACTTTTCATTAATAAAGTTTTTGATATCGTCTGATTTCAGAACCTCGATCAACGCTTTCACTGCATCACTTTCTTCATTTCCTTCTTTCACTGCGATAACATTCACATAAGTCTTAGCTGCCTCAGAATCAGATGTTTCATAAGCCAGTGCATCTTTACTTACAGAATATCCGGCCTCCAATGCGTAGTTGCCGTTGAGTACGACAAATGCCGTCTCATCTACGACACGTGCCACCTGTGCTGCCTCCAATTCCACAATTTCGACATTGTATGGATTCTCTGCGATATCATTGACTGTTGCTTCCAGACCAACGCCGTCTTTCAATGTGATGACTCCGTTGTCCTGCAGTAGTAACAATGCTCTCGCCTCGTTTGTCGTATCATTTGGAACTGCAATTTTATCTCCTTCGGCAATGTCTTCCAGATTGTCTTTTGTTCCCGGGTAGATTCCAAACGGCTCATAGTGGATACCGCCGGCATTTACAAGATGTGTTCCTTTTTCCTCGTTAAAGCTTTCCAGATACGGAATATGCTGGAAATAATTTGCATCAAAATCTCCGCTCTCTACCACTTCATTCGGCTGCACATAATCATCAAATACAGTGACTTCAAGATTGTATCCCTTTTCCTCTAAAAAAGCTTTTGCCTCCTCAAGAATCTCTGCATGTGGTGTAGCGGATGCCGCCACCTTAATGACTTTCAGATCCGCATTTTCGGAATCAGACGCTGCACTGTCTTCCTTGGAAGCTCCGCATCCTGCCAGAACTCCTGTTGCCAAAATTCCTGTCAATGCCAATGTTAATAATTTTTTCATAATCCATTCCCTCCATATTTTATCATTCTATTTTCTCTTATCCAGCCGGGAAGCGACCACCATTCCTGCCGACTGGAACACCTGTACCAGCACGACGAGTAAAACAACTGTCACAATCATGATATCCGACTGATATCTGTAATATCCATAGCGGATTGCAATATCTCCCAGTCCGCCGCCACCGATGGTCCCTGCCATTGCAGAGTAACCAAGTATTGTTCCGATTGCAATTGTCGCTCCGGTAATCAGGGATGTTCTCGCCTCGACCAGAAGCACTTTCCAGATAATCCGCAAGGTCCCTGCTCCCATGGATTTTGCTGCCTCAATCACGCCCGGATCCACTTCCTTAATTGAAGATTCTACCATTCTTGCAATAAATGGAATTGCTGCCACCACAAGCGGTACTACGGTCGCCGATGAACCATAACTCTGTCCAACCACAAGACGTGTAAACGGAATCAGCAGAATCAGCAGAATCAAAAACGGAATACTTCGTACAATATTCACAATCACATCCAGCGCTTTATATGCAACTGTATTTGGCACCAGTCCATCTTTATCAAAAACCGCAAGCATCACACCCATCGGCAGCCCGAACAGGTAGCCGACCCCCGTGGACAGAAGCGTCATGTAAAGCGTCTCGCCCACTCCGTTTATAATCATCGTCGTCACTTCACTGCTCCACATATTCATTCGCCTCCTCTATCGCCAGTCCCCGTTCTTCCAGGTACGCTTTCATCTCCCGGATTTTTTTACAATCTTTTCCGAATCCGAGAATCATTTCTCCTTTTGCTCTGCCACCGACATTTTTTGTATCTGCTTTCAAAATATTGACCGGCTCCTGAAATTTCAGAATCATATTGGCGATTACCGGCTCAAATGCGGAATTTTCTGAAAATACAACTCGAATAATCTCATCACTTCGAATTTCTTCCTGTGCAACTTTCTGATTTTCCACACCGCTTCCCGAATCATTCCGAATCAGCTCCTTTGCAACCGCTGATTTCGGATGGGTAAATATCTCGGATACCAGTCCTTGTTCTTCCACCTCTCCGTCACTCATAATTGCCACATGAGAACAGATTTCCCGGACAACAGACAATTGGTGAGTAATAATTACAATCGTAATGTGGAACCGTTCATTGATATCCTTCAAAAGCTCCAGAATCGATGACGTTGTCTGCGGATCCAATGCACTGGTCGCCTCATCACAAAGCAGAATCTTCGGATTGGAAGCCAGCGCTCTCGCGATAGCTACTCTCTGTTTCTGTCCTCCGGAAAGCTGTGCCGGATAGGTTTTCGCCCGGTCGCCTAAACCAACGATTTCCAACAGTTCCATCGCACGTTCTTTTGCTTCCCGCTTCTTTTTTCCTTGAATGTACAGTGGAAAACACACATTTTCCAGAACATTTTTCTGCATCAGAAGATTGAAATGTTGGAAGATCATTCCAATATCTTCCCTCTGTTTTCGCAGCTGCTTCTCAGAAAAACTGCCGAAGGATTCCCCTTTTATGAGAATCTGCCCTTCTGTGGGGGTCTCAAGAAAATTCATACATCGTACCAGTGTACTTTTTCCCGCACCGGACATCCCGATAATACCGTAAATATCTCCTGCTTCTATAGATAGATTCACATGCCTCAACGCATGAACCGTACCATCTTTTGTTTCGTATGTCTTACTGACATTTTGAATTACAATTTCAGACATGTCTTTAACCTTTCTCTGTAAATGCTTTATCAATCATTTAAGCTCAACTTAGTTGACTTGTTTAGTATAGCATTTTGATATGAAAAGTGTTAATCCAAAAAAAATGGAACTAGCTATAGGCAATCCCTATAACCAGTTCCGTATATATATTTTATATAACCTGTTCCAACACGCACACGTTTTCCTTTTGGATCCTTATTCAAATGCTTTATCCTTATATTTTGATATTTCTTCCAGATATTTTTTCCCGAGAGAACTGATCGCAACGCCCTTTCTCACGAGGTATCCTATCGTCATCACCTCATCCGATTTAAGTTTCACAGCACAATAATCCGAACCGTTCAACTCCTCACAAATGATTCCTGAGCAAAGTGTATAACCGTTCAATCCAACCATCAGATTCAGAAACGTTGCACGGTCATTTGCTTTGATCAGTCGTTTATACTCATAGGTACTCAGCACTTCCTCCGCAAAATAAAAAGAATTATTGCTCCCCTGATCAAAGGAAAGGCAAGGATACTCTTCCAGCTCCTCAAGTGCAATCTCTTCCCGATTGGCAAGCGGATGCCCTTTCCAAAGATATACATAAATCCGGCACTGTAAAATCTCATGAAACTCCAGACCAAACTCCCGGAACAGCTTCGTCAACACATTCTGATTGAAATCATTCAAATAAAGAATCCCCATCTCACTTTTGAAATTCTTCACGTCCATAATCACATCATATGTCTTCGTCTCATGTACTTCGAATTCATACTCGTCCATTCCGAACTGCTTCACCATCTCTACGAACGCATTTACCGCAAATGTATAATGCTGCATGGACACACTAAACCTCTTTTTCGTGTTCTCCTTCGTGATATATTTTCTCTCCATCAGTTCATACTGCTCAGTCACCTGGCGCGCATACCCGATAAACTCCTCCCCCTCTGGCATCACGGAGATACCCCGATTCGTCCTGCGGAAAATCTCCACTCCGATTTCATCCTCCAGCTCCTTGATTGCCTGGGAAAGACTCGGCTGAGAAATAAATAACTTCCGCGCCGCTTCGTTCATTGATTTCGTACTCGCCACAGTAATCGCATACCGAAGCTGTGTTAATGTCATGTTAGCGCCTCCATTTCATCTGTTTCTTCTCTCCATTTTAACACAACACGATTATAAATCACATAGCTAATATCAACCAAATAATATTTCATGCACCCGCTTTTTCATTCGACACTCGGCGATGGAACATTCATCTCTTGCTTTACAGAACCTTTTCTTCCAAAAGTTTTGCATTTGCCTGCTCTACTTTTAGCTTGGCGAGCAGAACAGTAATCAACAAATTGATAATCATCAGAATCCACAAATACATCACATACAGCATATTAGCCCCACATCCAAAATATGCCCAGAACATCCATGATCTGGCTTTTCCCATCCTAGTATAATCCACGCAAATTAGAAGCCTGTTTCAAAGTAGCGCTTTTATGCTAATTCTGGGCAGTCTTTTTCTTTCGTGAAATTGGTTCAGGCACCTTTTTGTCTTTGTTTTCTGCTG
>DCKD01000029.1 GCA_002320245.1 Lachnospiraceae bacterium UBA1683
TGTGAGGTCACTTCATATTGTCCTTAAACAGCCTGCCTGCAAATATTCAAGACAAGCTCTGATAATACTTGACATAGCAAAGTAGAAAATTTGAAAACTTAAAACTCATATCTTGTACCATGCGAGAGCAACAAGCCATCTGTTAATTCCACACGCAGAATGATAGTGTTTTCATCGTCAAAATCAGTATGGCCGTTATCGATCCATTCTGCAAAGACCTTTTTCAGCTTTTCAGCAATCACACAATTCTCTTTTTTCCTGAAATAACCCAGGCTAACACCTTTCCCGTGCGCTGTAAACCATTCGCCGGCGATTGCAACAACAGGGTTGTCTTTTATATGTTTCATTTTGTTTGAAAGTGCGTGGGTAATGACATAAAATGCTCCATTTTCGTAATAGGCATTTACATATCGCACATAAGGCGTTGCATTTTCTGTTGTTGCCAATGCTATAATTGCGTCTTTTCCAAAGCGTTCAATCATTATCTGTTCGGCTTCTCGGCTAAATTTCCTCATTAAATCCTTCCCCCCTCATTCAAACTTTTTGCCTTCTCTTGCGCTGAATTACCCAATTTTTCATAGACATAGTTTCCGGCTTTCCAATTATTCAAGTTGCGGAGTCTCGCTCCACAATCACCATGCTCTGGATCACAAAACAGCTCTCTTAACTTTTGGCAGGGCATATCTGAACATTCTCCGCAATGCTCAAGACCTTTTTCCATACAGCATTTTGCTTTATCGCACTCTCCCCAAAACATAAGCCCTTTATTGGCCTTGCATCCCTTACAGCTGATTTTATCTTTCCATTCACACGATCCGCAATATGTACCGCAAAAAGCTATCATGTTTTTATCAATCATCAAAACATCCCTCTTTCTAATACCTAAAATTGCTGCTGATAGTCAAAAAGTTTCGCCTTGAAGCAATTCGGGGTTCCCGTCGGTTTCGCAGTAAGTCTAAACATAACACAGCCATCAGGGCACACAATAGTCTTGGTGTACTTTCCGTCCCCGCCGATATTTTCTAAATCGCCGCCACTCCGGACGGCTTCCATAATGGGGAACATAACCATCATACATTTGGAGCAAATGCCCTGTCCATCTTGATTTACTGGACAACCATAAGTACAAGTGTACTTGTCACCAATTTCTTCACCGTTGCGGCAATACCGTTCTGTATGATCTCCACGCAGAAAGCCTATAACCTCAATTTCCCATTCGTATTCTTCGTCGTACCATTTTTTCATTTTGCATCTCCGCTTTTGTACATATTGAAAACTCTTTTTAACATTGCTATTGTTGGCAGTATTGATAGTAAGGAATACAAATTAGGCAATCTGATAAACAGCTTGTTCGATAAAACTTCTGATAAAATCCCACCTAATACTCCTAATATGACAGCTATGATGATGTTAAAACAAATAACAAGCAAAAATTCCTTTTTACTGGATTTCCCCTTATAGTTAAACATATTTTTCCAATAAGCTATAAAAATCTTCATATGTTCATTTTCCTCCAAGTTGCGATTTGCTCGATGCCTAACCCACATAGGCAAAATACAATTTACAGTAGCTTTAGCAGCGCAGTGTGGATATGTCCGTTCGTTCCCACTACACTGCCGCCTTTCCTCGGATCAAGAGGTTTCCCCGTAAAATCAGTCACTTGACCGCCTGCCTCCTGAATCAACAGCATACCAGCAGCATAATCCCAGGGGTTCAGGTATATCTCGAAATACCCTCCCTGTCTGCCGCAGGCGGTATATGCCAGTTCCAGAGCGGCAGAACCAATCCTGCGTACATCCTGGCACTGACCGAACACCCTGCGGAACCGGGCAAAGTTTTCATCGGCCAGCTCTCTTTTTGCTGTTCCCAGCCCAATCATCGTGTCGGATAGTTTTTCTGCGTTTGATACATGTATGGGCTGTCCATTTAAGAAGCTGCCCTTGCCTTTAACCGCTGAAAACATTTCTTCATGGAAGGGATCATACACGATCCCCATAACAATTTTCCCCTGGCGGCAAAGGGCTAAAGATACAACACTGTGCTGATAATCGTGCATAAGGTTTGTAGTTCCGTCAACCGGGTCTAAAATCCAAAAGCTATCCGCGTTCATTTCCTGCAATCCGGTTTCTTCTCCAAGAAACTGAATATCCGGTGCAAGGGCAAACAGCTCCTTCTTTAAGAAATTTTGCACGGCAATATCTACCTGCGTTACATAGTCTGCAAGACCTTTCTCTTTTACATGAGCGGCCATTTCACGGTTTTTTATTAACCCTTGCGCTTTTGTTACTAAACTGATAATTTTCTGAATATCCATATACATTTCCTCCATTGGCTTCAACTACTTGGTTACAAAACTTCCATAGAGTTTTTGCAAACGATGTCTCTTAACTAAAGGGGTTAATAAAGGTTTGAAAGAACTCGACAACTGGAATTTGTTAGTTTAACAATTCCATTTCATCATTCATTTTTACAAACCCATATTTTTTATATAAACATCTTCCCATATTCGTCGCTTCAAGGGAAATAGCAGTAATGCCTTTATCTCTTGAATCTTTAACCAGCATATCGAGAGTTTTATATGCAATTCCCTTTCTGCGATATTTGGGACAAGTATACATATTCATTATATATGCTTTCTTACCACTTGGATTATGATAAGTTGGCATTACTTGAAAGAAGCTGACACCACCTGCCCCAACAAAAGTATCCTTATCAAATACTAAGTAGGCAATATGCGTATTATCACAAAGTGACCTTTTATAATAATCATAGGACTGTTTTTTCACTTCGCTCATATCAACATCATCTGACAATTTGTTCGCAGCCCTTAATACCTCTATTCTTGTTTCTGTTAATATATCTATATCGTCTATTGTTGCCTTTTTATAAATTAAGTCCATATCTCCTCCTCAAACTGCGATTTGTTTATTCGTCCAGCATGTATTAGCTGTTTAGTAGTTTTGTCAAATCCTCAATAGAAGCATCCATTTTCACAGAAACTTCTTCCATCGTCATACCGGTAGCAAGAAAACGCTTTATCACCATTTTCATGTCTTCGCCGACCTCAATGATGTGGCCGTCTAAATCGTAGAACCGGATCACCCGCTGGCCCCAGCTATGCTCGATCACATCTCCCAGATATTCAATATCCGGGTATTCTTTCAACTTGTTCAGAAAACCATCAAAGTCCTGTTCTTCAAAGACGATTTCCGCATTGTTGGATTTCTTTAATACCTTTTCTTTCGGCAAATCCACAAGCCAGTCAAAATCCTGCTGCAATGCCAGGCCGCAGGTAAAAGCGATATTTCTGCCGTAGTCCTGAAATACTTCCAAGCCGAACAAATCCTCATAAAATTTTCTCGCGGCGTTAATGTCGGCCACCGATATAAGCATACATACATGTTTCATGCAAATACTCCTTTCAAACTGTGGTTTCCCATTTTCACAAAAGGTGATTTATTATTCTCTGTAAGTCCAACCGGATTGTCACTGGCCTTCACGGTTGAACATTTATTATACCATAGAGCAGCCTGTACCTCCACTTTTTCATGTCCTGTTTTGTCCAAGATTTGTCCTGTTTTTGCCCAAGTTTAACCCTACGGGTATTTCCCGCAGTTCTTTCCGAAATTGGTGTGCAAAGCGGATCGTCTTAACTGTACCGCCTTTTTCCCGTCCATCATATACTGCAATTACACGGTCTGAATGTTCGACCATGTAGCGGTTGCGTTTGGAATAGACGTTGGGCCTGTATTCTTCCTGAATTATGATAACCTCTGCACAGGCATTTAGCAGGGTGTTTGTGTGTTCCTTCTGGCACAGGCTGTCCTTCCGTTTCCGGTATGGAAGCACCGCGATCAGCTTCAAATCTGGATTTTTATTCTGCAGCTCCAGAATAATCTCCGCAAAGTATTGATCCACGCCATCCGCAAAGCCGGAGAGAAAGATAGTGAAACCATCGTTTACTGCTTTTCCAATTTCCCGGCGCAGAGCCACCTTTACATGGGCTGTTTTATCAGCAGGTATATCTCTGTGTCCTGTGACACAGCAAGTCTTTCCTTCCATCAAGTTCCTCCGATTGATAGATTTAATTTTGTATCTCTCATTATTATAATAGGTTTGTTTTTGCAAGTCAACGCAAACACCCTTTTTTAATTTGTGAATAATGCATCTGCGTGAGGTACAATCTATTATAGAATGGGAGGTGAGGCTGATGTATGAAGAATTCGTCCCGGAACGGCTGGCAAAGCTGAGATTACAAAAGGGTGTATCTGCACGCGACATGTCATTGTCGTTGGGGCAAGCGAACAACTACATCAATAACATCGAAAACAAAAAATCACTTCCTGCCATGCAGTCCTTCTTTTATATCTGCGAATATCTCGGCGTAATGCCGAAGGAATTCTTTGACGAAGAAAACCTTTATCCAGAGACCTTGCAGGAATTTATTGCAGAGGCAAAGAAACTGGATTCCAGATCAATGACATATATCCTCGGCATTATGAAAGAATTGAACAGCAAGAAGTAAAGCGGTCACGGAAAATGACCGCTTTCTTCTTATTATTTCCCATACTGTCCTAAATTAAGTCTGGAAACACTCTATATTTATCCTGATTTATGCCCCGGTACTTCCAAACCCTCCGGTTCCGCGCTCTACTCCCAAATCCGAAACAAAATCCGCAATTACAACCGGAGTAATTACAAGCTGTCCTACCCGCGCTCCTTTGGAAAGTTCCTGCGGTTTGTTGCTTACATTACTGATAATGGCATGGATTTCCCCGCGGTAGCCGGAATCTACCGGGGGCAACTCACAGACCAGACCCTTTGCCGCCATGCTGGTGCGGGGGAATACATAGCCAGCGTACCCGTCCGGCACTTCAATCCCGAACCCAAGCGGAACCTTTGCGATTTCTCCCGGCTGCAAGGTGCAGTCATAGGGCATATATACATCCGCGCCGGCATCATTCCCGTGTGGACGGTAGGGGCGCCAACTCTCCGGCACTCCAAAGTCAATCAGCTTGACTTTCATGCGCTGCCTCCTTCCAAAAGTACCGGGTAGTCGTTTCTTAAAATGTCCTTCGGTGTCATAGTTGCCGCCAGTTTCTGCCCACAGGTCATTTTTCCCTCCAGACATTTGTCCATCTGGCAGAACGGTCCGGTCTGAGAAGGGGAGAACAAAGCCGGGCTGAGTGCGTAAAGTTCCTGCCAGATTTTCAAGAGCACGATCCGGGTTTCGTCCGTATTGCGCCGGCATACCCGCTGGCTGATGATGTGTTTCCACTGATAGGGTGTGGCACTGATAATCAGCACATTCCGAAGCCCCTGGGGTGTGGCATAGCCAGCCGCGTCATGGCCGATTCCCGCGATGCACAGCTTTTCGTAACAGTTCATGCCCTCGTGACAGCTTTTTAAGTACAGTTCCCGAACCGCAGCCGGGGCGGTTAAAATCTCATAGGGTACCGCAAAATCCGCCTGTCCAGTATAATTGCTGTATTGCAAAGACGCACTCATAAACTTTACTTCGTTCTGGTGCCTGGTGATCTGTGCCAGAAAGCGCCTGCTTGCCCCCACAACGGCCACAGTGATCACCGCAAATTTTTGGACCGTAGGGTGAGGGAGGCTGCTGATGGCCGCCACGGTATTCTCGCTGAATGACTTCTCATAGAGTGCCAGCAGCTCATCCATCGTGGCGATCTTATGCCCCCGCTGAGTCAAACGCGCTGCAAAGACCATGTTTTTCTCGGCTTCGGCAACCGTCTGGCAGTTCAATATTTTTACTTCAATTCGGTTGATTGGTATGTCCCTCCTTTACAATGGCTTTCAGTAAAAACAGATAGTTTAAGCTGTCTGTAATCTTTTCGTCCCATGTGCCTATGTCATAGCTCGCACCATCGTCAAAGCACATGTCATACAGGGAAACGATATGCTTCGCCAGCATCCCGGCAAGTGCACGTTCCGGTGTGGTATGCTGCAAAGCTGCCGCCGCCTTAAAAGCTCCAAGCCGGTCCGTATCGTCCCCGGTGTATTCTTTGGTTTTCCGCTGCAGTGTGTCGGCGCAGAGCCGCACCTGCTCGTCAAAAACAGCATTGACTTCATTTTGCGTAATGTGACATTCCTCCTTTTTGAAAACAGAAAGCCGGCTACCCTAAAGCATCTTAGAATAGCCGGCAAATAAATGGTTATGTAGTTGTTACAGGGTATTGATCTCTTTTTCCAGTTCCCGAACCGCCGCTATGACAGTATCGAATGTAGGTACATCACCATACAGCATATCCTTCATGGAATCATAATCCGCCTCTAACGCTGCGAACCGGTATTCCGGCGGGATCAGCTTCAAAGTGTCCGGCACAGCCTCCGGGTACTTTGCCCATGCCCTGGGATAGAATTTCATTTTGAAATCCACAACCTTTTTAAGCAGGTCGAGCTGAGAGAAAGCGGCTTCTTTTACCGGGGTCAGAGCCATGCGGTACAAATCGTAATAATGCCTGGAATACCGCTGCGGCATTTCCAGATGTTCCGGCCTGTTGGCCTCATGGTGCAGGATCGTAGCTTTTTCCCAGAAAGTCCGCTCCGGGGCAACCGTCAGAATATTCGTTCCTTTCTGCTCGAACACATCAGGGTAATACTCTGCAGCATATGGCGTAATCTCCGCAGACTTTGCCGGCGTCCATGCGGCCAGCGCGCCGATTTCCAGTCGGATTATCTGCAAGGTTCCCGCATTGGTAAACAGTTTTGGGTAGGCAAAAATAACTGTCTGCTTTTCTTCCTCGTCCATGTGAATGTCAGCTTCACGGCCAAGCTCCTGAGATAATCCTTCTTTGATTGCGGGGCAGAAGGTTTCTGCCAGAAAGACCTCCGCCCGTGCATTGGCCTCTTTGTTGAAAGCGTCCTGCTTCGTGTTGGAACGTTTCTCCCAGGGCTCATCTCTGCCATATCCTAAAACCCGCCAGTCCAGAATCAGGTCAATATTGGTCCTATGTCAAGAAAAAGT
>DCKD01000037.1 GCA_002320245.1 Lachnospiraceae bacterium UBA1683
CGTTTAATTTGCCGAATAACACATAAGCAACCTCCTACACATAAACCAATCCATTCAGAATTACTTCATCCACCCGGTTACGGATATTACTTACCCTGCGGATCCATTCCATCTGGTCCCTGCCTTTTAAATCCTCTGTGACATTCCGTAGAAACCTTTCCGCCTTTCTAACCTGTACCGAATTTCGGTACAATTATAGTTTTGGTGCAATCTCACTATGTATCTGCTTTCGTTGTGCCTTGAACCTTGCAAATGCCTTGTCGGATTGCTCCATTTTTTCACGGATTTTCCCCACTTCCTTCTCTAGCGACAATCCCTCAGCATCTTCCCCCATCCACTCTACAAAGCCGTCCCATATAGACGTGATGCGTTCTTCCCTATCAAGAATCTCTTCCTGTGCTGATTGTATGGACTCGTTTATATCCGATGCCCACTCCTCTCTTGTTGCATATCTGCCTCCACATTCCTCCTGCCATGGATATGTTGCATCTGCTAATACTTCTTCATTTTCCGTAATCTCTTTGCGGTACATTTCAATATCATCAAAACATTGCAGGAAGTCTACCGCATCAAAATCCCCCCAAAAATCATTTTCGGTTATATAATTGGTTATATAATGCAGTAATGGCATACTGGGGAATGTTTTTTCTCGATAATTCTCAAGCCACTCATCTGCCTCACATGTTTCATTCATGAAATCTTCTGCATATTTTATCAGCAGTTCTTCCACTGTAAATCCTACAGATAATGCCTTTCTCGCTATCTGTTTGTAATCCGCATACGAAAATTTCAATGCTAAAGTACCTTCTTTTATCATAATGCTCTCCTCTTCCCTATTTTTTTTAATATTTACTTTACTTTTTGACTGATATCCCTTATAATAGATATAAATCAGGGTATCATTATATTGGCGTGTGATGAATTCCTGAAAGAACGTTTCTTGGCAGGGGACGTTCTTTTTTTATAACATATAACGATTCTACGGATATCTAACTTTCTCTTCTCCGTCAACCTCCAGAACGCTATTGATATGAAGACTTGTTTTTTCCCACATATCTGTTACAATGTAATTGGTTGTTTATTTGAGTGCCTGAGACTTGCCGGTCTATGTAGGCACTCTTTTTTTATATCCACGCCATCAGCATGGACAATATCACCGGTTCCACAATCAGAATAAATACCCCGATTCCGGCTGTCAGCCAGTAGCTGAATGTCTCCGTCTGTCTCTTGGGTTTTCTCTCCTGATAGTCCCAGCACGGATACATCCGGCTTGCATCGGGACGCCGGATGTAATACTTGCAGCTCTTACAGGTTGCTTTCATGGCTTGTCCTCCTCTATCATTACCTCTCTCTGACAGTACCCGCATATTTTAGCAAGTTCCTGAGGATTAAACTCTGGCACATATTTTCTTGCATTCCGGTCTTTTAGTGGTTTCTGATACTTTTGATAATCCATGAATACATATGTATTAATCAAAGGATGTCCATCTCCTTCCAGAATGGAGTACGGGCTGTATCTTCCTTTCTTTATCTCCTCTTGGATGCCAAGAATCCTTCGCCCGACCGTTCTTACGCTACAGTGGAATTCATCCGCCAGCTTTCCGATTGTCATGTACGGATACCCTCTTATCTGTTCCATGTATATAAGTCCCATATATCTCCTCCTGCTCTCTTTGATAATGGCGTGATATCTGCCTATCTGATAATTCCAACTTTCATGTTTACTACCATTTCCCCTTCTCGTTGAACTCGGTGCATTTCACACCGATGTGATTATTTGTTTAATTGGCTTGTCCTCCTTCCTACCGCCTAGGCGGCATTTATCCCGTTGAACCCCTCAGACCTTTGATCCTTCATCTGGTTGTGGGCAGCTATAAGGTCTCTGTTGAGGTGGCTTGCTGGGCTGTTCAGTATTGCTTTGAGAAAAAAGTAATGCATTCGCTACCGCAATAACATACTTCTTATTTTCCGTTGACAGAAAAGCGCTAATGTCTTTTATCTCCTTAATTTCTGCTATACCATTTATCATTTACACCGCTCCTTTCTTTTTTCTTGTCACAATCATTATATTTGCTAATTTTTCTTTTGTCAAGGCTTTTGGTCTATGTTTTTTCTCTTTACAAGCATTTTTTTTTGTGATATAATTTGTTTCAAAAAGTGAGGTGATTTCATGGAGCCATATGAACGCATCAGACAATTAAGAAAAAAGCTCTTAAACATGACACTTGAAGAATTTTCCAATAAAATCAATATATCACGTTCTAATCTCGGCAATATTGAAACCGGAAGAATAGGTCTTACCGAACGTGTCCTCTCAGATATTTGTCGTTCATTTAATGTCCGACAAGACTGGATTATAAACGGAATAGAACCAATATTTGAAGAGGACTCTAATCCATTGGATGCTGAAATATCCAAATTGTATTCATCTTTGACAGATGAAAATAAAAAATATCTATATGGTTATATCCAACGCTTATTAGAAGAACAGCAAAAAAACTAACCCACAAAATACTGGCAAGCAATGCAGTTGCAAATGCACACCTGCTCTTTGCTTGTCAGTGGCTCTGCCTTCAATCCTTCAGAACGTCCACTACGGTGATTGCTACACTTCTGCTGACAGTTAAATTGCATATACATTTTTTCGTGCAATGTAGGGTATTTGCATCCCTTGTCAGAAGAATAATGTCCGGCAAATCAATCTGCTTTAAGATTGCCACCATGTTTTTAATTTCCTGTTGTTTTTTCTCTTAAAGTCCTGACATGTCTTTTCACCTCGCTTTCTATTATTGTTGCTTGTGTGATTATTATATATCTCTCAAACAATATTATCAATATGTTTTTTGTTGTTTTTGTGATATATTATTGTTTATGAGATATTGACATTGTTTCTCATCATATGTATAATAAGGATAAAGAAAAGAGGTGGTTTATACTATGAAGGAGCAATTAAAAAAACTTCGCAAGCATTTAGATATGACACAACAGGCTTTTGCAGACAAAATAGGTATGAAACAAAATACAATTGCTCAATACGAAATGGGTAGAACTGTTCCTAGTGATGCTATTGTTTTTTCTATATGTAGAGAATTCGGTGTAAGTGAGAACTGGCTCCGCACTGGAGAAGGTGAAATGTTTGAACAGCTTACCGAACAAGAAAAACTGATGAAATATACAGCCTTGTTGCTAAAAAACAAGGATTCTGCTATCGCTACCGCAATACAGACATTAATCATTACATATGAGCAGTTAGATGATACAAGCAAAGCTACATTAGAGAAAATAGCGTTGCAGTACATAGACAATTTAAAAAAGAGCCAGTAACCCGGCTCTTTACAGTATTACTTCAGATATGTTTGAATGAATATAAGTATAGCTCGTACTCTTTCAGGCGATTCTTTTTGAAGTAATTCGACAATAAATCGTATGTCTTGCTGTTTTTTGTGTTCATCGTTTCTCATATGTAAGACCTCCATCCGCATAAACAAACACACATTCGAAATTCCTATAACTACATATTACTACTGCCAGCTATAAAAATCAATGTATTTCGAACGCATGTTCTTTTGATCTGTTGAAAAGTATGTGGATAACATGTGAATAACTTTTTGACATGAGATACACCACCAACTTTTATACTAAGTAAACAGGGAAATTCAGGAAACCTTATGCGAAAAAAGGAAATCGTCCACTATAGTGGACACTTATTTATATTTAGATTCAAACAGGTCTACAATACGAACTTTAAGACCTATAGCTAACCTTTCCATTGTGTTCATCGTTGGGTTTGACGACTCATCCATTATTTTCTGAATTGCTGATTTTGACAATCCGGTCATCAACGATACCTGGCGAACCGATAAATTTTTCTTGTGCATAATCCGGGGTCTTGACAAAGGTCTGCTTATCGGGA
The DNA here is from genome assembly GCA_002320245.1 of Lachnospiraceae bacterium UBA1683. Taxonomy (GTDB): domain Bacteria; phylum Bacillota; class Clostridia; order Lachnospirales; family Lachnospiraceae; genus Schaedlerella. The sequence goes on from DCKD01000037.1 coordinate 3,914, forward strand.
TGTTCCGTTGATACGGCACACTCCGGACACTTATAGGTTTCACGATAGATATTTACAACCTTACCTTTGGCAGGGGTAAACCGGAAATCATGACGAGCGAATTCTTTTCCAATGCACTCCAGCTGTGTTCCACAGGTGGGACAGTTCCGTTCTTCCCCGGAGATGTCATCAGGAAGTTCCGGATTCCATGCCGGATCCGCTTCCTGCTCGGCTTCATCAAAAAGATTCAGCTGACCTTCGATGTCCTTCCGCTTTTCGCTGGAAGTGCCAAAGAGTTTCTTCGTGAGATATTCAATCTGCTGACGAAGAGTTTCTTTTTCGAGACGGTCTGCTTCCAATGTCTTTTGTAAAGACTGGATTAGTTCTGTCTGTGCGGCAATCGTCTTATTCAGTTGGTTGATCATGTCCTTGTACTCAAGGATTTTTGAATCTTTTGAATTACCAGCCATGTGTTTTCTGCTCCTTTTTCTATGCTCTTAGTGTTTAAAAAAGAAACTTATAAGCAAAATATCACATAAATACTGTAATTAAAGGAAATACAGACGATAGGAACAAAGCAATTTACAACCATATTACTGTGGTTGCATGGGCTATGCACCAGAAGTACCAGAATGGCTTACCCTTAAATCGGCAGGAGCATGACTGGAAACAGTTGGGTGTTCCACTGAACCGGTCTAAGCTTGCCAACTGGATCATTTACTGCACCGAGAATTATCTTCATCCTGTTTATGATTATTTCCACCGTCAGTTGCTGGTGCGGAAATATATGATGGCAGATGAAACACGGGTTCAGGTATTGAATGAACCGGAGCGTAATCCGGAAACGGATTTCTGGATGTGGCTTTTCCGCAGTGGAGAAGATGATTTTCCCCCAATCTTACTCTATCATTACACAGAGACAAGAGCGAAGTTCCATGCAGCATCTTTCCTGCAAGGCTTCATCGGATATCTGGAGACGGATGGATATCAGGGGTATAACCATCTGCCCGATATCAAGCGTTGCTCCTATTGGGCGCATGTGAGACGTTACTTCACAGATACCATACCACAAGGCAAAGAGTATGATTATAGCCTTCCGGCAGTACAGGGAGTGCAGTTCTGTTCCAAGCTAACGGTACTTAAAAGCAAAAAAATCATACTGCGGAGCAGAGAAAACAATTCCGTCTTGAAAAAGAAAAGCCTATACTGGACGCATTCTGGGATTGGCTGGATCAGCAGCGACCAAACAATGGCACTCGTTTGGCGAAAGCGGTGAACTATGCCCAAAATCGGAAAGACACCCTGATGACCTATCTGGAAGATGGTCACTGCAGTCTTTCCAACAATCTCAGCGAGAATGCAATCAGACCATTCACAGTTGGCAGGAAGATCTGGCTGTTCAGTGCCAGTCCCAAAGGAGCCACCTCCAGTTCCATTGTGTATACTCTGGTTGATATGGCAAAAGCGAATGATCTGAACACCTATAAATATCTGGCATATCTCTTGTCAAAACTACCGAATGAAAAAATGTCAGATAAACAGCTAGAAGAACTCGCCCCATGGAGCGAGGCTGCTAAAGCTAACTGTCAAAACTAAAATTGCTTGCATCTATCTTTTGGGTGCAAGCGTAGCAATATTTTTTTGGGATTATTTTCAATATAATACGTTGGTACTTGTTTTGATGGTTTTAGCCATATCTTTTCTGGCTGTAACTACTTCTTACCTACTTTCAAAGCTTTCAAAAAGCCCCTAATAAAAAACTGCAGATATTCCAGATTCATTTCACACACCTCTGTAATACCTGCAGTTTTATTTTTATAACTTTTCGTCTTTTATGTTTCCTTCATTAGCTTGACTTTCATTTTGCAAAGCTTCCAGTTTTTTGTTGTTCTCTTCAATTTTCTTCTTATTCAATGGGAAGAATATCATAAATACCATCGCAAGTGCAAAACAGATTGTCGGAAGTGCCATTGCAATATTGAACAACGACTGGCGTACTGCTTCTGTCTGTACGGCTGCCAGTTCGTTGTATCCGATGATACTAAGTCCCCATCCGCCAATACCTGTACAGATTGCACCTGACATCTTACGTACAAAACTGTTCATTGCATATACAGTACCTTCTGTATGATCTCCGCTTTCTAGGAAATGATTATCAATACATGCATTTCCCAGCGCGTAACTGATCATAGATACCAGCCCTAGTCCGAAGAATGAGATAAAAGATCCCAGGAAATAGAGTCCCGGACTATTGACACGAGTAACAAACATAACCACATACGCAGTAGTAGAGAGGGCCAACCCTACTACACACACTTCTTTCATACCGAACTTCTGACTAAGTTTTGTTGCAAACGGCGCAGATAACATGATACCTGCAAACATTACGATACTCGAAATACCAGACAAACTTGTATTTCCAAAATAATCTAAGAACATGTACTGGTTAAATGTCATAAATACCTGTGTTGCAGCATAAATAAAAATTCCAAATCCAAAATTAATTAAAATAGCACGGTCTTTCAGACATTTCACAATAACCTCTTTTGTATTACTTTCTTTTTCATCTTTCTTATTGGAAATTTTAAGTCGTTCCACACTTCCCTTCCAACAAATGACTAATGCCACAACAGCCAAAATACCAAGTACAATAGATACCATTAAAAATCTCGATCCGCTTGCCACACTGTTTCCCTCAGCATCCTTTACATAAACCAGCATCGGAATTGCAATTCCAAGAAGCAGGTTTCCAATGTTAGAACCTACATTTCTCCATGTAGAAAGGCTTGCACGGTGTCCCACATCCTGACTAATGACATTGGACATTGCTCCATATGGAATGTTTACAGCAGTATAGCAAATAGATCCAAACAAAAGGTACGTAATCGTCAACCATGCGACTTTTACTCCCATCCCTGCTCCTGCCAGAAAATAATTATACATCAAGCAGCTTGCTATCACCAACGGAACGCTTCCATATATGATCCACGGACGGAATCGCTCACCTTTTTTATCTGTATGTGTATCCACAATACGGCCTACAGCCATATCTGTAAATGCATCGACAAAACGTGCCAGCATAAAAATTGTTCCTACGATTGCACCTGTAACTCCCATAACCTTTGTATAGAAAATCAACAGATAGCTGTTTGCAAGGGTCAGTACAAGATTACACCCTAAATCTCCCATCATATAGGAAATTTTATCACTCATACCAAATGGGCGAAATTCCTTTTTTGTATTCATTTTTTAATCTCCTCTTTCAGTCTTATAAATGCGCCCTCTGTTTATATTAAACAACGAGGAATGTAACCGTTGCAGGTGCCAGTTCTAATGTATCCGCTTTCTGTTCCTCTCCTTCCAGACCCGGAAGTTCATATTCCCCGCTTACATTAAGCGGTCTGCCATTTAATAACAACTGACTGGAGCGAATGTGTTCTGCTGATAATGTGTATCGCTGTGCATCTACAGGCAATTCTACGAATGTACTTTCTGTACGAGAATTGTTGATCAATACATAAACATATCCGTCTTTTCCATCTTTTCTTGAATATGCATAACAGTGAGCTCCTTCACGTACTTCTTCTGCTGTGTCAAATACACGAGTACCTACCAGGCGATTCCAGAGCAGTGCCAGCCAATAATTCGAACGTGGCAAATGTGTATTGTGATCCAGATATGCATAATCGGATGCCATCAATGTATTGTGGAAAATCACTCCGTCTGTAATCTTGCAGAAACTTCCCAGCTCATCTGCTGAACGGATGATATCCATAAATGTAGATGCCCATGTATCTCCACCGCATCCAGCATCTGCTGATTCTGTTACCCACATCGGTGCACCTTCACAGTACTGGTCACGGAGTTTTCCATAAAATTCTGCTGCTTCTTTCGGAACTGCCAGATATGCTTCTGAAGTAGCATCATCTGCTTCCCAATGTTTTCCCATGGATGCCCCTCTCTCAGAAATTCCATGATACATATGATAACTAAATACATCTGCTTTTTCTTTACAGCCTTCCAGCAAATCTCTAGAAGCCCAGAAAGACATCTGTCCATAGGCAACATTTTCGCTGAATGCATCACCACTTGCACATGGTCCTACAATCAAAACTTCCGGATAATTCTCACGGATAAAACGGTAAAATGCATCCTGATCACGACAGAATGCTTCTTCCGTATATCCTGTAGGAGAGCCTCCCATTACTGCTGTATTCGGCTCATTCATAAACTCTGCCGCCACAATTGGAACACCATAATCACAACTGTAATCAAATAATAATTTCGCCTGTTCCGGATTCCATGTTCCATCCGGATTCTGCACTCCATCGCAGTTTGCTACAGAAATCATCAACTTAGCATCTACATACTTTACAAAATCCAGAACACCTTTCCACTGTTCTTCGGTCAACACACTGCGAAATCCTTCCGGAATTTCTCCGTTTGTATGTCCATCAAAATCATAATATGTATTTGTTGCCCATGAACCGCTTACACGGATATAAACCGGTCCAAGAGCCTTTGCCAATTCTCTTACTCTCTCATCATATAAATTTACCGGTGGAAAAACTGCCAGCAATTTTGCAAGCTCAGATACATCTTTTATCTTTGGAAATTCTTCTGTTCCAGATACCTGCTCCGGTGTATATGGTTTCCAGAAAGTTCCTCCTGTAACCTCTGTCATCTCGATATTATAGGAAACAAGACGACTGTCAACTGTTCTAAGAAAAGAAAGCTTTTCCGGGTTTAATTTAATTGTAAACATAGTACTACCCACTCCTTTTTATTCTTGTATCTTTGATTTTTTTCTTTATTATAGGAAATAGCATTCTCTGATACAAGAGACAGAAGGTGTCATAATGTGACACCTTCTGTCAAAAAAGAAAGATTATTTTTGTTCATTATTAATGAAATAACGTCTCACTTAACGGTCTCATAAATAATGGCAGTGTATCATGTGCCATTTCAGAAGGAGTTTTCTGAAATCCATTATATGCCCATTCAAGAAGCACTCCATACAATCCTGTCACTGCAAAATATGCAGCCATTCGATTCCCTTTTCTCTCTTCGAATGCACCTGTCACAACATTTTCCAAAAGAAGATTGCTCATCTGGCTGTATCGAATTGCACTTAAAAACTCCCTATATTCTGACCAGAAACTAAAAAACAACTCTAAATCTTCTTCTACGCTCGCCTCTGGATTGCGTCGCTGCACACTATATCGATGATACAAATTCTGCAGGGAATCCATTGCTGCCTGTAAAAGACTTTCTTTACTGTCAAAATATCTATAAAATGTTTTTCTTGGAATCCCGGCATGCTCACACAAACTACTGACCGAAATCTCTTCAAAAGTACTGTGCTGCATCATTTCTACCAGCACCTGAATGATATGCATCTGCCTTTGAGCAGACTGTAGTGTTCTACATTTTTTGTACATAATATTATTCCCCTTATGTTTCTACACGAATTTCTAAAGCATTACTAAGTTAGCAACCACCACTTCAAGTG
>DCKD01000010.1 GCA_002320245.1 Lachnospiraceae bacterium UBA1683
ACTGCATTCTGATCGGAACCTGCATAAAGCCCTCCAAAGTAAAAAGGCGACACCAGCTTTCTCCTGCCATTACAGATTTCTTCTTTTCCTTCAAAGAGATAGACCAGCTTGCCGATAAAACATCCCTGCTCCTTTCCATCTTTCTGTCGGTGGATGTGATCCTCATCTGCTTCAATATAAAGGTATTCACAGAGTTTCTTTTCCATTGCTGGCTCTTCCATCTCTGGGATTTCTTTTTCGATGGAATGCACCTTATTCATCACCGTTGTTTTTGTGATTGTCTGCCCCTTTGTCTGGATAGATTCTGCTGCATGCCGGTAGGAGTGGACTTCTGCCTCATTCAACACTTTTGCCTCTGCGACAGGCGTAAACCTTTCCCGGTCTGGAAGCCGGATCAACTCATCTAATAGGCACCGGGTCTTTCCCTCCTGATCTTTATACAAAGTATGTGTAAATGTTACATCCCCAACACTAGAAATCAACGTTCTCTGCCTGCTTCTCTGCACGGTATAGTTTCTTTTCCGTATCCCGCTTTCACGGATCAGACTGTCTGCATTGCTAAACATTGAGAAGGTATCTAAATGTTTCAAAAAATCCTCCTCGGCATCCACTAATCCACTGACAAGCGCTTTAATCAATGTTATAATATCCATGAGTATTGGTACTCCTTTCGGTTTTTATTTTTCGTCAAAATCATTATACCTCAAGGAGCCAATACTCTTTTCATTTATTTTTTATCAACTGACTATTTCTTTACTCCAACTAAATGTTACCACTCCAAACTCCAGGCTATCAAAAATCGCATGTGAATTATAGTGAATTACTTCAACTCGCAAAGGGCTGGAGTAATTTTATATTCTACCGCATTATAATTGGCGGTTACGGTAATTATCTACTTACCCATTTTCGGACTTGCTGTTTTATTCTCTATGCGTGGTGATATTGGTTTAACTAAATCTTTTGTAGAAAGCATCGCGGTTTCTGGCAGAGAAGGTTATTGCAAAATATCATTTATATAATGTTTAATACCTGCCTCAGAAGAAAAATCATATTTTTCATTCATTATCTGAAAATATGATTTAATGCTTTCGTCGGAAATCGGCTCATGAGAAGGAATACCATCACCATAACCCGCTCTGGCGGCTTTCCAAGGGGATTCAGAATGAGTGATTCTTTCAAGTACCTTTCCACCATATTCACCAAATGTATTGACTACTAAATCAATAATTAAGTGTTCATCAGCAGTGAGATTGTCTTCAATACCATTAAAGATGGCGAAACGGGCATCTTCAATAGGATTATATTTGAAATCCCGGAACAGATCATATACGACTGGGTATACTGGTCCGTGCACCCAAGCCTGACAGGTTTCAAAAAACATAGGTGTCCCGTTGAGTGCATAAGATATTCCCTGAATGAAATAAAGCAATTTCTGTAACATAAGAGGAGTAACCTCTTCAAGCTGATCAAATACACAAGATATAACCCTTAACATTTTATCAGAAACAGAAAAAAGGTTTTCAAGTTGTGTGGCGGCCTCCATTGATTTGGTATATGCAGCAGATGCAATTTTACCTTTGTTTTCCAACAGTTTCTGTTTCATATACGATGGGGAAGAAATGGCTGCTCTAATAATGTCAGAGTATTCTTTGGATGGAATTTGTCCAGAAAGGTATCTAGTGATGGTAACCTCTCCAAATCCCAGTGCCAATGACAACGGTCCTTTTCCAATCTTATATATTTTCATTAGTTTTTCAATTTCATCAATGGACACTAAATCCTCATAAGCCCTGTATTGTTCATCTATTTCCTGAATATTTCTGTCGATCAAGCCAGAAATAGCCATTGCTTCACCACACTCATCGCATACAGCAGCGGTAATGCTGAAGTTGTATTCTTTATCTTTGATGATTTTATTAATGTTGATTTTTTCTAATGTGTATGTGGTGTCTTTTCTGCACGTCGTACAAAAATCCATCCGTTTTCTATCTGTCATGATGATTCCCTCCTATCAGCTTTCTATTTAAAATAGTACTTGAGTGGATATCTCTGCTCATGTAGTGATACGACAATTACATAGCAGTTTTCCAACTTGTTAAATTTTATGTAAAGTGAAACCAACTTATCAGAATTTCCAAATCTTTCTACAAGCTTAACGTCTTTACCAAAAATATATAGTAACTCATGTTCAAAGCCTTTATGCTCGTTGTGACGCACTTCTGAAAAATCAGTTGCTGTTAGACCAAGCAGTATATCTTTAGCCATTGATTCATCTATAATATAGTCTAAGAATAGATTGACATTATCCTGTCTGCGAGGATTTTGTTCAATTCGATATCTGTTATTCCTGATTGACTCTTTTACTTCTGCCAGGTAAATATCAATATCATTTTTTGTAATGTCCAAGATTATGAATCCCTCCCGAATGAATGATTACTTTTTCTTGATTTCCTATCATTATTATACTACATGATTGGATTTTGTCAATATCCTATCATTGGTAAAAATATCTATCAATGAAATTGCTCTGAATGTATCATTTCTAGCATTTTGATACATTCATATGCGCCCAAAATTCCGATAAAATCTAGCCTTCTGACAAATGCTGCTTATGAATGTATGATTCTACATCAAAAACACTGTAAAAGAGACATTGAAAATAGACAATCTTCTCATATCCGCATAAATATCTTCCGGAAGATAAGGCATTCCATAGTTACCATCTTTTACAAGGTTTGCGATTATTTTAGGATCTTTTCTGTCATCTTTAAGCTGGAAGTAGGTAATCACTCGTACCTTGATTTTTCGAAAAAGCCATCTGGCAAAACAGGTGGCTCCGATAAGGGAAGACCTGTCCACATAATCTTCCATCGAATGCAGCCATTCAGACAGTGCGTCCACTACAGGACGGGCCT
>DCKD01000041.1 GCA_002320245.1 Lachnospiraceae bacterium UBA1683
GGATGCTTCGAACATTTTGAAGCCTGCCTTGGCTCGTGGCGAGCTGAGGACAATCGGCTCCACTACTCTTGATGAATATCAGAAATATTTCGAGACCGCCAGTAAAGCATTACAGGCTTTACGAAACAATATGCAGAATGGATTGCAGAAGAACTGGCTGAAAAAATGCAGGTATCCCGTCAGGCAGTATCAAAATGGGAGGGCGCTCAAACCGTACCTGACCTCAAAAGGATATTAATGTCTGGCAATCTTTTCAGGGGGACAACCGATTATTTGCTCAAGGACAAAATTGAGGGCGAGGACGCACCAACGGTTTACGTATAGTCTGCCTGCAGGTTGGTTAAGCGGCAGACCGCAGGTCTTCGAATTTCAAAGCCGATACATGGTTTCATCAGGACGGGCGAGCGATTGTCTCCCACTGTTTCTGTGTACTGTGTATCGGCTTTTTTATTTTGCCGGTTTACAACTAAATGACCGACCGAATAGGTTTTCCGCCTTTCTGAGTATTTTGCCAATCACAACCCTGATACATTTGTATGCAGCAGTTTATTTGCATTCTCCACACGTTCAACAGACGGCTGCTCAATGCCCTTCAGTTCATATTCATATCCTAGTTCGTCCCACTTATATGCACCCAATGTGTGATATGGAAGCACTTCCACACGCTCAACATTTTCCAGCGACTGAATAAACTCATCCAGCTTGATTAAATACTCATCATAATCACTTCGCTCCGGAACAAGGACGTGACGAATCCATACCGGCTTCTTCGTATCGGAAAGATACCTCGCCATATCCAAAATGTTCTGATTCGTGCATCCGGTCAGAATCTTATGCTGTTCATCGTCAATATGCTTAATATCCAGCATCACTAAATCTGTGTACTTCATCAGTTCCCTGAATTTACTAAAGAAAGGTTCTTCCCTTGTAAATGGATTTCCACTGGTATCCAGTGTCGTATGCACTCCCTGCGCCTTCGCTTTCTTAAACAGTTCCGTCAGGAAATCAATCTGAAGAAGCGGCTCACCTCCGCTTACTGTAATTCCGCCTTCCTTTGCCCAATAAGAACGATATTTCAGCGCCTTATTCAAAAGCTCATCCACCGTGTATGGTGTTCCGGTCTGCATCTTCCATGTGTCCGGATTGTGACAAAACTGACAGCGCATCGCACATCCGGTCAGGAAAATCACATACCGCACTCCCGGTCCATCCACCGATCCAAAACTTTCCAATGAATGAACATACCCGGTAAGCTCCTTGTTCTCTTCTGCCATATTCAGTTCCTCCTTTTTCAGAATATTGTACAGGAATCTGTCCCTTCTGCAATTATTATTCAGAAAATTCTGAATTTGGAGAGCAAAGGGGACTGTCCCTTTTGAAAAGGGACAGTCCCCTTTGAAGAAACTGCCCCTTTTGATATCTTATCTTTTATTGTTCCCTTATTCCCTACATTGCTTTGTGGCAAGTTCTGGAAATAACGTCCATCTGCTGCTCTTTTGTCAAGTCGATGAATTTAACAGCGTATCCAGATACACGGATTGTGAAGTTTGCGTATTCTGGTTTCTCTGGATGCTCCATAGCATCGATAAGCTTCTCTGTTCCGAATACGTTTACATTCAGGTGATGTGCACCCTGGTCGAAGTATCCGTCAAGAACATGTACCAGATTATCTGTACGCTCTTCGTCGCTGTGTCCAAGTGCGCTTGGGCTGATTGTCTGTGTATTTGAAATACCGTCCAGAGCCAGCTCGTATGGCAGTTTGGCAACTGAGTTCAGGGACGCCAGCAGACCGTTCTGCTCTGCACCGTAAGATGGGTTAGCACCTGGTGACAGTGGCTCGCCTGCTTTTCTTCCGTCCGGAAGAGCTCCTGTAGCCTTACCATATACAACGTTAGATGTAATTGTAAGGATAGAAGTTGTAGGCTCGGAATCTCTGTATGTATGGCATTTGCTCAGTTTGTGCATGAATGTCTTCAACAGCCATACTGCGATATCGTCTGCGCGGTCATCGTCATTACCATATTTCGGAAAGTCTCCTTCTACTTCGAAGTCAACTACCATTCCGTCTTCATCACGGATTGCTTTTACTTTTGCGTATTTAATTGCACTGATAGAGTCTACTACGTGTGAGAATCCGGCAATACCTGTAGCAAATGTACGTCTTACATCTGTGTCAATCAGAGCCATCTCTGCTGCTTCATAGTAATATTTGTCATGCATATAATGAATCATGTTCAGGGTGTCTACATACAGTTTAGACAGCCATTCCATCATATCATCATATCTTTCCATAACCTCTTCGTAGTCAAGGTATTCAGAAGTAATCGGTCTGTAAGCCGGTCCTACCTGCTGTTTTGTCTTCTCATCAACACCACCGTTGATTGCGTATAACAGACACTTAGCAAGGTTTGCACGTGCTCCGAAGAACTGAATCTCTTTACCAGTCTGTGTAGCAGATACACAACAGCAGATGCTGTAATCATCGCCCCATACCGGACGCATAACATCATCATTTTCGTACTGGATTGAACTTGTTGTTACAGAAATCAAAGATGCATATTTCTTGAAGTTCTCAGGCAGTCTTGAAGAGTACAGTACTGTCAGGTTCGGCTCTGGTGACGGTTCCATGTTCTCCAGTGTGTGCAGGAAACGGAAATCGTTCTTTGTTACCATAGAACGTCCATCCTGTCCCATACCGGCAACTTCCAGTGTAGCCCATACCGGGTCACCTGAGAAGAGTTCGTTGTAAGATGGGATTCTCGCGAACTTAACCATTCTGAACTTCATAACCATGTGGTCAATAAGTTCCTGAGCCTCAGACTCTGTCAGGATGCCTTTTTTGATATCTCTTTCAATATAAATGTCAAGGAATGTAGATACACGTCCAACACTCATTGCAGCACCGTTCTGAGTCTTGATAGCTGCAAGGTATCCAAAGTACAGCCACTGAGCTGCTTCTCTTGCATCTTTGGCAGGTGCGGAAATATCAAATCCGTAAGTTGCTGCCATTTCTTTCATATCTTTCAGAGCTTTAATCTGCTCTGCAATTTCTTCACGAAGACGGAAATCCGTTCCCTTCATGCCATGTCTTGCATAACGCTCAAAGTCATACTGTTTTTTCTGAATCAGGAAATCAATTCCGTACAGAGCTACACGACGATAGTCACCAACGATACGTCCACGTCCGTATGTATCCGGAAGTCCTGTGATGATATGGTTGTGACGAACTTTCTTCATCTCTGGTGTGTAGATATCGAATACACCCTGATTGTGTGTTTTATGATATTTTGTGAAAATCTCATGTAATTTCTCACTTGGCTGGTATCCGTATGTTGTACAAGCCTGCTCTGCCATCTTAATACCACCGTATGGCATAAATGCTCTCTTGAGCGGTTTATCTGTCTGAAGACCTACGATTTTCTCAAGGTCTTTCATGCTTTCATCAATATATCCAGGGCCGTATGCTGTCAGACCGGAAACAACCTCTGTCTCCATATCAAGAACTCCGCCTTTTGCACGCTCTTCTTTCTGCAGTTCCTGCAGTTTTCCCCATAATTTGTCGGTTGCTTCTGTCGGTCCTTCCAGGAATGACTCGTCACCATCATATGGTGTGTAGTTTTCCTGAATGAAATCGCGGACATCTACAGAGTGTAACCAGTTTTTTCCTACAAAACCTTCCCACTGTTCATACTGTGCCATCGTCTAATAGCCTCCTTATATTTTCACTTTTATTTGTTTCAACAGTGGCAGTATAACATCATGTTAAAAAAAAGACAACCTCTAAAGGTCTTTTTTTTGACATGTACCTGATTTTGTACAATTTGTGTGTTTTTGCAAATGCAATCTACTAGATGATGTTGTTTATGACATTATCAATATACCAAATGTTGCATTTTTCTGTACATATTATAATGCCGTCATTTTCTTAATAATAAAAAACTTTTTAAGCATAGAAAAAGTATGATACAATAGATACAGAATATCAGAGAAAGGTCAACCGATATGAAAATAAGAAAAGCTACTATGCAAGATTTAGAAGTAATGATGAAACTGTATGAAAACGCCCGTGCATTCATGGCAAGCCATGGCAATCCGACACAATGGGGAACTTCCTACCCCTCCCAGAAATTACTGGAATCCGACATCCGCTCCGGTTCCAGTTATGTATGTGAAGAACACGGTTTCATCACCGCCACATTTTTCTATAGAAAAGATGCTGATTCTGATTATGCAAAAATCTATCAGGGACAATGGCTGAACGAATCTCCTTATGGAGTTGTCCACCGCATTACCTCAGACGGCACAATAAAAGGCACCGCTTCCTTCTGCCTGAGTTGGGCTTTGGAACAATGCGGCAATTTGAAAATTGATACCCACCGGGACAACCTTATTATGCAGCATATGCTGGAAAAGAACGGTTTTTCCTATTGTGGAATCATCTACTTAACGGACGGCAGCGAACGGATGGCATACCAAAAAACCGCATAATTGGGCAGGCTGCAAAGCAACACGCGGAACATACTAAAAACGCCTTACAAAAAACGTCCTAAAAAACAATATTTTTTCTTGACAAACGCATCTCTACTGGGTATAATAATCGAGTGGCTGGCAAGCAGCCATTCATAGTATAGGGGATTGGTCAAATGGTATGATAGGGGTCTCCAAAACCTTTGGTGGGAGTTCGATTCTCTCATCCCCTGTTTTCCACAGTTCTTCGGAATTGTGGGATTTTTTTGTTTTCCAGCATGGTTGACGGCTTTCCGGTATTTTTGTATTTTGTGAAAACTATAATATTTTGTAAAAAATATAGCATTTTATAGCACTATGCAACACGCCATGCAACACGAAAGATGATACAATATTCCCCGGAACTACGCGGTTCCGGGGACTTTTTCTTATGGTATGCAACACGAAGGCTGCTATTTTGAATCGTAACCTTTTTTGGCAATCGAAAAGCACCCACGGTGGGGTGTTTAATCACTTTACGCTGTATTGATTTTTAACATAGTTTACAATCACATCTTTATTGCCAAGATTAGACGCCTCAATAAATGATAGTAATTCACCAATCACTTCTTCGGTCGAACAATCATAATTA
>DCKD01000046.1 GCA_002320245.1 Lachnospiraceae bacterium UBA1683
CCCAGTCATGTCCCATATATGTTTCATTTATGGTGGTGCCAAGTATGCGATGCATGAAAGTTTTATAGGAAATTGTTTTTTATGCAATATAATAGTTTCATATTCCGGGATAGAAAGTTTTATTCTTCTCCCTCAAACTGTGGAATCTGTGCCGGGGTATTTAGTATGTGCATGAATTCTTCACCGGTAATGGTCTCATTTTCATAGAGATATTTGGCGAGCTCGTGCAGTTTCCCGACGTTATCTTCCAGAATTTTGTAAGCTTTGGCATGTTCCTGTTTTACCAAATCCCTAACTTTTTTATCAATCTCGGTTTGTGTTTCCAGAGAACAAGCCATGGAGGTGTCTCCGCCGAGGTATTGATTGGTGACGGTTTCCATTGCGACCATGCCGAATTCTTCATTCATACCGTAGCGGGTAATCATTGCTTTGGCAAGTTTAGTCGCCTGTTCGATATCATTGGAAGCTCCGGTTGTAACCTGATGGAAAATAAGCTCCTCTGCAGCACGTCCACCAGTGAAGGTAGCAATTTTATTCTCCAGCTCTTCTTTTGTCATAAGGAAGTGTTCTCCGTCCTCTACCTGCATTGTGTATCCAAGGGCTCCGGATGTTCTTGGGATAATTGTAATCTTGTGAACCGGTGCGGATTCGGTCTGCTTTGCAGCGACGAGTGCGTGCCCGACTTCGTGGTAAGCGACAACCAGTTTTTCTTTATTGGAAAGTACACGGTTTTTCTTCTGGTATCCGGCAATGACAATCTCAACGCTTTCTTCCATATCTGCCTGTGTCACGAACTTCCGGTGGTCGCGGACCGCCCGGAGCGCCGCCTCGTTGACAATGTTGGCAAGTTCTGCACCGGATGCCCCGGCGGCAGCTTTTGCAACTGCGGCGTAGTCTACATTGTCGCCCACCTTGATTTTCTTTGCATGGACTTTTAAGATATCAATCCGTCCCTGTAAATCGGGAAGTTCTACCGGAATGCGCCGGTCAAAACGTCCCGGACGCAGCAGCGCCGGGTCAAGGGAATCGGGCTGGTTTGTTGCGGCAAGAATAACAACTCCTTTGGAGCCATCGAAACCATCCATCTCCGTCAGAAGCTGGTTTAGTGTCTGCTCCCGCTCATCGTTGCCGGATATCTGCCCGTTTCGTTTTTTCCCGATGGCATCAATCTCGTCGATAAATACAATACAGGGCGCTTTTTCGTTCGCCTGCTTGAACAAATCACGGACTTTTGCAGCGCCCATACCAACAAACATCTCGACAAATTCAGAACCGGAAATAGAGAAGAACGGTACGTTTGCCTCGCCGGCGACTGCTTTTGCAAGCAATGTTTTACCGGTTCCCGGAGGTCCCACTAACAGGGCACCTTTCGGCATAGAAGCACCGATTTCCCTGTACTGCTCCGGATTGTGGAGATAATCCACTAATTCGGATAACAGTTCTTTCGCCTCGTCCTCACCTGCGACGTCAGAAAATTTAATACCGCTTGTTGACTTTACATAAACTTTGGCGTTGCTTTTGCCCATGCCGAATTTCATCGAATCCATACCGCCGCCCATTTTGGCTAACATTTTCTTAGACAGCCATTGTCCGAGTGCGATAAAAATCAGCATAGGGACGAGAAAACCGAAGAGGAAATTTGAAATAGGGGAAGACTGTTTCACAATCTCCGATGAAAATTTTGCACCGGAATCATACAGCCGGTTGACTAAATCCGGATCTGTAATAGTGCCGGTTTTGTAAATGTGTTCTTCGGACTTATCAGTGAAGATAATCTGGTTCGATTCAATATTGACAGAACCAATCTTTTTATCTTCCATCATTTGCATAAATTTACTGTAATCAACTTCCTTTACCTGCCGCTCTGCAATTGCGGGCATTAAAAGAAAATTAATGCAAAACAGTGCGATGATAACAATCAGGTAGAAAAATATCATCGGTTTTTTGGGTGGTTTTACTTCTTGCATAATCATGTATCTCCTTATCTGTTTTTGAGTATTAAAAATATGTAATTGTTCAGAGCCATGCGCATCTGCAACGGTTTTATGTGTTGGATGCTTGCATACATAAGCATAAATCGGTGCGGATGCATATGGCGGCTATGCCACATCGAAAAATCCGCAGGATTTTTCGATGGCCCTGAACAGTTACAAAAACATAATGATTAAGGTGTCAAAACTGCTTACGTGCAAGCACGACGTGCGAGATGGCTTTTGACTCTGTAATCATATAATGATATCCTCGTATAGCCGCAGTGAAATGTGACACGGGGACAGTGGGTCTATCGGTTTAAAACAGCACTCTCGAAAAGTCATCCTGTGCTATAAAAAGTGTAGTTCAAAATGAATACGAATGCAAGAAATAAAGTCTGAAATATGTAGGGATGAGATTAAATTTTTATAAACTAAATAACAGTCATACTTTGATGTTTCCCGTGCATACGATATAAAAATCGTACAGGCACAGGAGGGGTGAATGTTTTGTTTGAAGAAAAATCGGTTCGGGAGGTTTCTGCGCAATTTCAGACAAATCCGGATACAGGGCTGTCTGAGCAGGAGGCTGCGGCAAGGCTTGCCGCAAATGGGGAAAATGAGTTGGAGCAGGAGCGAAAGAAGACGGCACCGGAGTCGTTTTTGGAGCAGTTGAATGATCCGTTGATTTGCGTTTTGCTGGTAGCTGCATTTGTGTCCTTTCTATTGAAAGAATTTAGTGACGCCATAATTATTGTGGCCGTTGTTCTCGTGAATGCCACGGTGGGTGTGATACAGGAGGGCAAGGCGCAGAAAGCGCTGGATGCGCTGAAGAGGCTGACAAGTCCTCATGCGGTTGTGAGAAGAGGCGGGGCGATTCGGGAGATTGCCGCTTCAGAACTGGTTGTGGGCGATATGGTTTTGTTGGAGACCGGTGTACAGGTTCCGGCGGATTTGCGGTTGGTACGTGCATGGAATCTCAAGGCGGAAGAGTCTGCTTTGACCGGGGAGTCGCTTCCGGTAGAGAAAGATGCGGACTTCGTGGCGGGCGGAAATATCCAGCCCGGGGAGCGCAGAAATGAAGTTTTTATGACAACGATGATTACTGCGGGACGCGGAGAAGGGATTGTCATCGCGACCGGTATGGATACAGAGATTGGAAAAATTGCGTCGATTATACAGTCGGTTCCGAAAACATTTACCCCGTTACAGAAAAAGTTGGCGGAACTTGGGAAACTGCTCAGCGTAGTTTCTATATTTCTGTGTGTCCTGCTGTTCGCAATTGCGGTCCTGCAGAAACGAAATATTTTAGAGATGCTGATTACTGCGATTTCACTGGCAGTAGCGGCGGTTCCGGAAGGTTTGCCTGCGATAGTCACGATTGTTTTGGCAATGAGTGTGTCGCGGATGGTGAAAGTCAATACAATCGTCAGAAAGCTGCCGGCAGTAGAAACGCTTGGCTCGGTAAATGTCGTCTGTTCGGACAAGACCGGAACGCTGACACAGAATAAAATGGCGGTGGTCACCTGTTATGTGAACGAAAAACAGATTCCCATATCAGTGAGGAACATTCGGGAACAGGCGGAAATACCGGTAAAGTTTCTGGAAGGGCTTGCGTTGTGCAACGATGCGGTGATTCAGACCGGAGGAAAGACGGCAGAAGAGAGGCAGTTCGGAGACCCGACGGAGCTTGCACTGCTTCGGATGGCGATGAACTGTGGAATACGGAAAACGCATGTGGAGCAGGAATGGCCGAGGGTGAACGAGCGTGCTTTTGATCCGGCACGTAAAATGATGACAACCGTGCACAGCAGGGCGCGGAAGGACGAGTGGAATGGGAATGCTGACAAAAGTACGTGTATCGCATATACAAAAGGGGCGCCGGATGTGGTACTGAAACGCTGCACGAAGATTTTCCTGAATGGTTCGGTGCAGCCGATGACAGAGGTAAAGCGAAGGAAAATTCAAAAAATGCTGGAGGAAATGTCCGCACAGGCACTGAGAGTGCTTGCGCTGGCGATGAAAACCGGAACGGGCGTCCCGAGCGGGGCGGCATCCGAGTCCCTGCTGAACGAGCGGGAGTTGGTATTCATTGGATTGGCGGGAATGAAAGATCCGATTCGCCCGGAGGCGAAGGAGGCAGTTCAGGAATTCAAACAGGCGGGGGTGCGTACGGTCATGATAACCGGAGACCATGCGGATACGGCGCTTGCCATTGCAAGAGAGCTTGGGGTTGCGTCGCAGAGTTCGGAATGTATGACGGGGGAAGAGCTGGAACGGACGCCGGACCAGAAGCTGCGGAAGAGACTGCCGTCTGTGAATGTATTTGCCAGAGTTTCACCGGAACACAAGGTACGGATTGTAGAATTGCTGAAGGACAGTGGAAACACCGTTGCCATGACGGGAGACGGAGTCAACGACGCGCCGTCTCTGCGGATGGCGGATATTGGGATTGCAATGGGAATGAGTGGAACCGATGTAGCAAAAAATGCGTCGGATATGATACTGACGGATGATAATTTTGCGACCATTGAGCTGGCAATCGAAGAAGGCAGGAGCATTTACGAAAATATAAAGAAGACGGTATTATTTTTGCTATCCTCCAATTTCGGGGAAATTATTACAATGTTTGCAGCGGTTCTGTTTGGGTTGGCGTCGCCGTTGAAAGCCAGCCATATTTTGTGGATTAATCTGATTACAGATTCCCTGCCGGCGCTGGCACTGGGTGTGGATAAAAACGATAAAAAAGCATTGATGCGGCGACCGCCGAGGGGCGCGGGAGAGGGTCTGTTCTCCGATGGAGGGCTGGCGTGTACTGTATTTTACGGAATGTTGATTGCCGCCATCAGCCTGACAGCGTTTTTGAAGCTTCCATGGGAAATCTTGCGGGAAGGACAGCAGGCGTTTACATTGGCAAATATTAGTTTTGTGCTTGGGGACGGAGCGGTGCTGGCACGGGCACAAACCTATGCATTTACCGTACTAGGGATGTCTCAGTTATTTCATGCATTGGGAATGCAGGATGTCCGGACGTCTGTCTTTGCCGGATGGTTTACTGGAAAGCGTACATTCAATCCGGTGATGGGAGCGGCATTTGTGCTCGGAATATTGCTGCAGATGGCGGTGACGGAAGTTCCGTATTTGGTTGGAATGTTCGGTACGGCATCACTGGCATGGAGCGAATGGACGGCATTGCTCGTACTGGCGGCATTTCCGGTACTGGCACATGAGATATTTGTAGTGGTGTTTCGAATAAGGTAAGCAAACAAAGGGGACAGTCCCTTCTGAGAAGGGACTGTCCCCTTTGCTTTCATTTCCAGAATTCTCTGACATATCCTTGAATGCTTTTCATTTGTCCACGGTCATCAGCATTTCAATGAGTTGCGGTGAGCCATTGTGCGGGTATCGGAAATTACATTAGACCCGGAGTCGCCGCATAGCGCTTTACTTGTTTATGTGATATGTAAGGGAGAACTTGCATCCATTAAACGCGTAAAAGAGTTAGAACTACACAGAATTTGATAATGATAAATATGAGTTCCTTTCCATTCTCGATGAAACCATCAACCTTAATGAAATTGTTCCGGTGTCTTTTGTTTCTCATTTTCACGCTGCCACCGGCAGACCCCACAGACATCAGCTCTATCCCATGCTGAAAGCTCTGTTATTACAGCTCATTTTCTCGATTCCAAACACATCCCTCCTGATTGTATTTCTTAAATACTCTCAGAAATTACGGGATTTCTGCGGGTTTGATGTTGTTCCGGATGCTTCTAAATTCATCCGGTTCAAACAGGATTTCCTATTGGACTTACAATCCATGTTCGATCATCTTGTGGATCTGACCGAACCGATATGCCAACGTATTGATAAACACAAAGCGTCCATGCTGCTCTTTGACACCTCCGGCATTGAAGCATGGGTTACGGAAAACAACCCCAAGTACGCCAACCGCATCATCAGGCAGCTGAAAGTCTACCGCTTCACAGGCAGATATTCATATTTTTGCGATATTCAGAAGGAGACATTCCTTTGGCTTTTTTGAAAATACGGCTAAAATAAAGAGAATTATCATAACCAATAATACGGGAAATTTCAGCAATATTATAGCGGGGATTTCGAAGCAATATCTCTGCATTGTAGATTCGTTTGGAAAGAATATACTGCATAGGTGTAAAACCCGTACATACTTTAAAGTTGCGGATGAACCAGCTGGTGCTTACATGGTGTTCCTTGGCATATTCATCAATGTTGATTGGCTCGTTGTAGTGTTCGTTGAAAAAGGAAGTGGCCTTGTCTATTTCTTCAACAGTATGTGCATTGTCTATCTTTAAAGGGGTTTTGAAGTACCTCTGTAATTTGATAAAGATTTGTCGTAAATACATTTCTAATATTTCCTGATAGCTATCCCGGCACATTTGCAATTCGTTTATCATCGCACGAAAAAGTTGTTGGTATTCCAGATCGAAACCGCAGGAAAAAACCTTTTTATCGTTTGTAAGTCCATAGGAACGGAGCAGATTGGTAACATTACCGCCAGTAAAATGAACCCAGTATACTTCGGTCTGATCTTCTGCGTAATACTCGTATTGCTGCGGTTCTTTCGGACGGTAAAGTACCATGTGCCCGGCATGGACAATCTTTTCTTTTCCGTTAAGGTGAAAATGAGCTTTGCCGGATACAATATAAAGTAATTGAAAATCAATGCGACCTTTGGGACGCAAGGTATAAAAAACAGAACGAGTATAGAGTTTGTATGTCCCGCAACTGGTAACGATTAAGGGCTTGGTTTTGTCCTTTATATCGACGAGCGAATTGTTTAGGTATGCCTTGTTGGTATACATTTGGACCTCCTTATCTGATACTTCAAAAAATGTATGTTGAAAATAGCTAAAATTCCGTAATACTATTTATTTTTCTTACCGTAATTTTACCATTTTGTGCATATTTTGTCCAATTTATGATATAGGAAAAATAACTTTATTTTTTTATACTTATCTAAGTAAGAAAAGGGATGACTAGAAACGAAAGATAGGGTTGGAAGGAGACATATTAAGAAGATGGAAGAAAAAAGATACCTGAAATGGTATAACATAGTGGGCTATGGCTCAGGAGATATTGCAGGAAATGTAGTATACGCATTTTTATCCTCATTTGTTATGATTTATTTGACAAACACAGTGGGATTAAATGCAGGTATTGTAGGTACACTGATTGCAGTGTCAAAATTATTTGATGGTGTTACAGATATATTTTTCGGTACAATGATTGACCGAACAAAGAGCAAAATGGGTAAGGCAAGACCATGGATGTTTTATGGATTCTTTGGTTGTGCCATTACACTGTTTGGAGTGTTTGCGATTCCTACAAATATCGGTCAGACCGCACAGTACGCATGGTTCTTTATCGCATATACTTTGCTCAACGCAGTATTCTATACAGCAAACAATATTGCGTATGCAGCATTGACATCACTGGTAACAAAGAACAGTAAAGAGCGTGTGCAGATGGGTTCATTCCGTTTCATGTTTTCGTTTGGTACAAGCCTGGTAATTCAGTCCATTACCGTCGGAGCAGTAGAAATGCTTGGTAACGATGCAGCGGCATGGAGAACGATTGCATTTATATACTGTATTATCGGCGTTATTACCAATACACTTGCTGTATTTTCTGTTAAGGAGCTTTCAGATGAAGAGCTGAAAGAAGATGGTCCAGTCGGAGAGGAGGATGATAAGCTTTCCTTTGTGCAGACGGTAAAACTTCTTTTCAGCAATAAATATTTTGCAATGATTTGTATCATCTACATTCTCCAGCAGCTGCGTGCAGCAATGGTAAATGTTGGTATCTATTTTATGACTTATGTGCTTTTGAATAAGAATCTGTATGGCGTATTCTCATGGGCAATCAATATTCCTTTGATCATTGCACTTGCAATTACACCTGCCCTGGTTGCAAAGATGAAAGGAATGTATAAGTTAAACAAATACAGCTATGCGTTTGCAACGGTATGCCGTCTGATAGTAGCAGTTGCAGGATATATGGGAAGTATTCCGCTGATGTTATTTTTCACAGTCCTTACATCCCTTGGGGAAGGACCGTGGCAGGGTGATATGAGTGCCGTGATTGCACAGTGTTCGGAACATACATATTTAAAAAGTGGAAAGAGAATTGACGGTTCCATGTTCTCTTGTACTTCATTAGGTGTAAAGCTTGGCGGAGGTGTTGGTATTGCACTTTCAGGCTGGATGCTTGATGTAAGCGGATATATTAACCTTGATAATGCGGTTCAGCCTGCCAGCTGTATTAGCATGATGTATTTTATGTATCTGTGGCTGCCATTCATATTTGATATTATTATTACAGTAATTCTTTCTTGTTTAAATGTGGAAGGCGCAAACAAAAAGTTAAAAGAAAATATGCAGAAATAATAACAGGATATCCTCTAAAGTTTTACTTTAGGGGCAATATGGAAAGTGAGGATAATTATGAACGCTGACATAAAATGGTTGGACAATCCGGAAGTGTTCCGGGTAAATCAGTTGGACGCACACAGCGACCATGGCTACTATATGGATTATGCAGATGTGGAAAAGAAAGATAATGGTCTTACACAGTCTTTAAACGGACAGTGGGATTTTTCTTTCAGCAGGAATGCAGGGAGCAGACCGGAGAACTTCTATGAAGAAAATTTCGATGCATCCGGTTTTGACAAAATCATGGTTCCGGGACATATCGAACTGTCAGGCTATGATAATATCCGTTATATCAATACCATGTATCCGTGGGAAGGAAAAGAGTACTACAGAGGTGCTTACAGCATGGAAGGTATCGGAGATGAAGCCGGAATGTTTTCGGAGGCAGAATATAACCCGGTAGGCTCTTATATTAAAAGATTTGACTTAAATGAAAAAATGACAGGCAACAGAATCCGTATCTGCTTTGAAGGCGTGGAGCAGGCAATGTACCTATGGCTCAACGGTCAGTTTGTGGGATACGCGGAGGACAGCTTCACACCGTCTGAATTTGATCTGACACCATATATCAGACAAAAGGGAAATGTGCTAGCGGTGCAGGTACACAAGATGAGTACCGCAGCATTTCTGGAGGATCAGGATTTCTTCCGTTTCTTTGGAATTTTCAGAAATGTTACCTTAAAAGCAGTACCGGACATTCATGTGGAAGATGTATGGTTCCATCCGGTATTAAATCAGGACAATGCAAGCGGTAAAGTATCTGTGATGATGAAGGTATCTGCCCCAAAAGGCCAGAAAGTAAATGCCCACTTAGTTTTAAAGGACAGGGAAGGAACGCAGATATTGGAGGGATGCACTGTACTGGAAGAAAATAATGGAAGTCTCGCAGGGAAGATAAGTGCAAAGGCAGAAAACATCAAGGCATGGGATAATCACAGTCCGTATCTGTATCATGCGTTTGTGGAGCTTAGAAGCGAGAATGGCAAGTTATTAGAAGTTGTTCCGTATGACATTGGTTTCAGAAGGCTGGAAATGATCGATAAGGTCATGTATCTGAATGGAAAGCGTCTGGTCATTACCGGCGTAAACCGTCACGAGTGGAGTGCCAAGACCGGAAGATGTATCGGTATGGAAGAAATGGTTACTGATATTAACTGTATGCTGAGAAACAACATCAATGCAGTGCGTACCTGTCATTATCCGGATCAGATTCTGTGGTACTATCTGTGTGATGAAGCAGGCGTTTATGTGATGGCAGAAACCAATCTGGAAAGCCACGGAACTTTCCAGAAGCTCGGTGCGATTGAACCGTCCTGCAATGTACCTGGCTCTATCCCCCAGTGGAGAGAAGCTGTGGTTGACAGGGCAAGGAACAATTTTGAAACCTTTAAAAATCATACTTCTATCCTGTTCTGGTCTTTGGGTAACGAATCTTATGCAGGCGATGATATTGAAGCCATGAATACCTACTTCAAGGAAAAACAGGACGGACGTCTGGTTCATTATGAAAGCTCCTTCTACAACAGGGCGTATGAAGATACGATTTCCGATATAGAGAGCAGAATGTACGCAAAGCCTGCGGAAGTGGAAGAATATTTAAGCAATAACCCGAAGAAACCGTATCTTTTGTGCGAGTTCATGCACGACATGGGTAATTCCATGGGTGGACTTGGTACTTATATGAAGTTCATAGACAGATATGAAATGTACCAGGGAGGATTTATCTGGGATTTTATTGATCAGGCACTCTTGGTAAAGGATGCAGTGACAGGAAAAGAAGTATTGCGGTACGGTGGCGATTTTGATGACAGGCCTTCGGACTATGAGTTTTCAGGCAACGGAATCGTATTTGCAGACCGTCGGGAAAAGCCAGCAATGCAGGAAGTGAGGTATTACTATGGTTTATACAAATAAGAGTAAATTAAGAGTAGTATATGGAGATTATACACTTGGCGTACATGGGGAAGGTTTTGATTATATCTTTTCCTATGCGCAGGGAGGATTGGAATCCATTGTGAAAAATGGCTATGAGTGGTTGTATCGTTGTCCGAAGCCGACTTTCTGGAGAGCATTGACCGATAATGACAGAGGAAGTAAGTTCCATATCAAGAGCGGAAGCTGGTTTGCAGCGGATATGTTCATGGACTGTAAGGGAGTAGAGGTTATCATGGACGGAGCAGTGCAGAAACAGTATGCTCCTGACAATAACTGCTATGGTGGAGATGTGACTGCTGACGAGATTGTCGTGAGATATACATACGAAACAATTACAAATCCTTCTGCCACAGTAACAGTTACTTATACGGTAAATGGAACAGGAAAAATCAATGTAGAGGTTTATTACGCTGGTGTGAAAGGTGTGCCGCAGCTTCCGGCATTCGGAATGAGATTTATCATGCCGACACTTGCAGAAAAGTATTTATACAAAGGTCTGTCTGGGGAAACTTATCCGGACAGAAAAACGGGAGCATCGGAAGGCATCTATGAGGTAAAAGATTTAAGCCTGACACCGTACCTTGTTCCGCAGGAGTGTGGAATGCATATGGATACGGACTGGGTGGAAGTTACAAGACATACAAGTCTTGACAACAGCAGAGCAGATATTTCCCCACAGATACTCCGAATTGAGAAAACAGACGAAGCATTTGCATTCTCCTGTCTGCCTTATACCGCAGAAGAGATAGAAAACGCAACACACCATGAGGAATTGCCGCCGGCAAGAAGAACGGTTTTATGTGTCTATGGTGCAGTGAGAGGTGTTGGCGGAATTGACAGCTGGGGCAGTGATGTGGAAGATGCTTACCATATCAGCGCAGAAGAAGATATTAAGTATTCTTTTGTTATTTGTTAATGAGTAGATAAAGTTTAAAAAGTTCCCTCTCGAGATGTTGTGGTATTAAGAGAAAATTTAGCCATGGCTATTTTCCTCCGATGGAGAGAACATTCCTGTAGAAACTGGTAAATGCGTTGGAGAATGTGAGAGGGGAGGGCGATTCTCCCAAAGAAATAGAATATTTTCATTCCGGAAAATGTTTCTACATCCATCATCATCGGACGCAATTTCGGAAAGATCCGCCTTTTGACATATTCAAATATTTTTACCCCTATAATCCAAATCAAATATGAAAACTATGCGGAACCAATTAGCGGAGAAACATGGCGGAAATTGAAAAAACAAAAGTAGAAGGTATGCAGGAATTAATCAATTTAATGATAGAGACGAAAAAAGGGATTCAGCAGGAAAGTTTTTTGATTTCGTAAGAAGATGTTATTGCTTGACGTTATGGGTACAAGTAAACTATACTTAAGATAAATACGGACGCAGAACAGGCGGAGGATGCCTGGTTCAGTGAGAGATGAAAAGCCTTTGCCGAAAGCTGTGAGACAGGCTGCATCCATGTCAGGCAGAGAAGTGAATTGTGAATGTCCGTTTTGCAGTAATGGTTCAGACAGTGATTGAGAAAGAAGGCAGAGAATGGCATTTTATGACAATTTAGATGAAAAAGTGGCACGGTTGGGGTGTGAGCTTGTAAGAAGAATAAAAGGCATCTGCAAATCCGCAAGACTTTCCCGGATTATAAGAGAGGAGGAGCGGAAACAGGATGAAATTTTCCGGCGGATGGGAGAATACTATTATCAGATGCATGGCAGTGAGGCGGAGGGGCAATTGAAAGTCTGGTGTGATGCTGTCTGGAACAATAAGATGATGGTGATTCAGTATCAGGGACAGAAGCGGCTTGTAAAAGGAGCTACATATTGTCCAAACTGTGGTCGGGAAGTTCCACAGCATTCGAAATATTGCAACCATTGCGGAGCAAGAATGATGGCAACGCCAGAAATACAGACGGAAGCGATAGCTCCGTTTGCAGCAAAAGTTTGTCAGATTTGTGGAGCGGCTGTTGGGGAGCAAGATATATTTTGTCCAAATTGCGGTGGCAGGCTTCCGGAAAAAAAGACATTGAGAGACTTTGTGAAAACAAAAGTTGCGGCGAGAAAAGTAAAGGCAGCGCAAGATGAAAAAGAGCGTATTAAAGAAGAACAGGAGTTCCGGGAGGAGAAGCTTGTGGAAGGCGAAGCTGTAGAGATGGTTTCTGCGGTGTCAGAGCAGAAACCTGAAACAGTAAATGTCGAAACGGCTGCCGCCGGGAATAAGACAGCCGAGGCTGTGGTAACCGGAACTGCGGCAACGGAAGGGTCATCAACCGGACCGGTTGGTGAAATCCCGAAGGTGGAGGATACTTCCGAGAAAAGAATATGCCCCGATTGTGGTAATGCGATAGAACTGGGACAGAATTTCTGCCCGAAATGTGGATGGAAGATTGAAAATGGGACACAGCCAATGTAAAAAAGGGACACCCTTACCTTAGATTGGGGACGTAGTAAAGTGGTTTACTACGTCCCCAATTTATGTTTTTTTGTACAAATCTCGTCTCATTTAATTTAGCGTGTAGATATGAGTATGATAATATAAGGAACGTAGCGCTGCCCAAATGGAATGCTGCCTGACGTTTATTCCCGCGGGCAATGAGCCAAGTAGCCATGCTTGCATGGATATTTGGTGACTGCCGCGAGGGGAGACTGTCCGAAAACTCGGA